>NZ_JABXKP010000074.1 GCF_017114985.1 Nostoc sp. JL33 | reverse complement strand
TAGGGAGTAGGGAGTAGGGAGTAGGGAGTAGGGAGTAGGGAGTAGGGAGTAGGGACTAGGGAGTAGGGAGTAGGGAGTAGGGAGTAGGGAGTAAAAAAATCAATCAGCTAATAACTTTCCCCACTCCCCTTTTATCGCCGCAGAGATAGTCCCCGGCGATTTTCCATTTGTTTACAAAGCCTCAATTCTGTGCCTTTACGGTTCCACTCTACCTGATCAAAAATTTGATGGAGAAGACATAAACCACGACCACTTTCTGATTCATCTGGTGGGAGATAGTCTGTTGGCTCTTCATCACTACTCGATGAAGGAGTAAAGCCGCTACCCTGGTCTGATATTATCCACCAATATTGATTATCTATTAAGGAAAAACGCACTAGAACTGTTTTACTGGGATCAAGATTATTGCCATGTTTAGCGGCGTTTACTAGGGCTTCTTGAAGTCCTAGCCGCAATTCTGCTTGTAACTTTGCTGGGATTTCTGCCAACAGCAAATCTAATATTGGACAAAGATAGAGGGTTGAGGCAAAACTAATAGTGCCCCAATAACGCCCAACTGGACGGAGTGAAATTGTAATCACAAGAGAAACCCCATAGCTTTCAGTTAGCTAGACATCAGTTTGCTATTACAGGCACCCTGATAAAACTTGAGGTGGTCATGCTGCCTTCAAACTTGCGTCTTTAAAACTAAATTTTGAAAATGCTAGGGAGCATTGACTTCATGTATGAGTTGGGATTGTTTAGATATATAGCGGCTGGAATAAGTTTGATAATGAAGTCAGCAACTTCAAAAGATGCTAGTAATTTAAGAGAGTATTGGCATACTCTAGTTAATTGCCGATTTGTAATTTACACAATCCAATTTCACATTTTTAAGAGCCTATGCAACTTGAATTTCTTTAAACAAAATGAATTTCTATTTTCAGCTTAATTCAATTTTAGCATCTTTAGTATGCAGTAGACTAAAAATTTCAAATTTCAGTTTTTGTCAAGGAATTACTACCCTTGTCCAAATGTGATAGCACAAGAAAGGCGGCAGCTTCAACATGAGCGGTTTGAGGGAAAAAATCAGCAGGTTGTACCCGTGTGATGGTATATAGCCCATCTTCACAAAGTAATTTCAGGTCGCGGGCGAGGGTAGCTACTTTACAGCTGACGTAAACGATTCTATATGGTTTCAGTTGCCGTAAAGTTTCAATGACAGTGCGATCGCACCCCTTACGTGGCGGATCGAGTATTACTACTTCTGGTATTGTGCCCATTTTGGGAAGCAATTTTTCTACTGCCCCGACTTGGAATGTGACATTATCAATTCCGTTGCGGTGGGCATTCAAAATCGCTTGGTCTACTGCTGCTGGTTGCACTTCTAATCCTGTAGCAATACGCACTTTTTTGGCGAGGGGTAAAGTTAAAGTCCCAATACCACAGTAGGCATCAACTAGCAACTCATGCCCTTGAAGATTGAGTTCTGATTGAATTACTTGCAATAGTGCCTCTGCTGTTTCTGTATACACTTGGAAAAATGTATCTGGGCGCACTTGAAATTCTAGTCCAGCAAAATTTTCACGCAGGTGGGGGACTCCAGCGATGCAACGGGTTTCTGATCCAAAGATAGCATTTGTGCGATCGCCGTTGCGATTGAGCGACACTCCTACTAACTGGGGATAACGCTTTAACCATTCCTGGGCTTGGGTTTCAATTCCTGATAAATTCCAGTCCTTCACCACCAAAGTCAGCAACATTTCCCCAGTGTGTCGCCCAATGCGTAAACCAAGATGGCGAATTTTTCCTTGGTGACGCTGTTCGTCGTAAATTTGCCAACCCTGTTGTTGAATATCCTGCTTAACTTCGGCTAGTAAAGGATTTAATCGCGCGTCTTGGACTGGACATTGATTTAAGTTAATTAATTGGTGACTACCTTTTTGGTAATATCCAGCTTGTACCTGTCCTGTTGCCGATATGCCTAGAGGATATGTAGATTTATTACGGTAGCCGAAAGCAGAAGAGGCGGCGAGTACTAAATCAACTGGTGGTTGGACAAAACCGCCAATGCGTTCCAAAGCTTGGATAACTTGATTTTGCTTGGCTACTAGCTGGTAATCATAACTAATATGCTGCCACTGACAACCACCACACTTATCCGCCACAATACAACTAGGTCTAATCCGGTGGGGGGATGGTTCTAATAGCTCCTGGAGCTTCCCGTGGGCGTATTTGGGTTTAACATGTATTAAGCGGACGATCGCGCGATCGCCTGGTACAGTATCTGGGACAAACACGACACGCTCATCAGCGCGTCCCACACCATCGCCTGTATCACTCAGATTAGCGATCGTAACTTCAATTAATTCACCCTGTTGCCAAATTATTTTAGTCATTGGTCATTAGTCATTGGTCATTGGTCATTGTTCACATGGGGCATTGGTTATTTCTCCCCCATTTCCCTCATCTCCCCCATTCCCCCACTCCCCACTCCCCACTCCCCACTCCCCCCAAACAGATCAGTTCAATACATAAGTAGCTCCTATCTCTTCACTTGTGTACCTCCAACTCGCTAAACTAACAGATAATATTTCAGGTGATTTCAATCATCATGACTGTAATTAGCCAAGTTATTCTCAAAGCCGACGACGAACTGCGTTATCCCAGCAGTGGCGAACTTAAAAATATCAAAGACTTTTTGCAAACCGGCGTACAACGGACGCGGATTGCGGCTACCTTAGCCGAAAACGAAAAAAAGATCGTTCAGGAAGCAACCAAACAACTTTGGCAGAAGCGTCCTGACTTTATCTCCCCCGGAGGTAATGCTTACGGAGAACGCCAGCGCTCTCTATGTATCCGCGATTTTGGCTGGTACTTACGCCTAATTACCTATGGTGTACTTGCCGGCGACAAAGAGCCAATTGAAAAAATCGGTTTGATTGGTGTGCGGGAAATGTACAATTCATTGGGCGTTCCTGTCCCTGGAATGGTAGAAGCGATCAATTCCCTCAAAACAGCCTCCCTTGGCTTACTGAGTGCGGAAGACTCTGCTGAAGCAGCGCCCTACTTTGATTACATCATTCAAGCGATGTCTTAATACAAAGTTTGTGCTGTTTCTAGGAGTATACTTCCGGTCTACTAGAGTGAGTGCAAGATATTAGCGCTTGATAGGCATAAGATCCCCAATTTGATCATACCTTCCCCACATTTGGTAGTGACTCTGGCAAAATCTCTGTCAAGTTATCAACCAGTTGTGGGGAAATTTTATGGGCATTGGGCATATACATACAAAAAACCGACAGTCCTTGATTAAGGCTGTCGGCAATTAAGTGTGTTCCCTATTAATGACTCGGCTAGAGTTCAGTTGTCATTAATTATGCCTAGTTAGCGATCGCAGGGAGACGATCCTAATCATACATAAATGTGATTCTCGTCACTTGATTGTTACAGCTAAACTGCATATACTCAAATCATCTCTAAGTTTCAGTACATCTCCGCAAGCCATAGTGCCAGAAGTTGCAGTTAAATTACTTAGTTGACTTATCTTTAAACATCGCGCTTTACAACACAAATTAATTAGCATCCCAAAATACTTTTAACGTCATTCACCAACAGAGCTACGCAATGGATGGGCGATGCCTGCGGCGGCTACGCTTCTACAAAAACTTTTCATTCAAGAGTGATAATTCGGTTCATTTGTGCCAATGCCTAATTCCCGTAATTTGGCTTTAACATCTTCCCATTTCTGACCACAGTAATAGTATTGCTTCTCTCGTAAATCTACCAAATAGTATCCTACCTTCCCGCCATTGATGCGAAACAGTTCAATAACAACTTTCTTTTTAGTTGTACCGAACATAAATTCTATATCGCCTTCACTTGGCAGATTTAGTGGATTATAAAAGGTTTTACCTTTAATAAAATGCCAGTAAGATTTTTCTGGAGTAATTTTACGTTCGATAATTCGGTATTTAATAGGATGAATTATTGTTTTCATAGAAACCTCTTCAAGAGTTAAACTGTAATAAAAAAGCCCCCAAGGGCTAGTTGGGTTTGCAGTTGCCTTCATTGAGTAAATCACAATTGCACGATAAGCTAGAGTTAGCAGCAGAACTGATTCACAACGTCTTGCAACAAACCTAGCTTGGGGTAACGATGGCAACAGAACAAAAGCACAGCAGTTATTTATCAGAAGCAGAAAGCCGTTTGCGTCAACTTCCTCCTGAGAAGTTGCGAGTAGCAGTTGCAATTATTGCTTATTTACAAAAAACAGAAGAAAGCGAAGCTACTGAAAAACTATTATTAAATATTCCTGATTTTGCCGAATCTTTCCGCGAAATTGAACAAAATGAAAACAAATTAGAAAATACTGCCTCAAATCAGATTGCCTCAGATGAAGAAGTATGGCAGGCTTACTTAGCTTCTAAACAGAAATGGCAGGAGGTTTACCGTCGCCTTGCAGACTCCTAGATTTATTTCTATTTCTCAAGTCTTAGATATTCACCAAGATGAGATAAACAGCTTTGGTGGAACATCTGGTGTCAGAGACGAAGGTTTGCTAGATTCAGCCCTCGCACAACCTCAAGCTACTTTTGGCGGTGAACTTCTCCATCCAACAATTCACGAGCAAGCAGCAGCGTACCTGTACCATTTAGCGATGAATCATCCGTTTATTGATGGTAACAAGCGCACTGCATTTGCGGTTATGGATACCTTCATAACCTTAAACGCCTACAGTTTGAACTTATCGTCAGAGCAAGCTTACAACTTGGTGATTCAAGTAGTCCAGAAAGAAATATCCAAAGAAGAATTATCTGCATTTCTGGAACTGCATCTACAAGCCAAGTAAATCGATAGAATAATGCTCTGTCCCCCAGAGTGCATTACTTCCATGACTGCAACCTCAAAACCAGCCTTTTCTGCCGAAGAAATCGCCGCAGAAGGTTTAAAGCCAGAAGAATATGAAGAAATTGTCCGTAGGTTAGGGCGTCATCCCAATAAAGCTGAACTGGGAATGTTTGGGGTGATGTGGTCAGAGCATTGCTGTTACAAAAATTCACGACCGCTATTAAAACAGTTTCCCACGACAGGCGATCGCATCCTCGTGGGGCCTGGTGAAAATGCTGGTGTTGTAGATTTGGGCGACGGACTCCAACTAGCCTTTAAGATTGAATCCCACAACCACCCCTCAGCAGTCGAACCATTTCAGGGAGCCGCAACGGGAGTAGGAGGCATTCTCAGAGATATCTTTACAATGGGTGCGCGTCCCATTGCTCTATTAAATTCCCTGCGCTTCGGTTCCCTAGAAGATCCCAAAACTCAAAGGCTGTTCCAAGGCGTAGTGGCGGGAATTTCACATTATGGTAATTGTGTTGGAGTACCCACAGTGGGCGGCGAAGTTTACTTTGACTCTGCTTACTCTGGTAATCCTCTGGTGAACGTTATGGCACTAGGGTTGATGGAAACAGCAGAAATCGTCAAATCTGGAGCATCTGGCTTAGGCAACCCCGTGCTTTATGTTGGTTCCACCACCGGGCGCGATGGCATGGGAGGCGCGAGTTTTGCCAGTGCCGAATTGAGTTCACAGTCAATAGACAACCGTCCTGCTGTACAAGTGGGCGATCCATTTTTGGAAAAGTCGTTAATTGAAGCTTGTTTGGAGGCGTTTAAGACAGGTGCAGTTGTCGCCGCCCAAGATATGGGAGCGGCGGGGATCACCTGTTCTACTTCAGAGATGGCGGCAAAAGGCGGTGTGGGAATTGAACTAGATTTAGATAAGATTCCCGTCAGAGAAACAGGAATGGTTCCCTATGAATATCTGCTTTCGGAATCTCAAGAACGAATGCTGTTCGTTGCCCACAAGGGACGTGAGCAGGAATTAATCGACATTTTCCACCGTTGGGGGCTTCAAGCCGTTGTCGCCGGTACAGTCATCGCTGAACCTATCGTGCGGATTCTCTTCCAGGGTGAAGTAGCAGCAGAAATTCCGGCTGAAGCTTTGGCGGAGAATACCCCACTTTATCATCGGGAGTTATTGACAGAACCGCCAGAATATGCGCGTAAAGCTTGGGAATGGACTCCTGATTCCTTACCTGATTGCCCAACTGTTGGAATAGAACTCCAAGCAGGGCTGCAAAGTTGGAATGATATTCTGTTAACTTTGCTCGATACACCCACGATCGCTTCTAAAAATTGGGTATATCGTCAGTATGACCATCAAGTACAAAATAATACAGTAATACTCCCTGGTGGTGCAGATGCAGCTGTTATCCGTTTGCGCCCCCTAGAACAAATCCCCAATCTAAAATCCCAAATCCAAAATCCAAAATCAGGAGTGGCGGCAACGGTAGATTGCAATCCTCGTTATGTTTATCTTGACCCCTACGAAGGAGCTAAGGCAGTGGTGGCAGAAGCTGCACGTAATCTTAGCTGTGTGGGTGCAGAACCTCTGGCGGTAACGGATAACCTAAATTTTGGCTCTCCAGAAAAACCAATTGGTTACTGGCAATTGGCAGAAGCTTGTCGTGGTTTGGCAGAAGCTTGTCGAGAATTGGCGACACCAGTCACAGGCGGAAATGTCTCTTTGTACAATGAAACCCTCGATTCTGAAGGAATCCCACAACCAATCTATCCCACTCCTGTTGTGGGTATGGTGGGCTTGATTCCTGATATAAGCAAAATTTGTGGTCAAGGTTGGCAAGCATCCGGCGATGTGATTTATCTTCTCGGATTGCCTCTGGCATCCAAAATCAGTTTGGGAGCATCGGAGTATTTAGCCACTATCCACGGTACTGTTGCCGGAAAACCGCCACGAGTAAACTTTGACTTGGAACGCCGCGTCCAGAAAGTTTGTCGTGAAGGAATTCGTAATGGTTGGGTACGTTCAGCCCATGATAGTGCTGAGGGAGGAGTGGCGATCGCAATCGCCGAATGTTGTATTGCTGGCAACCTTGGTGCCGAAATCAATTTAGAAATAGCATCAACGCAGTCAAATCGCCTCGATCAGGTGCTGTTTGCCGAAGGTGGTGCCAGAATTTTAGTTTCTGTAGCATCAGCACAACAAGAAATTTGGGAATCATATTTAAAGGAACATCTCGGTCAAGAGTGGCAAAAACTAGGTACGGTTGGGAATTTTGAGACGGGTTTGGGGGTTTTCACCACTAATAACCAAACCTTAATCAAAGTTAGTATCGAAGATATGAGCGATCGCTATTCCCACGCGATCGCCAGGCGTCTCGCCATCCCCACCACTACCCCCAGTTAAAGAAGTTAGGAGTTGAAAGTGACGAGTTAGGAATAAAAAGCATAACTCCTAACTCCTAACTCCTAACTCCTAACTCCTAACTCCTAACTCTTTTATTAGCGTCCCTGCTCATAATTACGGTACTGTTTTAATAGATGGTTAAAGATTTATTAAGAAAGCTACAACTATCTATAGAGATAATCCCAGTGACTTGAGTACCGATTTTAGATTTTGAATTTTAGATTTTGGTGAGGTAGTGCGGTCTTCTCCCTCACGCGCGTGGCTAGCGCCTTTCCTTCTCTGCGAGAGGCTGCGCCAACGGAACGCTCCGCGAACGCGGAGCGTCTCGTAGAGAAGGGGGTTTCCCTCATGAGCAACTACCGAACCCGGAGGGATTGGGGGCGTTGCTTGTGGTTCATGTCTTGCTCCTAGTAAGCGAAACAAATCTAAAATAGCCACTCTCAAATCCCAAGCTGCATCCCTACTATGGTGCGATCAATCCAAAATCGTCAATCTAAAATCCAAAATTGATTGACCCCCTACCAGGAGCAAAGCTAGTATGATTTCCATTCATTCTGTCACTTCGGATGAATACCCCGACGAGATCAACAACCCAATCAATAGTCATGAAAATCAGCCTGACAAGCCAGAAGAAGCTTGTGGTGTTTTTGGCATCTACGCCCCAGGAGAAAACGTTGCTAAACTGACCTACTTTGGATTGTATGCCCTCCAGCACCGGGGTCAAGAATCAGCTGGTATTGCCACCTTTGAGGGTACACAAGTACATCTTCACAAAGATATGGGCTTGGTGTCTCAAGTTTTCAATGAATCCATCTTGGATCAGTTACCTGGTAGCCTTGCTGTTGGTCACACTCGTTATTCCACTACAGGTTCTAGCCGCAAAGTTAATGCTCAACCCGCAGTACTGGAAACCCGTTTAGGTTCATTAGCTCTAGCGCATAACGGTAATTTAGTCAATACTGTGCAACTGCGTCAAGAGTTGCTTGAGAATAAATGTAACTTAGTCACGACAACAGACTCAGAAATGATCGCTTTTGCGATCGCAGGAGCCATCAATGCTGGTGCAGATTGGCTAGAAGGTGCAATTCAGGCATTTCACCGTTGCCAAGGAGCCTTTAGTTTAGTCATTGGCACTCCTACTGGCGTTATGGGTGTCCGTGACCCCAATGGGATTCGCCCCTTGGTAATTGGGACTTTGGCTGGTAATCCAGTCCGTTACGTTTTGGCTTCCGAAACTTGTGGTTTAGACATCATTGGAGCCGAATACCTGCGAGACGTAGAGCCAGGGGAATTAGTTTGGATTACTGAAGAAGGTTTAGCTTCCTATCATTGGAGTCAAAAGTCCGAGCGGAAATTGTGTATCTTTGAGATGATTTACTTTGCCCGCCCTGATAGCGTCATGCACAACGAGAGTTTGTACAGCTACCGAATGCGGTTAGGACATCAACTAGCTAAAGAATCTTTTGTAGATGCCGATATTGTCTTTGGTGTTCCTGATTCGGGTATCCCTGCTGCGATCGGATTTTCCCAAGCGTCTGGTGTATCCTACGGTGAAGGACTGATTAAAAATCGCTACGTTGGGCGAACTTTTATTCAACCAACCCAAGCCATGCGCGAGTCAGGTCTCCGTATGAAACTCAACCCCCTCAAAGATGTGCTGGCGGGTAAACGAGTGATCATCGTAGACGACTCGATTGTGCGGGGTACTACCAGCCGTAAATTAGTAAAAACCTTACGTGAGGCTGGTGCAGTAGAAGTACATATGCGAATTTCTTCTCCGCCTGTAACTCATCCCTGCTTCTATGGCATCGATACCGATTCTCAGGATCAGCTAATTGCTGCTACCAAGTCAGTAGCGGAAATTGCCAAGCAACTGGAAGTAGACAGCCTCGCCTATCTTAGTTGGAAGGGAATGCTAGAAGCGACACGAGAAGACACCAACAGTTTCTGTTCTGCCTGCTTCACTGGAGATTATCCCGTAGAAATTCCTCAGCAAGTGAAGCGTTCTAAGCTGCTCTTAGAAAAGGTAGTGGTGTAGAGGGCTAGTACCGCTATTCGTAATTCGTAATGGGCTACGCCCCGCTACGCTAACGTAATTCGTAATTACGTTTTAGCAAGGGTTTCAGACATTACAAATGGGTGGCTTATTTACGCCCTACTGTACTAGGAACTTAGGACTGAGGGGAGCAGAGAGTGAATAATAACTCCTAACTCCTCACTCCTCACTATTAACTAATTTTCAATTTCCACTCAGGCTAAAATAGGTAAATACTCTAACAGAGATGATTTATGAACCAGCCGATATCTGAGAGAGTGCGCTGGACTACCGCCGACTTAGAATTGTTTCCAGATAACGGGAACCGCTATGAAATTATTGACGGAGAATTGTTTGTGACCAGAGCGCTTCACTGGAATCATCAAAAAGTCTGTGTCAGAATTTGTACTGCCTTGGATAATTGGTCACAGACTACTTCTTTGGGAGAAGTTGTGACTGCTCCAGGCATAATTTTTGGGGATAATGATAATGTGATTCCCGATGTTGTCTGGGCTAGCAATGAGAGATTGTCCCTACTTTTAGATGAGGCTGGGCATTTGATCGGTGCGCCAGAACTGGTTGTAGAGGTGCTATCTGCTGGGATTGAAAATGAAAAGCGGGACAGGGAACTTAAATTAAAGCTTTACTCAGCAAGAGGCGTCAGAGAATATTGGATTGTGGATTGGCACAAGCAACAGGTGGAAGTCTATCGACGCGAACAAGCAAGTTTAAAGTTAGTTGCTACTTTGTTCAATGGTGATGAATTGAGTTCACCGATATTGCCTGATTTTAACTGTGCGATCGCACAATTATTTACTTAAACAAATTAGTCTATAGCTATCTAAAGCCGGGGAACCCGTCCAACGTACTGGCTCCCCTACGTGTATTTAAAAAATCAAATCTGAGTCCTATATATCTTCATAATAAATGTAGATATAGCAATCCTAAATCATTCATGAGCAAGAAAATCGCTGAAATGCTTATAGATACGTACTTTATGTCTACGTATTTTCTCAGGTTTCAATTCGGATTGCTATATTACTTAAATTTTTAAAAAATCTTACTACATTCAAACATTAACGCTATATTTGCAAAATTTATATTTAATATTTAATATTTAAATTGTCATCTTTTTAACGTAATTATAAATTTTATAAACGTTAAGTAGTGATAATACTGAGAGTTTACTGTAACTAATTTTAAGCATTCTTTTATAAAAATAAGAATAACTTTTCATGATAAATATAGACAAATTAGGAAAAAGCAAATACTAATTGATTACTGGGGGTTCACCCATTGTTTTGAAGTTAGAAAAATTGGTAAATAACCTAAGAATAAGGGCTTGGGAGAAATCAGGTTTTTGGATGGTGGCGAGTGGTGAACCAATACCCAAGATTAATTGACTCCACTGGCGTCACCGATAGCGTAGCGTTAGCGACGCAGGAGCGTCACAGCCCGTCGTAGACATCGCAATTTGGGACAAACGCTATAATCCTTATTCTTCCGTTCCGTCTTTTTTCTAATCGCTTAAAAAATGGGCGAACCGACAGTAATTAATCTATTTTTTCTGTTTTTATTAAATCTAACAGTAGCCGCTAATTGCCATGCTTTTGCTATTTATAGAATAAAAGCAAATTAATATAAATAGCAAACTCATCAAGACTAATAAAGTTTAATTCTTTTTTAAATAACGTTGGGGAGTATAGAGATGGCTTTTGATTTAGATACAACTTTTCAAATAGATGTAGATCATATTAAGTTAAAAGAAGCATATTCAACAGTATTTAGGTTACATAATCCGAAGATTCCCTTTATCATTTGGTTACTAGAGAATCCTAATAGCCCCTTGGCGCTACCTGGTAAAATTAGCCTTCACGCTCATGATTATATTCACATACTTTTAGGTAAAGGAATTTCTCCTCAAGATGAAGCTTTTGTAATTGGATTTACTATGGGAAACGACTTAAATACTAATAGAATACATTTATTGATATTTAAGTTTTTTGCTAGATTTATATATCCATATCCATATAAATTTTCTAAATTAGATTTAATAAATTTTGACTTAGGTTTTATTTATGGAAAAAAAATCAAAATCAAACAAATAAATGAGGTAATTTTTGAAAATTATCACAATGAGACTATAAAATATCTCAGAAATTATTTTGGTATTAGTGCTGATGAGATCCCACTAATACAACATATTGAAATTTAGTTGATGCCCGATTCTAATTATATCTAAAACAAGAGTATAAAAATGCACCTGCCTTATAAACTGAGATTTCTTCCATCTCAAATAGTAACTGTAACAGTACTACTAACGTTACTTTTATTTATTCCTCAAATTTGGCTTAATTGGCAAGCATATTATCATTTTAATAGGATTACTAAAAATGAATTTCAACTCCAAAAACTAAGTGATAAAATTATCTATTTTGATGAAGTATTAACAATGTCGGCTCGCATGAATGCTGTTACAGGTAATTTGACTTGGGAACAACGGTATCGGCAATTTGAACCTCAACTCGATGTGATCATTAAAGAACTTATTAAACTGGCTCCTAAAACATATGAAAATGAGGATACCAAAAAAATTGATGCTGCAAATCAGCAGTTGGTCAGAATGGAGTATCAATCTTTTGATTTAGTCAAGAATAATCAAAAACAAGCGGCCCAACTCCTATTATCTAGTCGCGAATATGAAACTAATAAACACATTTATGCCGATGGTGTTGCTAAAAGAAACCGTAATATCTCACTTCAGTTACAGCAGACAGTTGCTGAATATCGTCAAAGAATATTTTGGGCAATTTTAGAATCTATCATAAGTTTAATAATACTTATTCCGGCATGGCTTTTGGTATTGAATTTATTGCAAGAATATTTAAAAGCGAAAAAAATCGCTCAAGCCGCCTTAGAGGAAGCTAATTATATCTTGGAGATGCAAGTCGCGACGAGAACGAAAAAATTAAAACAGAAAAATATTCAACTAGAACAGACACTGCAAGAATTGCAAAATACTCAAGTACAACTAATCCAAACTGAAAAGATGTCCTCGCTGGGTCAGCTAGTTGCTGGTGTTGCTCATGAAATTAATAACCCTGTTAATTTCATTTATGGCAATTTAATGTATGTTAGAGAATATATTCAGCAATTACTAGCTTTAACGAATCTGTACCAGCAACAATATCCTCATGACAACCCAGAAATAAGTATTTTAATTCATCAGATAGATTTGGAGTTTATTATTGATGATCTGCCGAAAATCTTATCCTCAATGGCAGTTGGTACTGATCGTATCCGCGAGATTGTGCTAACCTTACGGAACTTCTCCCGTCTTGATGAAGCGGAAATGAAACCTGTTGATATTCATGAAGGAATTGATAGCACACTGTTAATTTTGCAGCATCATCTCAAAGGAAAATCTGAACAGCAAGAAATTAAAATTATCAAAGACTATGATAATTTGCCTCTTGTCGAATGTTATGCAGGGGGATTAAATCAGGTCTTCATGAATATCTTGAGTAATGCTATTGATGCTTTACGTCAACAGGAAATGGGGCGCTTAAAAGAAGAAATTAAACAACACCCCAGTTTTATTACTATTCATACTGAAGTTAAAAATCAAGAGTGCGTAGTTATCAGCATTAAAGATAATGGTTCAGGAATAACTGAGGAAATTAAGACTAGATTGTTTGACCCCTTCTTTACTACGAAACCTGTAGGCAAAGGTACTGGTTTAGGATTATCTATTAGTTACCAGATTGTAGTAGATAAGCATAAGGGAAAAATTAAGTGTGTTTCTGCACCTGAAAAGGGGACAGAATTTATGATTGAGATTCCTATCAAACAGAGACAAGCTGCTTTGAGTCCACACTAATCCATAAATTTAACTGTGCGATCGCACAATTATTTACCTAACAAATTAGCACGCGATCGCTTTTCAGTAGCATCTTCCGATTTTCCTTCTCAGAGAAAACATGACTCTGACGAAAAGGACGCTATCTTTAGAATATATTAATTAATGAATGAATGCGGAATTGAGGTATGGATGCTGAGGAATTGCTCAGGCGTTATGCTGCTGGAGATAGAGATTTTACTAGAGTTGATTTGAGTAACGCTAACTTGAGTAGAACCGACTTGCGGGGTATTAATCTGAGTAGAGCTTACTTGGATGGTGCAAACCTAATGGATGCCAACCTCTGTGGGGCTTGTTTGGTAGGTACTCACTTCGAGGCTACTGAAATGATTAATACTGATCTCAGACAGGCTAATCTCAGTGATAGTCATCTGAGTGCGGATCTGAGTGGGGCTAATCTCAGTGGTGCTGACCTAAATAGGGCTGACCTGTATAGCGCCTCTCTGGAGAACGCTCTGTTGATTGGGGCTGATCTCTCCTACGCCAAGTTGGAGGCTGCTATTTTTGATGGGGCTAACCTCAGCTATGCAAACTTGACGGGTAGTACTGATGGTCATGTCAATGATGCTATTCTTTATCACACCATCATGTGGGATGGAAGTATTAGAAATAATTAATGCGATCGCTCCCCTCGCTAGTTGAGCAAGGAAACCCAACATTTATGATGGATATCCAATTAACAAATAGAAAGTACAGCTTAACTGTGCTGTAAAAACTCAACTTTGGGCAATAAGGGGTCAGTCACAATACCCACACCGCTAAAACCCCAGCGTTTGAGCAAGTTTCCCAACTGTGTACGCGCAATAGATTCTACAGTAAAGCGATTTGCCACTTCTGCCGCATGGGTGTTGAGATAGCTAAGGGCATCAAAGTTTTCCTGAAACAGCAATAAATAACCTGATGTTTCGGTGTCAGGACGAGCGATGAGATAATTACCGTCAGTTTTTGAGCGCACTAAGTAATAGACTTCGGACAGCATGGAGATGAGGATGAGGGAGATGGGGGAGATGAGGGAGATGAGGGAGATGGGGTTAAACCAATGACAAATGACAAATGACAAATGACTAATTGAGATTTTCTAGGCGAATGCGTGGATCGGCGGCTTTTAACATTAAATCGGCGATTAAATTACCAGCAATCAGCAGCACTGCGCCCATTACCAAGCTTGCCATTAACAAATATAAATCTTGAGCTTGTAAAGCCTGTAAAGTCAACCTCCCTAAACCGGGCCAGTTGAAGAAAAATTCCGCAATGAAGGCACCGTTTAATAAACCAGCTAATTCAAAACCCAATAAGGTAATTAAGGGATTTATGGCATTGCGGAGTGCATGAACGTAGATGACGCGGTTTTCTGGCAGTCCTTTGGCACGAGCCGTTTGGATGTAATCTTGACGCAGCACATCTAATAATTCGCCGCGAGTGATCCGTTGTAAACCAGCAAAACTTGTAATTGAGAGGGCGATCGTTGGTAAAATCATGTGCCAGCCGATATCAAGGATTCTGCCAAACCACGACAGTTCCGAGTGATTGATGCTAGTCATGCTACCGACTGGGAATAAGGGCGAGGTGAGTTGGGCTAAAACCAGCAGCGCTAAGGCAGTGATGAAACTGGGAAAGCCTTGTCCGGCGTAGCTAATCACTTGTAAAATCCGGTCTGCTAGCTTATTTTGGTTAACAGCAGCAAAGATTCCTAGAGGGATGGCGATCGCCCATGTGACAATTAAAGATGCGATCGCTAATAGCAAAGTCGCTGGTACCCGTTCCCACAACAGCGATGCCACTGAACGTTGATAAATAAAACTCGTACCAAAATCCCCTTTTGTCAAGATTCGCCATAGCCACAGCCAAAATTGCTCTGGCCAAGACTTATCCAGACCAAACTGCCGCTTGATTTCCTCAATTCTTTCTGGAGATATCTTCGGGTTTTGCCGCAGCGTATCTACATAATCCCCAGGAGCGAGTTGAATAATGAAAAACGACAACGCTGCCGCCAAAAACAAAGTCAGTAGTGCCTGGAATAGCCGCTTTGCGACATAAACAAAAGTTTCGCTCGTGACTAGCCTGATTAGCCAATCCCGACCTGTCTCCAAGGAAATTCTCGTAGATGTCATTTGTCTTTTGTCCTTTGTCTAATCACCCATGACTAATATTCAATTAGAGAGATAATCGGCACGTCCGGCAGATATTTACGTCCTTGTAAATCCCGTAGCTCGATAATAAACCCAAACCCTACTAGTTCGCAGCCAATCTTCTGTACCAACTTTGCTGTTGCGCTCGCAGTTCCACCCGTGGCAATCAAATCGTCCACAATCAAAACTCGGCTACCTTTGGGTAAAGCGTCTTGATGCACTTCCAGGCAGTCTGTACCATATTCTAGTTCATACTCAATTGAGTGAACGGCTGCTGGTAACTTCCCACTTTTGCGGACGGGAATAAAACCAACTCCTAATTTATAAGCCAGAGGTGAGCCAAAAATGAATCCCCTCGACTCTATACCGATGACATAATCTGCCGTTATCCCAGCTTGATTGCATTTTTGTGTTAAAAAGTCAATAGTGTAGCGCAGTCCCTCTGGATCGCGCAGCAGCGTAGTAATATCCCGAAATAAAATTCCGGGTTTGGGGAAATCTAGGATGTCACGAACGAGAGACTTCAAATCCATAAAAAAGTGGATGGTGAGTAGGGAGTAGGGAGTAGGGAGTAGGGAGTAGGGAAAGTTAGGAGTGAAGAGTGAGGAGTTATTAATTTAAATTTATAACTGTGCCCAATGCCCAATGTCCAACACCCAATGTTCAATTTCAGATACCTGAAAAATCGTACACTATAATGTCATACGCTGGGAGTCGAGGCTGAAGCTTCGCCCTTCATTGACGATAATTAGAATCTAAACCAAGCTAGAAAAGGTATTGCACTAATAAATGAGGTGAATTAACTGATGTTTTAAAACTTTAATTTCAATATAGGGAAACTTTTGAGTAGAAAGAGTTAACTAATGTATATATCAGGTAGTCATACTAGTGCTACAAGTCTAATGTTCAAGTCTTGGCTACCGATCTTAAATTTGTTTTATCTAGTCTGTTGGAACCGCACAAGGTATTTATAGAATGAATGTCTCAGCAAGTTTAACGCCGTTCAACAGTCCAACCCAAGAATCACTGCCGATGGTTCTGGACACTTTACCAGATCCGGCGATCGCTTCCAAAACCTGTCCTCGAAGAACGCGGTTGCAAATTGATCTGATTTTACTGGCAATTGAAGCTTTAGAGCTTGGTGGTTCGGAAGCAATCCTGGCTTTTGCTCAAGAGTTGGATCTTAAAGGAATTGTTAAAGACAGAGTGAATTTATGGCGGATGCGTAGCTCTAACCCGCTACGAAGAGCGCACATGCGCCGTCCCTTAACTATTATGGAAGCAAAAGCTCTGGTGGTCATTGCTTGCTACATGGCGCGGCGTTTAACTGTTGTCATCCGCCAGTTACTAATGATATGTCAACAAATGGAAGAAAAACAGATTCCATTAGAACAGAATTTGCGCCTATCTAATTACCTAGAGCGGTTTAGAGCGCATTTCAAGAGCCGGATGAATGCTCGCCGTTCTGGTTTACTAGCATTAAGTTCTGATGAAAAATTAGATGAGCTAGCGATAAATTTGTTAGGACAATTACTATTTTGTACGGGTACAGCTGGAATGCAGAGGTTCTGGATTAGTTTATTTGACGGGGAAGTGGAATGAATATTCAACGTAAGTACAGTCTACCTAATTGTACACTGCTTTTAGAAGGGTTAAGTGATGTCACTAGGGCTGCACAGTTCCAGGAAATGCGCCCGGAATTATCAATATTGGTAAATGCAGAATGCTATTTATCTGGTTACAATCAACCCCTAACCGGAGGGCGGGAGTTTTTTGAAAGTTTGGTGAGGGCTGTTAGTGGCTATGCCCAAGAATTTTTAAGTAGTGTACCCAATCCGCAAGCACACAACCAGGAATCGGAACTAGTAGAGTTTCAGAAAGTTGACAGCAACCGACACAGGCTAATTATACATTCAGAAGGTGCTCCAGACGGGTTCGAGTCCCACTCTAACAATTCCAAACGTCCGCCTATTGAAATAGATTTGAATACGGTGCAGTTGTTTGATTTAGTGGAAGCAGTGGATCAGTTTTTTGCTGATAGCCAAACTTTACCAGAACTTTCCTTAGAACTACAACCAGTTACCAGACGCTATGGCGGTGCTAGTCAGGCTTTGATCAGGCAAGCAGTTCCTGCGGCTGTGGGAGTATCAAGTTTAGCAGTAGCAGCGATCGCTTTTAACTTGATTCCACCTCCTCAAATGCGTCCACCGCAGCCTCAACCAGATGACCAAACTAGCTCTACAACAAAAAGCATCACTCCTCTAGTATCAGCTGCTGCAACTCCCGTCACTGCTGCAACCCCCACATCAACACCAACAACCACAGCTAATGCCAAGCCGCCAGTTAAAGATTTAGAAGCACTTTTAAATACAGTTTCGGAAATTACTGATCCATCCCAGTTACGTGCATTGAATCGCCAAGTGTACAACCAAATTCATCCAGCTTGGACTAATCGCTCAGGATTGAACGAGGATTTAATTTATCGGCTGGGTGTAGCTGCGGATGGGGCGATCGTTGGTTACAAAGCGTTGAATAAAGAGGCGAATCTAAGAGTGGGGCAAACTCCTCTGCCTAACGTACTTTACAATCCTGCTAACCGCACTCCCATTTCCAATGAACCAATCGCCCAATTTAGAGTAGTGTTTAATACAAAAGGAGTACTAGAAGTTAGCCCTTGGCGAGGATATGCTAGTACACCAAAGGTACTTGGCGCAACAATTACTGACTCTAATATAGTCAAAGGTTTAAACCAAAAGCTTTATAATTCAGTTCGCCAAACTTGGAGTGGCACCCCCACCTTTACGCGAGATTTAAAATATCGCGTAGCGGTTAACAAAGGTGGTGTAATTGCTGATTATGAACCACTCAACCAAGTCGCCTTTGACTATTTTCGGGAAACACCCCTTCCGAAAATGTTCAACGCTATCTATGGTTCCAATGTAGCAGCTCCCAACAATAAAGAACCTCTCGCCCATTTCCAAGTGATATTCAAGCCTAGCGGCACGCTGGAAGTCACTCCTTGGCAGGGATATCAGCCTAATTGATAATTATTAATTCATAATTCATAATTAAAAAGGGTTTGATTCGGTTGCTTTTACAAGCAGTTATGTTTTAGTTGGGGCTTCGCATGAGCGCTCAGTCGAACGGTTGAAATCCCTTTTCTATTACATAATTATGAATTATGAATTATGAATTTTTAATCATAGGGCATTGCCCAATGCCCAATTTACCTTGTAATCCGCCTCATATAATTTCCCCACAACTGAGCTGCTTGAGCGCTGCTACCAGATGTAGGGGAATTATTGTCGTTTCCCAGCCAAACACCAGTTACAAGCCGCCGATCGGGGATAAAACCGATGAACCATAAGTCAACGTTTTTATCAGTCGTGCCAGTTTTACCAGCTTCCCCCAGTCCTATGGCAGCACTACGACCAGTACCTCTTGTGATTACGCCACGCATCAAACTAGTCATCTCATCGGCTACACCATTTGGCAGCACTCGTTTGTTGGCATCCGGATCTTGGTCGAAGGAGTAGATTACACGGCAAGTTTTGATATCATTGCGATCGCGGCAATCACCACTGTCTAAAATTCGCTTAATCGCATGAGGAGGATTCAATACACCGCGATTGCTAATAGCACCAAAAGCACCAGTCATTTCCAAAACATTGACCACGCTTTGACCCAATACCAAGCCCGGAACTGGATCGAGAGGTGATTTAATCCCCAAACGCTGCGCCATTGCCACGACTTTATCTAGCCCAATTTGTTTGGCAACTCCCAAGGCGATGGGATTTTCTGAAAGAGCCAGCCCGGTGGCAATATCTAAACTGCCAGCACTTGAACGACAGGGTTTATAGGTGAAGCCTTGCCAAGTTAAAGGAGCGCAAGAATAACTATTGGATGCTGAAATTCCCTGTTGAATAGCGGCGGTATAAGTAAAGATTTTGAAGGTGGAACCTGGTTGTCTTTTGGCTTGGGCAGCACGATTGAACTGACTTTTTTTGTAATCAGTCCCGCCCACCATTGCCAGGATGCTACCAGTACTGGAGTCAAGAGTAACTACTGCCCCTTGAGAATAATTAAAATTTGCGCCACCGTTGTTGACTGAATTTCGCAACGCTGTTTCTGCTTGGGTCTGGTAGGCTGGATCAAGCTGGGTTTCAATGATATAGTTTCCTTCTCTTGCGGCTCCCTGCCCCAAGATTGATTCTAGTTCCGTGAAGACGTAACTGTAAAAATAAGGAGCGATCGTCTTAGCTTGCTGTTCACACACTTTAGGACTAACTTGGACGGTGGAGCGTCTGGCTCGGTTCGCATCCTCAGGTTTAATTTTGCCCATCTCTAGCAATCGCTTAATCACGCGATTGCGGTATTCAGCAGCTTCTAGCTTATTGTGACTATCTCCACAAAAATCGAAGCCGTTGGGGGCTGGTAGAATTCCCACCAACGTTGCTGCTTCTGCCAAAGTTAATTCTTTCGCTGACTTGTCAAAGTAATATCGGGATGCATCCTCAAAGCCAGAGGTATCCCCCCCCAAAAAAACCCGATTTAAGTACATCAGCAAAATATCATCTTTGCTGTAAAAGGTTTCGAGTTTCAGGGCGACAATTGCCTCCCGCAATTTGCGTCCAAGGGTATCCTGTCTGCCTACATACTCGCGGAACAAACTGCGGGCAACTTGCTGGGTAACAGTGCTGGCTCCTTGTTGCACATCTCCACTGCGGCTATTGATCAACACGGCTCGTAAAATCCCCACAGGGTCAACCCCAAAGTGCCAGTAATAACGACTATCCTCTGAAGCTACCACCGCAACAGGCAAATAAGGGCCAAATTCCTCTAAACGCTTCATGTCTACATGAGAGATAGTCCGAGGCTCTCTCAGTGGGGTGGCGCCATCACGGGCGTAAACAACGACTGGGGCGCGTGTAGCTGTAGGTAGAGGTTTAACTGTAAATTTCAGCCATTCGACGCCAATCACTAACGCTAACAGGGCACTAACACCACCGACACCATAAGCTGTCCAACTTGCAGCTTTGACATACCAGGCTGGTGGATCGACGTATTGCAACCGCACAGAAGCAGCGAGTTCTGGGGGCCCCAGAGTAAGAATATCGCCGTGACGCAGTTCTAGGGAACTAACACGACGCTTGCCACGATAAATGCCATTGGTGGAGTTTTCGTCTTTGATCACGAAAACTGGTGTGTGCTGAGTAGAATTGCGCGATAGCGACAGGTGAATTTGGCTAACAACAGGGTTACGGATGACGATATCGCTGGATTTGGAGCTACGACCTAGAATATAGCGATCGCCCAACAGTGGATATACTTCTGCCTTATCCGCCCCCGCATCCTGCACCCAAAGTTCCGGTACCTTGGCATTAGGCTTGAGCGCCAATTTAGAAAAATCGACCCTAGCTTGAATCGTATGTACTGCTTGAGTCAGTTGACCTAGTAACGTTTGTGGCTTGTGAGGGGGTTGGGGAGAACTCATCGGCTATTCACATCAGAGTTTTTAGTGAAGAATCGGGCAATCGAATTACAATCAATTTAAATGTTAGTCTTTCATCATTTTACTCATAAGCCAAAGCATAAATTGGCTATACGGAATTTTTTAATCTAATTTATACTTAGATTTAGCTGATAACTGGAATAAATTTGTGATTTTTGTCACTTACTTACAGAGGGATAATTTTTTTTCCAATTCTCAAAGGCTTATTTTATCTACTCTTACTAGTTCAATAACTACAACCATAATTTTTATTGTTGTACTTTTAAACACTAGTTATTAATAAACAACAGATTTAATTTTTACCAATTTTACATATCCACATATTCTGAAACAAACCGAAATATCTTCATTTAGGAAGATTTTCTAAATCTAATTGTCTGTTTTAATAGTGCGAGTGTTCCGTTAAGGTTAATTTCAGAATGATGGGAAAATCTCTGACCATGATTGGTACAGCTCTATCTTTAGCGCTCACCGCTAACGTTGCTGTAGGTCAATCCAGTAAATCCCCCATAGCCCAATCCAGTAGCGACTCCACTACTGCACCAACGGAAATCAAGATGTCGCCAGAAGGGATGAAAATTCTGTGCGAGTATTTTCCGCTCAACTCTCGCTGTCCTGGCGGTACAGCATCCACCCCTAGCGCTCCTAGCACTGTACCAACAGAAACTACGCCCAGCACCACCACTCCAGATAGCACCACATCACCAGGAAGCGTTACCACACCTGGATCTGGCACTCCCGAAACCAGTCCGACACCAGGAAGCGTTCCTCCATCTGAACCTGGCGCTCCTAGAAACTTAACTCCAGCACCAGGAAGCATTACCCCACCTGGCACTCCTGGCACTCCTGGCACTCCTGGCACTCCTGGCACTCCTGGCAGCACTACCGAACCAGGTAGCTCAACCCCATCTGAACCTGGCACTCCTGGCAGCACTACCGAACCAGGTAGCTCAACCCCACCTGAACCTGGCGCTCCTAGCAACTTAACTCCAGGTCCAGGAAGCGTTACCCCACCTGAACAACCTGGTACTCCTCCTGGCAGCACTACCGAACCAGGTAGCTCAACCCCACCTGAACAACCTGGCACTCCTGGCACTCCTGGCAGCAGTATTGAACCAGGTAGCTCTCCCACTACTCCAGGCTCTATGCCAACAACTCCTGGCAGCAGGTAATTAAATTAAAAGCTGGGGCATAATCTGAATACTAGTTTGCCATCAGCGATCGCCGGTGCATCTTCACCTCTTGCACCAGTTATGCAAACTGGTGTAATATGACAAATAAAAATCGCTCAAACCTATATATCAAGTCTTCGCATATAGGATTGAACAAGGGTTTTAGTAATTAATAGCCTGGGATTAATCATCCCAGGCTTAATAGTTTAATGCGGCCTGCCAGTTGAAGTCGGTGTTTTTTGCAACGAAGCAATTAATAGGCAAACAATACCGATACTAATAAATGAATCTGCCACATTAAATACGGCAAAGTTAATCAGGCGAAAATCAAGAAAATCAACGACGTAGCCTAAAATAAAACGATCAATACCATTACCCATCGCTCCACCTAAAATCAAGCCATAGCCCAACTGATCCCACCAATTTAACGTTGGACTAAACAACGCCAACGCTACCAATACTAAACTCACTCCTAAAGATAGCCAGCGTAACCACTCTACTTTCCCACTTAACAGACTAAAAGCGGCACCAGTGTTAGTGACATAAGTGAAGTGAAATATCTCAGGTAAGAGTGGTAGTGTCTGCCCCAAGCTAAAGGTTTGCACCACCCAGTATTTTGTTATTTGGTCTAAGAAAAAAGCTATGAAGGCAGCTATCCAGAAAAGGCTATTTTTTAAACGCATGGCGAATTGGTCATTGGTCATTGGTCATTGGTCATTGGTCATTGGTCATTGGTCATTGATCATTGGTCATTGGTCATTGGTCATCAGCTTTTGACAAATGATAATGAACTAATAAAACATTAAGTGGCGCAATATATATGCTATTACAGTAACGGCACACACCACAGTTAGTTGACCTGGTAGTGCAAACCAGGAGTATCTGAGGATTGCTTGCATCAAGGGTAGATTTTCTGTGCCTTTCCACTGAAACATATAGCTAATAATCAAATAAGTAATACCCCATAGGTGGAGAGTTAACAAGCCACAGATACAGCTAAAGGCAAGAGTTTCTAGTCGGGGTCTAGCTTTAAAAGCGAACAAGCCACAAATCCAAGCTCCAGGAATAAAGCCTAGTAGATAGCCAAACTGAGATAGCTTAACATAACCAATACCGCCGCCATCATCAAATACAGGTAATAAGGTTAACCCCATCACTAAATAAGCAATTTGCGAGAGCGCACCGGCATTTTTGCCTCCTAAACAACCCACCAGCAGCACTGCGCCAATTTGAAAACTGACTCCTAAAGAAAAAGTTTGAATTCCGTGCTGACTCCAACTCCAAGGTAAGGTGATGCCATAAGCTTCTAGGAAAGTGCCACCCATTGTTAGGAGTAAGCCAATCATAGACCATAGTAATTGATTGGAAGCAGCAAACATTTATCAGACAACCAAGAAAAGGCAAAAGGGAAAACCTACAGCAACCAGTATATTCATTAATATTGAAATGAAATTTCTGCTGACATCTTAAGAACTAGCATATTTTCTTTTGCCTTCTTGGTATGTAACTTTTCAGTTCTGCGAATTGCGGCTTAAGTGTCTATTGTCTAATTTTTATTGACTGAGGCGTTTTCTGATTCTGGTATTTGACCTAAAATATGGTAAAATTACTGAGTATAATATAATTTCTTGTACTAATTTTTGAGAGTATTGTCTAAATTAGCTACAAAGTGCTTAAAATATTTCCTTAATCGACTTTTTTAGGCGATCGCTCCCTATATTCTCCATACATAAACAACTTACTCTTTCTCTTACAAGAATTTCACAGCCTAAATGAGATTGTTTAGTTGTTTGCTTCAGGTCTGCTTAGGCTAGTAACTAGAAACAGTTTTCCATAAGCTCCCAAATTTCTAAGCCTTTTGTTTTAAGCTGTTGGACATAAAAGTTGCATATTACCTAGAAGTAAAACTCTTGTGGGGTAGCCCAGAAAACCCGCCCTGGTTATGCAAATTCAAAGTACATTAGTTTACCAGGCTTTATCATCTATTGACATACTTTTTTGAGCGCTTGACCAATGAAGATACACTAAGAATAAATTTTTGTAAATACGTGTGATTCTGTTTAGGCAGCATTATTTATAACTTATTCCAACGTAAGAGTATAAAATTTATCAAGCAAAACTATAAAGAAGGCTTTGCTCTTCATCAAAAAAAAACAAGCATTTTTTTGCTTTATTAACCTATTGTTAATCTTAATCGTAGTCCTTTAGGGGTATCTTAGAAACGCTCACCTGGAAAGTTACTAAAAAATTTATAGCGATGCTCTCACCTGTTAGTGTAATAAAAACTCATCGCCTCACAGCTTCAATTTCAGTGTTAGCACTGACAATCAGCCTCGCAGCTTGTGGCGGACAGCAAACCCCAGATAATACAGCCACGAAGGATACGCCTTCTGGCACTGCTACAGATACTACTGCCTCTAGCCCAGCCAAATTAGACCTTGGTGGAACCGTAAAGTTAAGCGGGGCTGGGGCGTCTTTTCCAGCACCACTGTATGATACCTGGTTCACGGATTTAAACAAAAAATATCCAAATCTGCAAGTTGACTATGCATCAGTTGGTAGCGGTTCTGGAGTTGAGCAATTTATCAAAGGCACCGTAGACTTTGGTGCTAGCGATGTTGCGATGAAGGATGAAGAAATCCAGAAAGTACCAGCAGATAGGGGTGTTCTCTTACTGCCTGTGACTGCTGGTAGCATCGTCCTGGCTTACAACTTGTCAGATGTTCCAGAACTCAAGCTACCACGGGCCGTTTACGCCGATATTCTACTAGGCAAAATCAAGTCTTGGGATGATCCCCAAATTGCCAAGGCTAACCCAGGTGCAAAACTTCCTAAAGAGCCGATCAATGTTGTTTATCGTTCCGATGGTAGCGGAACCACGGGTGTGTTCACAAAACACCTTAGTGCTATTAGCCCGGAGTGGAAGACTAAAGTTGGCGAAGGCAAAACTGTCAACTGGCCTACGGGAACCGGTGCTAAGGGTAATGAGGGTGTTACCGCTCAAATTCAACAAACTCAAGGTTCCATTGGTTATGTCGAGTACGGCTATGCCAAACAAAATAGTCTCAAATTTGCTGCCTTGGAAAACAAAGGCGGTAAGTTTGTTGTAGCTAGTGAGGAGTCAGCCTCTAAAACTCTCGCATCAGTACCTCTACCCGCAAATCTCCGCGCCTTCATTTCCGATCCCGAAGGGGCTGATTCCTATCCCATCGTCACTTACACCTGGATTTTGGCTTACAAGAAATATCCCAATGCCGCAAAAGCTAAGGCAGTTGAAGCCGCGATCGAATACGCTTTAACTGAGGGTCAGAAGCAGGCTAGTGCACTAGGATATGTTCCTCTACCCGGAAACGTGATCACAAAGGTGGCTGCTGCTGCCGATCAAATCAGTCCAGAGTATAAAATTTCTGTTGGCACTGCTACTAGCGCTAGCAAGTAAGCATCAAACACGCCTAATCAATAGTAACTGGAAACACGGAGTTACTAATACATCAGTTTAAATAGATGATGAGGCGACAATTTTACTAATCTGGTTGCCTCCCCCATTTTTCTCTGGTTTACTTGTTAAAGTCGGTATTCATGACTACAAATTCTCAAAATCTTTCATCAGCGATGAAAAATCGCTCTGGCGCAGAAAAGTCGCTAGATCAGGGTTTTATTTGGCTGACTAAAATTTTCGCCTTTGGGGTTGCTGCTACTTTATTATGGATCGCGTCGCAGGTTGCAATTGGCGCTTGGCCTGCCATCCAAAAATTTGGTGCCAGCTTTTTAGCCAACACCACTTGGAACCCGGTTAATGATAGCTATGGGGTGCTACCTCAAATTTATGGAACTCTCGTGAGTTCTTTTATTGGTCTGCTGATAGCAGTACCAATTGGGGTTGGTACTGCTATTGTACTAAGTGAGGATTTTTTACCCGCTAAAGTGAAGCTGGTACTGGTTTTCGCAGTAGAACTGCTGGCAGCTATTCCCAGCGTTGTCTATGGCGTGTGGGGTATTTTTGTTTTAGTGCCAATCTTAACCAGCTTGGGAAAATGGCTCAATGGTTACTTTGGCTGGCTGCCATTTTTTAGCACTTCTCCTACAGGGCCAGGAATGTTGCCGGCGGGAGTCATATTAGCGATTATGACTTTGCCGATCATCACAGCCTTATCCCGCGATGCCTTGATTTCGATACCCCCCAGTTTGCGCCAAGCCTCTATAGGACTTGGAGCAACGCGTTGGGAAACGATTTTGCAAGTTCTGATCCCAGCAGCCTTTTCGGGCATAGTCAGTGCTGTGATGCTGGGACTCGGCCGGGCAATGGGAGAAACAATGGCTGTAACGATGTTAATTGGCAACTCCAACAACATTAGTATCTCTCTTTTAGCACCAGCCAATACGATTTCTTCTCTACTAGCAAATCAATTCTCAGAAGCTAGTGGTTTGCAAGTTGCGGCTTTAATGTACGCGGCTTTAGTTCTATTTTTCTTGACGCTGGTAGTGAATATTCTGGCAGAGTTGATCGTTATGAGAGTCAAGCGACTGTAGCTTAGTTTTGGGTTAAATTATGACTTCTAGTTTTCCAGAGCGCAGTTTAACTCGCTCCTCCACGTCTCAAAGGACACTGTTTAATACAGTGATGACCGTAGTCGCATTTATCTGCGGAGTATTGGCACTTTTACCTTTGCTAGCAGTGCTTTCTTACGTGATTATTAAAGGCTTTAGCAGTCTGAATCTGGCGGTGTTTGTTGAACTGCCACCCAAAGCTCTACAAAAGGGAGGAGGTTTTGGTAATGCAATTTTAGGGACACTGCTGATGGTAGGAATTGCTGCCTTGATTAGCATCCCCTTTGGAGTTTTGGGGGCGATTTACATCACAGAATTTAGTTCGGCAAAAGTAGCCAGATGGGTACGTTTTGCGGCTAACGTCCTGAGTGGAGTCCCCTCGATTATTGCTGGGGTATTTGCCTATGGCATTGTAGTATTGACATTGGTAAAGTTAAACTTAGGATCATATTCAGCTCTCGGTGGAGGGTTTGCACTGGCAATTTTGATGTTGCCAATTATTTTGCGAACTACCGATGAAGCTTTGCAGTTAGTATCGCAAGATTTGCGGCAAGCATCGGCAGGGTTAGGAGCGACTAACTTTCAAACAGTGAGTCAAGTAGTATTACCAGCAGCTTTACCAGCAATTGTAACTGGGGCAACGCTAGCGATCGCCAGAGCATCTGGAGAAACCGCACCCTTACTATTTACTGCTCTATTTTCCAACTTTTGGCCTGATAGCTTATTCCAACCAACAGCTTCCCTTGCTGTTTTGGTTTACAAATACGCCATTTCTCCGTTTAAAAATTGGCAATCATTAGCTTGGGCAGCATCTTTAATTTTGGTATTAATGGTTCTACTCACAAGTATCATCGCTCGTTGGGCAACTCGTAAAAAAGCTTAGTAAACAACCATCCACAGTGCAGTTCCCATCGCTAAAACTAACACACTTACTTAATTTATGCCTACTCGCACTAGCACAGTGAATGACACTGAAACCGTTTTACGCACCGAAAATCTTAACATTTACTACGGCAAGTTTTTAGCCTTACAGAATATTTGGCTAGATATACCAAAAAATCAGGTGACAGCCTTTATCGGCCCTTCTGGTTGTGGTAAAAGTACATTGTTGCGATGCTATAACCGCCTCAATGATCTGATTGAGTCATTTCGGGCAGAAGGTAAAATATTTTTTTACGATAAAAATTTGTATGCATCCGACATCGACCCTGTAGAAGTGCGTCGGAGAATTGGGATGGTGTTTCAAAGACCAAACCCATTTCCAAAATCAATTTTTGACAATATTACTTTTGGAGCCAAAATCAACGGTTACAAAGGTAATTTGGATGAATTGGTAGAAAGCAGTCTCAGAAAAGCAGCTTTGTGGGATGAAGTCAAAGATAAACTCCGACAAAGTGGAGCGTCTTTATCCGGTGGACAACAACAACGGTTATGTATTGCTAGAGCGATCGCAGTACAACCTGAAATTATACTGATGGATGAGCCTTGCTCTGCTCTTGACCCCATTTCCACCTTGCGTGTTGAAGAACTGATTCACGAACTTAAAGAGCAATATACTATCGTCATTGTCACCCATAACATGCAGCAAGCAGCGCGCGTTTCTGACAAGACAGCCTTTTTTAATGTTCGGACTTCAGACACAGGAGGTCGTAGCGGCTACATGGTAGAGTACGACTTAACAGAAGTAATTTTCAACAATCCTAACCAAGAAGAGACGCGAGATTACGTCAGTGGCAAATTTGGATAAAGAAATATTTGACATTGTTGATCTTAAAGCAATGAGGGATACTCGGCAATTAAAGCTGTGAAATATTCCTCTATTTTTTTATTTGTTTGCCAACGTTGGCGTAGGCGTAGCCCGCCGCAGGCATCGGTCGCTCAATTATGGCTGTTTCTGGGTCAAGAAAAGCAATAATTAAACTATTTAACATAATATTTGTATTGACTGGGCGGGCAAAATACCCGCTCCAAAATAGGCCGACACATATTGCAGTACTAGTGTCTGGCTTGCCTTGCTATTTATTCGTAGGCATCCATGATTTAACAAGTTAATTTGGAACTGGTTATTTTACTAAGCCCAGACTTACTTGTTGCACTACTGTATTTCAGGGTTTTTTCTAAGCGGGCGGCGGGAATCGAACCCGCATTAATAGCTTGGAAGGCTATAGTTTTACCACTAAACTACGCCCGCAAATTTCCAACCTAATAAACATAACACAGCTTTTGCAAAAATTCAAGCATTTATTTGGAATTGGCAGGTTGGATTTTGATCCTGACATACAGATTGCTCAAACCTGGTTTTGTGCCATTGTTGTTGTGAGCAGCAATAAAGTTTTCTGTTTTGAAAACTTCGCTGAGGACTTGCTCGTATGTGCTTTTTTCCCTTTGCAGTGTTCCTGGTTCTATTTCTAGAACTACAGCCTCTTGAAAATTGCCATTCTTATCAATTATTAAGCTAGCCAAGAGTTGTGCTGGCTCAAGTCCAGAATTGTGGACAAGAAAACTTGAGTCTAATTGTTTTGTGTTACTTCCGTTGTATAAAGCGATAACGTCGGGTAAAGCATCTTGTCGTAATCTTCCTGTTTGTATCAAGTTACTCACTTCATCTCTAAGCAAAGGAGCTACTATTGCTACCGATGCTCCCACAGTAGGAG
Source organism: Nostoc sp. JL33 (assembly GCF_017114985.1). Classification (GTDB taxonomy): domain Bacteria; phylum Cyanobacteriota; class Cyanobacteriia; order Cyanobacteriales; family Nostocaceae; genus Nostoc. Next base: position 140,868 of record NZ_JABXKP010000074.1, on the reverse strand, counting down.
TTGGTGGAGTTTCCCTAGTTGGAGTTGCTGGAGTTTCCCTAGTCGGAGTTGCTGGAGTTTCCCTAGTCGGAGTTGCTGGAGTTTCTCTAGTCGGAGTTGCTGGAGTTTCCCTAGTCGGAGTTGCTGGAGTTTCCCTAGTCGGAGTTGCTGGAGTTTCTCTAGTCGGAGTTGCTGGAGTTTCCCTAGTCGGAGTTGCTGGAGTTTCCCTAGTCGGAGTTGCTGAAGTTTCCCTAGTCGGAGTTGCTGGAGTTTCCCTAGTTCGAGTTGCTGGAGTTTCTCTGTTTTCAGGTTCCGAAACTGGTGGATTTGATGGAATACCTGTTGGTAGTGGCGTTCCCTTTCCCAGTTTGATTTCTTGACGGCGGTTCCAAGGTAAATTCCCGACTGGAACTGTAGGTGTTGCCGTCGGCGTAGGTTTCGGTGTGGCTGTAGGTTTCGGTGTGGCTGTAGGTTTCGGTGTGGCTGTAGGTTTCGGTGTCGGCGTGGGAACTCTCTGTTGCCTAAAGGGTTTGCTCTTAGGTTTAGAGGCGTAAGTTCGGCTCTTTTGCTGGAGATTATCCGCAGAATTTATTGCGCCAAAATCTTCATTTCTGGGCGTAGTTCGTTCTCTTTGTGCTGAACGTGCTGGTACAGACTTTTGAGTTGAGGATAGTGGCTTTAGCGAAACTGTTTTAGCTGTTGATTTTGATTTGGTTATTGATTTTGTTTTAGGAGTAATGTCTATCAATTCAATGGGAACAGCAGATTGACTTTGCTGGGGAAACCATAGACTAAATGCATTAGATGAGCGCATCAGCCAGAACGCCAGCAAGTGCAGAAAGACTGAACCTATAACGACAGAAATCCACAAACCGGGTGGGTCAGTGTGTCGTCTCCAGACCTTGGCTGGTATTGGAGTTTTGTCTGCAACCGATGGTGTCATATTATAGAAACTGGATATGATTACGCACTCTTACTCATTGTTAATGCTTTAAAATACCAGTGTGAACTACCTACACTGACTGAGTACAGTACTGTGTAGGCTTCCGGCTTCAACGATAGATGCCTTTCCACCTTGCGGCTTATTATTGGTCTTACTCTTCCTCGGCACGGCAATAACGGGGTTCCCTCCGCCATTGTTTTGCAATATCCGCATCCCTTCTTTTCTGATGTTTAATGCTGCATTACCATCACGGTCATGATGAGTATTGCATGATGGGCAATCCCACTCACGTACATCCAATGTCAACTCATCAACGACGTGACTACAGCATGAACAGGTTTTTGAGCTGGGAAAGAATCTTCCTATTTCTATAAGTTGACCGTCTTGTTGTTTCAGCTTGTAGTCAAGGAAATTAACAAAGGTTCCCCATCCCACGTCAGATATTGATTTTGCTAGCTTCCGGTTCCGTACCATTCCCTTTACATTGAGATTTTCCACAATGATAACTTGGCTTTCATCTACCAGCTTCCTGCTTAGTTTATGCAGAAAGTCTTGGCGGGAATTTGATACTCTTTCGTGAACCTTGGCTACTAGTTTTTTATGTTTCTGCCTTGACTTACTCCCTTTTACTTTACGTGCAAATTTTTTCTGTTTACGTGCTAGATTTTTCTCATGTCGTCTCAAGTGTTTAGGGTTGGAATACTTGGTAACTTGCTCTCCATCATGAACAATAGCAAATTCCTTTAACCCCAAGTCAATACCCAACGTCTTGTCGCCAGTTGATTGATTGGATTCACCTTCCACTTCACATAGGATAGAAGCAAAATATTTATCCGTAGGAGTCTTGCTGATAGTAACCGTTTTGATTTTCCCTTGAATCGGTCGGTGAAATATCGTTTTCACTTCTCCCATTTTGGGAATATTTAAACAATTTCCTACAATTTTGACATTTTGCGGATATTGAATCGACTGTTTATGGTTTTTGGATTTGAATTTAGGGAACTTAGCCCTTCCCTCTCCTGAGGGAGACGCTACGCGAACAAAAAAGTTTTTATATGCCTTATCTAGGTTAATAGCTACGCATTGCAAAACCGACGAATAGCAATCTTGCTTTAACCAAGGATGTTCTACTTTTAATTGAGGCAAGTAAGCTTTGTAAACACTCTTGTTTAATGATTTTCCGGTTTCTTCGTAGTGTTGAATACAAGCATTTAAAGCATAGTTCCAGTACCATCTTGCACAACCAAACGATTTGGCTAAAGCTATTTCTTGTTGAGTTGTTGGGCACAATCTTACCTTAGTTGCTTTCAACACTTTTCACTACCTCCTTGTATCCTCATGTTAACATAATTGAGGAGATATTGAGGAGATATTATGAAAGAAGATTATTTAAGAATACGGATGAGCAAACGTAGAATGGATAAGCTTCGTTTATACGCAACAATGAAGGATACGACGATGACTCACGTTATTGAAGACCTTATTGACTCATTAAAAATCCCAGAGATAGGCAATTCCGACGCTCGCGGACTCGAAGAGGCTGCGCTATCATCGACCAACATTGGTGAGTAAACTGCGTTTGCTATCGCTCGTTGATCAATTCCGACGCTCGATGACTCGCTACCGCTTCGCTATCATTGCCCAAAATTCATCCCACACTGCCTTTCAGGTCAGATGTGGGGCTTCTTCTATTCCCAGCTAAATTTTAGCGATTAACCATTATCTCTGGTGTAACAGCAAAGGTCAAAACCGTTTCATCTACTCCTTTAAGTTCTAGCGAACTACCTTTAGTAATTTCTTCTTCCTGCAAATAATCTGCCACGGCAGCAGAAACCAGGATCGTACCGGGAACGGCGGCAGCTTGCAACCTTGCAGCAATATTCACACTTGGGCCAATAGCAGTATAATCGGCACGTTCAGCGCTACCAAACATCCCCACAACAGCAGTACCTTGGTGGATACCGCAGCGAAACTGTACGCTAGTAAGTTTGTGTCCATCGAATACACCTTGGTCTTGCCAGCGCTGGTTCAACTCAGCCAGTGCGCGGTGCATTGCTCTTGCTGTATTGATGGCACGACGCACCTGTTCATTGGGGGTTAGTTCTTCCGGCGCTCCGTATAAAGCTAAGATAGCATCTCCCATAAATTTATCTACAGTGCCGCCATTGGCAAATACAACCTTGGTCATGGCTGCTAAATATTCATTTAGCAACTCTGCTACTCGTCGGGATCTGAGAGTATTTGCTAGCTGTGTAAAACCGACGATATCACTAAACAAAACTGTAATTAAGCGTGGTTCTGGGCGCAAATCTAACGTTAAATCCCCCGTTGCGGCTTTTTGCACCAACACAGCCGGCAAAAAGCGCTTTAGCACCGATTCTGTTAGATAAGTATTTAACTCTATAATTCGTCGTTCATTTTCCTTCAATCCTAAAAGATTCCGAACTTCCGCCAAAAGTTCCCGGTCATTGAATGGTTTTGCTAAATAAGCATCCGCCCCATGTTCTGTACCTTCGATGCGGGTTTCCTCATCTACTTTCGCAGTCAGCAGAACTATTGGTGTTCCTTTCAGCTTCTCGTCATTGCGGATCATCTGAATCATCTCAAGTCCGCTCACCAAGGGCATCATTAAGTCAGTCACAATCAAGCTGGGTATAATTTCCTTAGCGATCGCATACCCTTCAGAACCGTTACGAGATGTCCGTACATGATAGCCGTTGCGGCGAAAAATCTCAGATACATAGTTTCGCAGATCCGGGTTGTCGTCTACAACTAAAATTAAGTGCTGAGTCGCCGAATCTCTGATGGTCGCAAGCCTACCCTCATTTTCGCTGAGTGCTGATAATGAAGTGTCAATACTGGGGGATAAGTTTATTGTAATATCTTCAATATTATCTGTTGTTGATACCAGTTCTAAATCAGCCAATTCTACGCTAGCGCGGCTGATGTTTAGTTCGGTAGACGTTTCTAGTACTTGCTGTGCGGGTAAATGAGCATTTCCAGTCAGAAGCCATAAACTAAAGGTAGTGCCATCGCCGTAAACTGATTCCACACTGACTTCGCCACCATGTAATTCTACCAATTCTTTAACTAAAGCTAAACCCAAACCACTGCCTTCATAGGAGCGATTTGCTGAACCTTCAGCTTGGCGGAAGCGTTCAAATAGGTGGGGAATTTGTTCTTTAAGAATGCCAATTCCAGTATCTTGTACTTCCAATATGCAACGATCGCCTTCAGATTTTAGTCTGACGCTGATTGTGCCACCTTCGGGAGTAAACTTCATCGCATTTGACAGCAGGTTGTAAACCACCTTGTCAAATTTTTCCATGTCCAAGTACACCGTAGAACATTCATCTAACTGGGTAGTCAGATGCAGTCCTTTTTTCTCACAGTAGGGGCGAAAAGACTCTACAATTTGGCTGACAAATTCGACTAAATCGCAGCGATGGAAACTAGGCTGCATTCTTCCTGCGTCCAGGCGTTGTAAATCCAGGAGTTGATTTACCAGTCGCAGCAGGCGGCGGGAGTTACGCAAGGCGATCGCACTTTGGGAGTAAGATAATCCCTCACCAGCCGCCACCGCCGACTCTAAAGGCCCTTGAATCAAGGTGATGGGTGTGCGAAACTCATGGGAGATATTTTGGAAAAATTCAGTTTTTTGTTTGTCTAATTCCAGTAAGCGTTCAGCTTGTTGGCGAGTCTTTTGATACAAGTGTGACTGCTGCACAGCGATCGCTGCTTGAGCTGCTACAGCTTTCGCCAAATCGATATCAGATGACAGCCATTGGCGTACTTTTTTACCTTCATACAACGTAATACTACCGATACATTTACCATCAGCTAATAATGGCACATACATTAGCGATCGCCCTGGCATTTTTAAAGGCAAATTAAAACCCTGCACTTGTGAGGAAGAATGGCTGACATCACCAATTACCACTGGTTCATGTGTCTGTAGCATCTGTTGAAGGATTGGATTCTCCTGTATAGATGCTTGAGAATAGGGTATTCTCTGAGTTAATAGGTTTTTATTGCTACTTAAATTTTTGTCTGGGGCTGGCGATGCCTGGGTTGGGCTGTGCCTACGCAAATTTTCAGTATGTTGAAAACTGTCGTATAAGCCCACACACTCGGCAAACTCATCTTCCTCTGTCCACAAAGACAAGACACAGCCATCGACTTGTAAGGCTTGTCCCAATTGCTGGGTGATCGCCGCAAAAATATCTTCCGGGTCTAAGCTAGAGCGAATCGCGCTAGTAATCGTATTAATTAGGGCTTCTCGCTTGGCAAGGGCACGTACTTGTTCGTAAGCATAAGCTTGAGACAAAGCTAAGGCTGCCTGATCCGCTACCATCAACACTAACTGCACCTCATCATCCCCCCAGAAGCGAGGCACAGAACACTGATGCAGTGCCAGGACTGCCATCAGTTCTTGTTGGCAGATCAATGGCACAACCAAACTAGAACAAATGTTAGCCTCAGCAAAAGCTGCTGCACGTTGACGCAGTTCGGGAGTATTACCGTGAATGCGCTCATCATCGATCACATCGTGAATCACCTGGACTTCGCGGGTTTCCCACACCGTCTGAGCCAAAAGAGCCACAGCGCCGCTTATGGTGGGACTCAGATCCCCCTTTGGGGAAAGAGGGGAAAGACTTACTGCAACTTCCCCTGCTTCTTCAGAAAGAGCCTTCTGATAAATGAATCCTTTATCCGCCAACTGCTCATCTTGGAAGGGACGCAATAGACAGACATCCACCTCCAACATATGCCCCACTGTATCGACAATTGCCTGCAAAATTTGGCGATAGTCTAAAGCACTGCGAATCGTATTTGTGACGGTATTCAGCAGCGATTCTTGTCGAAGTGTGCGGGTAAGTTCGCGGGTGCGGGCTTTGAGGACATTGTGAGTATCCAAAGCTTGGCGTACCACTGCTTTGAGTTCCTCTGCTTCCCACGGTTTAGTGACATATTTAAATACCTTACCAGCGTTGATTGCTTCCACCAAGTCTTCGACATCGGTGTAGCCAGTTAAAATAATCCGGATAATATCTGGATATTGAGTTGCTGTCAGGCTCAAAAATTCTGTACCGCTCATCATCGGCATCCGCTGATCGGAGATAATCACTGCGACCTCTCCCTCTTGAGCCAGCAGATCGAGTGCCGCAGGGCCAGAGTTTGCCCTTAGCACCTTATAGTCCCGATAGAAAGTGCGGTAAAGCAAGTCAAGGTTGTCTGGTTCATCATCGACAACCAAAATTTTAGGCTTACTGTTTACTTGGGATTTCATGCACCGCCTTCCTGCTGCAATGGCAGTCGGATAAAGAATAATCTGATCAGGTAAGGATTTTTCTGAGTCAGGTAAGAGCAGAGCATTTTGACCAATAAGGCTGTTTGGCTACATGACTGCTGAGTGTAGGAGCGTTTACTCACAGTAGTTCGTCTCAATGGCTTGTGCCGATTACCGTTTGCTTTGGTGCAGTGTAATTGTTTTCATAGTCAGTTTTAGGGTTACAGAGCCGATGCTTGCTTGTCAAATTTTCTTTCACCTCCTGTGAGCAATGTCTGATATTACATACAGCGCTCATAGCTAGCTGAAAAATCTAGATATCAGCTGCATACTCAGTTTTCCCTCCGCAGCAGTTTTACTAACACTTGCAGGTAAATTTTATTTATGGTAGTCATGGTAGAGCCAGCAAAATTAAAACAATAAAATTTAAAGCCAAAGTATACTATTAGACAAATACCTCTTTCTAATTTAGCAATCAGAACTATCATTCAGACAAGTGATCGTGCTTAATAAATTAGGGATTAAGAACCTTGCAGGTTTTTCCCCAGTAGCTGTACAGCCTCTTGCTATGACCTGGTAGCAAAGTTCTATTAGTGTAGCGGCAATTGCATAAACAAGTTCAGTACTGCAAGCAAAGGTGGTTTGCAACCAGAGTTTGTCGGTAGTATACTTACTTAACAATTTTGTAGGTTATGCCTACCGACAGGTTATGCTATTTATCTACCCATTTACCTAAACCTGTACTACTTGACAGATGTTTTTGTGGTAAACAGACTGATATCCTCCCTACTAAAGCAAGGGAAAGATTGTAAATTTATGAAGCTGTAACTTTTAAGACTCTTTCAAAAATGTAGGCTATAAAGCCCCAAACTAAAGTGTAAAACTTTGTATACTCTACAAGGAAAAGCGAATTAGCAATCTTAGGTCAGTTCAATCTCCTGGGCAGATATAAAGTTTTCATTAAGTTTAAATGGTGTTTGAGAAGATTTGAGAAAATTTTCGTTGAATAAAATCAATACTAAATTAGCCTTGAAATATCGGTTTTTTCATCCATACCAGCAACAGGCAATCGATCCAGCTTGCTGCCAATTTCAAATTCGTACAGCTACATCTGCTGATTTGATCGATGTTGCCCAAATTATTGCTGAAAGCTTTCACTCCCAAAAGGGTATGTGGGGATGGGCTTTTCCATTGCTACGTTTGGGTATTTACGAAGACTTAAGGCATCGCATGGCATCCCCTCCGCTACGTCATATTTGTTTAGTCGCTTTTGAAGCTACTACTGGTGCGGCTAATAATTTAGTGGGAAGTGTGGAATTGGGTGTACGTTACAGTGATTCGTGGAGCCAGGTTGGTATAGGTTTTCCTTACTTATCTAATTTAGCGGTTCACCCAAAATACCGTAGAAATGGTGTGGCTTCAGGGTTACTGACTAGCTGTGAAAAAGTCTCTCGCGAGTGGGGATTTCAAGACTTATATCTCCACGTTTTGGAAAATAACCATCAGGCAAGGCAACTTTATTTCAAGGCGGGATATCGGGTGGATAAAGTCGAATCTAATTGGAATACATTTTTACTAGGACGCTCAAGCCAGATGTTCTTGCACAAGCACCTGAGTGCTGATTCCACTATCTGAATTTTATTTGGGCAATTGTAAATTTTGATGTTGTAATTAGTTTCGAGAAAATCTCTCACCAATATCGACAATCAAAGTACAAACTAACTTAATTAAAAACTCAGCCAATATTAGCTAAATAGCTAGATATACAGCAGATTTCAAGAAAGGGAAATTACACAACTATTCGTCTAAAAGCCAGGTAGAAAGCGTGTTTTACTTGGGAATTGACCAATTCTGACTTCTGCTGTATATACCTTAGGATAATCCTTTTAAGAATATTTTATTTATATTTTTTACAGTTATTCCTATTCATCATATTAATAAAAGATCACTATCTTAATAAAAGATAACTTGGGAAAACTTCACTGAAATGTTACATTTTGTCTTGTTTTAATTTGTGATGAAATAATAATACTTAGATATTTTATATAGATAAGTAAATGAATTATAATGGAAATAGCTGTACAATGACCTTTAGCAAATGAGCAACCCCCTCATAAGAACTTTGTAATTAAGATATTTATCTTTATAAAAACTTTAAGAAAACACTCTCCGAATTGGGAGACAAATCTAGTTATATTTCATAAAATATGATCACTCAATTACTAAAGAATGCCTATTTATTACTATCTTAGTTAAATTGGACAAAAGACTCTTGATAATAAAAGAATTCAAAAACCTGATTTGATATAACAGCTAATTCCGTTTTGAAGTGCATACTACTACCAAATTCGTTGAAAGTTTAAAAAACATGGATAGCGAACAGCATCGACGCTATCAAACCTCTATGGTATCAACTTATTACCCTGAAACTAGTTTCCTTGATTCTCTTGTCATGCAAGATGGAACTGAGCAATCGCAAGGCTCGGATATCCTTACACGTTTGCACAGTGGAGAAGTTTTCATCGTCAATAGTCGTAGACGAAATGGATTAATACTCTTTAAACGCTACCATGCAGAGTTTGCTGGGCCTGGGGCTGCTGTGGGTGGGGATTACGATTGTGATTGCCAAAGGGCATTGCCCATAGGTAATCTATCTTTACTAACTCCCGAATCTAATGAAGAACGCCAGAAGGCTTACTTGATTAGGCGACAGTGGATTCGATTGATCAAACAAATTACAGAAAACCCAGTGCCTGGGCAGCGAGTCCAAAAGATTCTCGATCAATTTGAACAATATTTTCCACCAGAAATAGTGACTCTTCTGCCGGATGTTGCTTTTGCTCTTTTAGTAGGTGTGCTGCCACAAACAGTGGGAATAGTACGCCGTTTGGGCAGTGAGATGGACAGCCGATTTAATTACTGAGTGAATTGCTAAAATTCCAAATTTGCCAAAGCCGCTTGGACTCGATTAACGGTGCGAACGTTTTCTTCTATTGTCCCAACAGTAATTCGCAATCCTCCGCTAATGTGTCGCACCAGGGTGCCGAGTGTTCTAAGTTTCTGGTGGAAAGTTTTTAACACAACATCTTGTGAATTAAAGCTATTTGGTTTAAGACGCAGGTAAATAAAGTTAGCAGCGCTTGGGGTAATTTGTAGTTCTGGTTGCTGGGACAAAATTTCGATGAGTTTGGCTCGTTCACTCAGGGTTTGGGGAATTGACTCCAGCAAGAGTGTGCGATTTTGTAAAGCAACTAATGCTGCTGCTATGGAAAAGCTGGGGAGATTGTAGGGTAAGCGAACTTTTTCTAAAATGGCGATCGCTTCGGGATGAGCGACGCAATAGCCAACACGGAGAGATGCCAATCGGAAAGCTTTAGAAAAAGTGCGTAATATTACCCAATTGGGACGCTGTGCTAATTCACCTACTAGGGTAGTTTGGCTGAATTCAAAGTAAGCTTCATCAATTACTACCAAAATATGCTCACTCAAACTTCTTAACCATGCCAACTCTGCCGCAGTTAAGCTATTAGCAGTCGGCGAATTAGGATGGACTACGAAAACTACGCGAATCGGGGGATTTTGAGTTTTTTCGATCGCAGATTGTGCTGCTTTTAAGTCAATTTCAAAATTTGTTTCATTTCTACCCACCGCTACTACAGGAATGCCCAAAGTTTGTGCCAAAATTCCGTACATAGAGAAAGTGGGATTAGCAACGAGAATTGAACCTTCTCCTCCTAGACAGGTGGCAATTAATAAAGAGCGGATTAGTTCATCTGAACCATTGCCAACAGAAATATTGGCAGCAGTATTGGATAGCGAGAGGGCAGATGACTCATTGACGTACTGGGCGATCGCATCCTTAAGTGTTTCATGTCCACCATCGGGATAACGATTTGTTTCAATTACTTGCTGATACGTCCAGACCAGCTTCTCTTTTAACTCAGGTGGTAAATCGTAGGGGCTTTCATTTGTATCCAGCCGATCAAACTGCGCGGGGACAGATGCGGCTGTATCGCTACTGGGGTGGGGTTTGTACGCGGTGAACTGGGCTAAATCTGACCGGATGAAGGGAAGCATATCGATTTTGGATTTTGGGTTTTAATAGGACTTAGGCAAAATATCTCTGAAACTCTTTGGATCTACGAGTTCAGTAGTACTTACTGAAAAATATTAGGTTAGGTATGAGTTTAATATTTTACAGCCTCAAGGTAACTGGCAAAAGAGCCGAATTGCCTGCCAAATTTTTTCCATAACATTACCCAAGGCGTGGTCACTGTCGAGTTCGACTAACTCCACCCAAGGACGCGAACGCGCAAAGCCTCGACTAGCTTCGATGGGGATGACTTCATCCTTTTTTCCATGCAAAATTAGGGTGGGGATAGGACGTTGCAAAAGCTTTTCTTGATATTGGGCAGCATCTGTAACGAAATCGTAACTTAAAGGAAGCGTAGACGCGGAGCGGCTTGTCGTTAGACATCGCCCTTCCCCATAGTGGTAGATCATGAAAGATTTTTCCTGTTGCCAACGCTGTACTTCTTCATCGCCTAGCTTGGGCAACCAATGGGATAAAAACCCAAAAGCTGGTGCTAGCAACACAAGACGTTGTACTTGTAGATATTGTTGACCCAAGTGGGCGGCGGTCAAACCACCCAAACTTGAGCCAATGAGTGTTACTGGCGTAGAATCATTGCTGAATTGGGCGGCAACTTGAGTTAGCTGACGAGTGATTGTCAACTGGGAAAAATCACCAGCATTCAAGTCGGGAATTTCCAGCTTTGTCTGAATTTGGGCAAAGCGATCGCTTATATCCCGCGCTTTGGCAGAATTAGGGCTGGATGCAAAACCGTGAAGATATATGTAGTGCAAGGCTGTAGATTGTTAAGAGTTAGGAATTTTAAGTTTTAAGTTATGAGTTTCTTTTTTCAACTTATAACTCATAACTCATAACTGTTAACTCCTAACTCTTATTACCGCATTGTGACAAATTCCTCTGCGGCTGAGGGATGGATACCTACAGTGGCATCAAAATCCTTTTTGGTTGCGCCCACCTTGAGTGCGATCGCTATACCTTGAATGATCTCAGCTGCATTTTCACCCACCATGTGAGCGCCTAGCACTTTATCAGTGTTGCTATCAACCACCAACTTCATCATTGTCTTCTCTTGCTTACCAGTCAAACTATGGTACATGGCGCGAAAGCGAGTGTGAAAAATTTTTACATCACCAAATTTCTCCCGTGCTTCGGCTTCTGTCCACCCGACTGTAGCGGCTTCGGGGTTAGAAAATATGGCGGTGGGTACAGTTTCATGACTGAATTCGCGGCGGTTATTCCCGAATTCACTATCGGCAAAGGCGCGACCTTCGCCAATGGCTACAGGAGTTAAATTGATTCGGTCAGTGACATCACCAACAGCAAAGATATTCGGTTGACTAGTTTGACTATATTCATTGACTGCGATCGCATTTGTGGTAGCGTATCCAGGCCCTTCCATAGAAGTAGCAACAACATCAATCCCAGCGTTCTCTAAACCTAGTCCATCTACATTGGGAGTTCGACCAGTCGCCACTAAAAACACGTCGGCAATTACTGGTTCTTGGTCTTCCCCTGATAAAGTCAGTTTCAACCTTTCCGACACCCGTTCAATTGTTTTTACCACATTATTCTTAATCAGCCGAATTCCGTGGTTCGTCATCCCCTCTTCAATTTCTGTACGGACATCTTCATCAAACCCCTTCAAAATCTTTTTACCTCTGGTAATTTGTGTCACCTCAGAACCCAAACCACGCATAATACAAGCAAATTCTGTGCCAATATAACCAGCGCCAATAATGACGATGTGTTTTGGTTGTTCTTTTAGATGAAAGATTTCGTTGGAGGTAATGCCATATTCCATCCCTGCCAATTCTGGTTTGACGGGACGCCCACCAACAGCAATTAAAATTTTGTCTGCTGTAATTTTGCGTCCATCAACTTCTACGGTGTGGGGGTCTAGCAATCTGGCGCGACTAGGAATTAGTTCCACACCCGCTTTTTCTAAAAAGCTGATGTGTAGTTGCGACAGTCGCCGAACTTCCTTATCTATAGATGTAATGAAATATTCCCAATCCAACTCCGCATTACCCACTTTCCAGCCATAGCCTGCGGCATCACTGAATAATGCGGGAAAGTGAGAGCCATAGACCATGAGTTTTTTGGGAACGCAACCGCGAATCACACAAGTGCCACCAACTAAATCATATTCAGCGATCGCCACTTTTGCCCCATAGCTAGCCGCCCGTTTGGAAGCCGCCAAACCTCCAGAACCCGCACCAATTACAAACAGGTCGTAATCAAAAGTCATAAATTTATGTTCTCTTTAGCAACAAGTGAGTTCCTGGAAACTTACACAGAAAACGTGATTGAACTATATAAGGATATCCGGTGAACCCTGTGTAAGTCCTGTCCTAGATTTAATCTAGCGTTAGCAGATGTTCTCTAGTCGTAGGGAATATCACTTTTTGCTTTGACGGCAATAGAGGCAGTAGTTAAAACTTGTTATAGTTCTGCCCTTGGCATCGGGTATAAATTTACGTTTATGTGGTTGGTTTTTGCGGCGGTGTAGGTTCTACAGGAGTTGTTGGTATAGGTTCTACAGGAGTTGTTGGTGTAGGTTCTACAGGAGTTGTTGGTATAGGTTCTACAGGAGTTGTTGGTGTAGGTTCTACAGGAGTTGTTGGTATAGGTTCTACAGGAGTTGTTGGTATAGGTTCTACAGGAATTGTTGGTGTAGGTTCTACAGGAATTGTTGGTGTAGGTTCTACAGGAGTTGTTGGTGTAGGTTCTACAGGAATTGTTGGTATAGGTTCTACAGGAGTTTTTGGTATAGGTTCTACAGGAGTTGTTGGTATAGGTTCTACAGGAGTTTTTGGTATAGGTTCTACAGGAGTTTTTGGTATAGATTCTACAGGAGTTTTTGGTATAGGTTGTACGTTATTATTTTGAACACGTAAATTGTTATTCTTACGATTTATCCTAGAACGCTCCTCAGTATTTGACAGGACTTGTCTTATGTCCTCAAAGGAATTTAATGGGGAATCATCTCCAATGGGGTCTAATGGGGAATTGCTTGTGATTGTGTCATTGGTGGGGGAAGTTGAAGGACTAGTAGTTAACTCTGCAAAAGATGGGTTTTCAACTACTCCCTCACCTGTTATTGGCGGCTGCGCCCTCAAAGCCGCAGCAGTTTCAGATTGAACGCTGGCGATCGCTGGATCGGCCGCAGGTGTAAGATTGTGCCTATTCAAATCAAATCCCCGAACTAGATCGCTCGTTTCATAAAAATTTCTGAGATCAAAATCGTATAAGCCCTGAAATTTGCCTTTAACTATAACCATCATCTGTCCTGCTTGCAGCACCTGAGTTTGAGAAGCTTCCTGATTAGAAACTTCAATGCCGCTATTTGTCAGCGCACCCACAATCGTGGTATCCGTTTGTTGGTTGTAGCGTACAAATAATGCTGAACCACGAATTGCTGCTGCTGCACTTGGCGTTTGTATACGTGTTTCCCCCCTTCCAGGTGGGATAAGTAGCAATGCAGTTCCGTTTGACAGTCTAAAGCTGCGAGTCTTTGGTAAAAATTGAAATATAGCCTGTTCCCCAACTCGTGCAAAAGAGCCGTCGTTAAACCGCAAGTCTGCTAGGGAAGCTCGACCAGTTGACAACCCATCCCCAGGAATCATTGCATCTGATTTGCGTGCAGGACGCTTCTTGTGTTTATCTCTGGGTATCAGTTGTACGAAGTTGAGGAGGTTCTGAATCTCTGCTCGCGTCAGAGGAGTTATGGCATTTACTCGATCTGGCAAAGGCAGTACTATAATTCCCCATAAAGCAATTACTAATAGTGGAAACAATTTATGAAACATAAGTTTGAGAATTTGTGAACTTCAACTAATACCAAAAAAACTTAAAGGTTTCAGCTGCTGCTAATTGTTAGAGGAAGTTCTTTTGAGTGAAATTGTTTGCATTTTAGTTTACATTTAATACCTAAAATAGATAACAAATCAACTATATATTTAGTTGATTTAAGTTTTTCTTCTAAAACTGACATTGTATGCAATAGAGTCTGTGGCAGATTTAAAAGTTAGTACTTGATATAAACAATTAAATCAGAAGTAACTTACAGATAATCCTTTTTAATCAGATCAACCATAGGGTCATGAGGTATGAAGCACAAGAAGTTGTTAGGGATCTGTTGTGAAATGACTCACTGGCTGTATTTCACTAAATTTAAGTCAAAATTGCGTCGGATTTTTTTCAGTTTTGCAAAAAAATCTCAGAAAAATCCGAAAAGCAGCAATTTGAGTTTGTAGTTTCAGTATATACCTACAAGGCTAAAATAGATGCACTCAATTGCATATTCTGAGCCGGAACTTTTGATATAGCTTGTAGGTCTACATTTGTCAAACGCGCTGAATGCGGTCTAACTAGATGCGACTGAAGAACTGGAAAAATTTGCTTTTTTGTATTTTGTTAACGTCCAGTGGTGGAAGTTGGTGTTGCATTAGAGTAGATGCGGCAGAATCTGCAAATAGAGATATTTGGCGTTCTCAAAATTTAGCAAGCAGACAGGTAAATTACCAGCAGTTATTATGTCAGAAGTTGGAGGAAGAGGCAATTAACTCTTTGTGCAAGCAGTCCAGTGAGTCGCATCCTTTAGACTCCCAGATGCCGTTAAATCTGGCGCAACAAACACGAGAAACAACTCAAGTTCCTGACACAACCAAAAAATCCGAAGATACTCAAAAGCAAAATGACCGGCCACAGCTAGAATCGCAGCCAAGTAATTTACCTATATCTCCTCCAGACTCAAAAGAGCAGCTATTAAATGCACCTGAGATAAATTACTCCCAAAGGCTAGAGAGGCTAATATATCTGCTACGATCGCCAAAACTACCACCTGAATTTGATAGCGATCGCGAATTGGGGTTGCGTGTGCGGTTACGACCTTTAGAACAGCAGCCACCCCCACCAACAGAACAACCCGTAGTTAAGTTTAAACCCATAGGCTATCTCCAGTCCCGTATAGGCTACTTTCAGACAGATAACATTTTTTCCTCAAATGATATTCCAATAGAAGATGGTTTAATTATTTCTGGACTGACGTTAGCCTCTGCATATTTCCCTTTGGGATCTAAGACTTATTTAAACGGCTCAATTGATGGCAATCTGATTCGTTATATAAATCAGTCACAATATGATTACAACCAGGTAAGATTTAATCTCAGTATTTACCAGCAGCTATCACAGCGAATGTACGGAGAAATCACTTGGAGCGATCAACAGTTATTTTATGCCAACAATAGCGATCACTTGGATAGCTTCAAAGCAGGCGATCGCTTTTTAAACGAGAATTCCCTGCAACTGTCTTTGGGGCGGCGAGATCCCTTAACTCCAAAATTAACGCTAGATAGCTTCTACGAATTGAATGTAAATTTTGCTGATCCCCTAAGTCGTAATCGGATCATCAATTCCTTTTGGGTTTCTCTAAACTACTACTTGCAAAAGCCTCTCCAGGTTGGTATTGACTACCAGGTGAACTTTTCTGACTTTACACAGCGCGATCGAGAAGACCAATTTCATCGGCTATTCGGGCATTTAAATTACCGAATATCCAATACCACTAATATGAATGTGCAGGCTGGAGTGAGTTTAGGTAGTTCAACCGAGGAAAACATTGATTTTGATGGCTGGTTCTTCAGTATTAATTACAATTTGCAATTAGGTGGGTTTTGATCAGAGTTTGGAGTTTGGAGTTTGGATTTTTATTTCAGCCGTGGCGATTAGAAAGAGACTGTTGGTAAATTCACTCTCTTGTTAAACCCCCCATCCTTAAAACATCGGTTTTGCGTTGCTTTCCCGCCCTGCAATAAATTGCGGGCTAATAGCTAAAGTACGTTGAAACGCACTGAAATTAAGATGGATTGAGGTTGATGTGTTAGACTCCTTATCAATTCGCCAACAGTCTTGTTCTATTCGCCCAATACTTATCAAAATCTAAAATTGGCAGAGGTTGGAGTTTTAATTCTTAACTTCTCACTCCTGTGGAGACGCGATTAATCGCGTCTCTACTCCTGACTATAAATAGGAAATCCAATCACTCCAGCTACCAGCATAAAGTTTACCCTTGTTAATGCCAGCTAATTCTAAAGAAAGTAAATTCACACAAGCAGTAACGCCAGAACCGCAATATACCAAGATTTCTGCGGCTGTTTCTAGCTTTTCCCACCGACGGCGTTGTTCCTCTTCAGGGAGTAGGTAGCCGCAAGAGTCTGTAACTTCTTGCCAGGGATAGTTGACAGCACCGGGAATATGACCAGCAATTTTATCAATTGACTCTCGTTCACCTCGGTAGCGATCGCTCTCTCTTGAATCTACCAATACTACCTCCTGGCTATCTTTCCGGCTTTTCACCTCTGTAATATCTACCACCTTTTTTGTTTGTACTTGAGCTACAAACTTACCCATCCGGGGGTGAGGAATAACATCTGTAACAGAATACCCAGCTTTTTGCCATCCAGCAAAGCCTCCATCCAGTACTGCTACTTGCTCATGTCCTAGATAGCGCAACAGCCACCACAGACGAGCCGCAAAGGCAAAGCCCGAATCGTCATAAGCTACAACTAAAGTTTTTTGGTAATTTACCCCAATCGCTGCAAATTTGTTAGCTATATCATTGGGGTTAGGTAAAGGATGTCTCCCGCCATGCTTACCCACTGGACTGGAAAGATCCTGATTCAAATCTAGGTAATATGACCCTTCTATATGACTTGTCTGGTACTGTTGTTGTCCTAGTTGTGGATCGGCTAAAGAAAAGCGACAATCCACAATCACAACTTGCGGATCTTCTAGATGTTCAAACAGCCAAGCTGGCGAAACAACAAATTGGGTATTGGGCATTGGTCATTATTTAGTTTTATAAAATGTCAGACTTAGAGAATTTTACACCTAAGTTAACAGCAGATGGTTCTTTCACCTTTGTCTCTCAAGAGTTTGGTGAATCCTTTCATAGCCATTATGGAGCTAAACAGGAGAGTTTTTTCAAGTTTGTGGAACCTACTCAACTGGCTACAGCCGCTCAAAAACCAGTCTTGCGACTATTGGATATTTGTTATGGTCTAGGATATAACACAGCTGCTGCTTTGCAGACAATATGGGCAGTGAATCCTGGTTGTTGTGTTGAAGTAATCGGTTTAGAACTGAATCCATCTGTTCCACAAGCTGCGATCGCTCATCACTTGTTTGACAATTGGAACTGTGACTATATTGAAATTTTGAAACAGCTAGCTTTTGAGCATCAAGTGCAAACACCTCGCCTGAAAGCGAAGCTACTAATTGGCGATGCTAGAACTACGATCATGCTAGTACATCAGTCGGGTTTCTCGGCAGATGCAATTTTCCTCGATCCCTTTTCACCACCTCAATGTCCTCAATTATGGACTGTTGAATTTATTAAACAACTGTCATTGTGTTTACATCCAGATGGTTTATTAGCCAGCTATTCTTGTGCTGCTGCTGTACGCACAGCACTTTTGTCTGCTGGCTTGATCATTGGTTCTACCCCACCTGTGGGAAGGCGATCGCCTGGTACTGTGGCAGCCCATTCTGGGAGTGCTGAGTTAAAACACTACTCAGCACTTCCTCCCCTCTCGCAAGCTGAAAAAGAACACTTGCTAACCCGTGCTGCTATTCCCTATCGCGATCCTCAATTGAGCGATCCAACCGAAGTAATCGTGATCCGGCGACAACAAGAGCAACAAACCTCTTGGCTGGAACCTACCTCCCGTTGGCGGAAAAAGTGGTTATTGGGAACACAAGGCAGAGATTTTATGGGAACTAGTTTCTAAGCTGTTTACATCTAGTTTGCATATCGCTAACGCTTCGCTAACACCAGTCGCTCATGAAACCACCCCAGGTGCAACAATCTTTGGCTCGCCGACGGCAGTTGCTTCTGCCTCTCGTGAAACGCACAAGGGACAAGTCGGGAAACCGCACCTGTAGCACTGCCTCCCCTGTTCTGGCGCTGCTTCACCGCTTCTCTACGAGACGCTCCGCGAATGCGTCTACGTTTTTCTTTCTTCTACTTAAATATGGTTTAGCGCATCTTCATACAGAATTGGTATTAAAGCTGTAACAGCTTAGTTCAGTTGCGATGTCTACGACGGGCTGTGACGCTGCACGAACGCTATCGCTATTGCAGAAAAGTTAGACATTTTTTTTGCCAAAAATTCTGATTTCTTTTCCAGATAGTGAGCCAACAAGTTTTTACAAGCCAAATAGCTTAATTATGGGTTATTCTTTAGGCTGATCTCAAGAAGAATCTTATGCTTGAACATAGACAAGCCTAAGGTCTTCTTGGATAAAAGCTGATGTTAATTGCGGTGATGATTCATTGGTATCTAGAACACTACAAACCACAATGGTTCTAAAGTGAAGTGAATGGATTTGATTTAGATCCCCCGAAGGTTTTAGTAGTTGACGATCATGTTGCTAGTCGCATGACTGCTGTTTCCCTCTTGGGGATAGAAGGATACGAAGTGATTGAGGCGGACAGTGGTTTCATTGTTGTCGGATTGGTAACTCAAAAACAACCAGATTTGATTTTGCTGGATGTGATGATGCCAGGAATGGATGGATTTGAAGTGTGCCAATTACTCAAACAGGATGAGCAGACTAGGCTAATCCCAGTGATTTTGATTACGGCGTTAAATGACAAGCGATCGCGCATTCGGGGAATTGAAGCTGGGGCTGATGATTTTCTCACCAAACCCTTTGATCGTGTGGAACTGGCGGCGCGTGTAAAGTCTTTGGTGCGGCAGAAGCGTTTGAACGAAGATTTAGACCATGCCGAACAAGTACTATTTTCCATTGCCATGTCTATTGAAAGTCGCGATTCTAACACAGGTGATCATTGTGAACGGCTGGTAAAACAAGGAAAAGTTTTTGGTGAATACCTCAACCTCTCACGCTACCAAATTCGAGATTTGATCTGGGGTGGTTATCTCCACGATATCGGCAAGGTTGGTATTCCCGATGCAGTGCTGCTGAAAAAAGGCAAACTTACCCCCGAAGATTGGCAGATCATGCGGCAGCACGTTTTGATTGGAGAAAAAATCTGCCAGCGACTACGCAGTATGCGGGGTGTAATTCCGATTATTCGTCATCACCACGAACGCTGGGATGGCTCAGGCTACCCTGATGGACTCAAGGGGGATGATATTCCCTACCTGGCGCAAGTATTTCAGTTAATTGATATTTACGATGCCCTAACCAGCGAACGACCTTATAAAAGAGCTTTTACTTCAGCAGAAGCACTTTCAATGATGCAACAAGAAACTGATTTCGGTTGGCGTAATCCCAAACTAATGCAGCAGTTTGCAGAGTTTATTCGCTGCTGTCAGGAAAAACAGAGCGAGTAGGGAGTATGGAATAATGATTTGTAGCTGCTGTAATCAACCCTAATTGGTATTATTATAATCTCTGCCTTTGATGAGTGAAGTTCTCCCGACTCCTGAATTCGGACTCCTATGATAATTTCAGTTTTCTATGATTAGCTGGTATGATTTGAGCCTACATTTTAAAGTGCCAACAGCATTAATCACAATTTCACTGATAGCTGATAGCTAATTATGGTAGTTGTAGCAATTCTAGCGGCGGGACGCGGCACACGGATGAAATCACACTTACCCAAGGTTTTACATTCTTTGGGTGGGCGATCGCTAGTAGAGAGAGTTCTCGAAAGTGTACAACCACTTTCGCCCTCACGGCGAATCGTGATTGTGGGGTATCAATCCGAAAAAGTGCAAGCCGCCATGCATTCAATTAAGAGTTTGGAGTTTGTCGAACAGACTGTGCAATTGGGGACAGGTCATGCCATCCAGCAATTACTTCCCTACTTGGAAGATTACGCTGGGGATTTGCTGGTACTTAACGGCGATTTACCGTTGATACGCAGCGAAACTCTTAAGCAAATGTTACAAACTCACGCCCAAAATCAAAACGCCGCCACCATCCTCACCTCGCACCTACCCGATCCCACGGGCTACGGGCGAGTTTTTTGTAACGATGAAAATATTGTGCAGCAAATGGTCGAACACAAGGATTGTACTGCTGCTCAAAGAGAAAATCACCGGATTAACGCTGGAGTTTACTGCTTCCGGTGGCAAGATTTGGCAAAGGTGTTGCCCCATTTACAAGCAAACAATGCCCAAAAAGAATACTATCTCACTGATGCCGTGACTCAGGTGGGAAAAGTGATGGCAGTTGATGTGGAAGATTATCAAGAAATTCTCGGCATCAACGATCGCTTGCAACTGGCAACAGCATCTGAAATTTTGCAAAAGCGAGTCAAGGAAAAATGGATGCTAGCAGGTGTCACCCTCATCGACCCCACAAGCATCACCATTGATGAAACAGTGGAATTACAGCCAGATGTAATTATTGAACCCCAAACTCACCTACGAGGAAATACGGTGATTCAAACCGGAAGTCACATTGGGCCAGGGAGTTTAATTGAAAATAGCCAGTTGAGTGAAAATGTCACGGTGCAATATTCAGTAGTAATAAATAGTACTGTGCAAGCCGGAAGCCGAATTGGCCCCTATACCCATTTGCGCGGTCAGGTACAAGTGGGTGCTGGTTGCCGTGTGGGGAATTTTGTGGAATTGAAAAATACGCAATTAGGCGCTCGCACGAATGCGGCACATTTATCATATATAGGTGATACAGTTGTCGGCAATCAGGTGAATATTGGTGCCGGTACAATTACTGCCAATTATGACGGCGTGAAGAAACATCGTACCAAAATAGGCGATCGGACTAAAACTGGTGCCAATAGCGTTTTAGTGGCTCCAATTACCTTGGGTGATGATGTCTATATCGCAGCTGGTTCGACAGTCACAGAAGATGTCCCTGATGATTGTCTGGTGATTGCCCGTAGTCGTCAGGTGGTAAAACCAGCTTGGCAAAGGAAAAGTGTTGAAAATGAAACCACAGATCAACACAAATAATTCATCGGTGTTAATCGCGGTTCATCTGTGGTTTTAGAGCAAAAGCCAGGATTTTTGCAAGTTGTCTAATCTAGCTAGATTAGTAGTAAAGCCAAAATTTCAACATATAACATGGAAGAACTGCTAGAACTTAGGCAATTTCTAGAACAAGGCAAAATCCATGAGGCGCTGCTGTTGGTGGATGAGTTAGAAGAAATGAGCCTCAGTGACAAAATCAATAAAATTGATAGTTATGGTGTGATTCTGCTCATCCATTTAATTAAACAAAAGGCCGAAAAACGTTCTACTCGCTCTGGGGATGTTTCGATAGAAAATACGGTGCGTGAAATCAACAAAATAAACAAGCGCCGCAAATCCGGTGGGTTTTACTTGAATCAAGCAGAATTAATGGATATTCTGCAACAAGGATATCAAGTGGCACTGAAAAGAGCGGCGCTAGAAGCTTTTGTTCGCGCAGCGTTCCGCAGGAAAGGGCGTTATGAAGCCCAAGAATTGGCCACAATGGTTGACGAACAAGGAATCTTAACTCAGGCACTAGAATTGATTCAAAAATAACCCTGAGCTAGACGATTTTGACAAAAGTGAGATGCTTCCAACCCAACTAAGCGCTGAGTTGGGTTATTTCAAAGGGTATAGGTTGAATTGAAAGGATACTGTCATCTCAATTCTTTATTCAATCTCATTAATCCAGCTTTGAATAGCATTGAGTAAATTTGGCTGGTTAGGTGGAAAACCTCTCAATGGTGCGTCCAATGGTAGGGGCAATTCATGAATTGCCCATACATTTCGTACTTGATGTGTAAGTCCTATCAACAATAGCCAATCAATTCACTATCATCCCATTCCAAAGTATCGCCAATTTTTTCGCCGTCGTGGTAGGCGGCGAGTAAGATTTCGCTAGTTTTCCCCCAAGCGATCGCTCCACTGACATCTAAGGCGATCGCTCCCAAATCCCGCTTGTTCTGGTGCGCTTCCGCAAACGATCGCTGCATGGCATCCTTGAGCGACATACCATCAGTGACACGCACTACAATCCTTGCAGCTAAACACTCATCCATGATATCTTCCCCAATCCCAGTACAGCTAACACCAGCATTACTAGTCGCATAATTACCTGCTGGCATCGCCGAATCACTTACCCTTCCAATCCGCTCAAATCCCTTCCCACCAGTAGAAGTGCCAGCAGCTAGGCTACCGTAGGAATCTAAAGCTACCACGCCGATGGTACCGCGTCCGGCATTGCTGGTTTCTACCAGTTCGGGTTCTGCAACCACGCCAGCCATTGTACTTTTAAAATTATCCTGGCGCTCTTGTATCCACTCTTGTAACCGCAAATCAGTTAAAGCGTTATAGCTGGGAATTTGCATTTCCCGCGCCAACTCAGCCGATCCTAAATCCGATAGCACTCGGTCTGGTGAACTTTGTAAAAATTGCGCTAACTGAATCGGATTTTTCACCCGCGAGATATTAATCACACCACTAAAGCGCCCTGATGCGCCATCCATCAGGGAAGCACTCATGCGGATTTGCCCATCAGATTGCAGTACTGAACCAGTACCCGCATTAAAGCGGGGGTTATCTTCAAGCATTTGGCAACCTTGCACCACCGCCTCAGAGGCAGTTGTCCCTGACAATAGCAGAGAATAGACGAATTCTACTACTGTATGGAGCGATCGGCGCACCGATTCCAATCCTCCTTTACCGTGGAGAGAACTACCAGCCCCCCCATGAATAATTAATTTAGGTTGCACCTGTGACTCCATTAATCCCTTGCCCTATTTGCGTCTGTATTGCGGTTAGTTTCATTTTGAGCTTCAGAACGGCGACGACGACAACGTTCTGAGCAGTATTTCACATCCTCCCAGCAATCTTGCCACTTTTTACGCCATGTAAAAGGACGTTGACATACCGGACAGATTTTTGTCGGTAGGTCAGATTTAGAACGAACACGTCCCATATAAATAGTGTCTATAGGATAATTTCATTTCTGAGATAGATGGAAGACAATTATAACCAGTTTCCTACGAAGGGAGAATACTTTCAGTGAACAAATGTAATGTCAATCTATCTTTAGACTTGTTTTTGACCTCTCTCCTAAAAGGCTATGGTGTACACACAAATCGAAAATTCCCAATCCAAATTGACTCTACAACCCACAAATCAAAACCTCACCCTCGCTTTACCCAAGGGTAAATCTTTCCCTCTCCTTAGTAAGGAGAGGGACAGGTTTTGCGTAGCAGAACCAGGGTGAGGTTTTTCAAAATGTTTTGGGTAATTCAATGACTTGTGTGTACACCATAGCCCTTGTAGGGAAGAGGTTGGGGGTAAATTTTCAGAGAAGTAAAATAAGGCGATTTAACGCCTAATTCAGAGGATTATACTCTGAGAGGAGATGATCTAAAAGCTTATCTTCGTAATGATTTAAATATGAAGCAGATGTTCCTAATTCCTGTAATTTATGGTAAATAAAATCACGTTCAAATGTTTCAATACGTTCATCTAAGTTTCCATAGAGTTCCTGAAAAGTGAACTCAGTTGCTAAAGCTAAGGCAATTTGTTCTCGGTCTTTACCCATTGACCGACCGTTGAATTGATAATCACCTTGAGAATGCTGGGATAGTAGCCCAAGAGCGATCGCTAAGAGCAAAGTTTGATAAGCTAGTTTTAATTCCCTACTAGAGCCAATTTCCTCTGGGATTAAATCGGGAATGTTTTCGTCTTCGTCGATTTGTTCACTCTGAGTTCGTTCATAGCAGTCTCGATAAAACTCAATTTGACTGAGAAAATAAGCTGGAAAGCCCAAGGAACGCGTCAAAACACACAACCTCTGCTCATCTTCAGCTACCAAGGCGGTTAAAGTGCGACTAAATCGGCTGTAAAATGCAAAAATTTGTTCTTTATCTTTTGCTCCCACCCAGAGAGTAGTTTCCCGTTGAGAAGTTGGGTTTAAATTAGTGTCAATATCCTGAATTCGCAGCAACAAGTTAGCGCTATTATAAAGTTGATTCAAACGCAAATTTGCAGTGTTTTGTGCAATTAAATCTGATTGGTTTAATACTTCTCCAATAGACAAATTGCTCAGTTGCTCAAACTGCTGGCGAGTAAAAGGGATAAGTTGGTTTTTAAATGCTTCAGCAGAAATTTTCCACGACTGAGAGCGGCTAATTCGTTCCTGAGTGAATGTCTCAGTTTTTAGTGTGGTTAAGAAACTTTGGTAATAAGCATCAATATCCGCATCAGTGAGAACTGTGAGTCTAACTTCTGAGAAGTTCGTCGTAGCTTGGTCGCGTTGAGCAACCAAATCATTGTACATCTCAGACAAGTTGCTAAGAGTTTGGCGTAAAGTCTCAGCCCTTTGTTTAACTGTTTTAATCAGATAATTCAATGCCTCGACACGGAGATTTTGGGCGTATAAATCATACTCCAACTTTAATTGTTCATTATAATTGCGACGTAATTCTACAATGGTTGATTTAACAGTGCTTTCTAGTCGTTTAATTTGTTTCTGAATCTTTTGAATTCGACCACGAATATTAGTGCTGTACTTGAGCCAAACAATACCTAAATAAGCCAGAATTGTTACCGCAATCCAAAGCAGGTAACTAACTAAGTTAGCCCAAAACTTTTGCAATAATAGCAATAGTGTTGATTGATTGAAAATTCCGATCAGAATCAGCAAGCCGAATAAAGCAGTAGCAACCAAAATAGGATAAATGACGAGATATTGAGAGCGAAATTGGTTTTCTTCTGTTAACAGTTCATTTAGTTGATCTGTGGCTGTTTCAAGTTGATTTTCAATGGCAGTTAGGTGATTTTGAGCTACAACGATCGCAGATGCAGCTTGTTCACGAGCGCCTGCGATCGCTATAAAACGAATTTTTCGAGTTTGTTCGATTTCTGCATTCAACCCTTGGCGATAGTCAGCAATTGCCATATCTAGCTGTTTCTGAGTTGTTTGAAGCTCTTGCAGTTGTTCTTCAGAATTTCTTTCAGCTAACATATCTTGTAATTGTTGCTGCCGCGATTTTAAAGACAGAATTTGGTTGAGCAGCTTTTGGGTGATTTCTTGATTAATTGTTACCTGCAATCTGGAATCAAGAAATGCTTCCGCCACACGCAGTTCTGTAACCAGATTCTGAGATTGATCGCCAATGGCATCCGTTTGCAGTTCCAAATACAAAAAGGTCAATATGTTTAATAGCCTAGCTACTTCATGCAAACCTCTAGGTGTAGCATCAGCATAGTTATTAATGGTGCGGTCTAAGAACGCCGTTAATGTTACCTGCAATTGTTTGCAACAAGTTTCCAGGGTGCGCTTATAGGAAAGTAGCTCTTTATTTTCAAATTGGCGATAAGCACGCTGCAATTCCATTCCATATTCCTGAGCCTGGCCTATATGCATCTCAATGCGCGGATTAAAATCTTGCCAAACTGGTTTGCCGTTATCTCGTTCTAATCCGAGAAAAGCATTGCTGAAATCTTCGCTGAGTACAAATCCTTTCGCATCTAACAGGCATTTGCGAATTGCCTCTGGAGTGAATTCTGGCTTCGGTAAAAACTGCTCGATCAAAATATCGGCAGCTAAGGCAGCACTCAAACAATTAATAGTTATTTCTCCGGCAAAAAATAGCTCTCCATAGCCAAATGCACTATAGGCGGGTATTTTCCCCCGGACTTTTTGTGCGCCAATTAATAAGCCGTTGGTTTCCGGTTCCACGGTGAGAAAACCTGCCAAAGCATCAGCATAGCTGGGCAAATTATCCCTCAGTCCCCCAATTTGCTCATCCATCAGCCAGCAGTTATCAAAAGGTGGTGCTTTTTGAGTACCTGTAATCGCAACTCCAGTAGTCATTTTGTAATCTAACTCTTTCAGAAACGCGTAAGCAGCACCGTAATCAGCAGTTGTGGCTTGGATAAATAACCCTGGTAGTAGCAATAAAGCTTCTAAGCTGTAAGGAATATCTGTGAAGTACTTAGAAAATAGCCAACGAATCAAGCGTACTATTTCAAAAACGACTCCCCTAGTAAATTGATTGCTAGCTGACAGCATGAGATATATTCGATGCGTGCTACTGATTTCCACTCCTTGACGTTTCGCTGCGATCGCTTCTTTGGATTGATTTGCCGTTTTCAATAAATCGATCAGTGCAGTTTGCAGTTCGCCAGTCGCTTCGCTGAACTGAGTCCGAATTTTGGAGACATAAGCTTGTTTACTATGAGTTTGAGCGAGATCAAAACTCGTATCAGCAAACTGATCTAACTCACCACTAAAGCCAAAAGTTTGACCATCCCAAGTTAAAGTATAAGTTTGAATTAAACTGCTTTGCTCGGCTGGAAATTCTTGCAGTTGCCGTTTAATGGCTGCACAAAAAGCGGCACTGTGAGGATCGAGTGCAAGTAAAATAGTTGGTTTTGGCATAAAAACACTCTTAGAGCGTAGACTACGGGGCTAAATAATCACATCTAAATCTTCCAGGTAAGCTTCAATTTCCTGGATTTCCATTTTTACCTGTTCTTCAATCCGGGAATCAATCCTATCTTTTATGCTTAAATGCTTATTAAGTTGATTGATATGACTCTCCAGAGTAGATTTGGCTTTGTCTTTGTCTTCGTAAGTAATACACTCAACTTTTTCAGAAATTTCCTTGACTAAAGGCAAGTTACGTTTGAAAGCTTCAAATGCTGACTTGCGATCGCCTCCCAATGGCAAAACTTGACCTTCTAATCTTCTCGCTTGGTCTGTATGAGCAGAGTATTGCCGTCTCTCATTGACAATCAATTTATACGGATCGGATGCCAACGCTAAGGCAAACCAACGTAACGCCCCACCATCATCTTCCGGTGGAATTAAATTGGGTAAGTTTGTCCAATTGCGGTCTAAGTGCTTGAAGGCTTTATTCGGATCTAGATAAGCTTGCTCCAGATCCTTCATTCCGTTGAAGGCAAATAATGGGACACCGATTTCCACTCGAAACAGCATCACCTTATGGGGGTCGCCTGTTGGTACGAAAGACGGATTATTTTTTCCTTTAGGCAAACGACTTGAAAGCGGCGGATTGCTAAAAACTGTGTTGCTACTCTCAACCCCGTAGTAATAAAATTCCGTAATTAAATGCTGCTGTTGAATGGGAATTTCCTCTGCTTGATATTGCCATAGAGGAACTGCAAGTTTGCCAAGTTGTTGCAAATCTTGTCCCGCGTCTTCTGGATTGCTATCTGCCAAAACCTCCTCAACAGTCATACTGGTCAGTGGAAGGTAAACCTCATTTAAAAATGCCAAAATTTCATTCTTGACATCTTCAGCTTTTTTCTCAGACCAATTGGTTAAACTTTGAGACTGTTCTCGATACCAACGAATAAAATCTTCGCCAGTGATTTTGGGGCGTTTAGATTGCAGATTTGCACGTTGAATAGTATGAATAAAAGGATTGTTGTTATTTCCTTGACGGTTGACCTCCTGATAACTCTGTTCTAAATCTCGATAAACTTTATCTAAGTTGCTGTGTAAATGCTGGCACTTTTCCTGGATTTCCTCTACCTTAACCCGCAGCACACCATAGAGTTCAGCCGCTTTATCACACCGCTTCCAATGTAAATAAGTCTTCCACTTTTGGTCAGCCCGTTCTTTGTACTTCTGGCAAGCTGCTTGAATAGTATTTTTATTTTTAAAGAAAGTTTCTGAAGCTTCTTTAAGCCTTTGTTCATGGGCTTCTAATTTCAAAGCATTGAAGTTCGATTGTACCTCTTGAGATTTGCGTTGCACACTCTGTTGCAATTCATCCAGCTTTTGGGAAAGTCTGGTTAAAAATTGCAAGACATAAGCTAGTCCATTAGGACGATTAAGACTCCGCTCCCAGAAAGTTGCTATCGCAGCAGTTGTAGTCTGCTGTAAGCGATAAAAACTCAATCCCAATTCTTGAGCCGTCCGTTGTTCAAATTGATCTAACTGCTGTGTGTAGAGTTTTTTGAT
This sequence comes from Nostoc sp. JL33, assembly GCF_017114985.1. GTDB lineage: Bacteria > Cyanobacteriota > Cyanobacteriia > Cyanobacteriales > Nostocaceae > Nostoc. The sequence goes on along the minus strand of NZ_JABXKP010000074.1, from coordinate 112,641 downwards.
CGTCGGTAAAGCTGTACCGTCATAATGCATTTCGCCAATTCGCAATTCGGGTTTCATTTGTCCGCCGCGATCGCTTTCACTTAAGGCATTGAGGACAGTAGTCGCTTCTGCTAACTTGCAATCTTCTAAAAACCGGGTGATTTCGCTTTCTAAATTGATTGTTGGGGTAGATGCCATTAACTCATTCTTCAGCAAGCTTTGAGCGTCCTCTAATTTCATGCGCTCGTATTGCTGTAGTGGTAAAGTCAGGGTAGCAAAGCCAAAACTACAGTAATTTATATTCTTTCCTCGGACTTTCTCACCATTTGCCAGATAAGCGCGAATGTTATCAGCAACGTTAGCAGCGTCTAGACCGATTTGAGAACCAATCTGGATGTATAAACCATCTGCAACTAAATTTTGCAAATCGTCTGGACGGCTGACTACAGTTCCATTTTTGTTAACGCCATCAATTAAAAATACAGCATCAAAGGGAGAGCGATCGGCTTGAATCTTGGAAATACCATAATCAATCTCAATGCTATTAGACGGTGACAATCCCGAAAAGTGTTCGATTTCCTTGAGAGCGCCATAAGCATTAGACTTCACTAAGTTAGTTTGGGGAATATTGGCAAACACTCTCGGTAAAACAAATACCCCCGTAATATTAGAAAAATTATTAAGATGTTCTCGTGTTAAAAATGCCACATCTAAGAACGTGCCACTGCCCGTCCCACCAGCCAAACTGCCAACAATAAAAACTTCGACACCATCCCGATTGGAAACTTGAAAGTTTCCTGAAAATATTGTTGTGCTAGTGCGAATTTCGCGTACAGCATTGATTGCTTGACCAATTAAAGCGTCAATATCCCCTACTTTAGCAAATAAGGCGAGCCGTCCCCGGGCCCGAATCTGTCCAGCACCACTGATCAAGCTGGATGTTGGAATGCCCCTAGGCCACCATTTAGCGATATGCTCTCCAGATATTAGGAGTTGTGGATTTGCTACAGAGATGGCATAAAGTTCATTAGGTTCTAAGATAACCTTGGTGCCATCGGGTGATTTTTCTCGTTCTTGGATGTTTTCAGTAGTATCAATCGAAATAAAACGAATAACTTCTGGTACTGAGCCGTAAACATCTATAAATCGCTTTTTGAGTTTGAGTACAACTTCATAACCCGTTCCTCCTAACCCGATAACAACGGTAGGACGAAAAACAACCGTGGGACGCACAACCGTGGGACTTAACATTCATTTTCCTGTGATATTATTCAAGAGTTTGTCTGCCCACTGCTTAACTCAGAGGGTCTTTGGTGTTCAATCCAGTTAAATTGCAACCTAACGTTGCCAATCTCGATGATGTCCTCGTCGTAGAGTTCATCTGTATTTATATTTTTAGTGTTCACAAAAATTACACCTTTCAAACAATGTAAATCTATATTTTTTTTGCCTGCCCGCCAAACTGTGACTAACTCGGCATCAGAATTTGTACCAGCTATTACTGGTATTAATTCACTTAGGCACACTTTGTTTTTGTGCTGGTGAGTGAGACTAATCTCTTGGTCTTCCGATGATTGTGGTCGTGGTTCCAGCACTACCAGCGCCCCTTCTAAATACTTACGGTTGCGGAAATGTTCAACTAATTCCAAAGGGGTTTTGCGTTGAATCAGACAAACTACGATTAGGGCAATTAACAACACCAACAGCCCTAAGAGCAACCAAATGATTATTTTTCGTGCCAGTGGCATTAAAATATACAGGTGAACTTTCGCACTGACAGGACTAGCAATTGAGTTTTCTGGGGTTAGAACTAAGGTGAAAGTGCGATCGCTTTCAAAATTGCTATCATTAACCTGCAACTGCACAGGAATTTGAGTTTCTCCTGGTTGTAAGGATATGGCTGTTGAAGGTTCTGCTATAGAAACGTCTTTGGAATTGCCTTGCAATTGTAAGCTAGCTGTTCCAGATGTATTAGTATTAACTACCAAAGTTTGAATTTCAGTGGTTTTACCTGCTTCTATTGAGCCAAAATCTATCTTTGTCGGTTGTATTTGTAGTTTCGACTTAATGGTTATAGGTAGGTCAATTGTAATCGGTGCGATCGCTTGGTCTGCGATCGCCAACACCAAGCGCAAGCTACTAACGCCCCCCTTTGCCTCTGCTGGTATCTGTAAACGCACGGGAATGGCTGTTGCTTGATTAGCAACTAACTCGATGGTGCGATCGGGTGGAATTAAGCGAATACCACTTTGCTGAGGGTCTTCCAATTGCAAACTTACCTTACCATTGACATTACTAATGCCATTAATATTGAGCGGTTCAGTAGTTGTTCCAGGTAATACTGGCTGCAAATTCGCCGTGGGTAAATTGACATCAAGCTTAGGTGTAATCAGCACTGGTCGGATATTTTCAGCCAGCTTGTTGAGTTGAACTCCTCCAGGATCTCGCAATACCTCTCCCTTCCCGCAAAGCGCTGGATTGCTAGCAAAGTCATTCAGCTGCTTTTCGTGTTCTTTTAATCCTAAAGACACAAAAAATATATAGGGCTTGCATTGTTGATCAGGCAAAAGTTTGGTATTGCTAGGAATAGAAATAGGATTAGGAATACCACGCACATCTTCTAATCCGTCTGTCAGAAATACTATACTGACAGTACGACCAAGAGCATCAGCACGTTTGTTTAACAGGGCAGAATGTTCCAAAGCCTTTTGTACAGCCTTACCTGTATGAGTACGCATACCCTGAGCTTGAAGTGAACTAATTATTTGCTTGAGTTTACCTCTGTCTGCATTACTCGTAATACTGACATCATTGGCATTTAAGGTGACATCTTGATCGAAACTATAAATAGTAACTGTGTCGCCTAATCTGGCCGTGTTAACAAATTCATTAACAGAATTCTTTACTGGTTCAAAAATATTTTTTGTTCCACCGACACCACGCATTGAAGCAGAAGTATCTACTACTAAAATCCAGTCAATTCCCCCTTTAGGAGTAGTCTGAGCAGATAGACCACACAAGTTAGGAATTGATATTAGAGCCAAAACAATAATGCTTTGGATTGAATTAAATCTCAACAAACGCTTGAAGTATCTAAAACTCATTGATAGATTCCTCCAGGCAGATAAATTTTATATTGATCTTTGTAAAGGCGATGGCTTAAGAGTTTTGATTTCATCTTATTACCTAATAAATGCAGATTTAAGCCGCTATTCTCATACCCAAATAGATATAAACATTTAATTAACTATCTAAATATGTAAATACGATAATGTAATTTATAAAAATCAATTTTTGTTTTATAGCGATCGCTCGTTTGTATGCAATACACTTTGACCTCTCTCCTTTTAGGAGAGAGGCTTTGAATCTTACTCCCCAACGCTAGTAGGGAAGGGGTTGGGGGTTAGGTCTGTATTTCACTCAACCGAGAAGCGCTATATTATTCATGCTAAATCATAAATATCTTCGTGATATTTAGCTAATATATTTTAATATTCAAAAACGAATGATGTTGATCAGTGTTTTATCAAGTTACATATTAACTACTATTTTAAAAAATGTCACGTTTTCTTGTAGATATTCAAGTCAAGATAATTTTATATTTCCGTTTAATTAGCGTTGACAGTGACAAGGATAAATTGTTAACGCTTGTAGTTAATATGATGTGAGTTCGACGACTTAAAAAATGGCAGGAGGTAGAGCAGGCAAGTATTTTGGATAAATATCAAGTGATGGTTTTTGTAACAAACGCGATCGCCAATGTAACAAACGCGATCGCCAATGTAACAAACGCGATCGCCAATGTCGCAAACGTGATCGCCGATATAACAAACGCGATCGCCAATGTAACAAACGCGAGCGCCAATGTAGCAAACGCGAGCGCCAATGTAGCAAACGCGAGCGCCAATATAACAAATGGAGTCGCCAATGTAACAAACGCGTTGGCGATCGCGTAGCGTCTCGTAAAGAAGCCCGCCTTCGGCATCGCCAAGGCTTTTGTCGCCTCGTTCCCAGTCTTCAGGCTGGGAACGAATTTCAAGAGGCTCTGCCTCTGGTCAAGCCACTGGAGGCGGAGCCTCACAGAATGGGTTCCCAGCCTCTAGGCTGGGAACCAGTCAGGGCAGGGGCTGTATCTTAACTTAGTGCCATTCGGTTAAAACCTTTTATTTTCTCTTAGTCCAGGTCGGTGGAGTAAGTTTTGTGTAGTAGCGTACTCCTACGGAGAAGCAAGCTACGCGTCAGCGTGCCGGAGGCTCTATTCTATTCGCCCAATACTTTTCAAACATCCTCTAAGAATCATGACCAACTAAGGGTAACAGCAAGCGGCTAACTACTCGATTATCTGGTAATTGATAGAAATTTAACTCTCCTCCTAACTCCTGCATGAGGTTTTGGCAGATTAGCAGATGTAAACCTGGCGGTTGGTCGAGGTTGGAGTGAGCAAGCACATCTTTGGGTGTATTATTATGTAATTCCGTAAGTAACTGTGGTTCGATCGCACCGTTGTATGTAATCGATAGTTCTAGCGATGTCTGATGATCAGTTTCTACGGTTTCAGAAGAAGGATTTGCATTTCCGATTTTAGATGCATCTAAACGGCGACACCAAATATCAATTCTGCCCCCGATTTGAGAACGGTTACAGGCAGTAACCAATAATTCATGGATAACTAATTCAATCTTGACAATATCACCAGCGATCGCCATTGCAGATTGAGCGTTTAAGGTAGGAACAGCTTTGGCTAATGAAGAATTATTTGGCGATTGCGCCTCAACTTGTTGTCCCAAACCATGTACACCAATCCACAGCTTTTGTTGTTTAAGTAAATTTTCGATGCGTTCGAGCGATCGCTTCAGTAAACTGGCTATGGGCATAGTTTCCCAACTGATATGTAGCTGCCACTGCTCAAGTTTGAGCATTCCAATCATAGAGGCAACTGTGTGGTCTAACTGCCGCAGCAATAGCTGGTAGCGCATCTGAGTAAGTTCATTACTAGGAATGCCCAAATCATGTATTTTTCTAAGGGAGAGCGCCGTTATTCTTTGGATTTCCTCTAAGCGACGATGTTTGTACCAGTTGAGTTGTCTTAATTCCTCTGTTGTGGATTCTAGAAGTCGGGAAATAAGCTTTTCACGACGCCACCAGGCTAATTGAGAAACCAGGGTTGCTGTCGCACTGAGGCTTTGTTCTGACCAGCGATGCTCTTGATAGTCTGCCAACAACACTACACCTGTGCTTTCATAGTCAGTATTGGTACGTAATGCCATCACCAAAATTTGACCTTTGTCTGGAACATTCAACCATTTCCGGGTTTCCGGGGGTAAATTATCTACCTTCAAAGTCAGGTAACTCTCCGTAGCAAGTGCCCATTGAATTAAGGCTTCAGCCTGAATAGGAATAGATGCCTCGGAAAAAATCCCAAATTTACTATTGTCAATCACTCCAGGGATAATTTCTGCCGAACTTTCACCAGGCGACCAAGATAGCAGTATCGCTAGGGGACAGCCCAAAATTAATGCTATTTGTTCGAGTGCTGTGCGTTCTAAATGCTTTTTTTCGACCTCGATTTTCTTGTTCTGGGATTGTGTCAGGATGCGTAGGCATTGCTCAAATGCCTGGGAAATTTTTTGCTGCTGGGTGGTGCGGTTATGTAATTGCCACTGACGAACAATTACACCAATCTGTTGACTGACGGCCCACAGCAATTCCTTTTCCAGAGTTGTCCAAGAATGATGGGTTTCCTGAGTGATCACCAAAAGCGTTGCTGGTATATGCTCGTGAGTGCATTTACAAATAAGTAGCGATCGCACACCATTTTCTAGTAAAAGGGGACGCCAGTTAAAAAAGCGTAAATCTTCATCTAAGTTCTGAATCTCCACCGCTTGAGTTGAACGTTGCAAAAGCTGCCCATCTAATTCTTTGAGACTATCAAGGGTAAATGTCAACGAGCGGCGATTATAGGGCTGATTTTGGTAAATAAATTGATAATTATTCTCATTAGGATCATACTGCAACAACAAAAATCGCGTCGCAGCTAGTCGAGCTAAAACTTTTTTAGCACAGCTATGTAAAGTTTCCTGAAGGTCATGTTCGCTATAAATACCTTGGGCAACTTGGCTAGTCAGTTGAGCATCCTCTTGAATCTGTTTGATAGTGCTTTCCATGCTTTCGGTAGATGCAACCAGGGAGATTAAGCCAGAAACACCTTGGACAAAATTTTTGTCTGTCTCCGTCCATATCCGAGGTTCATTGCTTTCTACCGCCAGAAAGCCTACTAAGTCCTTTTGCCAGATTATTGGAGCTGCCAAGAGCGATCGCACCTTCAACCGTTGCAGCAATTTTGCCGTAAAATGACTCTTTAAAGAACTGCGTGCATCACCAATCGAGACAATTTGGTTAACTGACAAAGCATAATAAAAGTCGCTCAAGTCCTGTACAGTCATTCCTGCTGCTTGCGGAGTGTTGGAATTGCGATCAAGTTTGACAAGCTGATTGCCCATCCGACACCAAAAGTAGCGCCCTTCCCGTTCAAACCAGTAAACATTTGTCCGGCTGGGGGAGACAAATTTATGAGTTGCTTGGACTGCTGCTTCAAGTCTTTGATTAAGGTTACTGAGGGTGCGTAATTTTTCCAGCAATTCTAATAATGGCTCGTCGGTTCTCTTGGTTTGCTTGTGCTGCAAATCCATCTCATTTTGATAAAGCACTGCCCCCAGTTCGCCTAAAACCATCATCAAACGTGCTTTTGCTTCTGCCGGGAGTAGGTAGCCCCAGCGTTCTGAACCTAGTAACAGCAAGCCTAAGCAATGGCCTTTATAGCGAATTGGTATAATAATTGTTCCCTGGATGTGGAATTTTTCGGCAATTTTTCGCCATTCGGCGGCGCGGATTTCAGTTTGTAAATTGGCTACACCCAAGGGGTTTTGTTCAATCACTACTTGCTCTAATAAATCCCCAGGACTGAGAACAACCCTTTGCCGTAAAAAGACCGTATCATTATCAGGTGTCATGCCTCCTTTGCCGAATAATATGTGATTCAGGCGATCGTAAAGAGCAATCCAAATCAGTTTGTAGTCAAACTGTTCTTTGAGATATGAAATAGTAGTTTCAATCAGAACGTCAACATCATCTTCTTCCCTAAGCCGTTGGAGCACACGTCCCAAGGAAAGGATCTGCTGTTCGGCGGCTATAGGTTTTTGTGGCTGCCCCATCTGATTTATTGGTTAACATAGCTTGTAATATATCTGACTTTTCACGTTATATGGAAAAGTCAACGCTAAACCTAACCCCCCAGCCCTCTCCTACTAGGGAATGGAACTGAGGTTTTCCAGATACCGGGAAAATTAAGGTAATATATGAAATGCCCAGAAAAGCATCCTGAGTAATATTGCCAGGGGTGTTTGCTGAAAGTTCTAGCTAAGGGGTTCGTTGAAGTTAGATTATGGAGTGCTAGGGAAATGGGCGAAACTTCGTCCAATGCTCAAGAGGAGCAGAGACAAGTCTCAGAGGAAAAGCGAGAGTCTGCTGAAGGTAGCAGGCTCTTAGAAGAGAAGGATCGAGAGTCTGCTGAAGATTTCAGGCTCTCACAAGAAGAGCAGCGACAGCTTGCTGAAGAAATGAGAAATTCTGCCGAAGAAACCCGGCAGCTTGCTGAAGAAATGAGAAATTCTGCCGAAGAAATACGGCAGATTGCTGAAGAAGTGCGGCTAACTAAAGAAGAACTCCGACAAGCTAAAGATGAACTCCGACAAGCTAAAGATGAACTCCGACAAGCTAAAGATTAAGCGCGGCAGTCTACTTAAAATAATTCGTAATTCGTAATGACGTTCGCGGACTCGCTAACGTCATTAAGTTTTATAACGGGGATTTCAACTCACAGAATTAGTTAAATAACTTTTGCATGAAGTATCTTTTATGCCCAAGTGGGTAATTTTCTTGAAAAGCAAATACAGTGTAGCCTTGAGATTCATAAAATTCCTTAGCTTGAAACTCTAATGTCTCAAGATGAACCCCTACACAGCTCAATAGTAAACATTAGGACTTACGCATCCACAGAAAAGCCGAAATAGCAGGTATGCTTTTCAAGGCTTTTAATCAGATTTTTCAACTATATTTTTGCGATGCCTGCGGTTCTTGCTAGCCTACGCGACTAACAGAGGATAGTTGGTAAACGGCTGAAACGACATATTTACGTTAGATTCACAAGATGATTCGTTTGTACAGTGCGTCAATCCTAAACATTTATAACTTTATAAAAACTTTATTTTAACTAAAGACACTCTAAAAAAGCTGCAACCCTGGTAAATAGCTTAAATATATTTAATTTTATAAAAGAATAAATTATACATGATGTTGATATTATGTTGATTTGGTAAAAAGCTCAATTAGCGATTGATACTAAGTATTTTTAGCAATAATATATTTGTGTTGTCCGAGGATGGACGTCTGGACAAACTAAATTTGAGCTTTTTTGGAGAGCAAATGAGTTTTACTTTCATTTCAAATCCTAATTCTCTCAAACTTGGGCTAACAGGGATGTTAGGATCAGTTGCTTTATTGTTAACTGGAACAACTTCGGCGCACGCTGTCAATATTACAGCAACGCTCACAGCAGATAACCATTATGGTCTTTACTACGGTCAAGCGGACGGTAGCGGGTTGACATTTGTTGGTAGAAACGAGAAGGGTGCATCTGGCAATCCTGGCGAATATAACTGGTCTTTGCCTGAAACCTTCAATTTCAACGCCAATAACGGAGACTACTTGTATGTCCTAGCTTGGGATGATGGCTTCAATCAATCCTGGATAGGCGACTTCACATTGGCTGGTGGCGGTTCCCTCTTATCAAATACTAGCGATTGGGTATACAAAATTGCTAGTGGTGCAAATCCAGGTGAGTTTGGTGATGTTCCTTTATTAACAACTGTCGCTGGCGAAATAGGTAGCGCAACTTGGAAGATCCCACAGGTGTCGGCTGCCCAAGGAACTGGTCCTTGGGGTACGATTCCAGGTATATCTTCGCAAGCAAAGTTTATATGGCATGACTCGCTGGACTACGACTCTAGCAGCGATCGCAATTATGCCATCTTCAGAACGAAACTAGCGCTTACCTCTGTTCCTGAACCCAGTACTCTTAGTGCTATAGCAGTTGCTGGTGTCATGGGATGGATGATCAAGCGCAAGCAAAAAGCCTCGCAAGCAGAATAAATTCGTCGTTGTTACACAGCTAAAGAACTGTTTTATCCCTGTTTTGTCACTCTCGGAAAACAATAATGGAAGCCAAACTCTGAGACTTTGATTTCATAAAGGTTTGAGGCTTTATTTTATAACAAATTAGAAACTAAAGCCCTGTAACCCTTTGGGCTATTACATTCTGCCAAACTGACAAAACAAGGATATCTCATACATAGTAATATTCCAATACCCTTACCCGTAAGTGAGGGTATTTTTTATGTAACTATGCCTAAGTGGGTAATTTTCTTGAAAAGCAAATACAGTTTTCTAAAAGCTAATGGATATTTATAAATTTGCCATTCGTCCGCTTTTGTTTAATGTGGTAAAAACTGATTCAGAGTGGTTGCACCAGCAGACGATTCGCAATTTTAGCTGGCTATCCCAAACAGGCGATCGCCCCCCTGCTAGTTGGGTAAACCAACGCCTAAAGCAGTCCTTATGTCTGTACGATTCACGCCTAGAACAGAATTTGTTTGGACTAAACTTTCCTAATCCCGTAGGGTTAGCAGCTGGGTTTGATAAGGATGGAGTCGCTGCTGGTATTTGGTCTAACCTGGGTTTTGGCTTTGCAGAATTAGGAACTGTAACTTTTCACGCACAGCCGGGAAATCCCCGTCCCCGTTTGTTTCGCTTGCCGTTGGATAAAGCTGCTCTCAATCGGATGGGCTTTAATAATCGCGGTGCAGCAGCAATGGCGGCACTTTTGGCAGAGGAAAAACAGAAGTTAACCCAGCCAATACCCATAGGAATAAATTTGGGTAAATCTAAGATAACTCCCCTAGAAGCAGCTGCACAGGATTATCTTGATAGTTTTCGCTACCTCAAGGATTTGGGAGACTATTTTGTTGTTAATGTCTCTTCCCCCAATACACCGGGGTTGCGATCGCTCCAAGATGCTTCTATGCTCAGTGCCATCTTAGATTTATTGCAACAAGAAAATACTACACAAAAACCAATTTTTGTGAAGATAGCGCCAGATTTAGAATGGTCAGCGATCGCTGACATTATAACTCTTGCTAAAACCTACCAATTGGCGGGAATTATCGCCACTAACACCACTATCCGCCGTGATGGACTAAAAACCCAGATAATTGACCAAACGGGCAAATCACCCCAGGATGAAGCTGGCGGAATTAGCGGTGAACCATTGCGCGATCGCTCCACCGAGATAATTCGTTTTATTTGGCAGCAAACTCAAGGACAAATCCCAATTATTGGCGTTGGTGGCATCTTTTCTCCTGAAGATGCTTGGGAGAAAATTACTGCTGGTGCTAGCCTGATCCAGGTTTACACAGGCTGGATTTACGAAGGCCCACTGATGGTACGCCGAATTCTCGCAGGTTTACTTTCCAAGCTAGAAGAAAGCGGATTAACTTCCATCAACGAAGCTGTGGGTTTACAAACAAAAATTCAAAAATTCTAATTTTGAATTTTGAATTGTTTAACCTTCTTCCTCCACTGGGAAAAACTCTTTAGTTTTTTCCGAGTATGACCAGGCAATACCATCAGGGTCTTTGCTGCGACTCCACTCTGGAAACTCTGGATCATTTCGCCGTTTATAAACCGTACTGGAATAGACATTTAGCCGTTTGGCAAGTTCAGATTGGATCAGAGAGCCAAAAATTAACTGTTTTTCCAGCGATCGTTTAGCTTGATCATGGGTTGGCTGTGGAAGTGATTCGGTTTCTGATTCCTCCTGTGGGGTTGGTGGTGGTGCTAAGAGCGATCGCGCAGTTGTAGTAACTGGTTGAGCAGGAAGTTCTTTAACAGGCTCACTACTGTCAAGAATATTACCGAGAATGCTGGCAGTTATAAAGTAATAAGACTGCCCTGCATCTTCAGAGTTGAGTATACTCGCACCAAATTCCGAGGCTTTACTATCCAAGTAGCGTTTTGCCGTTGTTCCAGGAAAATTGCCCCTGATTGCCAAGTCCATTGGCGTAATTCTGCCCTGATTTTCGCGAACCAACTGATGAAAAATTGGGTTAACTCGCACAGTCCACTGTTGCCATTGATATTCCTGCCAAACCTTGAAGCCAATTACCAGCAAAATTGCTGCCAGTAAAATTCTCCAAGTAGTAATCAGGAAAATAATCAAAAACGAGATGGGCAAAAGTAGAACGAGAAAAGCCTTACCGTTACCTTCTATCGGTTTTTCACTCATACCGATTTTTGCCAAGTGAATTTTAGGAAATAATATATTATATTGGCAAAAATTTGGGTACTTTTTTGTATCTTTTGGCAAAGTTGCGGCAAATTTGTCGGCAAAACCTTTAGTCGCTAGGTGTTATACCCTGATCGCCCTTCTGCTTATGTGACTATTTGTGTGCGATGCCTACGGCGGTAAACTACGCACATAAGTTTTTTCCTAGAGAAAATAAAAGGGTTTTAACCAGAGCGATCGCAATACATCTCGGATAATATCCCCCCTAAATTCTCAGCGACGGCTTGCTTGTGCCGCTCAGACTTCTCTTTCCAAAGCAATGATTCGCGCATTAGCTTGCCAGACCCTTGACAATAGATAATACATATACTACATTAATAATACAAGCCAACTTTCATTAGGGAGTTAGCTTTCACCAGTAGCGGATAGCTCAAATCGCAGAGCGCCCACCTTACCCGGAAGGGGCGACATATTGAGGGTTATCGCATATAACTTAAACACCCTTGATCGAACTTCTGGAGGTGCAGGTAAAAATCCTGTTCCGCTACAGCAAATTGAGTGCTGAGTTTTAAATTGTCATGTGGTGGGTAGCCAAGTGGTAAGGCGCTTAATATCCTTATTCACCCCTTGCCTGCAAAGGCCGACGAATTGAGGGTTATCGTAAAAAACGAGCATTCGCGGGTTCGATTCCCGCTCCACTACACCAATTAATTTTAGATTTTAGATTCAATCCAAAATCTAAAATCTAAAATCCAAAATTTTCATGTGGCGGATAGCTCAGAGGTAGAGCGCTAAACATCCTTGTTCACCCCTTGCCTGAAAAGGCCGACGAATTAGGGTTATCGATTAGGGTTCGAGAGGTCGCGGGTTCAAATCCCGCTCCGCTACACCAAATAATTTTAGATTTAAGATTCAATCCAAAATCTAAAATCCAAAATCCAAAATTTCCATGTGGCAGGTAGCTCAGTTTGGTAGAGCGCCGAAAAACATCCTTATTCACACCTTGCCTGAAAAGGCCGACGAATTAGGGTTATCGCCTGTTAAGCCGGATGTCGCGGGTTCGATTCCCGCTCTGCCACCTTTCATTTTTGCCCGCAAGGGCCGGGAGATGAAGCCATGAATTACAACTTCTTCACTAAAAAGAAAACAACTACACCCCAAAATCAACCTATCCCCGGACGAGAAGCAGAAATGGTTCAGGGGCGTTCCGGCGGCTGGATGTTTGATGCTGGTATTTGGAAGATGCTGCGCCGTTGTCTATTGGTTGGCACAGCAAAAAGCACTTACTACGCTGGAAAACAGGAATTAACTGAAGATTTTGTGACAGTTGTCAGACAAGCTGTTGCCGAAAATCCCAGCCGTGCGGCAGAAGAAATTTTGTATGCTAGCGATGGACGCGCCATCAATAACAGTGCGCCAATATTAGCTTTGGTGCTGCTATCGATGGGTGAAGCACCGGAAGCAAAACAAGCTTTTGGTGAAATCTTCCCGCAAGTTGTCCGCACTGGTAGTCACTTCTACGAATGGTTGAACTACACTAAATCTCTGCGGGGATTTGGCAAAGTAGTACGGGAAGCTGGTAAAACTTGGCTCTCAAGGGAAGATGTCAAGGGTTTAGCTTATCAACTGTTGAAATATCAACAGCGTCAAGGCTTCTCCCACCGAGATGCATTGCGGTTGTTCCATGTCAAACCGCCTACAGAAAATCACCGTCAACTATTTGAGTGGGTAGTTAGAGGCTGGGAAGAATTGCCAGCAGATATCCCCTCTGAGGCGTTGGCGCAGATTTGGTGGTATGAGTGGCTGAAGCGGAATCCTACCCAAACTCATGAAGCTATTTCCCAAGGACGCTTAACCCACGAAATGGCTGCACCTGTGGGCAAAATGGACAAGCTTGCTTGGCAGCTGCTTTTTCAGGAAATGCCAATAGGCGCAATGTTGCGTAACCTGGGTTCTTTAACTGAACTGGGTGTGTTACGAGCTGATGAAAACGCTAATTTGCTGCAAGTGGAAGCAGTTCTTAATCGCAGAGAACATCTGCGTAAAGGTCGCATTCATCCGATTGATGTTTTGAAAGCACTCAAAACTTATCAATCTGGTGGAACATTAGGACGCAGTAAGAAAACTTGGAACCCAGTTCCTCGGATTGTAGACATCTTAGAAAAGGCTGTTGAACTGTCTTTTGATGTTGTGCAACCCACTGGTAAAGTGTTCATGCACGCCGTGGATGTTTCTGGTTCTATGGGTAACTTGGTTGCAGATATGGGACTAACTTGTTGTGAAATTGCTACCACAATGGCACTGGTGACAGCAAAAGCAGAGAAAAACTACATGATTCGCGGCTTTGCTACTGAATTCCGTGAATTAGGTATCACAGCTAAAGATAGTTTTAGTTCTGCGGTTCGCAAAGCTAGCAACCAAAACTTCGGCGGAACGGATGCATCTGTGGCTTACGACTGGATGATTAAGAATAAGTTCAAGGCGGATGTAGTTTGCTTTTGGACTGACTCTGAAAGCTGGGCGGGAAATAAGCATCCAAGTCAAGCGTTGAAGGAGTACCGCAAAAAGGTAAATCCCAACGTCAAGGCGGTGTATGTCACCTTGACACCTTACCAGATTACTTTGGTAGATCCTGAAGATTCGCTGTCTTGGGATTTGGCAGGGTTCGATCCAGGTACGCCTCGGATCATCCAGATGCTTGCTACAGATGAATTGTAGATATTGCTGAAGGGTAAAGGATGAAACACTTTATCCTTCATACTTCATGGCGGGTTATCCTTGTTCACAACTTGCCTTTCGGGGCCGAAGAATTTAAGGTTATCGGTTACGTCTCCACCATTGTGGGGATTAGCGGGTTCAATCCCCGCACCCGCCTTTGTTTGATTTTTACCTTACGCAAAGAAGAAGGCGATTTAATTTTTGAATGGTCGTTTTTCTATTTCAGTGATGGGTAAGAGTAGGGTGTCTTCGATGTGCGATCGCACCTGTCAAACTTGTGAGTTAAAATTATGCTAATTAAGTCAAAAATGTTACTATGAATGTACTGTAAGATTCTTCATTTATTCTTAGACTATGAATTGCTTGTTTTACTTCCTCAATTTGTTGCTCAAATGACAGTTTAGGAAATATTTCTACTACTTTTTCCAACTTTACTTTGATTTCATCAAAAGCTTCTTTACTTTCGTTATTTTTTGTAATTTGATGTAAAAATATTCCCGTAAAATCCTGACATTCAGCTAAGGAACGAAGTAAATTAATCATTAATTTATCCTCTTTAACTCTCGTCGCTATCAGCAAAGCTGTTTGAAAAAAACATTGGCTTACTTTCAAACTTCTTTGGTAATACTTAAATTTCTTGCTACTTGCTGTAAAATTCCCTTCCCTTTCATCGATTATTCCTAATACTTGTGTAGTTAATGCAAATTGATAAAGTACTATACCTAAATTACTATAACAATCAATATATTCCAAAACCATATTTCTGATAGCTTGAAAAAAAGCATTATCTAATAAATTTGGTTCTTGTCTTAATTCTTCAAAACAACCTGCTCCATAAAATTCTATAGCATGATAAACAACTTCTAAGGCAATAGTTTCCTGTTTAGTTAGTTCTTGTTTTACTACTATTTCTGCACTTTCTATATTTAGATACATTTGTTCTTGAGTATCATTCACTTTCGTAAAAGTAATTTTTGGGATAATTGTTTGGCAATTATTAGATATTAATGTAGATAAAAATGTTCCGGCTTCAGCGTGAGATTGTTTCCAATCATCTGTTAATTTAAGTCTTTCTATCGCTTCTTGGCGGATAACTTCATATAAATAGTATCCTTCACTGCTAAACTTTACTAAAGCCCTGTTTTTTAAATCCCTGATAAATCGGCGTTTATTTCGCTCATTTTGCTCGTCCCAAAGTAAACAAAAAATTCCTTTTTCAGATATTAAAGAAATATATTGATAACGGTAACATCCTAATCTACATAAAAGTTTATAGGCTTGCACATTATCTCGTTTAAGTTTATCAAACTGACGTTTAACAAGATTTTCTAACTTTGCATTTACCAATAAATCATTCTTGTATTTCTGCCAATATGCATTTAAATCACCTTTAAATTCCTCGCTTTTAATATCAGCACAAAGAAGAGACATCGCCTCAGCATTTCCACCATAGGCTTGGTTAATCTCACTAATAGCATCTATGTCTATATTGATATTATTAATTTTAAAAAAATCTTTCCATATATCTACTTTCAAACCTTCCAAGTGATAAGGTTTTATATCCTCTGACTTTAATCTATCATCATCCAGTGGCTCACGGCTTGTAATAAGTGTAATTGATTTTACACTAGTATCAGCTAGCGATTTTAATAGTTCTACATAGTCGCTTTGATGTGATTCTTTGAATTGACCATTTATAAGAGATGATTCTAAGTTATTAATTAAAAAGCCGATTTTTTGAGTATGAAGCTCACTTTTAATTTGCTCCAGCATCGTTGCAAACTGTAGTTCCAACATTTTTAAACCTTGACGCTCAAACCATTTTTTAGCTAACTTAGTTTTGCCTACACCACCCTCTGCCTGGATTAAGATAACTTTTGCACCTTCGTTAACAAGATTGTTGAGATGTGCGATCACATCCTCACGCCCCACAAAATCAGAATTATTCAATATCGTTTTCTCTTGACTGAAATTTTCAGTTTCTGGTAAACATGAAGTATTTTGATTTAATAAATCAGGCTTGTACTTGGCAAATAAAGCAATCAATTCGGGGAACTTCGAGTGGCGTTGATCTGTAAATTCATTCGTTAAACCAAATATCTCGCAAATCTTCTGACGGTATTTTCTAACTGTCGTTTGTGCGATATTCAAAGATTTTGCGATCGCTTCATCTTTTTCGTTAGCCAGTAGTTTCAGCAGCACCTCTCGCCGCCTTTCAGTTAAGCGATTAAATAGTGCATTGAAATGTTGTTGATTCATAACTATTAGCCCATGACAACCACAGTACACATCTGTGTACTCGATATAGTCACAAAGACTCACAGCATGTGTATTACTTGTGTACTAGGCTAACGCAAAAGTTGATGTAGTAATTTACTACTCACAACTTATGAAATCTACTTACATCAACGGACGATCCTACTATCAAGGCAATGGTGGCGTTCTTCTTCCTGCTGTCACCACAGTTTTAAAAGCGACACAGCCACCAAAGTCTCTAGCCGCCCTTTCCTATTGGCGCAATAAAGTTGGCGATGCAGAAGCAAACCGAATCGCTGCTAACAGCCGCCGTCGAGGAAATGCCTTGCATCAGTTGGTTAAAGAACACCTGCAAGATTACTCGCCCAAACTTGACAACAGCCTGATTCAGCCTTACTGGGATAGCGTTCAATCTGTGCTAAACGAACTTAGTGATGTTCAACTTGTTGAGCAAATTGTGCCTAACTATAAAGAACTTTACGCCGGGAAAGTTGATTTAGTTGCTCGTTATCAAGGTGTTCCGCATTTAATTGAATGGACTACAGCCGAGGAACCAAAACTGAGAATTGATAAGCTTTATGACAAGCCTTTACAACTAGCTGCTTATGGTGGTGCAATAAATCGGTATTATAGCGATCGCCTCTTTAACTGCAAAATTAACCATGCTCTCATTGTCGTAGCCTTGCCAGGTGAAGAAGCAGAGATTTTTGAATTTGACCGTGCAAGGCTAATTCATGTCTGGCATCAATGGCTTAATCGGCTGAATTTCTTCTTCAGTGCAGTTGCTGCGTAGAAGTGCGATCGCATACCCGCCCGAAGCGATGTCTACGACGGGCTACGCCAACATCTACCTCTTGTAGAATAGACAAAATGCTTATTTGACAACATAATGTAATATAACTTAGCAATAATCGAGCGATGCCTACGGCGGGCTGCGCCTACGCTGTTCCTTTTGGAGCTAATTGCGATTAATACGCCAATGTGCTACATATCAGCCTAGTTTCATCCCAAATTGTCCACCCAAAGACAGTAGATGAAGTTTTGTGTGAATAAGTATAAGGGATGAAATAGCTCTGCTTTCCAAACAGTGAAAAAGGAACAGATTTTTATGACATTTGATTACGATTTGTTTGTCATTGGTGCTGGCCCTGGGGGATTGGCAGCAGCTAAAAAAGCAGCTAGCTACGGTGTACGTGTCGCCATTGCTGAACAAGAAGCCATCGGTGGGACTTGTGTAAATCGCGGTTGCGTTCCCAAAAAACTGATTGTTTACGCGGCTGACTTCGCCCTGCAAAATCAAGTAGCACACAGTTATGGGTGGAGTGACTGCCAAACATACTTTGACTGGACATTATTTATTAAGTCAGTACATCAGCATATTGGCAGCATTAACCAATCCTATTTTCAGCAATTGCACAAAGCTGGAATTGAACTAATTTCTGAATATGCCACTTTCATTGATGCCCATACTATCAATATTGATGGGCGCAAAGTTACAGCAGACAAAATTTTAATTGCTGTGGGAGGGCAACCCCTCAAGCCCAACATCCCAGGTATAGAATACGCTATCACATCCCGCGAGATGTTTCAGTTACCTTATTTACCGAAACGTTTAGCAATTATTGGCGGCGGCTACATTGGCGTAGAATTTGCCAGCATGATGCACGCTTTCGGTTGCGAGGTGACGTTAATTGAAAAAGACGAGATGATTTTATCGGGGTTTGATCATGACATTTGCTCTGCTGTACAACAGGGTTTGATTAAACGCAAAATTAAGTTGTTCACCAATAGCACCGTTAGTGAAATCAAATTCTCAGAAGAAGGTTTCTTGTTAACTATTACTGGTGAGAGCCAAGAAATAATTACAGCAGATACCATCTTAGTTGCCACCGGTTACGCTCCCAATACCAAGAATCTTGGTTTGGAAAATGCCCATGTTGAACTTGGCGAAGATGGTGCAATTAAAGTAGATGAATACAGCCGCACCAGCCAAGAAAACATTTTTGCTGTGGGTGACTGCACCAGCCGCGTGCAATTGTCTCCAGTCGCCCAAGCAGAAGGTATTGCCTTTGCCGATACAGTTTTTGGCAACAAGCCCCAAAAACTGAATTATGATTATGTGCCCACTGCTGTTTTTTGCCGTCCAGAAGCGGCTAGTGTGGGGATGACGGAGGCAAAAGCACGGGAAAAATTTGGTGAATCTGTACAATGCTACTACACCCAGTTCCAACCACTGTTGTATCAGCTAATCGAACAGAATGAGCCAACCACTATAAAGTTAGTGTTAAATGGTGATTCTGGGCAAGTTTTGGGTGCTCATATGGTGGGTGAACACGCAGCAGATATCATTCAAAGTCTCGGCGTGGCAATTCGCAAGGGCATTACCAAGGAAGACCTGGATGAAACCATAGGCATTCATCCCACGGTAGGAGAAGAATTCCTGTCGTTAAAATAATTCGTAATTCGTAATTTGAATTTTGAATTGTTAATCTTGTCCTTCTGAGCAAGATTTTGTGGGAGCGCCTAAGTCATCTAAAGTATTCATTAATGAGTCATTCTGTAGCATGGGGTATATGCTTTGGGAATTTACAACATCGTCAAAAGCTTCAAGAGCCTCAAGAGCCTCAAGAGCCTCAAGAGCCTCTGATGCAGACTGATATCGCTGTTTGAAGTCATCCAGTACCATTTTACTGAGAATCTTCGCTAGGGCGTGGCTAACTTGTGTGCGTAGTTTACCGCCTTCGGCATCGCTCCATTTGATCTCTCCATCAGCATCTCTATCTAGCTGACGGGGCGCTATACCAGTCAAGGCTTTAATCCCAACCATGCCGACTGCATAGATATCACTACTGTAGTGTGGACGCCCAAAACATTGCTCGCTTGGTGCGTAACCCTGAGTACCAATGCCAATGGTGAAGGGGGTTTGCTCTTGACGATCAAGCTGTTTTGTGCTGACTTCTTTGACGGCTCCAAAATCAATCAGTACCAGTTTACCGTCTGAATGTCGCCGGATGATATTGCTGGGTTTAATATCCCGGTGAATCACGTTATTTTTATGAATAAATGTTAATGTTTGCAATAAATCCCTGACAATTTTGATCACTGCAATTTCATCAATTGCTCTACCTGCTGGGAGTTCCTGATTTAAAGGATGACCAATTATCTGTTCTTGGACTAAATAAAATTCTTCATCTTCTTCAAAATACGCTAAAAGTTGAGGGATTTGAGCGTGGGTTCCCAATTTTTCTAGTGTTTGCGCCTCTGAGCTAAATAAACGTCTGGCAAGTTGCAATCCTTCGGGTTTGGTGTTGGCTGGTTTTAGTTGCTTGACAACACATCGCGGATTACTAGGACGTTGGATATCTTCGGCAATGTAGGTTTCGCTGAATCCACCGGAACCAAGAACTTTGACAATTTTGTAGCGTTGAGCCAGGACTTTGCCTGATAAGGCTAAATCTCGTTGCTGGATTAGGTCTTGGAAGTCATCTTGTTGGCTGATAATCTCTTGGACAACGGCGGAGGTTTTATACTTCTGAAAAATGTCTACTAATTGGCGTTTTTTGATGCTTTCTCTGACTAATGAGGTTCCCAGGTAGGAAAGTCCGATCATTGCGATCGCAATCGTTGGTACAGTAGTGGGAAAAATTAACTGACCATAGAAAAATAACCCATAGCTAATTCCTACCCAAGTACCAGAGAGGGCGAGGCTATATAGGAATCTATTGATATTACGCTTGCGTCGGCTAATCATCAAGGCTGTACTGCCAACTAGAATTAGCACAAACAAACCCCGCAATGGTAGGCTGTTAATTCCTGGGGCGATCGCTTTACCTTTGAGCAAAGTTGCGATCGCATTGGCGTGAATTTCCACGCCCGACATGGGTTTATTGCTGTTGCTAGCAGCGACTGGATAATAATCATTGTTTAAGTTATCTGTTGCACCAATCAGCACGATCTTGTTTTTGAAGACCTTTCCTCGCTGCAAATAGCTATTCCAGTTTTGCGGGTCGAGTACATGCCAAAAGGGTATTTGCTCAAATGTACCCGCAGACCCCCAAAAATTAATCCGATCGCCCTTTGGTCGGGGATAATTTACTTTTGCTGTCCTGAGTGCTGCTTCATCAAAAGAGGGTAGCTTCTCGATCAAATTATCTTCAGGTAACAACTTAGAAAACTCACTCGCCAATCGATGAACTTTACCATCCACCTCTACGGGGAAATTAACTGAGCCAATGGACACTGACCCGGTACGAAACATCTGTTGTGGATCTATCAGTTGCATGAAAGACCCTTGGTGCGTCTGGGAATTTTCGTAGACGGCTGCTAAGGTAACTTTGCTGCCATATTTTTGCAATGCTGCTTGCAGTTGGCGATCGTCAGTAATTCCATAACTACTTCCTGTGTCAAAAACGACATCTAACGCTACAGAGCGGGCACCTGCTTTGATTAACTTTGCGATTACCTGAGCATATGCAGCACGTTGATAAGGATAAGATTTCAGTGTTTCTAGGTAGGCATATTGTTTCGGATCTGTTTTATAGTACTGTTCGGGAACTGATATTGACTGATCGTCTATTGCTAAAATTACGATATCTTCTGGAGGCACAATCGGCCCACGCAGTTGGAAAAAGTCAGAAAGCGCCTGATTTTCGCTCAATTGAACCAATTCCCAACCAGAAGCACTCAGCAGTCCTGCCCCGATTGCCCAAGCACCAGCGAGGAGATGACCTAAGCTAACCATCCACTTGGACTGCCGAGCCGATGCTGTCGAAGTTACTTTTGTCGGTTTACTTGAGTGTCTATTGGCAGCAGAGACATAGTTTTTAGTTAAGGTAGATGTAGGTTCTTCTGCCATATCGTTTTACTGATTGATTTAAGTCCAACACTTTTATTTATTCAGACGACGTTTTAGTACAAGCACATTGAAATAAGACTTAAATGGCAATCTTATACATTTGTAAAGTATCTTCTATTCATCAACAAACTTTTATTGGCAGAGCTAGCCCCCAACAGATTCCTACTCAAGCACTACCTAAGTTATTCTTTTTCTGTTGAGTGAGTTATAAAAGAGTGATTGTCTCATAGTTCAGAGTCGGATATACTTTGCCTGTGCATTTGGTTGCGGGGAGATTTTACCCCAGCCTAAACAACAGGTATGCTTTTAGCTGGGAACTATACCAGAAGCTGTCCCAAGTCCGTCTTCTGTCTCTGGCGCAATATTGGTACTCCCCATAAAGCGTGTCCTGATACTGAAAGCTTTACTTATAGATAGGCATTAACTTATATCTTACCCTAAGCTTATGCTATACCTCTTTAGGAGTAAAATTTAGTGTTATACAGCGATCAATGCTGTTACTCAGTCAATTTTATTGGTAGATTTTGATCACAGGGTAGCTCTTGCAGTGCCGGAGGTGAATAAGGTTTAGCATCCAGTATCTCAACTCCAATGTTGCAGCCGTTTTTATGCCTTGAAAGAGGTAGGATAAAAGCTATAGATGAAGAGCTACTTTATAGATATTAGCAAACTTGTCATTTAAGAATTGCTATAATCTATTGTTCCATCTAAATTCATTTATATTATTAGGTGTAAATTTGTATGGGTTCTCCAATGAATCGTCTGTCTATTTTTGTAGATGGAAACAATATGTTCTATGCTCAACAAAAAAATGGCTGGTTTTTTGACCCACGGCGAGTCTTAGAATACTTCAAACATGAGCAATCAGAAACAACATTAATTAATGCATTCTGGTACACTGGCTTAAAAGACCCACAAGATCAGCGAGGTTTTAGAGATGCTCTAATTAGTCTAGGATATACAGTCAGAACTAAAATTCTTAAAGAATATTATGATGATACGTCAGGTCGTTACTCGCAAAAAGCGAATTTAGATATTGAAATTGTTGTAGATATGTTTAATACAGTAGACCAGTATGACCGAGTAGTATTATTCAGTGGCGATGGAGATTTTGAAAGAGCAATCGAACTATTACGCTCCAAGAATACACATATTACGGTAGTATCAACAGAAGGGATGATCGCTAGAGAGCTACGGAATGCTACTGACAGATATATAGATTTAAATGATATCAGAGAACAAATAGAAAAAACCGAAGGTTAGTAGCCTTAGCAATTATTTACAAAGGAAAAAGTAAAAGAAAAACTAAGGTTGAAGATATATTGAGCCACAAGTAGAAACTAAACAACAAACCGCAAATGACAAACAAAACAGATCGAATCATCATTTTTGATACAACATTGCGAGATGGAGAGCAGTGTCCAGGGGCGACTCTGAATATAGACGAAAAGCTAGTTATTGCCAAGCAATTAGCGCGTCTGGGTGTAGATGTAATTGAAGCAGGCTTTGCCTTTGCCAGTCCTGGAGATTTTGAAGCAGTTAAGAAGATTTCCCAAATTGTCGGCACAGAAAACGGCCCGGTAATTTGCAGTTTGGCAAGAGCGATTAAAGCAGATATTGAAGCAGCCGCCGAAGCATTAAAACCAGCAGTTAACGCCAGAATTCACACATTTATTTCGACTTCTGATATTCATTTAGAGTATCAGCTGCGGAAGTCACGGGCAGAAGTGCTAGCGATCGCCCAAGAAATGGTAGCTTATGCCAAGTCCTTCATGACAGATGTAGAGTTTTCGCCGATGGATGCGGCTCGTAGTGATCCAGAATTTCTTTATCAAGTGTTAGAGGGAGCGATCGCAGCCGGTGCAACAACAGTTAACATTCCCGATACTGTGGGTTACACCACCCCTAGCGAATTTGGAGCGATCATTAAGGGGATTATCGAAAATGTCCCCAATATCGACCAAGCGATTATTTCCGTTCACGGTCATAATGATTTAGGCTTGGCAGTTGCTAACTTCTTAGAAGCCGTGAAAAATGGCGCACGGCAATTAGAATGTACAATCAATGGGATTGGCGAACGTGCCGGAAATGCCTCACTAGAAGAATTAGTGATGGCGTTGCATGTGCGGCGACAATATTTTAACCCCTTTTTGGGAAGACCAGCAGATTCTCAAGAATCTCTGACAAATATCGACACCCGGCAAATTTATAAAACTTCACGCTTAGTTTCTAATTTGACGGGAATGTTAGTACAACCAAATAAAGCGATCGTGGGGGCGAATGCCTTTGCCCATGAGTCTGGGATTCACCAAGATGGTGTGTTAAAAAACAGGCTGACCTATGAAATTATGGATGCTCAATTGATTGGCTTGACAGACAATCAAATAGTTTTGGGCAAACATTCAGGTAGAAATGCTTTCCGCACTCGGTTGAAAGAATTGGGCTTTGAATTGTCGGATACGGAATTAAATAAAGCATTCGTCAGATTCAAAGAAGTAGCAGATAAAAAGAAAGAAATTTCTGATTGGGATTTGGAAGCGATCGTTAACGATGAAATCCAACAAGCACCCGATTTGTTCCGTGTAGAGTTGGTGCAAGTTTCCTGTGGTAGCAACGCCCGTCCCACTGCTACAGTTACCCTCCGCACCCCACAAGGTGAAGAATTAACTGATGCAGCGATCGGTACTGGGCCAGTGGATGCAGTTTACAAAGCTATTAATCGTGTGGTGAATGTGCCCAACGAGTTGATTGAGTTTTCTGTGCAATCAGTAACAGCCGGTATTGATGCGATTGGAGAAGTGACGATTCGTTTACGTTATGAATCTAGAGTATTTTCTGGTCATGCGGCGAACACAGATATCATCGTGGCATCCGCGCAAGCTTATGTAAATGCGTTGAATAGGTTGTATTCTGCATTGCAAACTCAAGAAAAGCCAGAGGAAGTATCTGCACAGAAAGTCTGAGATCATATCTGTCAAACTGCCCATAATACAAGCACCACACCTTGTTTTTAGCATCAGCTAAAAAACTCCTCCCCGACTTTGGGGAGGAGTTAGCTGTGAGTTCCGAAAATTTGTTAGAAAATTATGCTGACAGAAAAACATATCGTTATCAGAGAAGCTACCACCAAAGAAGACTCACTGATTGCAAAACA
Source organism: Nostoc sp. JL33 (assembly GCF_017114985.1). Lineage (GTDB taxonomy): Bacteria > Cyanobacteriota > Cyanobacteriia > Cyanobacteriales > Nostocaceae > Nostoc. The sequence goes on along the minus strand of NZ_JABXKP010000074.1, from coordinate 88,281 downwards.
CTCTTACCAAATGTGGCTAGATATTGGTGTTGATGAGAGTAATATCCAGCTTGACTGGCAGAATATTACCCTCCAATTCATAGAAGAGGCGCGTCGGGATTTGTTTTACAAAGCTTTTGTTGCAGAGGTTAATAATACAGTTGTGGGTTCTGCAAATTGTCAACTCTTTGCAGATTTATACCCAAATGTTTTCAAAGATGAATACCGCAAATTTGGATATATTTGGGGCGTTTACGTTGAACAATCTTACCGCAGACAAGGCATAGCCAAAGACCTAACTAATAGAGCAATTAAATATTTAAAACTGCTCGGTTGTACGCGAGTGCTTCTTAACGCCTCACCAGGCGGTAAACCAGTTTACTCCAGTCTCGGTTTCTCTGAAGGGAATGTAATGCAATTAGATTTAATTTAAGTAGAGCATTTTTTTGCCTAACTTCTAAATCCGAGCGGATAAGTTTCTAGCTCAAGAAGCATCTGTGTTTGCTTGTATTATAATTTGTGCAAAAAGTCAAGTTGATTTAGTTCATTATGAATATTTTTTACTTTTTTAGACTTTTTGATTTACTTGTATCCATAAAACTTTATTCTGAGAAACGATGTTTATAGTCAGTCAGCTTGTATGAGTAGCGAAAAAACTACAGAATTACCGCTCTGGGTACAAGATAGAGATATAGTCATTACTCATGATGAAGAAGTACAGTGGCGGGAAGGAAAACGCCCAGATTATTCTTACACCAATGAATTTCTTCATCAAGAAAGCAAATTTCAGCATCCAGAAGGTTCTTTAGAAGCAATCGCTCAAAATTTAGTCCGAACTTTTGAGATGGAAGCTTCTAATAAATCTAATCCCCAACAGTGGCTTTCCATTGTTACTGATAAGTTTAAGATGAGTACCAATGGGGGACAAGAATACACTGCTCAAGAGGTCGCCCAGCAAGGTACTTATAACCTGTTTCTAGGTGAAAGTGAGCATTATAGCTCTGAAACAGAAACCTTTGAATCTTCATTTGAGGTTTTTCATAATGCCTTTCATAATGGCTTTCTTTGGGAATTAACAGAAGTCCTATCGGGGCCGCCTAATGTAACCTTTAAGTGGCGACATTGGGGAACATTTAATGGTTCCTATAAAGACTATGCACCCACAGGGGAAACAGTAGAGATCGTAGGAGTTAGTATTGCTCGCGTGACTGATGATTTGAAAATTGAGTCTTTAGAGCATTATTTTGATAATAATGTCTTTCTTCAGAAATTAACGGCAGGTGGTTGTCCCTTGCATTCCCAAAATCAGAACAGTCACTAATTTTTATATAGTTCACTCAAACAACGCTTTTAGTAAACAATCGGGAGCGCTTATAGCGCTTCTAGTTAAGTTTAATAAGACCTAACCCCCAACCCCTTCCCTACAAGGGAAGGGGAGTAAGATTCAAAGCCTCTCTCCTTTTACGAGAAGTCAGAGTCTCTTGTATACAAACCAGAAGCGCTTATCGAGTGAAACTGGTTTATATAGGCTTTGCCCAATTTAGACATTGCTTATGCTTGAGCAGCATTTGGATTTAGACGCATCATAATTTTTTCTGGCTCTGTCAAATTTTTAAAACCATAACGGCGATAAAGTCCATGAGCATCTTTTGTGCCTAACATCCACCTTTGAACGTCTTGCAGTTCTGGATATTCCAAAATATATTCTACAAACCATTTTCCTAAACCCTGTCCTCGATAAGGCTCCAGAATAAAAACATCTTTTAACAACGCAGAAGTTGCATAATCAGTGATGACTCTCGCAAAGCCAACTTGTTGATTACCTTCGTAAAGTCCAAAACATAAAGAATTGTTTATTGACTTTTCCACAAGGGCTAATGGTATGTTTTCAGCCCAATAGGAAGTTTGTAAAAAATCATGAATAATTTGAATATCCAATTTAGATTTATCAGTGCTGATGTAAAATTTATGTTTTAATTCTTCGTTCATCTGCCTGAATCTTTTATTTAATATTTTGATGCATAATATTTAATTATAATTCATTGTTACAGGGGAGTATCTCACTTTCGTAGAAAGCTCTTTAAACCTCACCCCAACCCTCTCCTTACTAAGGAGAGGGAGCAGAAATGTCGTTTACCCCCTTAGCAAAGAGGGACTAAAGGGGCCGATTTAGGTACATTTGCTTTCACTGAGATGTTCTCTTCTTGCAGTCAGTGGGTTGCACCTAAGATGATGAAATTACTGAACCATTAGCTGGATAAGAGAGGCTATATTCAGCGTTCAAGGATATGAGTGCATCTACTATTGATTATGAATCAGCCTACAACAAAATCTTGGCAAGAAGTTCGCGCAGCTTTTCAAAAAATCTGGGGTTATGAAGATTTTCGTCCACCACAAGGAGAAATTGTCAGCACTTTATTAGCACAAAAAGATGCGCTGATTATTATGCCTACAGGTGGAGGTAAGTCGGTTTGTTTTCAACTTCCCGCACTCCTACAAACAGGATTAACCTTGGTAGTTTCGCCCTTGGTGGCGTTGATGGAAAATCAAGTACAGGAACTAAAACAAAGTCATCAGAAAGCAGCGCTTTTACATAGTGAATTGTCTTCATCTCAACGTCGTGCAACTCTGCAAGCTTTAGAACGTCAACAGCTAAGATTACTTTATTTATCGCCAGAAACTTTGCTAAGTGCGCCAGTGTGGGAAAGATTGTCTCACCCAGAATTGCAAATTAATGGCTTAATTTTAGATGAAGCCCATTGTTTAGTGCAGTGGGGTGATAGTTTTCGCCCAGCTTATCGCAGATTAGGGGCTGTGCGTCCTGCATTGCTAAAATCAAAACCACCGGGAACAAAAATTAGCATCGCTGCTTTTACTGCGACTGCTGACCCGTTAGCCCAAAAGATTATTCAAACAGTTTTACAATTACAGCAACCAGAGATTTTCCGTTTGAATCCTTACCGTCCTAACTTGCATCTCAGCATTCGCATCGCTTGGACACCACGAGGTAGGAAACAACAATTATTAAAGTTTATTCAAAATAGACCGCAACAATCGGGATTAGTTTATGTTCGCACTAGGAGAGATAGCGAAGATTTAGCCGAATGGTTAGCAGAGATGGGTTATGCTACAGCTAGCTATCATGCGGGATTGGGTGCAACCGAACGCCGTGAAGTAGAAGCAAGCTGGTTAGGTGGTAAAATACCTTTTGTAGTTTGCACCTGTGCGTTTGGCATGGGGATTAATAAAAGCAATGTAAGGTGGGTTGTCCACTTTCACGCGCCACATTTGTTATCTGAATATGTGCAAGAAATAGGCCGCGCTGGGCGAGATGGGAAACCGGCAGAAGCGTTGACGCTGGTAAGTGAACCTACAGGGTGGTTAGATCCAGAGGATAAGCGAAGACAGGAATTTTTTCAAGAACAAATGCGATCGCAACAACAAATAGCGCAGCAACTTGTGAAAAAATTACCAAAACAGGGAGAAGTGAATGCAGTAACCCGACAATTTCCTGATGGTGCGATCGCTTTAGCATTACTCCATAGCAATGGTCAGCTAAACTGGCTTGATCCTTTCCATTACACTATTACTCAAAAAGCGGGAACTCAGCCACCGACGCAATTACACGCCGCCAAACAAATGCATCAATATCTAACTACAAAACAGTGCCGTTGGCAGTTTTTATTAAACGCTTTTGGTTTTGATAAAGAAGCTGCTAACTGGCGTTGCGGACATTGCGACAATTGCCGTTAATAGTGCAGCAAAAACCGTCACGATGTCCCCAATATAGCTTTTACAGATGGATGTATTAATTCATCGGGTACTCGGTTTCGCTCAATGTATTCATTAATCTCCGCCTGATGATCGAGATAAAAACTCAAGGCATTAAACACTTGTGCCAGCGTCAAATGTGGCAAATGGTTCAAGATTTCTTCTGGCATAATCCCCAACCGCCACAAACCGACAATGGTACGAACAGATGTGCGAGTACCTGTAATAATTGGCTCTCCACTCAAAATTTCCGGGTTACGGGTAACGTAGTGCGAGGAGGTTTCAGCAAACATATAACGAATCACTCAGTATAACTGGCGTTGCCTCTAGTTTATCAATAGTTTTGGTCAGCAGCAGGCTGGTTTACCAGAGTAGAAAATCGCTTAATTGAGGGATGCAATGTCTACGACGGGCTATGCCTACGCAGAAGAATTTCTCACCAAATATTTAGGCGGTAGATTTGAACCTTTGGCAGATATCCCCGGTCATTCAGGAATAGTTAAATAAAGTATCAAAAGGGTGGTTAGTGTCATTTACCGACCACCTTTTGGCGGCAAGTATTTGAGAAACTTAGATTTCGCACGCTCCCACATCTGCTCAGACAATACGTGCCCCTGGTTCTCCTCGATAAAGTAAGTAAAGTTATCTTCGGCTTCATGCTTATAATAAGCCTTCTCAATCTTCTCCATAGCCTTCCTGACCTCAATAACCGGACTGTGTTTATCCTCGCTGCCAAAATTGAGGTGTAGAGGACGAGGAGCAATCAGCGCCGCAATCTCCGGTGTATCACCGTATTGGTTCAAACCAGGAATAAAGATACCAAATCCAGCAAGACGACGAGTGCTATGAATGGCAGAGTAGGTTGGCAGAGCGCAGTTTCCCACAAGACACTTGAGCCGTGTTTCCCAAGGGCCAATAAGCCATGTGAAAATCGAGCCAAGGGAATGACCATAGCAACCGATCGCTTCAGCATTCACATCGGGTCGCAAACACAAGTAGTCGATAGCTCTGTGCATATCGAGTATGTATTTCCATGCAAGGCACTTGCCGTTGACGAGATATTGCAAGAAAGCAAAGCGCTCGAAATCACCTCCTCGAAGAATCGAGTCCTGTCTTTCCTCAAAACACAGGGCATCTGGACAAAGCACAACATACCCCTCGCTTGCCAGAGCAACACCTGTGAATTGTGTTGGGTCGCCTATAAGACCGGCAGGCTCGCTTTTGCCGAGCGTCCAATTATTATTATGCTGATGCCAGAGTGCGATCGCTGGGGCAGGTGATTTGGGAGTCACATCATCCGGTACAAGAACATACGCAGGCACACGCTCTCCAGGTTCAACCTGGTATGTTACTTTATCTATTCGATATCCCTCACGAGCTATTGAGTCCTCCAGCCGTGGATCGAGCGGACAAGGTTCGGGCCATTCGCCTCCCAAGCATCTGAGAAGATTCCGGCGAAAGTCTTCTGATTCGTTCATTTGGGGTAAAATCACTCAGCAGAACTGGCATTGCCTCTAGTTTACCAATAGTTCTGGTCAACAGCAGGCTGGTTTGCCAGACTATAAAATTGCTTGATCGAGGATGCGATGTCTACGACGGGCTACGCCTACGCAAAAAACTTTCTCGCCAAATATTTAGGTGGGAGATTTGAACCTATTCTAATGCTCAGACTCATCTTTTTGCAAGAGAAAATCGAGATAGTCTTGTAATTGCAACAGCCTCGCTCTAGATAGCTGGCGTAACTTGGCTAAAATCATTTCTTCTTGCTGCCACTGGGCAATGGGGATAATTTGAGATGCTGGTACTTCGATCGTCACATGGGGCAGATCAAATCCTTCCAGACTATACCCGTCCTCTTCCCGTTCAGGCATGGGGTAATGTTCCACAATTGTTGCAACATTCCCTCGCTTCAGGTTGTATTCTGGCAAGTCTTGGGCTAAGGCAACTTGAGAGAATAGGGGGTGCTGTACCTTCATGAGTTAGCTCTTTGATCTCGCACTTCTCAAATCACTTCATCTGTCTTCCTTACCGACATTGCTTTCTCCAGCATTAAGTACTTGCTCTACAGTTAGCTGTAAATCTGGGAAAATGGTAGAAGCGATCGCACTATTTCCGGCAAATCTGGTTTCTTCATAAAACCCGTCAACTAATATCAGTAGGGTAACTGCATTTGTTTGGGGGTCAACAATCCAATATTCAGCAATTCCTCTAGCGGCATACTCGGAACGTTTGTAGCGATAGTCCCGGTCTTCGTTAGCTTTGCCAGGAGAAACAACTTCAACAACCAATGCTGGAGGTGGCATATCCAGGGTGATTGTGGATCGCGTTGCACCTTCTAAGGCTGTTGCAAGTTCATCCGTCAGCACAATTAAGTCAGGAATACGAGTTGTCGCACGAGAACCAGCAACAACAATTTCAACTTTGTTACTTAACCGATTAACCGGAATAAACTTGAGGAAATTTACCAGCAAAAAGAGAGATATCTGGACATTTTTTGGACTTTCGGGTGGGATTGCAACTAACTCACCTGCCACCAGTTCATATTGGCTATCCGTGCGATCGTCATACTTCAAATATTCCTCAAGCCTTAGACGTTTGCCATCTTGTTGACCCCGTTCAGCAGGTTTTCCGCTAACCCGCAGCACCGCTTGCTTCATCTGTTCTTCAGTCACTTCTGGAATGTCAGAAAGATCAATGTCCTCATCTTGCATTGCATCAATCCTCTCCCAATCAGTTTGAGAGGTTTTGGAAGAAAATGATTTGCTCACGTTTAGTTCCCTCTCTCATCGAAATGACACGAATTTCATCTCCAACTTCTGTATGGGCAATCACCACCACTCGCCCGCGCAATAGTCCCAGTGTAATAAAGCGCTGTTCTCCATAAGCATAGCGCTCATCTTCAAACGTGAATGTTGCACCTTCAAAAACCTGAGAAGCATCCACGAAATCAAACCCGTGTTTGCCCAAATTTGATTAGCGCTTATTTTCATCCCAAGTGAACTGCATCAGCTGACACCGTGCTAAATTTTGAATTTTGAATTATTCAATCCAAAACTCAAAATTCTTTGACTTTTGCAAAAAATTTAGTAACCGCCTGATTATTTAAAGCAACCAATTACTAAAATTGTTGCAAAAATCGCAAATCACTAGCATACAACCGACGAATATCATCGATTTGGTGTAACACCATTGCAAAGCGTTCTACACCAAAACCCGCAGCAAACCCTGTATAAACTTCTGGGTCATAACCCACAGACTTAAGTACATTTGGATCGACCATACCACAGCCCATCACCTCCAGCCAGCGCCCATTCCACTGCAAATCTACCTCTGCTGAGGGTTCGGTAAAGGGAAAATAACTGGCGCGGAAGCGAATTGGTAAATCGCCAAATATTGCTTGTAAAAATACCTTAATTGTGCCTTTGAGGTCTGTAAAGGTTAGTCCCTCATCAATGGCTAAAAGTTCTATTTGATGGAAAACTGCTGAGTGAGTCGCGTCTACATTATCTCGCCGATAAACTCGCCCTGGAGCCACAACCCGAATTGGTGGTTCTTCTCTTTCCATGTAACGAATTTGTACTGACGAGGTATGAGTGCGTAAAAGATTGCCATCTGGCAGGTAGAAGGTATCCTGCATATCACGGGCGGGGTGGTCAGGCGGAGTATTGAGAGCCTCGAAATTGTAGTAATCTGTTTCCATTTCTGGCCCTTGAGCCACGGTGTAGCCCATACCGACAAAGATATCCAGTGCCCGGTCAATAATACCATTGAGGGGATGAATGCGACCTTGGGGGCTGTAAATTCCTGGCATAGTTACATCCAGAGTTTCCGCCTCTAGCTGTAACTGGATTTGCGCGGCTTCTAAAGCGGCGCGTTGCTGGTCTAGACTAGTTTGCAGGGATTCTTTGACTGTATTAGCGATCGCTCCAATTTTCGGACGTTCCTCTGCACTCATTTGCCCCATACTTCGCAACAGTGCCCCTAGTTCCCCTTTCTTACCCAGATAGTTAACTCTGAGTTCTTCCAGACGTTCTAAGGTATCGGCGGCTGCGATCGCTTTTTCTCCTGACTGCCGCAGTGCTAAAAGTTGAGCTTCTAAATTGCTAGTCATTAGTTATTAGTCATTGGTCATTAGTCATTAGTTTATAGTCAAAAGCTGTGAACTGCTCCATAAATAAACTTACAGCTATGCCATTATCATCAGCCAAAGGTGAGCGTCGAAACCAAACCTCTGTTTATCAGTTAGAGACGATTGGACTAGTACAGCTTGGCATAAATCCAGCTAATATCTCAATTAACAAGACTTGGGGCTTAAGCCCCTTGTTAAAGGTATTATCATTCCCAACATCTTTATAAATCTTGTGCTTCGTTGCCATAGAGCCTGGGAATAAATTCCTCTTGCTTATAGCTAAAGTCCTCTCAAGAGGACTAAATACAAAATTTGAAGCGATGTACATAGCTAGACTCAGTGAAAGGGAAAATTTCAGTCCACGCTTAGTGGACTTGAGCTATTAGCCTAGAACTTAAGTTCTGGGCGGGATTGCAGGGTAAGCGCGACAGTTTGACTGTTACAAAAATGTGGGTAACGACAAGTGTTAAAGGTAGGCAAACTTCCGCCTTGCGGTACTAGTGAGTATATATGTTTTTTTGCTGCCTGTGACCTGCGACATTGACAAATGGTTAATAACAAATAACTAATAACTAATGACCAATGATCAATGACTATGAAATTACTAATTAGCAACGATGACGGCATTTCTGCCTTGGGGATTCGTACCCTAGCCAACTACTTGGCAGACGCAGGTCATGATGTGAGCGTAGTTTGCCCAGATCGAGAGCGATCGGCAACTGGACATGGATTAACTCTACACCAACCCATTCGCGCCGAAATTGTGGAAGAGATTTTCCATCCATCTGTCAAAGCTTGGGCTTGCGATGGTACGCCTTCAGATTGCGTCAAATTAGCGTTGTGGGCTTTGCTAGAGACTCCCCCGGATTTGGTTCTCTCTGGCATTAATCAAGGTGCGAATTTGGGAACTGAAATCTTGTATTCCGGCACTGTTTCTGCGGCAATGGAAGGTCTAATTGAAGGCATTCCCAGTGTAGCGCTAAGTCTTAGTAGTCACACATCTAAAGACTTTAAACCTGCTGCTAAGTTTGCCAAAATTCTTGTAGACCAGTTAGCCGAAAAACCGTTGCCAGATTTAATGTTGCTCAACGTCAATATTCCTGCGGTCAAATGGGAAGAAATTGCCGGAGTTACTCTCACCCGTCAAGGAGTGCGGCGTTACATTGATGTGTTTGATAAACGAGTTGATCCTCGTGGAAAAACGTACTACTGGTTAACCGGAGAGGTAATTGAGGAGGTGGAACCCCCAACCGGACTAAATCTGCCTCAAAATGTACCGACAGACGTGGCTGTTGTACGTAATAATCACATCAGTATTACCCCGTTACAATACAATCTTACCTACGCAACTGGATTAGATAAATTGTCTGAGTGGGAATTCAAGTTTCCGTGAAGCATTTGATTTATTAGGAAAAAACCGGGGTTATTCAAATGCATCACAGAAAAATGTAGGCTATAACTTAGGGACACTCTTGAAATAAACGATACACATCCACTTCAAAAACTGGAAAATTCTACTTGAGAGTATTTCATCCAGATTTACACAATCAGCCAGAAACAGGATATGCTGTTTTACCAAGAAATCCTCCCTCTACCAAAATCGGTGAGACAGCATAAACTTAGACAAAATAAGTAACAATTTGTCCAATTATCGCCCGCTCAGTCCAGCAAGCAACACCCATGTCTAGGATAGAGAACCAATTTACCGTACAATTTTGGGGCGTTCGCGGCAGCATCCCCAGTCCAGGGCCAGACACCGTTCGTTACGGCGGTAATACCCCTTGCATATCAATGCAAGCGGGCGATAAACGCTTAATTTTCGATGCTGGCACAGGGCTACATGTTTTGGGCCAATCTTTGTTGCGCCAAATGCCGTTAGAAGCTCATATATTTTTTACCCACTCTCACTGGGATCACATGCAGGGTTTTCCCTTCTTTACTCCAGGGTTTGTGAAAGGGAATGACTTTCATATCTACGGCGCGATCGCACCTGATGGTTCTACCATAGAACAGCGCCTGAATGACCAAATGTTGCACCCCAACTTTCCCGTACCCTTGCAGATAATGCAAGCCAATTTAAATTTCTACGATATTCGACCGGGGCAACCAATACACATCGATGACCTTACCCTGGAAACAGCACCTTTAAATCATCCAGGTGAAGCCGTAGGATACCGCGTTAGCTGGCATGGTGGCACTGCTACTTATATTACTGATACCGAACATTTTCCCGATCGACTCGATGACAATGTGCTGTGGCTAGCTCGTAATGCCGACATTCTAATTTACGATTCTACCTACACAGACGAGGAATATTATTCCCCAACATCCCCGAAAATTGGCTGGGGACATTCGACTTGGCAAGAAGCTGTAAAGGTGGCGAAAGCTGCTAATGTCAAAACTCTAGTGATTTATCACCACGACCCCGCACACGATGACGACTTTTTAGATTGTGTTGGGAAACAAGCTGCTGCAAAATTTCCTGGGGCTATAATGGCACGGGAAGGAATGGTACTTGAGGTTCCCACCTCAGTTTCCTTATCAGAATCTTTTCCTGTTAGAAAGTCTTCTGTCTAAAGATTGCGATCGCAGCAATTGGAGATTTTAGATTAGATTGGTGATCAGAAGCTTTCAGCACGAGAGCGTACCTGTTGGCTGCACGCTGAGACAGCGAGCGCTGCCCAGAGTTGTCACGCCGACCACAGGTTCAGGGCGACAACAGGAGGACACACTTTATAGATTCACCAGCACAGCCCAGGCACCCACAGACGCCCTAAGATTGAGACTGCAAGGAGCGTTTTACCCTCCTTGCAGTCTCAACACGGAACTAAAGCGAAGTTAGCTCTGGTATTTGGGGTTATCTGGACTTAGCAATTAGCTGTCAAGCTAATAGCACAAGATACCATCTTGGGCAACTTCCCGTGGGTTAGGCTTTTGGCTGATAGCTAAAAGGGGTGTGATCAACACCCTGGCTGATCGCACAAGACCTCATGGGCAGTTGGTGAAAGTTCAGACCATCTACAAAAGCTGTCCTCCTCAAGGCGTACCATCAGGTAGCTTTCTGCTGATAGCTAAAATAAACCTAAAATCTCAGAATCCAAGTGCTAAATTTGTCTCAAAATGGGTGTTCTGTGTGGGTTGCTTCTTCAAGCGAAGAGCTGCTAACGCCGACTGCTGTTGCCCTTGGCAAGTTTGATGGTGTTCATCTTGGTCATCAAAGGGTAATTCAACCAGTCTTGCACGCTGGTGGTCAGTTGTCAGTAGCTAGTAGTCCGCAGTCAAACGAAAATCAACAACTAACAAATAGAGAATATACCTATTCAACAGTTGTCACCTTTGACCCCCATCCACACGAGTTTTTTACGGGGCAACCCCGGACTTTGTTAACGCCACTGGATGAAAAAGTCCAACAATTGCGATCGCTTGGGGTAGAACAACTGGTACTACTACCCTTTGACAAAGAATTGTCTGCTTTGACCCCCGAAGAATTCGTAGGAAAAATTCTTGTGCAACAACTGCGATGCCAGCGAATTAGCATCGGGCAGGATTTTTGTTTTGGCGAAAAGCGCAGTGGTACTGCCAATGATTTGCAATTAATCGCCGCCAAGCACAATATCCCCGTTACCATCGTTCCTTTACAAACTTATACAGGTAACTCGCCCACCGAAAGCAGTTGCGTCAGTACTACTCCGGCTCACGATGCCCGCATTAGCACTTCATTGATTCGCCAAACCCTTGAACAAGGCGACATCGAAAACGCAAATCTACTACTAGGACGCCCTTACACCCTCCTTGGTGATGTCGTTCAAGGTCAACAATTGGGCAGAACGATTGGCTTTCCCACCGCCAACCTCCAACTACCAAAAGAAAAGTTTTTGCCCCGCCAAGGAGTTTACGCTGTCCGCGTTTTCACTCTCAGTGAAACATCAGATGTCACTCCAAGTGAGAATTTGGGTGTAATGAATATCGGTAATCGTCCCACTGTAAACGGCACTTATTCATCTGCGGAAGTACATCTGCTCGATTGGTCTGGGGATTTATATGGCAAAAAACTGGTTGTGCAGCTAGTTAAATTTTTGCGTCCTGAACAAAAATTTCCTTCTCTAGAAGCCCTGAAAACACAAATTCAACTTGACTGCGTTGTTGCTAAAGAAGTTTTGAGTGCTGGAGCGCAAAGTTAAAAGTTAGGAGTTAGGAGTTAGGAGTTCTGAGTGGGAACAATGTATTTAGGGAATTTGGGCATTGGGAAGAATCCAATCCCCATTCCCCATTCCCCATTCCCTACTCCCCACTCCCCGCACCGCATGAGAGAAAAAATTGACGCTTTAACACAAAATCTAGCTCTTAGCATCGTTGGCAAAAGCGAGGCAATACGCCTAGTGCTAGTAGCATTGCTCGGTGGTGGTCATGCTCTTTTAGAAGATGTCCCTGGTGTTGGTAAAACCCTGCTTGCTAAATCCCTAGCTCGTTCAGTGGATGGCAAGTTTCAACGGCTACAATGTACCCCCGATTTACTGCCAACTGACATTACTGGCACCAACATTTGGAATCCAAAAAGCGGCGAATTTACTTTTCTTCCTGGGCCAGTCTTTGCTAATGTCCTGTTAACTGACGAAATCAATCGCGCTACACCCCGCACTCAGTCAGCTTTACTGGAAGTTATGGAAGAACATCAGGTAACAGTCGATGGTGTCTCTCGTGCAGTTCCCCAGCCGTTTTTTGTGATTGCCACTCAAAACCCAATCGAGTATCAAGGTACTTTTCCCCTGCCGGAAGCGCAAATGGATCGGTTTATGTTGTCGCTGAGTTTGGGCTATCCTTCTGAGGCAGAAGAACTCCAAATGCTGCAAAATCTTCAAAATGGTGTAAAATTTGTTGATTTGCAGCCTTGTATTACCTTGGCAGAAGTACAAGAATTGCGTTACCTCTGCTCTCAAGTAAAAGTAGCAACTTCCTTGCAACAATACATCCTCGAATTGGTGCGGGCAACACGGCACGATGAGGAAATCGCCCTTGGTGTCAGTCCGCGTGGCACATTAGCATTACAACGGGCTGCCAAAGCGCTAGCTTTTTTATTAGGGCGTGATTATGCCATTCCCGATGATGTGAAATTTCTCGTCCCTCACGTTCTTTGTCATCGCCTTATTCCCAGAGGAGGGCGCAACGCTAGAACTGTTGTTGAGCGATTATTGCGATCGGTTTCTATTCCTTAACGGTATCGCGGAAGTCCCCACCCTCAACTCTTAGTAGGGTGGTAACTGTATTTCTTGCTGTGGAGGATATTTTTTTTTGCTTCTACTCCGGTTCATCCTGCGTAAGTTCGCACATTGCCTATCAATTCATCCAAACTATCTCTTAAAGTTCCTCGCGCTAGCATTTTAGTAAATACCTCATAACAGTCATCCCTCGCACCTTGTTTACGGGGAAAACCCAGCCACAAAATTGCGTAGACGCTTCCTCGGCTTGTCGTTAGACATCGCTTTCATTTGTGAGGTATCAAAAGCCCTGAAAAATAGCCTATGTCAAATACTAGCAGTTTTGGGAGAGGATTTATGAGAGTTGAAGAAATACGTAGGCATCGCTTTTGACAAGCATCAAAAAAGCGATTACCTCAGACTTAGACTTTGGATTTGGGTGGCAGATATGAACTTCAGTTTCCTGCTCCTGCTTGGATTTGGGCGTGTTAGGATCTCTTACAAAATCAGGTTGACAACAGATGAAAGCGATCGAAGTTACCGGCAGGATTGACTCTCAAGGAAACCTAGTTTTAGATGAACCAATTCAGGGAACAACTTATCCTCATCAGGTTCGGGTAATTGTCTTGGTTCCAGAACAAGCAGAAGTAGAAGAGGTTGACCCTGACGATACCCCCGTTGAGGAGATTAAAGTCAGCTTGAGGAGAGCCTTGCAGCAAGCAAAAATGGGTCAAACTAGACCAATTAGTGAGCTATGGGACAGGATTGATGCAGAGTGATAATGCGGTTTCAATTCGATTTTCCGATGAGTTTGAGCAAGAACTTTACAGACTATCAAAGAGATTTCGCAATATTCGCTCTGATGTTGAATCGATTATCGAGCAATTACAACAAGGGAATTTTGTCGGCGATGCCTACGGCGGGCTACGCCTACGCATTGCGGGCATTGGTGAGTAGTATATTATTCACAAGGTGAGAGTTCGCAACAGTAGTATCCAAAAAGGTAAGAGCGCTGGATACCGATTGATTTATCAACTTGAGTCACCTACAAGTATTTTGCTACTAACGATTTATTCCAAGTCTGACCGAGAAGATATTGGTGTAAATGAAATCCGAGATATTTTAGCTGATTTTTCTAATGAGTCAGGTTAAAACTGCCAAGATATTTTACTTGCATGGTCAGTGGTGCGCCCAATAGACATTTATATTACTGTTGTGGATGTGAAAGATGCGTTGCTTACCGAAAATACTTACGCAAAATCTCAAACACTGCCAATACTGGGTAAGTCTTATGATTAGCACAAGCGCCACTTCTAAATATCTGGGAATGTGAGGAATGTCAATTTTTGTTAAGCGCAAAACCCGCGATGCCTACGGCGGGCTACGCCAACGCCAACCGCTACAGCAAAGCGCCGAACGTGAATTCAAACGCCAATTTTTCGGTTTACTTCTGGTAATTGTAACGTGGAGTCTAGCTATGGGCTGGCTTCTAGCCTTAGCAACTAACGCCCAAAGTGCTACTCCCTCCGCCGAAATTGGCACTGTTGACGTAGTGCCTGCACAGTACCAACTAGGGCAAGAACTGTATTTAGAAAACTGCTCCACATGCCACATCGGCTTACCACCAGCCGTTTTGCCCAGCCAAACTTGGAAAAATCTTCTGCAAGACTCGCAGCACTACGGCGCACAACTACAGCCTTTAGTCGATCCGCCGCGCATCTTAGTGTGGAAATATCTTTCGACTTTCTCCCGTGTGCAGTTAGACGACGAAGAAACACCATATCGCGTCAACAACTCTCGCTATTTCAAAGCTTTGCATCCAAAAGTTAAGTTACCACGTCCCGTCCAGATTGGCAGCTGTGTCAGCTGTCATCCCAGTGCTAATGATTACAATTTCCGCCGCCTGACACCAGAGTGGAAGTGAAGAGTTAGGAGTTCTGGAAATGCTGCTGATTGCGACTTTGCCGCGAGTAAGGTAGGTGGCAGCCCCAATGATCAGCATTAAGAGTCTGAGACTGAGAACGAGGTAATGTGTTAAAGGATTCTCGCTTACTAACTTTCACATTAAGTTGACAATAACTCCTCACTCTATTCTCCCACTCGTTCTCTGGCCTCATCTGGGGGCAAAATGATACTATGAAGAAAGAGTAAATATAAGATAAGAGTTAAAACCAATCATTTAAGAAACTGATTACCTAGTTTTTCTCCTGTTTTTGAGTTAATTTTCATTTCACACCCATCCACAACCAAGACGGTTGGGTTGGGTTAAATGTTTATAATCAATGCCGAACCTTTAATTCCCATCCCCCTTGATTCAGTTCTATAATCTGCCATGCTAAAACTTTTGTTGGGCGACCCCAACGCTCGTAAGCTTAAAAAATACCAACCTTCTGTTACTGAAATTAACCTTTTAGAGGAAGACATTAAGGTTCTTTCCGATGATCAGTTAAAAGGTAAAACCGCCGAATTTAAACAACGGGTTGCCAAAGGCGAAACTCTCGATGACCTATTGCCAGAAGCTTATGCCGTTGTCCGGGAAGCAGGACGACGAGTTTTAGGCTTGCGGCACTTTGATGTCCAACTCCTTGGCGGGATCATTTTGCATATAGGGCAAATTGCCGAAATGAAAACCGGCGAGGGTAAAACATTGGTTGCCACCTTGCCGAGTTATCTGAATGCCCTGACTGGTAAAGGTGTACACGTCATCACCGTCAACGATTACCTGGCTCGTCGAGATGCGGAATGGATGGGACAGGTGCATCGATTCTTGGGGCTGAGTGTGGGGCTAATCCAGGCAAGCATGACTCCCAGCGAACGCCAGAAAAATTACGACTGCGATATTACCTATGTCACCAACAGTGAGATCGGGTTTGACTACCTGCGGGATAACATGGCGACATCAATGGCAGATGTGGTGCAACGTCCGTTCAATTATTGTGTAATTGACGAGGTAGACTCGATTTTAATTGATGAGGCGCGGACACCACTGATTATTTCTGGGCAGGTAGAAAGACCTACAGAAAAGTATCTGCAAGCCGCCGAAATCGCCTTCACACTCAAAAAAGACGAGCATTACGATGTGGATGAAAAAGCTCGTAACGTGCTATTGACAGATGAAGGCTTTGCTGAATCGGAAAATCTTTTGGGAGTCACAGATTTATTTGACCCTGAAGATCCTTGGGCGCACTTTGTTTTCAATGCGATTAAAGCCAAAGAACTTTTTCTCAAGGACGTAAATTACATCGTCCGCAATGGGGAAGTGGTAATTGTGGATGAATTTACTGGCCGGGTGCTACCCGGACGGCGTTGGAGTGATGGATTACACCAGGCTATTGAAGCCAAAGAACACGAAGAAATTCAGCCAGAAACTCAAACTCTAGCGACAATTACTTATCAAAATATGTTTTTGCTGTATCCAAAACTCGGTGGAATGACCGGAACAGCAAAAACGGAAGAACCAGAATTTGAAAAAATTTACAAGCTGGAAGTCGCGGTAATTCCCACCAATCAAGCCAGAAGACGCGAAGATTTGTCTGATATGGTCTTTAAGACAGAATCGGGCAAATGGGGTGCGATCGCTAAAGAATGTGCCGAAATGCACGAACTCGGCAGACCTGTATTAGTAGGAACCACTAGTGTAGAAAAATCAGAACTTCTCAGCCGACTGCTGAAGCAACTAGAAATTCCCCACGAATTACTCAACGCCCGACCGGAAAACGTGGAGCGTGAGGCGGAAATCGTCGCCCAAGCCGGACGGAAAGGTGCTGTTACCATTGCTACCAATATGGCTGGTAGAGGTACTGATATCATCCTCGGTGGTAACTCCGAATATATGGCGCGTCTGAAGCTGCGGGAATACTTCATGCCCCGAATCGTCATGCCAGAAGATGAAGACAGCTTTGGCGTTCAAAGAGCAGCCGGATTACCAACAGGACACGGCAGTGGCCAAGGTTTTGCCCCTGGTAAAAAAGTCAAAACTTGGCGGGCTTCACCAGAAATTTTCCCCACCCAGTTGACAAAAGAAACGGAGAAACTACTTAAAGAAGCAGTAGATATTGCGGTGCGTGAATATGGCGATCGCAGTTTACCGGAATTGGAAGCAGAAGACAAGGTAGCTGTAGCGGCAGAAAAAGCTCCCATCGACGACCCCGTGATTCAGAAATTGCGGGCAGCTTATAACCGCATTAAGCAGGAATACGAACAATTTACGACCCGCGAACATAATGAGGTCGTGGAAATCGGCGGTTTGCACGTAATTGGTACAGAACGCCATGAATCGCGGCGGATTGACAACCAGTTGCGCGGACGTGCAGGAAGACAAGGCGACCCTGGAACCACGAGATTCTTCCTCAGTTTAGAGGATAACTTATTGCGGATTTTTGGTGGCGATCGCGTTGCTGGGTTAATGAATGCCTTCCAAGTGGAAGAAGATATGCCCATCGAATCTGGGATGCTTACCCGCAGTTTGGAAGGCGCACAGAAAAAAGTTGAAACCTACTACTACGACATTCGTAAGCAGGTGTTTGAGTATGACGAGGTGATGAATAATCAACGTCGTGCTATTTATGCCGAACGTCGCCGAGTGTTAGAAGGTCAAGATTTGAAAGAACAGGTAATCAAGTACGCTGAAAAAACGATGGATGACATCGTTGACTACTACATCAATATAGACTTGCCCTCGGAAGAGTGGGAATTAGAAAAGCTGGTGGAGAAAGTCAAAGAATTCGTCTATCTGCTAGCGGATTTGCAGCCAAATCAATTAGAGGATATGTCGGTTACTGAGATTAAAGCTTTCCTCCATGAACAGGTGCGAATTGCTTACGATCTCAAAGAAGCGCAGATTGACCAAGTTCAACCCGGACTGATGCGCCAAGCTGAACGCTTTTTTATCTTGCAACGCATTGATACTCTGTGGCGGGAACACCTGCAACAAATGGATGCCTTGCGCGAATCGGTAGGATTGCGTGGTTATGGGCAAAAAGACCCGCTAATTGAGTATAAGAGCGAGGGTTACGAACTCTTCTTGGATATGATGGTCAACATTCGCCGAGATGTGGTGTACTCGTTATTTATGTTCCAGCCGCAGCCGCAGCAGATGATGCAGGCTTCGTCTGAGATGGTGTAGGAAATTAGAAAGAATATCTCACCCAGAGGCGCTAAGAGGCAAAGGTTTCTTAGCGTCTTTGTTTTATGCTAGTAGTGCATGCGTTACGTAGAAGAATTAGTTGAGTATTGTTGCTGAGAGGGTGAATCGCTTACTTTTTTTCAAAGAAAAAGCATTTCTTTTCCAGTTTGTTCCGTAACAATCAGTCTTCTTGATTGAGGATGTTGGTTGTATAGTCTAGTATCTTGTAAGCTAATGAAAAAGGATTAGGTCGAGCTTATATGCTAGAGTCCTTCCAAATACATAATTTCAGACTTTTTCATCATCTTGAGGTTAAGAGATTAGGTAATGTTAACCTCATTGTCGGCAGGAATAATGCTGGTAAGAGTACATTTCTCGAAGCAATAGAACTTTATGCCAGCAACGCTTCACCGATGAATCTCCTTGAACTTGTAGATTCGAGGCAAGGATCTTGGGTTAGTGAGGCACAACCATATTCTCAAACTTTTCTTGGTAATCCCATACGTCATCTCTTTTTTGGTCATAAATTACCCGATATAGGAAAAGAAGGCATCATTCTAGGAGAAGTTTCTTCAAGCGCAAAGATTCATATTAGTGTTGCTGCATATCAGATTAAATCTGATGACGAAGGAAGCACGAAAAGAATCCGCATCACTGATGAGCAGTTTTATGAGGATTTATCCGATATTGAAGTTGTTCTGGTAGCAGAAGAAAGTGAAAAAACTCGGAGACTCTTCAGATTAAATCGTGATTTTAAAGATATGAGGCTCACATCTAGAATTGTTTACGAACGGCTAGATGCTGAATTTAAATACACATGGCAATTTGTCTCGACAGAGAATATGCCTAATCGAAAATTAGCCGCTCTTTGGGATTTGACAAGTTTAACTAATTTGGAATCAGAGGTTATTTCTGCCCTAAAACTTATTGAACCTAAAGTATCTGGAGTTGCTTTTGTAGAAGATATTAGCAAAGGAATCGGAGGCAATAATCGTAGGCAGGGAGGCGATAATCGTATTCCACTAATAAAAATTGAAGGTATAGATGAGCCATTACCTCTAAAAAGTATGGGTGATGGGATGACTCGTTTATTCCATATAATTGTTGCTCTCGTAAATGCTCGAAATGGCATCCTTTTAATTGATGAATTTGAAAATGGATTGCATTGGACAGTACAGCCTAAAGTTTGGGATATTGTTTTTCGTTTCTCTGAAAGGTTGAACGTTCAAGTATTTGCAACAACACATAGTCGAGATTGTGTAAAGGGTTTTGAAAGTGCATGGAATAAGTGTCCTTCACTTGGTGCTTTCTTTAGACTTGAAGTTAAAGATAATCTTATTAAGGTAACAGAATACACTTCAGAGACGCTTACGGATTCTCTTGAAACAGATGTTGAAATACGCTAAATAATATGAGTGATATCTGTAAGCAAGACACCGATAAAGTATTACTTGTAGAAGGGACAGATGATTGCCATGTCGTAATGGCTTTGTGTGCTGCTCACCAAGTTCCTGAAACTTTTGGAATATATGAGTGCAATGGAGATACAAAAGTTTTAAAACGTCTGAATGCTTTGATTGTACGTCCTGATCATCCTGAAGTGATAGGAGTAATGCTTGATGCTGATACTTCTCTTGAAGGCAGATGGGCAAGCATCAAAGGTAAATTAAGTCACTATAGCTATAAATTACCTGATATTCCTGATATTGATGGAACAATAGTTGAGGGGATTACAGATGAACCCAAGCTAGGATTTTGGCTGATGCCAAATAATCAAGATTCAGGTAAATTAGAGGACTTTTGTGCCGAACTGGCAGAACCGACGTCCCTAGCATTTGTGAGAGAATCTATTGCTGAAGCACAAGTGAATAAAGTAACAACTTTTAAACCATTAGATATTAGTAAAGCAGTTATTCACACATATCTTGCTTGGCAAGATGAACCTGGTCGCCCTATGGGACAAGCGATTACTAAGCAAGCTCTCCGACCCAATACAGATATTGCTAGAAGGTTTACCAATTGGTTAATACGTCTTTTTACATAATTAGGAATTTAGAAAAACTTGAGAAAATGCAGAAAGAACTCATGATTTAAGTGAGGCGATCGCAGAGTAAGCTATAAGTAAAGCACTGTTTTTGGTTATGAGTCAATTTGTGAGACCTGCTAGCATTATTAGTCAACTAGGTTTAGTTCAAGGTGGAGAAGCCCAGGTAGAGACTGCTGCTGGAGTGCAGCAGGGGCGGATTTTCCGAGATGTTGAACTTAGTATTGCAGAGCGTCAAGGAACCTTTGATTGTTTGGAACTCACAGAAGTACCCTATGCCCTTTTGGGCGTAACGCCAATGGAAGTTTTAGGGTTAGAACCAGACTTTAAAAATCGGAAGTTGCGGATTTTGCCGATGAATTCTGAGCAAACTTATTTGAAGTGTATTGTAAGCGATCGCTCTACATTTAATCTTAAAAAGATTGGATAATTTTAGTAGTGTGATCATTTCTCTTTGGTCAATGCACTTCAGGCGAACCTAATAAATTAAAATTTTTGAGTACATTTTGAACCTCATCTGCCCTTTCGGGATTAAGTTCAATGTACCTTTCAGCCGCTATTTTGAGATATTTTTTGAATATCTCCTGAGAAACTATTTTATCTTCATCAAGATGGCTAAAGCGAACCCCATCAAATATATCATCCTCATCTTCGCAAGGAAATGCACACATATTATATTCATTACCATAACCAGTACCTTTTAAAAGAGTATTGATTGCATAAGGAAAAGAGATACCCCCTATTGCATTAAAGTATGACTTGACTATCCAGTGTGGATCAGTTCTATAGTCTATGTCAAATAATTGTTCGAGCATAAAAAAACTTTTATAAGGTGCGTTAGCGTGAAACTCTAACGCACCATTTCTGATTTTCGGTGTGTTACAGCTTCGGTAACACACTCTACACTATCTTTTAATTATTTGCGCTTACCTACTTACAACACTTATTTACGCGATCGCACTCACAAAATCATTCACTAGCACTCTCTGGAAACAATCGACTCAAGTCCAATAATGCATCTTCAAATCCAGGAATAGTTACTGACTGGTTAGATAGAGAAATCTGTTTGCTGAGATAGCTAAACTTGCTTTGAGCATTTTGATACGGTTGGCTGTGTCGCTCAAGTTGACGAGCTGGCAAATTCACAATCCAGTAATCAGAAATTCCGGCTTCCGCATACAATGACAGCTTGGTTGTTTGATCATAATCTAGAGTTTTATCCGAAATTTCGATCACTAACAAAATATCTTCGGGATAGGGATGATGAGCCAGATAATCTTCATCTCTTCCTCGTGCAATGACAACATCTGGCTCAGGCTCACTTTGATTAGGAAGAGTAACGGGATCTTGTCCACGAATGACTGCTTGATCACCTAATGAATGTTAAAGCTGTCGTTATGAATGTTAAAGCTGTCGTTACCACAACTAATACATTCATAAGTAATCTTAAAGCTGTCGTTACCACAGCTAAAGCTGTTGTTATGAATGCTTAAGCTGTCGTTACCACAGATGAAGTTGTCGTTATGAAGATGAATTTTTGCAACAAATCTATTCTAAAGGAGTAGCGATCGCCTCAAATTGCTGCCAACAAAGGTACAATGCACGCGGTACGTGAAAACATCCTTTCCATTTGCCACCTTTAAGGTTCAACAATACTTCTCCACGCCGATTCAGGTAGCCAAACCACTCACCGTACTCTGAATCAGCAAAATATGACCAGGTGTAATCGTGCATCTTTTGATACCATTTCCAACACGCCTCACGCCCTGTCAAGCGATAGCCCATCGCTAATGCAACCAAAGACTCTAGGTGAACCCACCACAGTTTTTGATCCCATTCCAATTGTTGTGGGGGATGACCATCTGCATCCATAAAATAATACAATCCGCCGTGCTCGCTATCCCAAGCAAAATTCAGGATATTTAGCACCACATCAAGGGCTTGGTTAATAGTTTTAGTATCATTTTTACGACGGGCGATGTCCATAATAAACCACATAGCTTCAATACCATGACCTGGGTTAATCTGCCGTCCCTCAAAAGAATCTATGTGGGAACCATCAGGGGCAACGTTTTCGTACATTAATCCCCGTTCTGGGTCGAGAAAATCGGTCATTACTTCCTGGACAGTCTCAGCTAAAACATTCTCTAGTGTTTCCTTTGGCAGCAACCATTCCATTTCTAGAGTCAGATTGGCTAAAATCATCGGTACAGCCAATGATTTCATCGGGCGTGTGCCGGGATAGGTTTTATTATATTTGCCCTTGGGGTTATCCTTGCGGCGTAAAACGTTGTTATAAGCCTGCATCGCCACATCTTTTGCGGATTCTTCGCCGCTTGCGAGTGCATATTGACTAAATGCCATCGCCGCAAAGCAATCAGAAAATATATTGTAAGGCTGAACCAGTGGTTTCCCTTCACGGCTGAGGGCAAAGTACCAGTTACCATCACTATCTCTGCCATGTTGGGCGAGAAAATTAGCGCCATTGCTAGCAATTTTTAGCCAGTTTTCGCGTTTTTCTAGCTGGTTGTAAAGCATCGAAAAAGTCCACACCTGACGGTTTTGCAGCCAGATGAATTTGTCTGTATCATAAATTTTGCCGTCGCGATCGAGGCAGGTAAAATAGCCGCCTTGCTGCCAGTCGAGAGAATATTTTTCCCAAAATGGGAGGACATCGTTGAGGAGGGCGTTCTTGTAAAGTTCAGCAATCGCTTGAAAGTTATACCCCATAAATTTCCTCACCTTTTCTGCTAAAACCAACAGCTTAACAGTTATTATATTTTGGATCGAATATGGAGCTCCGGCGTAGCCCGTCGTAGACATCGCGTCAGTCTCTTACAATATTTAGTCAGCATCCTCCCCACGCAAGATTACATCTGTTCTATAAGGTATTACAGGGGTGCTGTCCAAATCGCCCATAACTTCTACTAATGTCCCGAACCCCTTGGCTAGAAAGGTTTTGAGTTCTTGTTTAAGCAAAATGTTCATAACTAAACATTTTAGGGGTTGACAAATCAAGTTTCAGTTTCCCTAAAGGTATACTTCTGTCTTGTATCTTGCACTATTCTCAATAAGCATAGGATGGGCATTATAGTGTCCACCTATAAGTTTTTAGGCATGAGGTTCTTATGAGTCACATTGAACGAGTTGCGATCGTTGGAGGAATCCACGGTAATGAGTTAACAGGAGTACATTTAGTCAAAAAGTTTCAGCAGTATCCTAATTTAATCAATAGATCAAGTTTTAAAACTCTGGCATTACTTGGTAATCTCAAAGCTATTGAAGAAGGCAAACGATACATTGATAAGGATTTAAATCGTTCCTTCACCAATCAAGGCTTACATAATTTCCAACTCTCAAGTTATGAAGATACGCGTGCGAAAGGAATTCAACAGATATTGCAACCGCAAAATCAGCCCTTTGTGGATGTAATTGTTGATTTGCACAGCACAACTGCCAACATGGGGTTAAGTCTGATTTTTTGTGATATGCATCCTTTATTACTTCGTTTAGGTGCTTATTTAAGTTCTATCAATCCTTTGGTGAAAGTCTGTATTAATCAGCAATCTAAAGAAAATGGTTTTCTGCGTTCTCTGTGCGAATTAGGTTTTGTTATAGAAGTTGGTGCTGTGGCTCAGAATATTTTAAACGCCGAATTATTTCAGAAAACAGAACAGCTTATCTATGGAATTTTAGACTATTTTGAAGGGTGTAACCAAGGTAATATTCCGCAGATAAACAACACGCTTACACTCTATGAATACATTGGGACTATCGATTATCCTAGAAGTGATAGCGGGGAGATTCAAGCTATGATTCACCCTCAACTTCAGTTTAGAGATTATGAACCTTTGAATCCAGGCGATCCAATCTTTCTGACTTTTGAAGGAAAAGATATTTTCTATGAGGGAGCGTCTACTGTTTATCCTATTTTTATTAATGAAGCAGCTTATTACGAGAAAGGAATTGCGATGCATCTAACTCAAAAACAACAACAGGTAGTTTAATTCGTTCGCTCTTCTAACCAAGATTGCAAATCAGCCAAGGTGGTGAAATCAAGCAATGCATCGCTCAAATCTGCGAGAACAGGCAAAGATAAACCAGAAATTGAGGAGCGTATTTCCTCAGACAGTTCTCCAAGCCGCTTAGTCAATAGTCGAGAAATAGCATTAGCCATCGCTTCTCGTCCTTCTTCTCGGCCTTCTTCTCGGCCTTCTTCTCGCCCTTCTGCCTTGATTTCTCGGTAAACTTGCGTTTGCTGTAGTGTTAGTCCTAGCATAGACTCTACCTCCGCTTGGCTTAATTGTTCAAACCTATACATCATGATCGTCGTTACCATCTCTATTATGGCGCGACTCGCTGTTAATGGTACTTCTTGACGAGTTCTTGTTAACAAATACCTTGCTTCTTCAGGTGCTTGTTCTTTCTCTACCGTAGTTAGTACCATCAGTGCTACCCATAAAGGTAATTGGCGAATATCCCCCAATTCATCCAAATAGACATCTCCGAAAAAGAATGTAGAGACGTAGCAATGCTACGTCTCTACAAGGGTTCTAGATAACGCATATTTAATTTCTGGAGATGTCTAATACACAAGGGTGTACTTGGTTACTATTGAGAAATCCCCGATGAGGGTAAATGTTACTTTGTTCGGTATTGCGAGATGGATAAATTATAACTGCTTGCCAGTCGTTAAATCTGGCGCGGTTGCGGTAGAAATATAGTGAAGATTCAGCAAATACTCTTTCATAAAGCTGTTCATCTTTCTGAAACTGTACCTCACAGAAATATACAACCCCAGGAGTCTCACTTTCTGGTGGTAGAAATACCCCGTCAATTTCAAATTTGGGTTCCTTGACAGCTACCGAATCAAATCGATAAGCATCTGCGTTTGTCGGGGGATTTGTCAAGAGTTCAAATAAAAGAGTGGGGGATTGTTGAAACAGTTTGTAAAAAATTGAGTCTCGACGCATGGAGCATTCTATTTATTTCTTACATCTGCGATAAATTTAAATATTGTTCTACATAGCTTAATTTTAAGTTTAAATGCGAGTGTTATAGGCTTTAGCGTGACTGCACTATAAAGACCAGCAACGAAATAACATAAACTAAGAAAAAGAGTCGAATCGATCTGTTTTGGTTAAAAGCCCGCCAGAATAAATAGTGAGCTTATCTTTAATTTTATCGACAGCTTCGCTAACCACGTTCGCAGCTACTGAAGAGGGGCTTGTGAGATTTCAAGCATATACCTCGTCTAGGTTATGATGCTTTTTTAAGGCAGGTTCATGAATAATGAAGTAAATGGGTATGCAATTGGCCCACTCCCCCCTCCCCACTCTTTAATACAGATAAGGATTCGTCTTCGGTTGATAGTCAAAACAATTGATCGCTTCTTCTGTATTAGCAATAGATGGGCGTACAGTACATTTAAGACGGTAATTGTCGGTAAAAAACTGGCAACCACTACAAGGAATTTGATGCATTTGCTTGGCTGTAGTTACACTATCTCGCGCCGCCGTCCACAGACTCAAAACAGCGAGAATAGTTACAGTCCAAGCAACGACAAAGCAAATCGGGATTAATAAAGGTTGAATCGCATAAATCAGGAAAGATATTAGTTTAAACACGGTATGTGGTGATATAAATTAGGAGCTAAAAGTATATTAACTCCTAACCGGAGGCAAAGCGGAGCCGGAGACGCTCTTAATTCATAACTTCTTACTATAGAAGTAGAAGTTAAACGCCAGCATGACCCAGCGCTAAACCAGTGACGAGCATTCCTAGAACCAGGAAGGGTTGGGCGCTGGCTTGGTACTTAACATCATTGTTTACAGGGTCACGCAGGAAATACATATCCTGCAAGGTGATTTGCGGAATGATTAAGAGTATTAGTATTGTTGCATACAAATTCTCATGGATGCTGACGAGATAAGCTGCGATCAATCCTTGAAATACATCAATCGTTACTACACAAATCCAAGCCGCAGTGCTGATGCCAAACATTACGGGTAGTGACTGTAATCCTAGCTGGCGATCGCCTTCTACACTCTTAAAATCATTAACAATGGCAATACCCAATCCAGCCAAGCTGTAGAACATTGTCAAAATCACAATTGTGGAATTTAGATCACCAAACAAAGCGTGTCCTGTAGACCAAGGTAGGGTGATATAGCTTGCACCCAAGGCGTAGCTGCCTAACCAGCCGTTTTGCTTGAGTTTCAGGGGAGGTGCAGAATAAATGTAGGCGATGAAAGAACCGATAATCGCGATCGCTGTAATTGTCGGGAATTCATGACCAGACCAAACATCTAGCCCAAATGCTAAACTAATCCCAGCAATCAGTAATACCCAAATCTGAATAATTACCTGGGGTAAGGGAATTGCCCCAGAAGGGATAGGGCGATAGGGTTCATTGATCGCATCGATTTCGCGATCGTAGTAATCATTGAGAATTTGGGTGTAACCTGTCATTAATGGCCCAGCCAGTAACATACAAGTTGCTACCTTCAACACATTTTCCAGTGTCCAAGTATAGTTACCAGAAGAAGCCGCACCACAGACTACCCCCCAAATTAGGGGAATCCAGGTAATCGGCTTCATTAGCTGCAAACGAATTTTCCAAATTGAAGTTTCCCCTGGCGCTGCACCTTTCATCCCCAGCAGTTGCCTAGTTTTCGCATTGCTAGAGGCAGATGCCATCACTTGCTCGTTGGGATTCTTTACCACTGAGTCTAATACCTCAGATGGGTTGGGGTCTGGAGTAATGGGAGTTGATTCTGACATAATTTTTACTGATTAATAGGGCATTGGGCATTGGGAATTAGGCATTGAAAATTGGGCATTGGGCATTGGGAATTGGGCATTAGTTATTAATATCATCTCCCTCATCTCCCACCCTGCGGTCAGCTAAAGCTACATCTCCCTCATCCCCCATTCCCCACTCCCAATTCCCCACTCCCGATTCCCATAACTTAAAACGAAATTATCAAATAATTATTCTGAAACTTTGCTCCAGCAACGGGTCTGCCACTCAGAGCCGGGGGTAAGGGAATATTGCGCCGTTGATCTCCTGCTTCTACCGTGACTTCTGGCCCATATTGGGTGAGCTTGACTTGCTTTTTGTCAAAACTTGGCAAGAATAAGCGTACTTGACGGTTGTGGATATCTATCTCAATTGGTTTGGGAGCTTGTAACGCTTGTGCTTCAAAGTTGGGTAGGACGTCTATCAGTGGTTGCCAGTCACCTGTTGGCGAGTCGGGAACGACGCTCACAGGTAATGGTAGAAATTCCTCTGACAGGTTGACGTTTGTCTCACTAGACACAAGCAGAACACCACCGACAGTTAAACCGATTTGTTGAGCGCTACCCCACAAATAACGGGCATTTGCTACGTCAATGGGATCTCCTGTAGTTACTAAGAAAGCAGCCAGACGTTTGGGGTCAGCAAGAGCAGCTCTCCCCTTTTCTAAGAAATTATTGACTTGGTTAGTGGGCCCGGCAAAGTTATCTGCTGTCCAGTTGACATTGAAAAAGCTGCTAATCAGTGGTTGAATCAAGGGTGATTCAGTAATCGTCCTTCCCAAATCGGAGTTGACAAACAATTGCCGAAATCGCCGGACATACCAACTGAGAGATTCTGGTAAACCCAACATTCGCAACGTTAAAGAGTCACCCGTGCCATCGTAAACGATCGCATCATATTTGCCACTGGCATCATATTCGCGGATAGCATTCAGGGCTAGGGCGCTGTCCATCCCCGGCAATACTACCAGTTCTTGACCAAAAACGTCTTTGAAGATGGGCGTGCGGAGATATTGCGCCTCAAGTTTTTTCGCTTCGTCCCAGTTGCGTTCTAGTAGTACAGATGCTTGAAACTGGACTGCTTGCAAATTGGGAGCGATTTCCTGGGGATCGGCAGCAATGGGACTACCCAGCAGAATTGGCAATGTTGGTTCTGCTTGTGCTGCTAGAAGTACACGCTTGCCTTGACTTGCCAATAATTTGGCGGCGGCGATCGCAATTTTGGTACGAGCGGTGCCGCCTTTGCCCAAAAATGTCAATATTAGAGCCATTATTTGATTCCTCTTTTCACCGCCGAGCTTTTCAACTCCAACTTAGCACTCAACAAAGACTCTGGGCCTGTGCTTTCAACTTCAGATTAAGAGAAAAACCCGGTTCTGAGTTCTTTACTACTACACAGGTTTGATTTCATCTTCAAAAAACCAGGTGGAAGTGTTGTCGTCAAACACCACCACTACACCGATTCCACCACCATCAGTGACTTTGTAGCCTTGGATGATACCCACTTGTCCGAGTTTTTTCACAACCGGGGGAGAAACGCGATCGCGCAAACGAAAGACTTTAACCTTTTGTCCGATTTCCATGCCTGATTTCAAATAAACCAAGTCTCAGTGTAGCGGAATCCGTGATGCTCTTACAAATTCAGTGGATCTGAGGGAGAAAATTCCAAACTTCTAACTTCTCAGTCCTGACCTTACAGCTTAAAATTAAATCAACAACCAAGCAGGTAGATACCCATGTTTGTCACAGCCGAAGAGCTAGAACAGCAGATGCCCGATGCAACTCGGTTGTTAAGTGATGAGCCAGAGATGGAAACTTCATTGCACTATATGCAGCTACTGCTGCTAGTAACTTCCCTTGAGTGGCTGTGGCGTGACTCTAATGATTTCTTTATAGGTGCGAATCTAACGATTTATTTTAGCCGTCAGCAGTTGCGAAATCGAGATTTTCGAGGCCCAGACTTTTTTTTGGTGAAAGACACTGAAAAGCGATCACGCAATTCCTGGGTAGTCTGGGAAGAAGATGGTCGTTATCCAGATTTGATTATTGAATTACTTTCAGAAAGTACGGCTGATATTGACCGGAATTTGAAGAAAAATCTCTATGAAAATCGATTTCACACACCAGAATATTTTTGGTTTTCGCCGGAAAATTTGGAATTTGTCGGTTTTGAATTGGTAGGCAACAAGTATCAGGAAATTACACCAAATGCGCGGGGATGGTGTTGGAGCGACGTGCTTAGGCTGTATTTAGGCGTAGAAGAAGGTAAATTACGCTACTTTACACCTGATGGTGATTTAGTGCCAACACCAGAAGAAGCTGCAATAGCAGCGCAACAGGCAGCTATTGCAGCACAGCAACAGGTATCGGAAGCACAGCAACAGGTATCGGAAGCACAGCAACAGGTATCGGAAACACAATTGCGGTTGGAACAAGAACAGATGCGATCGCAACGGTTGGCGGAACATTTGCGATCGCTAGGAGTTAATCCAGATAGCTTGAGTTAAGCAACAAAGGTAGTAGTCATGTATCAAACAGATCCACCCCGTCCGCCACAAGAAACCATGCCGACGATGTATGATTTACCCAGTGAATTAGTAGGGGAATCAGGTTTGCCAGATGAATTTCACCGCATTCAGGCGGATTTGCTCAGTGAGACTTGTCAGCCTCTGACTTATCCATCTGAAGAAATTTTGCTTGCTAGTGACTGATTTTACGGGTTCCTTACTACGTTATCTACGATCGCTACGAAAATCATTTGGGTGCTTTTCAACTCATAGGCACTCGCTACGAGGCAATATCTTTACCAGAGAACCGCTTATGGTTGCAAGAGTTAGAACTAGGATTGGGTCTTTGGCAAGGTTCTTACCAGCAGACACAGGTTTGTGGTTGCGTTGGTATAATTCTGCGGGTTGGATGCCGACTCAAAGAGAACAAGCAGAACAGGAACGCCAACGGGCTGATAGATTGGCAAAGTATTTGCGATCGCAGGGAGTTGATCCAGATAGTTTGAGTTAAGCTAAAACTCACCTCCTTAACAAGGAAAGCAGCGTTGCAAACAGAATTTAGATTTGTATTAAAAATATACTTAAGATAGCCGATTCATTGTATAATCACCAAGATAATTTGGATACAATTTTCTACTGGTGATAGATTCTCAAAGCACTAAAGAGATTTCCAACAAATAAATTAGGGATTGACAAATAAAAAAATACTCAATTCTTGTGGGGTGGGCGACACGAGCGCCCGTAGCCAAAGGCGGTTGAGACACCCACCTCACAAATAACAAGTAGTTAGTTGGATATTTTTTATTTGAAAGTCCGTAAAAAAGGAACTTTCGTAAATATAATACTTCTGTGAGAGCAATTAGGTGAATGGGTAGTGAGTAGTAAGGGAAGAAGCATAAATTGTTGCCAACAATGCGAGGAGTTGTACGTAAGGTAGGGAGATGGAGGCGCATCTTGCCCATAGATGAACAGTTGTGGATGAAGTTCGACTTACTGAGAACTCTAGTACGCCGGGATTTAGAGGCGCGTTACAAGGGTTCTATTTTGGGCAACTTGTGGCCTTTGCTAAATCAGCTATCACAGTTACTGATTTATACTTATGTGTTTTCTACTGTGCTGAAGGTGAAGCTGACTACCCTCAAGGGTTTACCAGCAAATGATTTCACCTTTGGTTTGTGGCTATTTGCAGGGTTACTTCCTTGGATTGCTTTTACGGGTGGTCTAATGCAGTCCGCTAATTCGGTACTAGGACAACCGAATTTAGTCAAGAAGGTGGTGTTTCCTCTAGCGTTGTTACCTCTAGTGCCAGTTTTGTCAACATTCATTGAGAGTTCCTTTGGTTTAATGGCATTGATTTTTTTCGTGGCGGTAACTTCTCATACTTTACATACTACCTTGGCGCTATTACCCTTGGTCTGGCTAACACAGCTATTGCTAACAGCAGGGTTGGGCTATTTAACAGCAGGACTAACGGTGTTTTTGCGAGATATTCCGCAGACTTTAGTAGTGGTTTTAAATATTTGGTTTTATGCGACACCGCTAGTCTATCCAGCATCAGCAATTCCAGAGCAATGGCAGACTTTGGTATTCTGGTTAAATCCAATGGCAGCGATCGCTGAAGTTTATCGCGACATAGTTTTAGTTGGGGAGGTGAAGCATTGGGGTGAATGGGGAGTTGCTTGCATGGTAGCAACAATTATATTTTGTTTTGGTATTACAGTGTACAAGCGTTTACGCCCAGCTTTTGCAGATGTGTTGTAGCCAATTTTAATTTTCATTATTATACTGCTGTTACCTGTATAGTAGATAACGATATGATTCGACAAAAAGCCAAAATTTTACTGACGTAATTAATTGTTAATTGATAAAGTTGTACATGTTAAATTTTTTAGTAATTTGAGTATGCGGTGTTATGGGTGAGGAGATAGCAATTTCGCTAAAGAATATCTCAAAGTGCTACAAACGATATGCTCGTCCAGTAGATAGGCTCAAAGAAATTTTACTACCTAGTAGGAGCCACGCTCAAGAGTTTTGGGCATTACGCGATATTAACTTGGAAATTCCTAAAAGAGAGACATTAGGAATTATTGGTCAGAATGGTTCTGGTAAAAGTACATTACTACAAATCATTGCTGGAACCTTAACACCAACTACAGGAGAGGTATGGGTTAACGGCAGAGTTTCAGCTTTACTAGAACTAGGTAGCGGATTTAATCCCGAATTTACTGGAAGGCAAAATGTATTTTTTAATGGACAAATTTTAGGGTTAAGTCGAGACGAAATAGAAGCTAAGTTTGATGATATTGCCGCCTTCGCAGAGATAGGAGATTTTATAGAGCATCCAGTTAAAACTTATTCCAGTGGCATGGTAGTAAGACTAGCATTTGCAGTCGTTGCCAATACGGAACCGAGTATTTTAATTGTAGATGAAGCTTTAGCAGTAGGGGATGCAAAATTTCAAGCTCGCTGTATGAAGCGGATTCGCCAGATGAAAGAACAAGGTGTGACTATCTTATTTGTTTCTCATGATTCTGGCAGCGTCAAAATGTTGTGTAACAGCGCAATATTGATGAATCATGGAAAAATGTTAGAAATAGGTGAACCTAAAGAGGTTGTAAATCATTATATTGCTTTATTAAGCTCAGACAATAATCAAGTAGAAAGTGAAAATAAAAAATCTGAAGAGATGACCTTAGTTCAACAAAATAATATTGAATTAAAGGATGATTTTGTCAAAAATAATCAAGAGAGTAGTTTACATAGGCATGGTAATAAACTAGCTATTATTAAAAGTGTTCAACTTATTGATTTAAAAGGTAATAAAATAGCAAAATTAGAAACGGGACAAAGATTCCAAATCAGTGTAGTATTGCAAGCAAAAGCAGAACTATCCGACTTAATTGTGGGTATCTCAATTAGGAATTTAATGGGTTTGGTAATATATGGAATTAATACTCATTTACTAAACATTAAACTACCAGAACTAAAGGAAAATCAGGAATTAACAATATTGTTTAAAATCCCCTGTTATATGAATAGAGGAGTTTACACAGTTACACTAGGAATACATTCTGAAGAAGGATTAAGTTATGATTGGGTCGATGAACTAGTAGTATTTGAAGTCAATAACGCTATTTCTTGTGATGGCTTAGTAGATTTGCGCTCGACTGTCGAATATAATATTCCAGCAGATCACACAATTGGGGCTAAATTGTAAAAAAACTGATTTTTACATGAGTTTAAGATTGGTAATTTGGAATAAATAGATTCATAACAATTGAATTTTAGTTAATAAATGTAATAGTGTGTAAATTAAACTATGTTTGATTCCCATAACCCTGAAATTAATATCGATGAGTTAATGCAAAAGATCCGCGAAGAGGTTGCTAAACGCCCAGGATATTCTCAACCATTAGCTACAAAAAATAATGCACATATAGGAGATATAACAGGCTTAACGTCAAAGATTGGCTATATTGAATCTTTACTTATAAATGCAGAATCTAGAGCTTATGCACGCACAAAGTGGCCTGATAAGCTTAATCGCTTTCCTTTTAACTTAAGCTCAAAATTACAAAAATTTATTCTAAAACTTATTAATTTTTTCTTTAAAGACCAAAGAGAAGTCAATTTCAATTTAATTCTTGCCTTAAAAGCGTCTGTAACAGTGAATGGACAGCTAATAGAACAAATCAATACTTTAAAGACGCAAATAAATGAGCGCCTGAGTACTGTTGATAGTCACTTCCAGGGAATCGATCAGCGCCTGAGTACTGTTGATACTCACTTTCAAGGAATCGATCAGCGCCTGAGTACTGTTGATACTCACTTTCAAGGAATAGATCAGCGCCTGAGTACTGTTGATACTCACTTTCAAGGAATCGATCAGCGCCTGAGTACTGTTGATACTCACTTTCAAGGAATAGATCAGCGCCTGAGTACTGTTGATACTCACTTTCAAGGAATCGATCAGCGCCTGAGTACCGTTGATAGTCACTTCCAAGATATAGATCAGTACTTAGATGTTATGGATCTTCGTTTGCAAGGTATAGATGATAGTTTGAATACCATTAATGGATCTGTAAATAATTCGATCACTGATATTGAAGAAAAGTTAAACAATTTTAAGACTTATATTCAAGGAATGGATGAGCGTCATATCAGAAACGACAATTATCTCAAAAATGATCTAATACAGCAGAAGCGCATAATTGCCTTATTTTTAGAAGAAGCACGGCGGCGTTTGCCAGAACCATTCAATCAACAGCAAGTACAAACTTTTATCAATGAAGAGCAACATTTATTAGATGCCTTCTACGTTGCTTTTGAAGACCAGTTTCGAGGTAGCCGCGAGCAAATTGGTAATAGGTTGAAAGTATATCTACCTTTGATTGAAGAAGCAAAAATCGGTACGCCAAACTCCCCTATTTTAGATGTGGGTTGTGGACGGGGTGAATGGCTAGAGTTACTGCGAGAGTCTGGTTACACAGCAAAGGGTATAGATATCAACAGGGTGATGCAAGAACAATGTCAAGCCAGAAAACTTGATGTACTGGAATCTGATGTAATTACATACTTGCAATCCCTACCAGATGATAGCTTAGGTGCAGTAACCGGTTTTCACATCATTGAACATTTAGAATTTCCGGTGTTAATCAAGTTATTAGAAGAAGTAGTAAGAGTACTTAAACCAGAGGGAATAGCTATTTTTGAAACGCCAAATCCCAAAAATTTAGTAGTTGGGGCTTGCAATTTTTATTCAGATCCAACTCACCGCAATCCAGTTTTTCCTGAGACAATTCAGTTCTGTCTGAGCTTTAAAGGCTTATCAAATGTTCAATTAATGTATTTAAACCCAGTAGAGGATAGCCCATTTGACAAACCAGATATAGCAAGTCTAACTCTTAAGAACTGGTTCTTTGGTTCCCGCGATTATGCAGTAATTGGATATAAAAAATGAAACCAATAGCTATAGTTACCCCTTGGTTTGGTGAGGATTTAAAAGGAGGCGCAGAACAACAAGCTTGGCAAGTGGCGACACGCTTGGCACGACGAGGACATGAAATTGAGGTTTTAACAACTTGCTGTCGCTCTTTTGAGGAGGATTGGTCAGTCAATCATCTGAAATCTGGATTGAGCCAAGAACAAGGTTTAAAGATTCGCCGCTTTAAAGTTGATTGCCGCGATCGCGCTAGTTTTGACGATGTTAACGCTTTGATATTAAGCTTACCATCGTCGGATTTAAAGCCGGGAGTCAGCCCTGTAAATTTAAAAAATGCAGCTATATTTTGTTCTGAGAATATTAATTCTAGCGATTTACTAAATTATCTCAAAAAATATCAAGACCAGTATCAAGCATTTTTATTTTTACCTTATCTTTATGGAATTGTTTTAAATGGTTTGGAGATTGTAGCCAGTCATGCTTTTTTACAGCCTTGCTTGCACGATGAGGCTTATGCTTACTTGCCACAAATTGCGAAGATTTTTCATTTAGCAAAAGGATTATTATTCATCAGTGAGGGTGAAGCTCAACTAGCAATAAAATTATATGGCCCTGGTATTATTGGTAAAAGCCTTGTAGCAGGTGCAGGAATAGAAGCGGGCGTTTATAACAATACAGAAATTATTAAAATAAAAGATTTTCAAATCAAACAAAAGCGGTTTATTCTTTGTCTAGGTCGCCGAGATTCAACAAAAAATACAGATTTATTAGTTAAAGCTTATATAAATTTCAAGCAAAAGTACCCAGATTCTAATCTAAAATTAGTTTCGGCTGGTACTGGAAATCCATCTTTTCTTACTTCTGTGCCGGGTTTAATTGATTTAGGTTTAGTTGCAGAAAGCGAAAAAGAAGCATTATTAGCTAACTGTTTAGCTTTATTTCAACCTAGTCAGAACGAAAGTTATTCCCGCGTCATTATGGAAGCTTGGTTCTATAAAAAACCTACTGTTGCTCATCGGAAGTGTTTGGCTACTGCAATGGCTGTCGAGTCTGCCAAAGGTGGTTGGCTAGCAGATACAGAAATTGAATGGACAGAATTATTCGCTAAAATTGACCAAATAGAAAAGGAAAAATTAACAGAATATGGAGCAAATGGTCAAGTTTATGCAAATGAAAATGCTGTATGGGATAATATTATTCAACGTTATGAAGCTGTATTTGGACTATCTAAACAATCAGCACCAGTAACAACTAAGTCTAACTTAGGAAAACTTCGAGAAATCCATCAACTTCTACCAAATCTTGCTTATGGTGATGCTATTTCCAATCACGCACTAGCAATCAGAAATTATCTCCGCGACTGGGGATATAAATCTGATATTTTTGTTAGGTATGTAGATGAGCGAGTTGCTCATGAAGTAACAGTATTTCAATCAAAATATATCAACCCTCAAGCCGGATTAATTTACCATCATTCAATTGGTTCTGAGCTTACAGATTATGCGATCGCTCATCCTGGTGTAAAATGCTTAATTTATCACAACATCACGCCGGCTGAGTTTTTTTTGCCTTATCGACCGGAGTTTGCCAAGATTCTAGAAAAAGGTCGCAATGAACTAAAACAACTAGCCCAATACTTTCCAATATCAGTTGGAGATTCTGCTTACAATGCAGAGGAACTTGCAGCGTCTGGTTTTCATGAACCAGGGGTATTACCAATCGCTACTAACCCTAGTAAATGGGATATGCCTGCGGATGCTGAATTAATGCAGCAATTGCAAGATGGTAAGGCTAATTTGCTTTTTGTTGGTCGTTTATCACCAAATAAGCGCCAAGATCAACTTATAGAAGCATTTGCCCACTACTTAACAATGGATCGAGAGGCGCGGCTAATTTTAGTTGGTTTTGGTGAGATAAACGATCCGTACTACTGCCACCTAATCAATACTATTGAAAAGTTCAACCTGACAAATTTTGTAATGCTTCCAGGGCAAGTAAATGATGCCCAATTGTTAGCATTTTATCAAACTGCACACTTATTTTGGTCAATGAGTGAGCATGAAGGTTTTTGTGTACCACTGGTTGAAGCAATGTGGTTTGATGTTCCTATTTTGGCTTACAAGAGTACTGCTGTACCAGAAACATTAGGTGAAGCAGCGCTGATGTTTAATAGTAAGGACGATTTAGTTCAGGTTGCAGCCTTGGCAAAGTTACTGATATATGATAAATCACTAATATCAAAGGTAATTTCTGCACAGAGGAAAAGGAGAGAAAAATTTTTAACGACAGCAGTAGTTGAAAAATTAAATAATGTAATTTTAAGGATGGAGGAATAACGCAGTGAACTATGTAAATAAATTATTATATTTCTTAAATAGAGTCAGACAAAAAAATAACCATAATTGGAAGAATATTTCTACATCCGAATCTGATCAGAGTTTTTTAGAACATGCGTATAAAGAGATTTTGGGTCGAGATATAGACCCAGGTGGGTTAAATCATTATACAAATCTTCTCAACTCT
This sequence comes from Nostoc sp. JL33, assembly GCF_017114985.1. GTDB lineage: Bacteria > Cyanobacteriota > Cyanobacteriia > Cyanobacteriales > Nostocaceae > Nostoc. Next base: position 51,265 of record NZ_JABXKP010000074.1, on the reverse strand, counting down.
GCATATAGTCGAACAGACGTTCTTATAAGCCTGGTGAAATCAGATGAGTTTATTAACAAAGTTCTACAAGAAAATTATCAGATCCAAAATTTAAGAGAGTTAAGGCCATCGAGTTATGAATTAGTAGATGACATTTCACAAATTAATAAAATTCTCGTTTTTAATGCCAATAGTCAAGATGATTTTGATTGGCTAGAAGCAATGATTTTGGAACATGGTTATTATGAAAAACCCGGCGTATGGAGTTTAAATATTGATATAGATAAAAAAATAATGGCAGAAATTATCTCACTTTTTCAGCCTGAGAGAGCCTTAGAAATAGGCTGTGCTAGTGGCACAATTTTACAATGCCTTCATGAACTTAATATATTGTGTGAAGGGGTTGAAATTAGTCAAATGGCAATAAATAAGGCTTTTCCTGACATTAAGAAAAATATTCATAGGGGAGACTTATTAAATTTAGAAAATTTAGGAACATATAATTTAGTTTTTGGATTAGATATTTTTGAACATTTGAATGTTAATAAACTTGACGATTACATTGCTAAAATAGCCAAGATATTAAGTGACAACGGCTATTTATTTTGTAATATTCCAGCATTCGATGAAGATAGTATTTTTGGTTTAATTTTCCCCATTTATATTCAAGGTTGGCAGGAAGACATTATACAGGGAAGAAATTTTTCCAAGCTGCATGTAGACAAAGATGGATATCCAATGCATGGGCATATCATTTGGGCTGATACTCAATGGTGGGTAAAACAATTTGAAAAACACAATTTTTATAGGCAAGTAGAGATTGAAAAAGTACTGCATGAAAAATATGACAATAGCATGAACAAAATATCAATAGCAAGAAAGTCATATTACGTTTTTTCCAAAAATCCTAATCCCAAAGAAAATCAAGCGATCGTAGATCATATACGTTTCACGAAATCAAAAATTAAAGGTTTTTATAATTAATGTTATGCGAGTAGCTTTCGTAGTTCAGCGCTGTGGATTAGAAGTTAACGGTGGAGCCGAAACCCACTGTCTTAAAATTGCCCAGCATATGTCTAATTATTGGGATACAGAAATACTGACAACCTGTGCATTAGACTATATAACTTGGAAAAACTACTATTCACCAGGGTTAGCAGAAGTTTCCGGTGTTAAAGTGCAGCGTTTCCGGGTGGCACAACCACGTAATATCACAGAATTCAATTATTTGTCTGAAAAAATTTGCCATTATTTCAATAAAGTATCTATCAAAGAACAAGAAGCATGGATGCGATCGCAAGGGCCAATTTCTCCTGACTTGATTGCTTACGTCAAACAGAAACAGCACGAATACGACGCATTTATTTTTTTTACTTATTTGTATGCGACGACTTATTTCATTTTACCATCTGTAGCAGAAAAAGCTTATTTAGCTCCTTTAGCTCATAACGAATGGCCCATTTATATGAGTATGTGGGATAAATTCTTTGAAAAACCTCGTGGATTTATCTTCAACACGATAGAAGAACGAGATTTTCTCAAGACACGTTTTCCCAAAATAAACTTTGAGGGGCCCGTTGCTGGTGTAGCGATAGATCCACCATCAACGCTTAACGCAAAAAAATTCAGGCAAAAACATAACATTAATGAACCTTTTCTGCTTTATATTGGTAGAATAGACCCCTCTAAAGGGTGTCAAGAGCTTTTTGACTACTTTATACAGTTGCGAAAGCAGGAATCTGTTTCAAGAAAGTTAGTATTGCTAGGTAAGGCAACAATGCCAATTCCCCGCCATCCTGATATTGTGGCGCTGGGTTTTGTAGATGAGCAGACTAAGTGGGATGCGTTAGAAGCTTGTGATTTGCTGGTAATGCCCTCACCTTATGAAAGTCTTTCTATGGTGTTGTTGGAAGCTTGGATAATGGGCAAGCCTGTTATAGTCAACGGAAAATGTGATGTTTTGGTGGGACAATGTTTGAGGGCCCAAGCTGGAGTTTGGTATACCAATACAGATGAGTTTCAGGTGGCTATAGAAAAACTGGATAAGCAAATTAGATATCAACTAGGTTTGCAGGGAAAAAGATTTGTTGAAAGAAATTATATGTGGTCGAAGATAGAGAAGGATTATTTAGAATTACTGAATTAATTGCAAATGTGATTGTATAGATAGGATAATTTTTCCAGGCGATCGCTACCCTTGTGATATAGTAACTAATTTTAACAATACACAACGCTTAATGTTTTCAAAAAGATTAAGATGGATTTGCAGGCGATATCTAAAAATTTAATTTAACTACATTTACAATACGCATTGCTTCAGCTTTGTAATTTATCGAATTTGCAACAATCGATCAAGTCGTGCTAGCAGACATGATACTTTTAACCAGAGATGTCTATTGCTATCCTACTAATTTTTATACCTCATAAATAACATCTCCACAATCTTGATAATTTTGTTGTAGCACATGACTAAAAAAGCCCTAATCACAGGTTTAACAGGACAAGACGGCTCTTATCTGGCTGAACTTCTTCTCGCTAAAGGCTACGAAGTTTTTGGCTTAGTCCGCCGCTCCAGCACAAGTAACCTAGAGCGCATCAACCACCTCACAGGCAATGTTCAAATTGTATCTGGCGACCTTTTAGACCAATCTTCTTTAATGGATGTGGTTAGCGAGTGTCAACCCGACGAAATTTATAATCTTGCCTCGCAAAGCTACGTTCCTCTCTCTTGGACACAACCAGCCCTGACTGCTGAGTACACAGCCCTTGGTGTTTCTCGCCTTTTAGAATCTATCCGGCGCTGCAAACCGGATGCTCGATTCTACCAAGCATCTAGTAGTGAAGTTTTTGGTCAACCTGACGAATCGCCCCAAACCGAACGCACTGCCTTTCGTCCGCGCAACCCTTATGGTGTTGCCAAAGCTTATGCTCATTGGATGACTGTCAACTATCGGCAGAAATACAACCTTTATAACTCCTGTGGTATTACTTATACTCACGAATCGCCTCGACGCGGGACAGAATTTGTATTTCGCAAAATCACTCATGCAGCTGCCCAAATTAAATTAGGTTTGGCAAATGAACTAAAATTAGGCAACCTAGATGCCCGTCGTGATTGGTGCTATGCCAAAGATGCTGTTTACGCTATGTGGTTGATGTTGCAGCAAGCACAACCTGATGACTATATCATCGCTAGTGGTGAAACTCACTCTGTCAGAGAACTCGTTGAGTGTGCTTTTAACTGCGTTGGTCTAAACTGGCAAGATTATGTCTCAGTTGACCCTGCTTTTTATCGCTCTGATGAACCAGTGCAGTTAGTTGGTTCTATTAATAAAATTAAAACTGAGTTAGGTTGGCAGCCTCAGCATTCCTTTGAGCAATTGGTTGAGTTAATGGTTGATTATGATCTAAAAAAGTTGAGCATCGGCGGAGCTTAAATATTCTAATGCTAAAAGTTGTAGTTGATGCCACCCCAGTGGATTCAAAACCCAGTGGGGTTGGCTTTTATGTTGCTAATTTAATATCCGCTCTTGATGTATTACAAAAAGAGGAAAATTTTCAGTTAGGAGTAGTCTATCAACCAAGGTTAAAAAATTGGCTTCGGGGTGATTTCAGTTTTCCTGAATCCCTTAAACATTATTCTCAACAGTATCTCCTGCCTTTACCTGTAAGAATTTCAGATTTATTATTAGCTTTAGCCTTTAAACCTAGTTTATCTTACTTTGAAAAATATTTTGGTTTTCCAGATATATTACATGGTACAAATTACTCAGTTTATCCCTGTCGAAATAGTTTAAAGGTAATGAATATATATGATCTGACTTTTATCAAATATCCTAACTATATAGATTCAATGGTAAAAACATATACAGAAAGGGTAAAGCGATGTTTACAGTGGACAGATTTAGTTTTAACAATTTCAGAAAGCTCTAAAAAAGATATTATTGAATATTTGGAAGTAGACCCGAAAAAAGTCTATGTCACACCTTTAGCTAGTCGCTACTCTCCTAATTACTTATCTGAGGAAATTGCCCAGAGGCTAGAAAAGCAAGCTAATTATGATTTTTCCAAACCATATCTACTTTTTGTCAGCACAATAGAGCCAAGAAAAAATATTAATACTATAATCACAGCCTTTAATTTTTTAAAAGAAAAGTACAAAATTGAACATCAATTAATATTGATTGGTAAGAAAGGATGGAATTACCAGCCAGTATTTGCAGCTATTGAAAATTCCCCTTGGGGAAACCAAATTCATCATCTTAATTACCTATCTAATGAATTAGTTGCATTATTTTACTCAAAAGCTGATGTCTTCGTTTATCCATCTCATTACGAAGGGTTTGGTTTACCCGTATTGGAAGCAATGACTCTAGGCGCTCCTGTGATCAGTTCCAATACTTCCTCAATTCCAGAAGTTACAGGAGATGCAGCTATACTGGTTGACCCTAATAACCCTGTTCAACTAGCCGAAGCCATACTGAAAGTAATCAGTGATTCCGAGTTACGCCAAGAATTAATTAATAAAGGTAAAGCCAGAGCAAAATTATTTTCCTGGGAAAGAACGGCAAAAGAAACATTAAACGCTTACAGAACCCTTATTTAATGAAAATAGTAGATAATACCTCTGCCAAACAATTAATTATTAACTTATCTATTCTCTTGTCTCAACCAACAGGTATAGGCAACTATGCTAAAAACCTTTTTCCTTATTTAAAATCTTTGCAACCCACTCTATTAGTAGCGCAGAAATATCCTGATTTTGACTGCTATCCAATCCCGTCAAACTTAACGCCAGACCACGGCACAAAAGGTCATTTTGACCGCCTCCTTTGGACACAATTTCAACTACCAAAAATCTATAAAAACCTGAAATCGAGTCTCTTATTCTCCCCCCTACCGGAAGCACCCCTTTATACTGACTGTCGTTTTGTCGTCACATCTTTTGACATGATACCGTTGCGCTTTGGCAAACGGTTCTCACCACTCACACCCTACCACCGTTACTACACTCCCCAAGTCCTTAAGCAAGCAGAACACATTATTTGCATCTCCCAGACTACGGCTAAAGACATTACCGATTTTTACCAAATTCCCGCTAGCAAAATTACTCCGATTCCTTTAGCGCACGATCGCACTCACTTCCATCATCTCAACCTCCCCACTAGCAACTACTTTCTCTACATTGGCCGCCAAGATCCATACAAAAACATCCAGCGACTTATCAGTGCTTTTGCGGCGTTACCTAACTGCAAAGACTATGAACTATGGTTAGTAGGGCCAATTGATTCGCGTTACACCCCTACTTTAAAAGTGCAAGTTGCAGAACTAGGTATAACTAATCAGGTAAAGTTCCTCGACTATGTACCCTATGGCGAATTACCAAAAATCATCAATCAAGCGATCGCACTCGTTTTCCCCAGTCTCTGGGAAGGTTTTGGTTTACCTGTCCTGGAAGCAATGGCTTGTGGTACTCCGGTGATTACTTCCAATCTCTCCTCCTTACCAGAAGTGGCTGGCGATGCGGCGATTCTGATCAATCCCTACAACACTGAAGAAATTACAGAGGCGATGCAGGTTATTGCAACTGATTTGGGGTTGCGATCGCGCCTTTCTAGCCAAGGTATCACCCACTCCCAACAATTCAGTTGGGAAAAAACAGGAAAAGCAACCGTCGAAGTTTTGTCCCGTTATTTATAAAAAATAAAATAACGCCAGAATTAGGGATTTTATCAAGATTTCAGATTATCTTGACTAATGACTTATGATTAATCCTCAATTCTCATGAAAGCACTAATTCTCTCTGGCGGGAAAGGTACACGCTTACGTCCTCTCACTTATAGCGGAGCAAAACAACTCGTACCAGTTGCTAATAAACCTGTTTTATGGTATGGCATTGAAGAAATGGTTGCTGCTGGTATTACTGATATTGGCATCATCATCAGCCCGGAAACTGGGGCAGAAGTCCAAGCGAAAACCGGAAATGGAGAATACTTTCGAGCGAACATCACCTACATCATACAAGACCAGCCACTTGGACTTGCCCACGCCGTCCAAGTCGCCCGTCCCTTTTTAGGAGATTCTCCCTTTGTGATGTACTTGGGCGATAACCTGATTCAACTAGGTGAGTTACGTTACTTTCTGGAACAATTTAGCCAACAACAGCCAGATGCTTTGATTCTCTTGCGTTCGGTTGCCAACCCTAGCGCCTTTGGTGTGGCTGAGGTAGATGATACAGGACGGGTATTACGGTTAATTGAAAAACCGAAAGTTCCTCCTTCAGATTTGGCATTGGTAGGAGTTTATTTCTTTTCTCATATCATTTTTGATGCGATCGCAAATATCCAACCTTCCAGCAGAGGCGAACTAGAAATCACTGATGCTATTCAATATCTGATTAATCAGGAAAAGCAAGTTTTAGCCTACAATCTCCAAGGTTGGTGGCTAGATACTGGTAAAAAAGATGACTTGTTAGAAGCTAACCGATTAATTCTCGACACCTATCTGACAAGATCAATTTTCGGCGAAGTCGATGCCCAAAGTCAGATTATTGGACGAGTCCAAATCGGTGCAAAATCTCAAGTAATTAATTGCACAATTCGGGGGCCAGTAGTCATTGGTAGCAATTGTCATTTAGAAAACTGCTTTATTGGCCCTTATAGTAGTATTGCTAACAATGCCACACTCATTGATACTGATTTAGAAAACAGTGTTATTTTAGAAAGTGCTAAAATTGCCGGAATTCATCAGCGTATTATTGATAGCGTGATTGGACAACGGGCACAATTGAGTATTGCACCCCGTCGCCCCAAAGCCTTGCGATTTCTGATTGGTGATGACTGTCAAATTGAACTAACGTGATTTACTGATTAAAAAGAGGACAAGCGATCGTCAAAGGTTGAGTATAGTGCCTGTAAAATATAAATGCGAAATTCATGTGACAATCAGAACACCGTGGCAGATCCTATAAATAATATTAATGAGCATTGTACATACCAAAATTGCCGAAGTTCTACAACTTCAACCTCAAGTATTTGCAGACGATCGCGGTTTCTTTTTTGAAGGGTATAACCACCAAAAATTTGCTCAAGATACAGGTATTGTTACGAACTTTGTCCAAGATAACCACTCTTATTCCAAACAAAACGTCCTGCGTGGATTGCACTACCAAATCCAACAACCCCAAGGTAAACTCATCCGTGCTGTTGTCGGTACTATTTTTGACGTAGCCGTAGACATTAGAAAAAGCTCTCCTACATTTGGAAAATGGGTGGGTTCTGAACTCAGTGCTGAGAACAAACGCCTACTGTGGATACCACCAGGCTTTGCTCACGGCTTTCTCGTACTTTCAGAAATAGCTGAAGTTCTCTACAAAACTACAGATTACTACGCACCCCAAAGCGATCGCACAATCTTATGGAACGATCCAGATTTAGCTATAGATTGGCCTCTGAGTGCGCCACCGATATTATCAGCTAAAGACCAAGCCGGTAAACCTTTGAGAACTGCTGAAATATTTGATTAAGCTTGATGATTGCATTAGGTTCAAGAAATAATTAGGATGAGTCAATCAATTTTGCTGATTGGTAGCAACGGTCAAGTGGGTAAAGAACTACAACAAATACTCCCAGACTATGGCGATATTATCTCAGTAGCACGCCCGACAATAGACCTTGTTCAACCTGATACCCTCCGCAACGTTATCAGATCAAAACAGCCGCAAATCATCATTAACGCCGCAGCTTACACAGCTGTAGACAAAGCAGAAAGCGAACCCGAACTTGCTAGTGCTATTAATGCGATCGCACCCCTAATTATTGCCGAAGAAAGCCAAAAATTAGGAGCTTTTCTAATTCATATTTCGACGGATTACGTTTTTGATGGCAATGGGTGTAGCCCTTACCAGGAAAGCTATGCGACTAACCCCTTGAGTGTTTATGGTAAAACCAAACTCGCTGGAGAAGAAGCTATTCGGGAAACTTGCGCCCATCACCTCATCCTCCGCACTGCTTGGGTTTATGGAACCTTTGGCAAAAGTAACTTTGTCAAAACCATGCTGCGACTAGGTGCAGAACGCCAAGAAATCCGTGTCGTCGCCGATCAAATTGGTAGCCCCACTTGGGCGCAAGATATAGGCGCAGTCATAGGCCAGATGATTCCCCAGTTAACCCCAGAAATTAGCGGCACTTATCACTACACTAATAGCGGCGTTGCTAGCTGGTATGATTTTGCCGTTGCCATTTTTGAAGAAGCCCAACAGCTAGGCTTCCCTTTGAAAGTTGAACGTATTGTCCCGATTACAACTGCCAAATATCCTACACCAGCCCGTCGCCCTCCCTATTCCGTCCTTAGTTGTGGAAAAATTTCCGCAATTCTAGGGACTTATCCTCCTCATTGGCGACAAAGACTTCGACAAATGCTCACAGATTTGAAAATTGGGCATAGGGCATAGGGGATGGGACATTGAAAAGAGGCTCCAGGGGCGGGGTGCTGCTCTTGCTGAGGGAAAAACTCTTCTCCTCATCTCCCTCATCTCCCTCATCCCCATTCTCTATTTCCTTTGACTTTTTAAAACTCCCGTTTCATGTTGTATGGGCAAGACATCCAAAATATCAGTTTGGGAACAATATTTTAAATCTTCTTGACAGTCAAGACGCAACAATCGTTGACCGTGACTAGCTTGGTGAAGTAATCCCAATAAGTTATTTTGCCATTGAGAGTAAAGAGCGATCGCACTAATTACTTCATCGTTACCAGCTAGTTCTTCTGCTGACAACTTGGTTTGTTGTAAAAGACTATGAGCGATCGCACCTGCACAAACTGTATCCTCTAAGGAAAAACTGCCTTCCCAACCTGAACCGACAATCCACACTGTCTTCGGTTGCAACTCTTGGAGAAATTGCACCACCGCCGCCCGGTTAATCAAGGCTGCTGCTAAGACATTTGGGGAGTCTTGCACCCGTTGTAAAGCACGAGTGCCATTTGTGGTACTGATAAACAAGCGCCGCCCCTGCACCAATTCAGGTGTGCAGTCGAGGGGAGAGTTACCCAACTCAAAGCCAGCTACTTTCGCGCCGCCGCGTTCTCCAGCCCGCAGACGTTTTTCAGCAGGCCATTTTTCGCTAACTTCAATTAACTGATCTAAATCGCTGAATACTTGTACAGCTTCGCCTCCAGCTGCCAAAACTGTCGCAATTGTGCTAGTGGCTCGCAAGACATCGACTGCGATCGCACATTCTGGCGCTTCATCCGTTGGAGTCAATTCAGGAGTGTGGTATACGAATAGCTTCACGCGCTGGATACACCTGCTTTAATACTACTGCCGCAAATAACATTCTACCTACTTGGTGTCACTAACTATAGTCACAATTACTCCCAAAGCATTTTTTACCATCAAAATGCACGATGTATGTCATTCAATACATAAATAGCAGTGGGGAGTAGCAAGTGGGGAAGAAACCTACTACGGATTTTAACTAAATCTTAAGAGTCCTTAATCCCTAATAAATACTCAAAAAGCCCATTTTTATGATTTTAGGCTTTCAGACTTGCAGCACTATCTTGTAATCTAAAACAAGAACCCACATTCCAAAAGGGGAAAAGTTACAGCTTCAAGATTACAGCACAAACCGACGGATATTCACTCATTCTCGACTCCCCATCGAAATCGCTATGGCACCTTTACCCGATTACCGCCCTAAACAACTATCTTTAGGGCCATTGGAAGCGGAAATTTTAAATATCATCTGGGAACTTGGTTCAGCCACAGTAAAGGATGTACACGATCGCATTCTCGCTGATCCCAACCGCGAATTAGCGTATACTTCTGTCACCACCGTCTTACGTCGCCTCACTGATAAAGGTTGGCTGGCCTGCGATAAGAAAGAGCGAGCATTCTATTGGCGACCAATGCTGAGTAAGCAGCAATCAGATGTGATCAAAGCTCACGAGCAGTTACAGCGATTTCTAGCGGTGGGGAATCCCGATGTTGTTGCTGCCTTTGCCGATAGCCTAGATGAAGCAGCTAGTGAGCAAATAGCAGCGATCGCCAAACGTATTCAATCTGCACGCCAAGCCAGGGAGGAACAATGATGCATCTGATCATGATTTTGAATGCTTTGGCAGTTGCCTGGTGGTTAAGATCCGCTTGGAATCAACACCAAGGTAGTTGGAGTTTGCGGTGGCGGCGATCGCTATTTTTGTTCCTCTTCCCCCCCTTGCTAATTTTCATGACTGCGATCGCTGTGCTGTTTATGGGGCCTCAAGGACAAATGGGCGGGATGTACACAGGCTCCGTCAGCTATGTAGTGGCATTAATTTATATGGCATTTTTTGCCATTTCATGCATTAAACTGGCCTTTCAGGGTTGGCAGTCTGTGGAATCTGCCCGTAACTGTCCTCTGGTGAATTTGGGGGATAAACGAGCCAGGTTACTGCAAACGGGCGCTTTGTTTGCGGGTCAAATTGGTTTTTGGCAACCAGAATTAGTGATTAGTCAGGGATTACTGCAAACTCTCTCACCCGCTCATTTAGAAAGCGTCTTAGCGCATGAGCAAGGGCATCAATATTATAGGGATACATTCTGGTTTTTTTGGCTGGGTTGGGTGCGTTCCTGTACTGCATGGTTGCCGAATACAGAGCCTTTGTGGGAAGAACTGTTATCTTTGCGCGAACTGCGTGCCGACGGTTATGCAGCATTACAGGTAGACCCTCTGGTATTAGCGGAATCACTTTTATTAGTGGTCAGTACCAGCCCAGTACTATCAGAAATTTGCTGTGCTGCATTGGGTTCCTCTGGTGCAGGCGATCGCTTAGAACAGAGAATAGAAGCTTTATTAGCGCCACCAAAAGCAACCCAAGAACCTCAATTGCAGTCCTGGCATGGTTTTCTTTTGGCGTTATTGCCTCTAGTGGCTGTGATATTTCATAGTTAAGTTCAATTTAGAAAGCTACTACAGCGCAAAGTCACGAGATTTGTAACAAACATCGTGATGTTAAGCCCAAACATCGTGATCTTAAGTCCAAACATCGTGATCTTAAGTCCAAACATCGTGATCTTAAGTCCAAACATCATGATCTTAAGTCCAAACATCGTGATGTTAAGCCCAAACATCGTGATGTTAAGCCCAAACATCGTGATGTTAAGCTAAAACACATCTAAGAAAGCATATTAAAATTTTCTCAATATCTTGTGGGGTGGGCGTCTCGCCCGCCCTGATCATGCAACTTAAATGCCGATTAGCTTATGAACAAATTAACAAAAGGCTTAAGAGGTTGTTTGAAAAGTCTAATTTATTACTCACCGGGCGACTAGAAGTCGCGGCTATACAGACAAAACCTGCCTCCGCAGGTTAAAAACCCTTGATTTTGTATTAGTCCACGGAGGTGGACTTTGTTTGTGTAGTAGCGTACTCCTACGGAGAAGCAAGCTACGCGTCAGCGTGCCGGAGGCTCTATTCTATTCGCCCCATACTTTTCAAACATCCTCTAAGCCCCAAGCCTTGTTAATTAAGATAGTAGCTGGATTTCGGGCGTGCTGTACTAGTGTAGCGATCGCTTATTCTTCTTCTAGCAACTGTTCTATATATTTTTGCACCAAAGGCACTTGAAAGGCATTGCCTTCTGGAGTCAAAATCTCTTTTCGCGCTAGTTTGCGGACAACGCCTTTGTCTTGCTGTGTGGGAGTTTCCCCGTGGATTAAACGTCGAAGTAAGTTGGATAATTTCATCTACAGCAATTGGTTCATAGATATCGCAGAAGTTCTCTACTGGCTAATGTCTTTATCGTCTTAAACTTGATATCTGATAAAAATATTTATTTGGCAAATGGGCCAATGTTCACTGCTACAAGTGCAGAACAGACCGTTAATGCGATCGCCACTTCCCTTAAGGAACGTGAAGTGAACTACTCCGCCGTAAGACGGACGGAGCTTCCCAATTCATCGGGAATAGCCTCCAGAACTCCGTAGTACTAGAAAGTCTAACATTCCCTCCAAGGGCAGAAGTCCTGGTTCCCAAGACCCAAATGTTCTTCTTGCAACATATACCTGTTAGCTTGGTTTTCGCTTATGGCATTGATGGTCAAGATACTATTTAGCTTACCAGAAAATTTTGGTGACTCGTCATACATCTGGGATTGATTTTTTACAAAGTAAAAAATCAATCCCAGATGCAATCCTTATCACCCGCTCACAATCCCCATCTTAGGAATACCTTGTTCGCGTAGCGTCTCGTAGAGAAGATTGGGACTTCCGCGACCCGTTAAATAAAATGCAAAACTTCATCCTGTATCTAGCTTCCCTCTCCTTTATAAGGAGAGGGATTGAGGGTGAGGTAATCCTGGACATCAGCACCCACAAACGCCACCAGTTTACTTCTGGCATCGTCTAGCAGGGGTTCCCACTCCCTACCAAAAAAGCGTAAGGGTTCCTGTTCCAACTGCGATGTCTAACGACAAGCCGCTTCTCTACGAGACGCTTTGCGTAGCTTGCTTCGACCTAGGAGTATGCGTCTACGCAGTCTTTGTTGAAATTCCAGCACTTGTTTAGGACAAGCACCAAAAGACCCATGATTCAGAAACGTCACATCTGGATCAAGCGACCATAGATTATCAACGGATAATCTAGAATCCAAAATCTAAAATTTAAACTTGCTAAACTCCCCAGGCTGGATTCGAACCAGCGACCAATCGATTAACAGTCGATCGCTCTACCACTGAGCTACTGAGGATCACTCACGATTTATAATCTTAGGGCTAAAAATAAGATTTGGCAAGTACTTTCGCCAATATTTTTTTTTAGATGCTTAATTATAGAAATTTTGCAGCCAAAATCCATTCAGGAACTTAAGCAGAGACTTCTGGATACCAATATCTACTGTAATCCCATTCGTAATTCAACCAGACGCTGCCGCGCCTTCGCATCAATGGCATTAGCTAAAAACCTACTCTTAGATTGTTTGCGCGTATGATATTTCTGTCGCATCCGGCAGACGGTAGCTTCCACTTCCCCACAGAGTTGTTGTGCCGACAACCATTCAGCCCCATACCCCTGTATCATCAACTGCTGTGCCCGATCTGATGTAGCAACAATCACACGAGAAATCAAAGATTGGGCTATTTCGTGGCGAAAAGACGCACAAGATTTTTCAATATAAGTATCTGCTGTCTGCCCAAAATCAGTGTAATAAACTGATAAAAGCTCAGTAATAATTTCTTTATTACTAGAGCAGTTCTGATATTGGGCATCAAAAACTATTTGAGTTGTATAACCTTGAAACGCACTATAACCAGTCATCGCTTCCACAAGTTCGCCCCGTGCTGCCTCTAGTCCAACACGATCACGCGTCTTTTTAAGGCAAGGCCAAGCGCCAATTATATTGTAGCCGTCCACCAACAAAACGGCTTGGAGTAAAGAACGAGACATGGTTTTTAATCACAATTTTCTAGAGTTTACAAAATTCATTCATAAGTTTTATAATAATTGATGCTTTGTGTGTAACACTATGCTACACAAAACAAAAAATACAGCAGCCTCACAAAACTCAAACTTAAGACAGACGTACCAACTAAAATGCGCCTTTTAAACCAAGGCGCATTGCAGTTCTTTTTCAGTAGTAGTGAGGATGAAGAGTGCTGAGTTAATAAGACTACCCATAAAGGGCGGAGCATGTACCGGGTGTGAAAGTCCTGAGTACTTTTTACCGAAACAGTGCTGTTAGATTTCTTCGGGGCGTTTAGGTATGGAGAATATTAAGGTTTGTGTCGAGATAGCTTGCAATCTCGACACAAATCTGTTTCGAGTAGTCAGTGCTGAGTCAAAAGATTCATAAGTATTACTTCTTACTCAGTTTTGAACAATTTAGTACTACTCCATCAGACGTTGTTTAAGGCGCTGGGCTTCACCCTGATCAACAAGAGAACCTTTTTCTAGTAAGAAAGCGCCGTCACAGTAATTTAACTCGTCTAATCGATGTGTCACCCACAGGGCTGTAATACCTCGGCTTTTGACGAGGCGGCGGACACCAGCAACTAAATCTAGCTGGCTATCTGGATCTAGTAAGGCAGTGGGTTCATCTAATAATAAGACTTCACAGCGACGGGCGATCGCACCAGCGATCGCGACTCGCTGTTTCTGTCCCCCAGAAAGTGCATAGATAGGGCGTCGTTGGAAGGTAAGCAAATTCACCGCCCCTAGCGCCTCCTCAACCCTTGCTCTGGTGGCAGCAGGTGGCAACTTTTCTTCTACTAATCCAAAAGCCACATCAGCACCAACCGTTGGCATTACCAGTTGATGATCAGGATTTTGGAAGACAAAGCCAACGGGGCGTAAAATCCGAATTGCGCCAGATTCAGGAGCTAATAGTCCCGCTAACAGTCTAAGTAAGGTTGATTTCCCACTGCCGTTTGTACCCAAGAGCATCCAAAATTCACCCTTGGGTACTTCTAAAGAGCAAGATTTGAGAACTTTCTCTCCATTAGGCCAGCTAAAATTTAGATCTTTGACCTCAATGCCCACTTGAGCCATTTGTCAACCTTGGTTACTCAGCAGCTACAGCGAAAAAGCCAGGTGGTCTGGCACCACCTGCGGTTGTACCATCTTTCTGAACAATCTGCACCCCAGAAATTTCACTAGCGCGGACAGCAATTTTCTTCTCTGTCTTGCCCTCGCACTTGAGTTCCACAATGTCAGGATTTCCTGAACGCATTGCTGCCAAAATTAGCTGATAGACAGCCTCAGCATCCTCTGTTGACTTACGTTGTACTGAGATCGGGAAAGCAGTGTTTTTGATGCTTAAGTCGATGGTAAACATTTAGCAATAATCTTTCTTTAACTGTAGGACTCATTTTAACGTCAGCTGAGTGATTCTAGGGAAAATGTCTCCCTTGTTCCCCTTGTCTTTCTTCTCTCCCCCTACTCCCCTCTTTCAAGGGTAGGTATTAAAAAAAGGGGCGGATAAGTGGGTAAAATACTTATGACATGGGGGGAAGCAGAAATACCAGGGTAAATATTGTTAAGTATTCAGGTGTGCAGGAGGCTAAATGCAGCTAGGAAAAATTGAGGAATTAAGAGATTGGACTTGAAAAGTCAGAGAAAAAATAAAGCACCTGACAAAGCCTCAAGCAGTTGTACTGGCAATGTAGACTAGCACTCTTGAGAATAATAATTCCTAACTCCTGACAAATGACAAATGACAACTGAACAAATGACAAAAATTCGTATTGGTAACGGCTACGATATTCACCAACTGGTGAGCGATCGCGCTTTAATTTTAGGTGGAATTCAAATTCCCCATGAACTGGGTTTATTGGGTCACAGTGACGCTGATGTGCTAACCCACGCGATTATGGATGCCATGCTTGGGGCGTTATCCTTAGGAGATATTGGTCATTATTTTCCGCCTAGCGATCCCAAATGGGCGGGAGCAGATAGTTTAGTACTATTAGCTCAAGTACATCAGCTAATTCGGGATCAAGGCTGGCAAGTGGGAAATATTGACTCGGTGGTAGTAGCAGAACGTCCGAAATTAAAACCGCATATTCACAATATGCGCGACAAACTAGCGGCGGTTTTAGAATTAGAACCAAATCAAATTGGCATTAAAGCTACCACCAACGAAAAATTAGGCCCCGTTGGACGCGAAGAAGGTATATGTGCTTATGCTGTTGTTTTACTAGTAGCTTCAGAGTAACATTTATTTGAAACAATCGGTAAAAATATCGAAGACTCACGAGGATAGCAGTGATAATTTACGTTGAAAATAATTTGTTGATGAGTATTGCTAAAGGGCAAGATTCACAAGCACAAGAATTACTGCAAAATACACCCTCTTGTTTACGTCTAGTAGTGCCAAGTATTTGTTTTGTAGAATCATTGACAACATTGGAACAAGAAGAAAAATATAATCTAGATTTCCTCAGGAAGTTAGATATACAAATTAATCAAGCAGAGCGAGATAATTCAGATAATGCACGATTACTACTGTCTCTCCTAGAGCAATCAAGAACTAGCTTTCTTGAACGAAATAACGAAGTTAAAGAACGTTTTGATGTAGCTTTTAATCAGCTTGTCAGCAAATCAGAAATGATTACATTAAGTACGGGTATTTTTCAAGAAACGTTAAATAGAGAAATTTTTGATAAGCACATTATAGATAGAGTGATCTTGGAGTGTATAATTTTTCATGCTGGCTTACATCCTAATGAAAATAAATTATTTTTAAGCGCTAATTCTAAAGAATTTGGCAGACGTGAAGTTATAGAGGTTTTACGAGAGAATGGCATTCAGTATTTCAATAAAACCCAAAACTTCCTTGGTTGGCTACAATCTCAATCAAATTAATTACACTATTCACATATTGAACTATGAAATCTTTTAGGAAAATATTTCTGGCAATTAAACATTTTTGGTTGCCAATAATTCTGACAGCAACAGCACTTACACTTACCGCCTGCAACCCAGCTAACTTCAAAAGCGCAGCTGCTCAAGTGCCGCAAGTCGTCACCGCAGTTTTGAGTGAGCCTTCAACTTTTAATTATGCTCTGAATGAATCAGCATATAGCGTTTTTGGCTTCCTCTATGATTCATTAATTAATGAGAATCCCATAACCACAAAACTAGAGCCTGCTTTAGCAGAAGCCTGGGAAGTTTCTAAAGATGGTCAGCGAATTGTGATCACCCTGCGATCAGGAATTAAATGGTCAGATGGTCAGCCAATGACTGCTGATGATGTTGTCTTTACTTATAACGAAATCTACCTGAATCCCAAAATTCCCACTTCTACCAAAGATGCCCTCAGAATTGGTGACAAGGGTAGTTTGCCAAAGGTTAAAAAAATCGATGAGCGTCGGGTTGAATTTACCATACAGGAACCGTTTGCTCCTTTTTTAAGATATGTAGGCGGCATCCCAATTATGCCAGCCCATGCTCTACAGGAAGCTATTCGCACAAATGGATCTGGTGGAAATCCTAAGTTCCTCTCAATGTGGGGAACAGGCACCGACCCTAAACAAATTGTTGGTAACGGCCCCTATGTGATGGAAAGTTACGTTTCCAGTCAGCGAGTTATATTTCGCCGTAATCCATACTACTGGCGCAAAGATGCTCAAGGTAATCCTCAGCCTTATATTGAGCGCATTGTTTGGCAAATTATTGAATCTACTGAAAACCAGTTGATTAGTTTTCGCTCTGGGCAATTGGATGATTTAGAAGTTCCTCCTGAAGGTTTTAGTTTGCTGAAGCGAGAAGAAAAACGGGCGAAGTTTGAAATTTATAACGGCGGGCCAGACACAAGTACGACTTTTATTGCTTTCAATCTTAGTAAAGCTAAGAATTCTCAGGGTAAACTTTTAGTAGACCCAATTAAATCTAGCTGGTTTAATAAAAAGGAATTCAGGCAGGCTATAGCCTATGCACTCGACCGCGAAACAATGAAAACAAATGCTTACCGGGGACTTGGTGAGCTACAAAATTCATTTGTTTATGTCAAAAGTCCCTACTTCCTCCCTCCCGAAAAAGGGTTAAAGGTCTATAATTATGAGCCAGATAAATCTAAAAAATTACTGTTACAATCTGGGTTCAAATATAACGCTCAAAATCAGCTTGTAGATGCTGATGGCAACCGAGTCAGGTTTACACTCTTAACGAATTCGGAAAGAAAAGTTAGAGGAGATATGGCATCTCAAATCAGGCGGGATCTCGCTAATATTGGGATTCAAGTAGATTTGCAAATTCTCAGCTTCAATTCCTATCTAGAAAAACTTAAAGTTACGCAGAATTGGGATTGTTACCTGGGAGGATTTGCTGGAGGCGGTATTGAACCCCACGGCGCTAGCAATATCTGGAGGATTGCTGGTGCGTCCCACGCATTTAATTTGGGGCCACAAGCGGGAGATCCACCCATAACTGGCTGGGTAGTTTCCGACTGGGAAAAGGAAATTGACAGCCTTTACATTAAAGGCGCACAGGTATTGGATGAAAACAAGCGCAAGGAAATTTATTACGAATATCAGCGCATCGCCTCAGAACAGTTGCCGTTTATTCATTTAGTTGAGAGGTTGAATCTGCAAGCAGTGCGCGATCGCTTTCAAGGAATTCAATATACTGCTCTTGGTGGCCCATTCTGGAATCTTTACGAACTGAAAGTAACCGATTAGGCATTAGTCATCACTAAAAATATCAGGAAAAATGACAAATGACCGATGAAAAAAGTTTGCGATCGCTCCTCGAAGCGGTTGCCAATGGTAAAGTTACGCCAGATACGGCATTAGACTCACTCAAAGATTTAACTTATGAATCTGTGGGCGAGTTTGCCAAAATTGACCACCATCGCCAGCTAAGAACAGGTTTCCCAGAGGTGATTTGGGGCCCTGGTAAAACTCCCGATCAAATTGCTCAAATTATCGAGGTGATGCGCCTCCGTAATCCGGTGGTGATGGCAACCCGCATTGAACCAGCAGTTTATGCCGCACTGCAATCAAAAGTTAGCGGTTTGCAATATTACGAATCGGCGCGAATTTGTGCGATCGCTCCCCCTACCATCGAACCACAATTTGCAGGTGAAATTGGCATTCTTTCTGCTGGTACGGCCGATTTACCCGTTGCTGAAGAAGCCGCTGTAACTGCTGAACTTTCTGGTTTGCGCGTCAAGCGCCTCTGGGATGTTGGCGTTGCTGGGATTCACCGCTTATTAAGTAACCGCCACCTGATTGAGTCAGCATCAGTGTTGATTGTCGTGGCGGGGATGGAAGGCGCTTTACCGAGCGTTGTTGCGGGTTTAGCGAGTTGTCCTGTGATTGCCGTACCCACCAGCATCGGTTATGGCGCAAGTTTTGGCGGTTTAGCACCTTTATTGACAATGCTTAACTCTTGTGCTGCGGGAGTAGGCGTAGTAAATATCGATAATGGTTTTGGTGCAGCAGTTTTGGCGGGGCAAATTTTGCGGACTGCCGAGAAATTGCGGTTGGCATCGGCTGCATCTTGAGTTAAGACATTAAAGTTATACTGCAAGTTTCAGTACACTGTCAGTAATGACTGTAAAAAATCAACTGATACTGAAATTTGCCACCCCCAACTTCTTAATCACCAAATATGAGCCATTACAGCGATTTGATATCTCAGTTATTTTGGCAGTTGCCTGTAAATTTGACAGCACTAGCACAAACAATTACTGATCCAGACGTTATGGGTCAGATTCAAAAAGCTTGGAGCCACTTTATACAGACAGGTCAAGTCTGGGCATTGTTGATTGGTTTAGTCATTGGCTATATGATTCGGAATCTAACTAGCTACGGTTAAATCTAGGGGGGAGTGGGGAATAGGGAGTAGGGAGTAGGGAAATCAGGAAAATTGTCTTCCTCTTCTTCCTAAATCATCATTTCCCATTCCCCACTCCCCACTCCCCACTCCCCTCATAATATTTATGACCAAAGAAGAAACTTGGAGCCAGCGATTTGAATCAGCGTTGCATCCAGCGATCGCTCGTTTTAATGCCAGTATAGGTTTTGATATTGAATTAATAGAATATGACCTCACGGGTTCTCAAGCTCATGCTAAAATGCTCGCTCACACGGGCATTATCTCCCAACAAGAAGGAGAACAACTGGTTGCCGGTTTGGAGCAAATTCGCCAAGAGTACCGCCAGCGTAAATTTCAGCCTGGTGTTGATGCTGAAGATGTACATTTTGCAGTTGAACGACGACTGACAGAAATTGTCGGCGATGTCGGTAAAAAGCTGCATACGGCGCGATCGCGTAATGACCAAGTTGGCACCGATACCAGACTCTACCTCCGCGACCAAATCCAGCAAATCAAAAGCGAATTGCGAGAATTTCAAGGCGTTTTATTAGATATAGCCGAAAAGCACGTTGAAACCCTGATTCCTGGCTATACTCACCTACAACGCGCCCAACCCCTGAGTTTAGCTCATCACCTCTTGGCATACTTTCAAATGGCGCAACGCGACTGGGAACGCTTAGGAGATGTTTCTCGCCGCGTCAATATCTCACCTTTGGGATGCGGTGCTTTAGCGGGAACGACTTTCCCCATTGACCGCCACTACACAGCCAAACTCTTGAATTTTGACGATATTTATGCTAACAGCCTTGATGGAGTCAGCGATCGCGATTTTGCGATCGAATTCTTGTGTGCTGCTAGCTTGATTATGGTTCACCTCAGCCGTCTTGCAGAAGAAGTCATTCTTTGGTCATCTGAAGAGTTCCGTTTTGTCACCCTCAAAGATAGCTGTGCCACGGGTTCCAGTATCATGCCCCAAAAGAAAAACCCCGACGTACCAGAATTGGTGCGGGGGAAAACAGGACGTGTATTCGGTCATCTCCAAGCGATGTTAGTAATTATGAAGGGGCTACCCCTGGCATATAACAAAGACCTACAAGAAGATAAAGAAGGTCTATTTGATAGCGTCAACACAATCAAAGCCTCTCTAGAAGCGATGACGATTTTGCTTAGGGAAGGCTTGGAATTTCGTACCCAGCGCTTGGCATCAGCCGTGACGGAAGATTTTTCCAATGCTACCGATGTAGCAGATTATCTGGCAGCACGGGGTGTCCCTTTCCGGGAAGCTTACAACCTTGTGGGTAAGGTGGTAAAAACTAGTATTGCCGCAGGTAAACTCCTGAAAGATTTGAAATTAGAGGAGTGGCAACAAATACATCCGGCATTTGCAGCAGATATTTATCAGGCAATATCCCCTCGTCAAGTTGTGGCAGCCCGCAACAGTTACGGTGGTACTGGCTTTCTACAAGTAAGCAAAGCACTCATAACCGCCCGCGCTCAAATCGCTGTCGAGTAATAAATAAGGGCGTACAAATGTGCGCCCTAAAAACTAAATAAACCAAATAACAAGGATTTAAGCAGGCAGCTTATTCAGTGTCAGCTGCTGCTGCGCCTTCTTCTTCCTCACTCTTTGGTGGTCTTTGTTGGAACCTTCTCTGCATTCTTCCTGTCGTAGTCCGTTTACGAAACTTTCTGGCATACGCCTGGTTCCGTAGCGCCTTTTCTTTTTTCGGGTTACGGCGCTTGGCCATGTTCACCTCATTAATAAACAACAAAAAAGTAGCAACTAGGCATCACGTAGGCAATATCAGTTACCAATGTTATTGATATTTGTAGCCTAGTGCAGCAATCAATACGCTTTAAACAATGTACTAGTCTACCGCATTCAACCTTATTGTGTCAATAAAAATTTATAATTATTCCCACCACCTAGAGGAAAAATACCTTTTCTTAGATTCAAATCCATCAAAGACATTTGACACTCCCCGCCATAAATGGACGGGGATTCTTGGTTCAACGAGACCACTTAAACTAGGTTCCTTGCGTTACCTAGCCCAGAGGTGGGACTCTCCCCAAGCGTTAACTTTGGGTATGCCCTACCCTAGTTGCATTGCTGAGGCAGTGCGTTGGGCGGCTATGCCGACAGCCAAGCAACTGCCGTGCAAGTCCTGTGAAGGTTTGAAACTATTTGTTTCAAAAATCTGAGTCGTCTAGCTCCTATAAATTTTTTACTTACTGCTAGGAACAAACTAGAACAATGCAGTAGAACCGCATAGATTTAATTGTCAAGGTAAGCGTGCTTTGTCTTTCAACAGCTAGGTTTTTTAAGTGGTTGATTACCTTTCCACTATAATTAGTGTAGCACATTAGTACACTAAATGCTTGAAAAACAGTTGCACGTTAGAGTTTCACTCTTAAGAGATGAAAGCCATTGAGCGATACGCAAAAAAAGCAAAGCGAACCAAAACAGATATTATCAGGGAGTTTCTTCGATCACTGATAGAACAAAAGCCGTCCTAGAAGGACAGGGCTTTAAACCCATTAATTTCGGTAAATTAGCTAACTAGTTGTTGTTCTGGGAATAAACCAATCCATATTATCAAGAATTTAGGTGGCGGTCTTAAACTCCGCTTAATTTTCTCTTCTCAATTCTGAATTATGGATTATAGCTTATCATTCAGATTACTTTTTTGAATGTGTGCTGAAAAAGTATTAGTGATAGCTGGTTTACGCAAGGCTAATGTTAGTTATAAACTGAAAAGGTTTCTGATTTAAAAAATATTATGTATATATGAATACAGTGCTTCTCTTGAAACTTGATGTTAGAATTAACAATATTCTACGTAAATCGTGAGAATAAAATCTCAACCCACAAACATCTTTGTATAAAACAAAACTCAATAAAAATTTTATCAGTTGAGTCTATGTAAGTGGTAGAGAACTATGGAATACAATACATAAATTTTGAAGATTGAACGTTATTGCTTTTTTTCCGGCAGCTGTCCAGTCCACACGTAGCTTATGGCGTATTGGACAAACAGTATTGGGTATTATATTTCGTCATCCCATTACTGGCACTAGTATCATCCCAATTTTACCCGATGGCCGGATAGTACTGATTCGGCGACGTGATGATGGTCTTTGGGCATTGCCTGGAGGCATGGTGGATTGGGGAGAAGATATTCCCAACACAGTCCGCCGAGAATTGATGGAGGAAACGGGGTTAGAAGTGGTGAAAATTAATCGTTTGGTAGGAGTTTACTCCGCACCAGACCGCGATCCCAGAATCCATTCAATTTGTATTGTGGTTGAAGCCGAGGTGCATGGGACAATGGAGATTAAGGATACTTTGGAAGTCATGGAAATCCAAGCTTTCTGTCCGAATTTCCTACCTTCAGGACAGATGTCTCACGACCATACCCGGCAGTTGCAAGACTACTTGAAGGGCTTGACAACATTGGCATAATAATATTTTGTCATTAGTGATTTGTTTTTTGTCAGATGCTAATGACTATTTATTATGGTGCTAAAAGTTAACTAGTAATTTAAAATGGATACACTATTCCGTAACTCCCGGAGAAAGCTTTCTCAAGGGCTGATATTCTGGCGTGAAGTCGGTGAAAAAACTCCTATAATTTTTTTACATGGTGCTTGGAATGAGAGCAGTCAATGGTTATCTGTGATGGAGTCTCTTGCACAGGATTTCCATTGCTTCGCACCTGATTTGTTAGGGTTTGGTGAATCAGAAAATCCGAATATCCACCATTCGATAGATTTACAAGTAGAGTGTTTAGCTGAATTCGTGCAAGCTGTCAAGCTAGAAAAAGTATATTTAGTAGGGCATTCTCTTGGCGGTTGGATTGCTGCTAGTTATGCCTTAAAGTATCCAGAAAAAGTTGATGGTGTGGTATTGCTAGCACCAGAGGGTGTAGAGATAGCAGGACAAGAAGAGTATTGCCGGAAAATGCGGCGATTATTGAATTATCCAGCACTAATAGTAAAATTGTTGCGATCGCTAACTCCCTTCAGTAAAATTCTGGGTTGGCATGAAAAAATTGCCCAAGACTTGCAATTACGTCAAGAGTTGTTGCGTTACCCCATAGGTTGCCAGTTACTTTTCAAACGGCGACAAGCAGAAATTGAGGCGGAATTAGTGCAAAAGCAGCTTTACATGATAGATGTCCCGGTTTTGATTTTACAAGGTGGCCAAGATACACCCGATGCTTTAGCCAAGAGCCGGGTTTATACTCAACTGATGCCGAAAGTTGAGTTGAAAATGATTGCCCATGCTGGAAACGATTTACCAGAATCTTGTGCTGGGGTTGTGGCGATCGAGATTCGAGATTTTATTTTCAGATTTTGCCCTTGATTTTTCTCTGATGAGAGTTATGAAATAGCCCTATTTACGACTACCAAGTGTGAAGAATGTTTAGAAATAGATTGGTATAAAACACAATTTTTAATTGTGAAATTGGTAGCAATTAGACGGATGATAAAGTCACCAGAAAAATCCAACAAGGATATTTTAGAGTGAAATATCATCTGACAAAATCCTATAAGCTGTTAGTTCTTTTTGTCTGTACGACGTTGTTTGTCTTTTTCGGTCAGATAGTTATTGCTCAGAGTAACTATAATTTCGGCAATCAAGGCCAGCAAAGAGTAGAACTGATTGTGGGTAGCGATTTCATCGTTACTATGAACAAGGCACAACCCGTCATTCAGAATGGGGCAGTCGCCATTAGGGATGGCAAAATTGTTGCGGTAGACACACAATACAAAATCATGGCATCTTACAGAGCCGACAGGACGCTTCCAGGCGAGGGTCTGGTGTTGATGCCGGGTCTTGTCAATGGTCACTCTCACTCAGCAATGGTTCTGTTTCGCGGTCTTGCAGACGACTTAGCGTTAGAGGATTGGCTTCAGAATTACATCTTCCCAGCAGAAGGGAAATTCGTTGATCAAAATTTTGTCCGCGTTGGCGAACAGCTTGCTTGCTGGGAGATGATACGTGGTGGTACAACAACCTTTGTTGATATGTACTTTCAGCCGGATGTCGCTGCCAAAGTCGTTAATGAATGCGGCTTACGCGCCATTATTGCGCCCTCGTCAATAGATTTTCCTAGCCCTGGTTTCAAAGGATGGGATGATGCCTTTGCCTCGGCGATAAATTTTGTGAAACGTTGGAAAGGCAAGAACGAACGTATAGTACCAGCTATTGCTGCACACGCTCCCTACACCGTCTCGCCAGAGCATCTGGGACAGGCTATTCAGGCTGCGCGTCAATACGATGTCCCGTTGACGATTCACCTGGCAGAGACACAAACTGAAGTTAAAGATGTGCAGCAGCGCTATAATGCAACCCCAGTAAAACATCTAGAAAATCTGGGTTTTCTGGAGCCGCGTGTATTTGCCGCACACGTTGTCTGGCCTAACGCAAGTGAAATCGCCCTGCTGGCCAAACGCGGTGTTGGTGTTATCCACAATCCTGACTCGAATTTGAAACTGGCTTCTGGCTTTGCGCCGATTCCGGCGATGCTGAAAGCCGGAATTAAGGTTGGTCTAGGTACGGATGGAGCGGCGTCGAATAACACTCTTGATATGTGGAAGGCAATTCGCCTCACCGCCCTCATCCATAAAGGGACTACCCTTGACCCCACTGCTGTACCGGCTAAGACAGTTTTGCGTATGGCAACACTTGGCGGTGCAGAAGCACTCGGCTTATCAAATAAAATTGGTGCAATTAAGGTGGGACTTCAAGCAGACCTAATTCAAGTCCAGCTTAAAGAACCACACTTGCTCCCGCTTTACGATGTCATTTCCCATCTGGTTTATGCAGCAGATGCCCAAGATGTTGATACTGTGATTGTAAATGGGCAAGTTCTAATGCAAAAACGTCAGATGCTCACGCTTGACCCTGAGAGGATTCGCCGTGAAGCTACTTCCATTGCCCAGAGGATAAAAGCTGAATTCCGACCCACTAATTAATTAATTCGTAATTCGTAATGGGCTACGCCCCGCTACGCTAACGTAATTCGTAATTTTCGGGTTTAAATCTCCCACAAAATTATAAGATTGGTGTAATTGAATTAGTTGGGGATTTATACTTTAACTAATTCAATTATTAATTATGAATTACGACTTGTTTTAATAAATCTAAGCTTCTTTGGGTATAACTGAGAGCAGTTTTACTATTTCCCGCATTCCCCAAAAGATTAAATTTGGTTCTACAATTAATCGTGCGGCAATTTCAGGATATAAGGTTTGCAGATAGTTAATTAATAAAGTGCGATCGCCTCCTTTAATCGCAATCTTCCCATCAGGAAATAACTGCAACCACGCTTCAATAAAATCTTTAATACCAGCTAATATTGTATAAATAACTCCACTTTGAATTGCTTCTGTAGTATTAAGTGCAAAACGTGGTGGTAGAGACGCAATATTTTGCACTTCTACTAATGGTAATTGTCCTGTTTTTTGACCGAGAGTTGCAAATTGCAAACCTAATCCCGGCAAAATTGCACCTCCAACTAGACACTGATTAGCATCCGCAGCCGTAAAAGTTAGCGCTGTCCCAGCATCAATCACCAACATTGGAAAACCCCAAGTTTTTCCCGCACCCCACAAAGCTAAAGCGCGGTCAATTCCTAGTGTGGGATAAACACCTTTTAGCGGCACTTGGTCTAATGTAATAACATGAGTATTTGGGTAAGTTTGCCAAATAGCAGTTTGACTGGGAACTACAGAGGCGACGAAGAGAGGACAGAGGGGCAAAGTGTTTGTTAGAGATTCACCTTGTGGAAAAATTTTCTCTAGTAAATCATTCAGGGTTTGACATTCAGCCAGGTGTTGTATAACAGACTCAGGAAGATAGTCACTATCCCAAGCTGAGTAAAGCGTCTCGCCAATAAACAACGCCCAATGCAGCCGGGAATTCCCAATTTCCAACGCTAGCCAAATTTCCTCTCTGTGCCTCTGCGGTTTCACTGTTTTAACTTTTTTAAGTCAGCTATAGGTTTTTTAATAAAAATTAACATTCAAGCCGTGTCACAATAAAACTAGAGGAACAAATACTCATTGTGTTAAGGAGGGGGGTTATGGTAGCGCTCACCGAAAAAACTGAAAAACGGCTCACCCTACAGCAGGTGGAAATCGCTCAAGAGACGACGGCTATTCGTTCTTTGGATTGGGATCGCGATCGCTTCGATATTGAGTTTGGTTTGCAAAACGGTACTACTTATAACTCGTTTCTCATCCGTGGGGAGCAGACTGCTTTAGTTGATACCTCCCACGAAAAGTTTCGTGAACTATATTTTGATACGCTTACCGGACTAATCAAGCCAACAGATATTGATTATTTGATTATCAGCCACACCGAGCCAGACCACAGTGGTTTAGTTAAAGATTTGTTGCAAATGGCTCCAGAAATTACCGTTGTCGGCTCTAAAGTGGCGATTCAGTTTCTTGAGGATTTCGTACATCAGCCATTCAAACGGCGGATTGTGAAAAATGGCGATCGCTTAGATTTGGGCAATGGTCATGAATTTGAATTCGTGATTGCTCCAAATTTACATTGGCCAGATACCATTTTCAGCTTCGACCACAAAACCCAAATTCTCTATACCTGCGATGCCTTTGGGTTGCACTATTGCTCAGATAGCACCTTTGATGAAGACTTAGCAGCTATCGAAGAAGACTTTCATTACTACTACGATTGCTTGATGGGGCCGAATGCACGGTCTGTTTTGTCTGCCCTGAAGCGGATGGCGGAACTAAAAACCATCAGGATGATTGCCACAGGACACGGGCCATTATTATCCCATAATGTTGAGGAATTAGTTGGACGTTACCGCACTTGGAGCCAAACACAAACCAAGGCAGAAACAGCAGTTGGGATATTTTACGTTTCCGAATACGGATATAGCGATCGCCTGGTGCAAGCAATTGCCAACGGCATCGGTAAAACTGGTGTTGCCGTGGAAATTGTCGATTTGGGATCTGAAGTCGATTTACAAGAACTGCGGGAACTAGTTAGCCGTTGTGCTGGGCTAATCGTTGGTCTACCTCCGGCTTCTGGCGCTGCGAGCATCCAATCTGCACTCAGCACAGTTTTAGGATCTGCCAAAGAAAAGCAAGCTATCGGCGTGTTTGAAACTGGCGGTGGCGATGATGAACCGATAGATCCTTTGGTGAGTAAATTCCGCAATTTGGGTTTGGCAACGGTTTTTCCAGCGATTCGGATTAAAGAAACACCCACAGAAAATACTTACAAGCTATGTGAAGAAGCGGGTACAGACTTAGGGCAATGGGTAACACGCGATCGCAGCATCAAAGCCATGAAATCCCTTGGTGCTGATTTAGATAAAGCATTAGGTAGACTTAGCGGCGGACTATATATTATTACTGCCAAAAAAGGCGATGTTTCCAGTGCGATGTTAGCCTCCTGGGTTGCTCAAGCCAGCTTCAAACCCTTGGGATTTTCCATTGCAGTAGCCAAAGATCGGGCAATTGAATCACTCATGCAAGTAGGCGATCGCTTTGTTCTCAACATCTTAGAAGAAGGCAATTTCCAACCACTAATGAAGCACTTTTTGAAACGGTTCGCCCCTGGTGCAGATCGCTTTGAAGGTGTGAGAACCCAGCCAGCCGAAAATGGTGCCCCCATCCTCAACGACGCCCTCGCTTACATGGAGTGCGAAGTTGTTAGTAGAATGGATTGTGGCGACCATTGGGCAGTATACAGCACCGTCTACGCTGGACGAGTTTCTAAACCAGAAGCTTTGACTGCTGTGCATCACCGTAAAGTTGGAAACCACTACTAATTTTGGATTTTGGATTTTGGATTTTAGATTAATAATCCAAAATCCATAACCTTTGAATAAAGCATTTCTGTAGTATAGCCCTGCCTACTTAATATCCAGAATTTGGATCTTTAATTAACAATCCAAAATGTAAAATCTAAAATCTAAAATTGTTTCAGCCATGCCAGAAAATAAACCTCGTGATGTTCAAGTTTATCCAATAGCTACAAATACAAGAATACTGCGATCGCGCAGTTGGTCAAGGCTCAGATTTGAAATTGAATATGCCCTTGCTAAGGGTACAACTGCTAATTCTTATTTAATCGAAAGCGAGAAAACTGCCATTATTGACCCTCCAGGGGAAACGTTTACAGAAATTTATTTAAAAGCCTTGCAGCAGCGTTTCCATCTCGAAGAGTTAGATTATGTAATTTTGGGGCACGTAAATCCTAACCGCGCTGCAACTTTAAAAGCTTTGTTGAAAATTGCCCCGCAAATCACTTTTGTTTGTTCTAATCCAGGTGCGATAAATTTACGTGGGGCGCTGGAAAACCCAGATTTGCAAATTCTGATCATGCGAGGCGACGAAACTCTAGATTTGGGCAACGGGCATAATTTACAATTTATTCCCACACCCAACCCCCGCTATGCAGATCAACTTTGCACCTACGATCCCCAAACAGAAATTCTGTACACAGATAAGTTATTTGGGGCGCATGTTTGCGGAGATCAGGTATTTGATGAAGGCTGGGAAATATATAACGAAGATCGGCGCTATTATTTTGATTGCCTCATGGCTCCCCACGCCCGTCAAGTTGAAACAGCGCTGGATAAACTCGCTGATTTTCCCGTGCGAATGTATGCCAATGGACATGGGCCTTTGGTGCGCTATGGCTTAATCGACCTAACCAAAGCTTATCGCCAATGGAGTCAACAGCAAACATCTGCTGACTTGACAGTAGCGTTGATTTATGCATCAGCCTATGGAAATACGGCAACATTAGCCCAAGCGATCGCTCGTGGGATCACAAAAGCTGGAGTTGCCGTAGAATCGATTAACTGCGAATTTACTGAACCAGAAGAAATCCGTGCTGCTGTGGAAAAAGCTGGTGGTTTCATCATCGGTTCTCCTACCCTTGGCGGACATGCACCGACACCTGTGCAAACAGCTTTAGGAATTGTGCTATCCACCGCTACTAACAATAAACTCGCTGGTGTTTTTGGTTCCTTTGGCTGGAGTGGGGAAGCGGTTGATTTAATTGAGGGTAGATTAAAAGATGCTGGCTATCGGTTTGGTTTTGGCACCATCCGCGTAAAATTCAAACCCGACGATGCTACTCTACAATTGTGTGAAGAAGCCGGAACCGACTTTGCCCAAGCACTGAAGAAAGCTAGAAAAGTGCGCTCGCCAAGTCAACCTGCAACAAGTGTAGAACAAGCGGTTGGTCGGATTGTCGGTTCTCTTTGTGTTCTCACAGCAAAAGAAGGCGATCGCTCCAGTGCCATGTTAGCCTCTTGGGTGTCTCAGGCTAGCTTTAGTCCCCCTGGTTTAACCATAGCTGTAGCTAAAGACCGCGCAGTAGAAACACTGACACATACGGGAAACAAATTTGTCCTTAACATTCTCAAAGAAGGGAATCATTTGGGATTGATGAAGCACTTCCTCAAACCCTTTGGCCCAGGACAAGACAGATTTGCTGATGTCGCCGCCGAAGAAGCTGAAAACGGTTCTCCCATACTTACAAATGCCCTAGCATATCTTGAATGTTCCGTACAAAACCGGATGGAATCTGGCGATCACTGGCTAGTTTATGCCACTGTGGAGAATGGCAAATTGTTAGATAGTGATGGCGTTACAGCTGTACATCATCGCAAATCGGCAACTCATTATTAATTGGGAATCGGGCATGAGGTATGAGTTGACATACTCTCCGGCGTGAACGCACGGAGATTCTTGACACATCATCTCAACTTGCTGCCGAAGCAGTCTTACGGTCGATCCGTGTCCGTTTAGAGTCGTGCCCATGCCCGATGCCGACTTTGTTTATATTTTTAGCTGCATTCTCGTCTCTGTCGTGAGTTGAGCCACAACTCACACAAGTTACAGCTCTCACTTTTAGATCAAGCTTGCCCCACTTAAAACCACAATCAGAGCAGATTTGAGAAGTTGGTTCCCATCGGTTGATGACCATAAACTTGCGTCCAAACTTTTCAGACTTTGCCTCACACAACTGCCTGAATTCTCGCCACCCCTGCAAGCTGATTGCTCTAGAGAGTTTGCGATTTTTGACCATTCCTGACACATTCAAATCTTCCAAAACGATGGATTGGTTTTCTCTCACCACTTTGGTCGATAGCTTGTGCAAGAAATCTTTGCGAGTATCTGAGATCTGATTGTGCAACTTGGCAATTTGCGATCGCGTTACTTCACGCCGCTTAGAGTCTTTGACTTGACGAGCAAGTTGCTTTTGCTTGCGTCTTAGGCGATTGTCTAGCCTTGAGTAGTCAGGACTTTTAGCCGTTTCACCATTGCTCATAAATGCGAATGTTTTGAGTCCTAAATCAATGCCGATGCTTTGGTTTTTGGCATCAACTTGAACAGGCTCAATCTCTACGACAAAGCTTAAAAAATAGCGGTTTGCTGCATCCTTGACCACCGTTACTGAACTAGGGCTTGATGGCAATCCTCTAGACCAGATAGGCGACACATCTCCAATCTTGGCGAGATAAACAGATTCACTTTTAATATAAAAACTGTTTAACGTAAATCTTGCTGACTGCTTACCCTGCTTTTTCTTAAATCTAGGCAAACCCATTTTTGATCCTTTTCGCTTCCCTTTCCGGGAATCAAAAAAGTTTTTGTAGGCAATTCCTAAATCCGCAACTGATTGTTGCAAAGGAGTTACAGACACACCAGCAAGCCATAAACGTTCATCAGTTTTCTTTGCTTGGGTAATGACAGCTTTTTGAAGATCCCCGTTTTTGGGAAGCTTCTCAGCTTGCTTGCAGATAGCCAACGCATCATTCCAGACAACTCGAACGCATCCAAACAACTGAGCTAGGCTCTGTCGCTGTTGATCTGTTGGGTAGAATCGGTACTGGTATCTTGCTTTCATGCTACTATTGTACAGCATAAAGCCGGATAGTTACATGAAGAAACGATTAGATTTTAGGATTGAAGAGTTTGAATTTGAGATCCTTGAAGAGTATTGCAACTCTGTTGGCAGAACAAAAACGGACGTTTTGAGAGAGCTGATTCGTGGCTTGAAGTCTAAGAAAAAGCCGTCCTAGAAGGACGGGGCTTCAGACCCATTCTTTTGGTGAGATGCTAGAAAGTAGGTAAAACTCTTCTCTAAACCCCAATCCTCTCTATAAAACTGAAGTGTCGAGTTCTGATCTCGGAGTTCCGAGTTCTGAGCTTGAAGTTTGGAGTTCAGAGGTAAAAAGTAGAAGTTTGCACAGCGATCGCATATCATCTTGTTTTCACTTGTGATTGTATCTTTTAGAGTGTTTTTAGTGAAAAGGGAATGCAGCCTTTCAGATTTGCTCATAAGCAGACAAAAAATCCTCTCTTGAGATACCCGCTTGAGTACAGATGGATCTCAACGTCGAACCTTTAATTTGACAGTGGTTAGGCATAGTCAGTGGAGTTTTTGTTCCATCTTCGTTTTCTCGCTCCATAACAATATGCTCTCGCTCCCTAATAATAGTAAATCGAAGAAATTCCAATGTTTTAATTACTTTAGCTTTAGGTGCATCTACTGGAAATTTAACCATTAAATAGGAACCTCAGCTTCCGCCACAAAAGCTTCTAACACTGGTGATTCCTCTTCTAAAACCTCTTGACCAAATGTCTCTATATGGCAGTGGATAGCAGATTTAACATCAGCTAGTGCTTCTGCATAGGTGTCACCTTCGCCAACTACAACTCCCTTGATACCCAAGGGATAGGCTACGTAACCGTCATTATGTTTTTCAACAATAATTTTGATTGCTCTCATTGATTTTCTTTGTAGTCCTATTTCATTTAACTTGCATATTTTATGCTCTATTGTGGTTTTATTATGCCGTTATTTTGAGGTGCTTCCCACAGCTACTTCATCGGTTCTGGTGGTAAACGTGGTTTCCAGGCTACCTGTTAATGTTCAGCGTCAAGTTGCCGAAGGATCTTCTATGAGGCGATCGCAAAGTACGAGTAATTGAAAGCGATCGCCTAATTCGCTACAGGAGTGATAGACAAGAGCAGTTTAATCGATACAATTGTCTAAACCTAGAGCCAATCGTTCACCTTACAGATGAATAGTGAAGTAAATGGGTATACAATTCACCCACTCCCCAGTTTTAACGATGTCGTTGAAATCAATTAATGATATTTTAGGTGTTCTGGAAAAGCAGGCTAAATGGCAGGAGCAACCATTTCAACGCCTGCTCAAGTTTTGGGCAGAAGTTGTTGGCCCAGTAGTTGCCGCACATACTCGCCCATTGTCGATTCAGCGCGATGTTTTGTGGGTAGCAACTTCTAGTGCTGCTTGGGCGCAAAACCTAACTTTTAGTCGCTCCTCTCTGCTTTTAAAGTTGAATAAAAAGCTGCCAACACCTTTGGTTGATATTCGCTTCTCTACTGCTAGCTGGCAAAATGCATCTGTGGACAGAAAAGAGCAACAAACGGTTTCGCCCCATGAGCATCCCAGTTACCTTGGTGATGAGATTAGCCGCCCTGATGCTACACCCACTAATGATGTAAATGCTGCTTTTGGACATTGGACTAAGATCATGCGATCGCGATCGCATGGCTTACCCCTTTGTCCCCAGTGTCAATCTCCCACCCCACCCGGCGAACTCCAACGCTGGGCAGTCTGTTCTATCTGTGCTGCTAAACAGTTTTGAAGGGTTAGCGCCAAAAACCTACGCCTAGATTTATAAAAACTAATCACAACAAAGTAAAATTAATTAAATTGGCTTATTGTAAGCGGCTCCAGCCCTTACTACAAACCTTATTACTTATTCGATTATTTTAGGTTTCTCATACTTTAATCTTTGTAAATTGCATTTTTAATATCACCTATCAATTGATCAATCCTTGATTTTGTTGTGTTCCAAGAACACATAAAACGTACTCCTCCCACACCAATAAATGTATAAAACTGCCATTTTTTTGCTTTTAAAGCGTGAATGACTTCTTCCGGTAGCTTAACAAACACGGCGTTGGCTTCTCTAGGAAACATCAAGTCAACACCTTCTATATTTAATAGTTGATTTTCTAAGTATTCAGCACATTGATTAGCATGTCTGGCATTTTTTAGCCAAGCACCAGTTTCCAATAAACCCAACCAGGGAGCAGAGATAAACCGCATTTTTGAGGCTAGCTGACCTGCTTGCTTGCATCGATAATCAAAATCCTCTGCTAGCTCTTTATTGAAGAAAAGAATCGCTTCACCTAATGCCATTCCATTCTTTGTACCACAAAAGCACAACACATCCACTCCAGTTTTCCAAGTAATTTCAGCAGGGCTTTTATTCATAGCCGCAACTGCATTTGCAAAACGAGCGCCATCCATGTGAATCTTTAAGTTATATTTTTTCGCAACTTCTTTAATTTTCAGAAGTTCTTCAATAGAATATAAAGTCCCTAATTCAGTTGATTGTGTGACGCTAATAACTTTAGATTTGGGATAATGAATGTCAGTACGTTTAGTGACAATTGCCTCTATCGCCTCTGATGTTAACTTACCATTTTTACCTTGAGCAAGTAACAGTTTAGAACCATTAGATGCAAATTCAGGTGCGCCACATTCATCTGTTTCTATGTGAGATGTTTCATGACAAATGACGCTGTGATATGATTGACAAAGAGCAGCTAAAGATAAAGAATTTGCGGCTGTACCATTAAAGGTAAAAAATACTTCACAATCAATTTCAAAGAGTTCTCGAAAATAATCTGTGGCTTTTTGAGTCCATTGATCATTTCCATAAGCTGGAACACTACCTTGATTTGCCCTAATCATATATTCCAGCGCCTCCGGGCAAATACCAGAGGAATTATCACTTGCAAACTGCTCTGAGTTACTATTCATAATCTCTAATTAGATTTTTCTCAGTAATTGTTACAATATTAGTGAAGAATTTTAGCACTTGCCAATGCTACTTACAAGAACTTTGAATTGGTAGTAAACTAAATATTTCTATAGCTCTACTTAATCATTGCTGAACAACAATATTCCCGGCTTTTTATATAAGTCGGGAATCTCAACCTTTTGATTTTCACAAATCAAATAGAATTGCTAGATATTGCATCAACCTGTTAATTAGTTTTCATTTTCGTAGCTTTTCTCTGAGGAGTTATAGCACCGATTAGTATAGATATACTATTATATAACTTTACTGATGTCCACAGAAAATCGGAATCTTAGTTTACCTTTACTGAGACGTTAGATTACTACGGTGTCTTTGTCAGCTTTGGGTTGAGGGGATTCTGGGACGTTAAACATCGCAAATAACTAAATATTATGTTAAAAAAATAAAGTTTGCTAATCAGAATGGTAATCATATACTTATAATGTACTACACAATGCCCTACGAATATAATAATTATGACATCACTCTTGTAGGGCTACAAATCGGGGAACCGCCCAAGGCACTGGCTTACCAATGGCTAATAACTAATGACTGAACCATTGATTGAACTGAAAGGTGTTTCTAAGTCCTTTGGTAGCCATAAAGTTCTAGATAATGTAGACTTGACCATTTACCGGGGAGAAGCACTGGGGATTATTGGCCCATCAGGGACTGGTAAATCAACAATTTTACGGGTAATGGCGGGGTTGCTTAGTCCCGATGAAGGAGAAATTTATGTGCAAGGAGTGCGGCGAGAGGGTTTGATTGAGGATGGTACCCAGCAGGTTGGCATTGGCATGGTGTTTCAGCAGGCGGCGCTATTTGATTCGCTGACGGTGGAGGAGAATGTGGGATTTTTACTTTATCAAAATTCAAACCTACCGCGATCGCGCATTCGAGATTTGGTAGAAGAAAAATTGCATATGGTAGGTTTGCCAGGCATAGGCCACCTCTACCCAGCCGAACTTTCAGGGGGAATGCGAAAACGGGTAAGTTTTGCCCGTGCAGTTATGTCTAACCCCGATAGCCTCACAGAAGGCCCAGAAGTTCTACTATACGACGAACCGACAGCCGGACTTGATCCGATTGCCTCAACAGTAATCGAAGATTTAATCCGTTATTTGCAAAGTTCACATGGAAATTGTGGTACCTATGCCGTTGTTACCCACCAAGCTAGCACTGCCCGCCGTACTGCTGATAGACTTATATTTCTCTATGAAGGTAAAGTGCAGTGGCAGGGTACAGTTACTGAAATACACAACACAGAAAATCCGTTGATCAGACAATTTATCAGTGGAAGTGTGCAAGGGCCGATTCAATTCGTCGCCTAGAAACTTAAAAGTGAAGAGTTATAAAGTCAGGAGTGAGGAGTTAAGAATGAGAAGTGAGGAATTAAGAATGAGAAGTGAGGAGTTAAATTCAACTCATAATTCATAACTTATAACTCATAACTTCTAATTCGTTGTTGGTGGAGGCAAAAAAATGCGAGGTTTTATGACAAGCAGCTTCGCGTCTGGGCGAACATTTAGAGAAGGCTCTGTAGGATTATTAGTCCTGCTAGGATTAGGGGTATTTGGATTACTCTTTCTGTGGTTAAATAGATTCACTGCTGCTGGTCGTTCATACAAAGCTATTGTGGAATTTGCTAACGCTGGCGGAATGCAA
Organism: Nostoc sp. JL33; assembly: GCF_017114985.1. GTDB lineage: Bacteria > Cyanobacteriota > Cyanobacteriia > Cyanobacteriales > Nostocaceae > Nostoc. The sequence continues at coordinate 15,418 of NZ_JABXKP010000074.1, read as the reverse complement.
AAGGGAGCAGCAGTTCGCTATCGTGGCGTTAAAGTAGGAACTATTTCCCAGATTCGACCAGGGCCAAATGCCATTGATGTAGAGGTTGAAATTGCCAAAACTGACTTAATTATCCCCCGGAATGTAGTGGTGGAAGCTAATCAAAGCGGGTTAATTAGCGAAAGTATTATCGACATCACACCAAAAGCAACCTTACCTGCTGGGGTTGTGATTGCTAAACCCCTAGATAAAAATTGTGATCCCAGTCTGATAATCTGTAATGGCTCTCGGTTAAAAGGTCAGGTTGGCATCAGTGTTGATGAACTAATTCGCAGTTCAACTGACCTAGCCTCTGCATACAATGACCCAAAATTTTATAGAAATGTCAATAGGGTTCTAGAAACTACAACAGTTGCAGCATCCAATTTTAGTGAGCTAAGTCAGGATCTCCGAGGTTTGACCAAAAGCTTACGACAACAACTTAATACCTTTTCAGCCACTGCTAATTCAGTGCAACGGGCGACAAACCAACTTAATGCATCCACAACTCAAACTTTAGATAAATTCGGTACAACTGCAACTCAAGCAAATCGTTTGTTGAACAACCTGGATAATCTGTTGACAACAAATCGTTCGGCGCTGGTTGGTGCTTTGAACAATATCACCGAAACCAGCAACCAACTGCGTGTTACAGTCAGTAGCTTATCACCATCTGTCAATCGATTGACTCAAGGACAATTACTCAACAATTTAGAAACTCTTTCAGCAAATGCAGCCCAAGCCTCAGGTAATTTACGCGATGCTTCCAAAAGCTTAAATGATCCAAAGAATCTGGTGCTGCTGCAACAAACTTTAGATTCAGCACGAGTAACGTTTGAAAATAGCCAAAAAATTACATCTGATTTGGATGAATTAACAGGTGATCCGACTTTCCGCCAAAATTTGCGACGATTGGTGAATGGTCTAAGTGGTTTAGTATCTTCTACACAACAGATGCAGCAACAAGTGCAAGTTGCTAGTACTCTAGATTCGGTAAAAGCTGCTGTGAGCAAACCAAATAATCTAATTCCTACCCCAGCGCCAACCCAACAGGCGATGTCTAATGACAAGTCCCTACCCGTTTACATAATTAATCCTTCACCTGCTAATTTTGCCAGTACCGACACCAACGTTCAACCAACCCCCAGTCTGTCTATTCCTAATTCATCCCAAGAAGACCTCTTGAAGCAGCTGCGGGAGTATGGTAAGCAACGGGAGCAACTGGAGACTGACAACCACTAAACGATTAACTCATCCCACCACAAGACCAGCAAGTATCAAGCGCCATACTTCGGCAAAGTCCATGTCGATGTCTGGATCACTCCATTCGGATGCGTGGGCTGGATGGTGAAATCTAACTGTTGCTTGAAAGACTGCCTTCGCCGCTACCTGCGGATCTGTTACCCGAAACTCGTTACTAGAAATACCGCTCTCGACGATCGCAGCAACTTGCCTTACCAGTTGATCAATGTGAGCTTGAACTACCCCTCGCGCCTCTTGGGCGATCGCAGAATAGGTTGCAAACAACTCTGGCTCATCCAGGACTTTTTGACGTTTCAGAGTTATAAGTTGCTCAAACCATCGGCGCAACCGTTCAACGGCGGAACCCTGTTCTTCGGCGATCGCTGCTAATGGTGTGGAAACCCGATGCAGCCACCGTTCTGCTACTGCATCGCGCAGGGCAACCTTGCTGGGAAAATGCCGATAAATTGTGCCGTGGCTCACCTCTAAAAAGCGAGCCACATCCACGACTGTTGCCTTTGCCAGACCGTAACGACGCAAAACCTCTTCGGCAGCGTCGAGAATCCGCTCCGGTGTCAAAGCTGAATCATTCATGCTACGGGTATTTTACCTTTTTTCACTATCCAACATCGCCATTTGATCTGGATGATAGCGATCGCCAGCCACGGCATTCAGTGGCACTGCTGCCTCAATCCGGGTGAGATCATCCTGACTTAAGTGTAGATCCAGCGCACCCAGCGCTTCATTTAAGCGATCGCGACGCCGCGCTCCAATCAACGGCACAATGTCGTTCCCCCGCGACAGCACCCAAGCAATTGCCACTTGAGCAACTGTCGCATTCTGGTCTTGGGCAATCAGGCGAAGGGCTTCGACCAGCAACAAATTCCGATCCAGATTTTCTCCAGAGAAGCGGGGCAGATTTCCTCGATAGTCTTGCGCTTGCTCAGAGCGTTCTTTCGACCAGTGACCGCTCAACAACCCCCGTGAGAGGACTCCATAAGCGGTGACAGCAATGCCCAATTCACGAACTGTTGGGAGAATGTCATCCTCAATGCCACGACTCAGGAGCGAATATTCGATCTGAAGGCAGGTGATCGGATGAATCGCATGAGCACGTCGAATTGTATCTGCACCCACTTCAGATAAACCAATCTGGCGAACATATCCAGCTTTCACCATTTCGCTAATCGCCCCAACGGTATCTTCAATGGGGACTGTCGGATCGAGCCGGGCTGGCTGGTAAAGGTCAATGTAATCGGTTCCCAGTCGTTTCAATGTATAGGCAAGTGAAGTCTTCACGGCTTCAGGACGACCATCGAAGCCAATAAAGTTGCCGTCAGGCGATCGCAGCGCCCCGAATTTAACAGCAATAAAAACATCTTCCCGCCGCCGTCCTGCTAGAGCTTCGTGTAGCAGCAGTTCATTGTGCCCCATGCCGTAAAAGTCGCCTGTATCAAGTAAATTAATGCCTGCATCAAGCGCTGCATGAATCGTTGCAATACTTTCTTTGCGATCGGCTGGCCCATAAACATCAGACATGCCCATACAGCCAAGCCCAACTGCCGATATTGTTGAACCGTTTTTTCCCAGTTGACGCGACAACATAGTAAGTTCTCCACTGTGGTGATACAACTATGATCATCGAACAACTGACAAAAGTCAATATCTGTCATTCAATACCTGCAACGCTGTTGGGAATGGCTTATGTTCCTCCGGGGGGGGTAAATCCGGTTATCAAAGAACCAGCCAAGGTCAGCGCACCTGTATTATTGACACTATAAATTTCAACTATACTGTCAGCAACGATAAACAGGCGATCGCTTTCAGGATCGAAGGCAGGTATTTCGGCTCCATTAGTACTGGTGAAGCCACTAACTTTCTGCAAAATGCTTGATTCATTAAGGCTTCAACGACCGGGGAAGCTACCAATATATGGACCCTTTTCGATAGTCCTATCGGGCATAATAGTATTCCAAATCAAATTTCCGTGGCGACAGATAACATCTCTGGAAATATTGACATCTTGGAAGTCAGTTTTCTTCAAAATAGCATGGGAGAAACCAAAACTAGGCAGCTTACAACTTCGGAAATTGGCACAAGTAGCATTCATGTGAGTCAAGACGGCATCAGTCAAATCAGCTTCAACCAAACAACACCAGAACAAGTTAGCAGAATACAATTCAGCTTTTCTGAGGATAGCACCTTCCAAATTCGCTCCCTCCAAAATGGCTCCAGTGAGATCGGCTCTAGTGAGATCGACACCAGCGAGATTGGCATCAATGAGATCGGCACCACGCACGTTAATTCCTTGCAAATTGATCCCTTTGAGGTTATTGTCTCCAACGTAAAGTCTAACACCAGCAAAGTTCCGCTCTCCCTCATCGTATCGAACTACCAATTCTTCAACATCCATAATTCAATCCCCACATTAAACAACATATATTTAGACTCAGAATTCATTTTGAGGCGGGCTAGATGAGAATGAAATAGCACTGGTTTATAATTCCTCTTCAGACAAGAATGGTTCAAATGAGTGGTAAGCCTCATAATTACGAAAATGTCTAGCGTATAAGTCAACACCATCACTAGTTGAGTCAAAGTCATCATCCAATACTGAATTCACATCTATCACCTGTTTCAAAGACCAGGTAATAGTTTCTCCATCCTCATTTTTATAGCTGACTTGTTCTTTTTTCGCATAACTTATAGCCTTTTCTTGAGCTTTCTCTAAAGAACTAGCTTTGAGCAGCACAAAGCACTCCTGATACAACGGTTGATAATCCGGTGCATTGGAGGATGATTCATAAAGAATTACTGCAATGTAAAAGGATTCTGTTTTATCTGCACTTTTAGGTTTCATTCAATATTCTCCAAGATTACTTCTTGAATCTACCATCATTTAATAACTTCCAAGCCCTTTTACCGGTGGCTGATCTGTCGTTTTTGATATCTTCTAAATAAGAGTTTAAATACTCGCTGGGAAACTCACGTCTAATTGATGCTTTGCGGCAGGCACTAATAAAAGTATCAGCGAATAAACTTAAGTTTTCGTTTGCTTCACAACTCCCACCGGGTCTAACTTGACTTATTACTAAGGACAACTTGAATAAATGTGCATTCTTGAAAGCATCTGTCACAATCTGGGAATGGGTGGCAATCGGTTGTAGAACTAATCCCACAGCGAAAAGACCCATCAGTGGGTTACATAGACGTTTTTCTAGCATTATGCTCAAATTTAAGCGAACTTGATAGAAATCCTAGTTACTCTAAATACCATTCATACCGTAATTTCTGGTAAAAATTTATAACCGTGTTCAAAAACTACATTTATCACAATCAATTAGGTGATATTTATTTACGAATTATGAATTATCTTGACACTTGCGCTAGGATATCCCCTATTGCCTTTGTGCAATATACGTAAGGAGGTCAAACACAAACATGACAGAAGAATTCAATACACAGGGGGCAGAAAATTTAGTTACGATGCCTTCTCTGCGAGACGCTACGCGAACGGCGGGCGCAGCCATCGCTAACCAATTTGCCCAATCGGGGAAGGTTACAGGCGTTAAACCATTTGGAAGTGGTAATATCAATGACACATTCTTAGTAACTCTGGATTGCTCAGAAGAACAACATTTTGTCCTGCAACGCATCAATACGCAGGTGTTTCGTCAGCCACAACTGATTATGCAAAATATGCGTACCCTCACCGAGCATGTTCACAAACGGTTACAGCACACACCCCTGAATCGTCGCTGGGAAGTACCACGCGTACTATTAACCAAGGATGCTCAAGATCACTGGAGGGATGGAGACGGCTCTTTTTGGCGGGCGATTAGCTTTATTGAAGCCTCCCAGTCTTTTGATACGATGCGCGATCGCTCATATGCGAAAGAAATCGGTTATGCCTTGGGGATGTTCCACAATCTGATCAGCGATTTGCCAGCAGAAAAACTCGCCGACACCCTTGAAGGGTTCCATATTACACCGCTTTATCTTCAGCATTACGAGGAAGTGTTGGCGAAAACTAGTGCTAGTCAATCTTTGGAAGTTAATTATTGTTTGCAGTTTGTTAGCGATCGCCAAACTTTTGCATATATCCTAGAAAATGCCAAAGCTGAAGGCAAACTACCCCTGCGTCTGATGCACGGTGATCCAAAAATCAATAATGTCATGTTTGACACTGCTACCCAGCAAGCCGTCAGCGTCATCGACCTCGACACTGTTAAACCCGGTCTGGTACATTACGATATTGGTGATTGCCTGCGATCGGGTTGCAATCCGGCTGGAGAAGAAACTGAAAATTGCGAAAGTGTTTATTTCGACACTGATTTGTGTCAGGAAATCCTACAGGGTTATCTCTCTGTGGCCAAGGCATTTCTGACTGAGAATGACTATGCATATATATACGATGCAATTCGTCTCATCACCTTTGAACTAGGACTGAGATTTTTTGCTGATTATTTAGCAGGGAATGTCTACTTCAAAGTTAAGCACTCAGAACATAACTTGGCAAGAGCGATCGTCCAGTTTAAGCTTACCGAAAGTATTGAATCTCAAAAAACGCAGATTTGCAATATTATCAAAGGCATGAAATGAATGACCAGACATTTTGCCTGCAACCCTTCCCTTCTACAAAATTCCTGCCTAATTTGAAAATTTCAGGTAATATTTCCAGAAATGGTAATAAACTTGCCATCCGCTATATGCTTGAGGGCGATTTCAAAGAAATTGCGATAGATCCACCATCAAATACTCCATCACGCAAGCATCAACTTTGGGAAGACACCTGCTTCGAGTTCTTCGTTGGCATCAAAGATTCTACACGGTATTGGGAATTTAACCTCTCCCCCGGCGGACACTGGAATGTCTATCGCTTTGATGGATACCGTCAACAAATGCAAGAGGAAACAGCTTTTGAAAACCTACCGTTTAATGTTCAAAATCAAGCTGATGGTTTAACACTTGTGTTGGATGTAGATTTGGATAAAATCATCTCGGCAGAACAAGCTATTGAAGTTGGCATTACTACCGTTATTAAACACAGAAATGGTGAGGTAACTTATTGGGCGTTAACTCATCAAGGCGCGGAAGCTGACTTTCATCTGCGGGATAGTTTCATCCTTGAGTTGTGAGTTATATTTCACTGAAGTTGGGAATAATAGGATAAGCTAAAACATTAAAACTCGTCATTGAAATTTACTCCTGATGTTCGCTAATAAAAAGCTTATTACTAATCTTGTTTTTAATATTGGAAAAGTAGAAAAACAAACTCTGGAAGCTATGCGTGATGGAAGAATTGAACAAGAGCCAGCAATTACTGACAGACTACTAGGTGTTATGGAGCATGTACTGAATGATAAAACTACAGCAGGAGTGAGATGGACTGTTAAGACACTTACAGATAGAGGACGAGGAAGCCAAGAAAATGAATTTGGTGCTGACTTCTTAGCTGCATTGGAGCTTTCAGTTGAGGGTTATCGAATTGCAAAAGGATTTTTAGCCCAGTCGAAGCGTATTGAACCAAGTCAGACTTTTAGTAGTGAAGAATTTTCTCGACTTAAAGAACAATGTGAGAAGATGTTATCACATTCCTCAGCCTCCTTTGTTTTTCTCTATTCTCAGCAATCGGGTATTGTTGTTGTTCCTGCAATAGAAGTTCTTGCAGCAAGAAATTGTAACCCTCATGAACTTATAAGCAAACCTATGAAAAAGTTTTATCAAGAACACTTCGAGTGCTTTATCGGAGATCCAAACATTCGCAGTGCAAACCCTCAAGCTTTGGAAGAATTACGCAATCGTTATGAAGCAAGGCGATTGGTTATACTTCATGGTTATAATGAGCATGAGCCTGTTCAACTGAGTATGTTTTGACAAAAGCTAGAGGAACACCTTTGAATCGCAGTTTATTGTTTTAAACTTGAATTACTATCGTAAATTAGTGTTTAGCGCTCGATCATGACACAAAACACATTGAAGGTTGATGCATTTTGGGATAAAGATGCAGAAGTTTGGGTAGCAACTAGTGAAAACGTGCCAGGATTGGTAACAGAAGCTTCTACGATTGAGTCTCTTACGCAAAAGCTCAGAGAAATTATTCCAGAACTCCTTTTTCTGAATCAAATTGTGCCTTATGATTATGTGGGTTCTATCAGCTTTGAATTAACCAGCCATCGACAAGAATTGATAGAGGTGGCTTCATAAATGAGTGTGTCTTTTACTCCTGAGTTAAAAAAGATGCTTGTGGAAGCTGGGTGCTACTTTGAAAGGCAAGGTAAGGGAGACCATGAAATTTGGTATAGTCCAATTACAGACCGTCGTTTTGTAGTAGATAGTTATATCAAATCACGCCATACAGCTAACGCAGTTTTAAAACAAGCAGGACTGTCTAAAGCGTTTTAATTTTGATAATTTTTGTGTCGAGAACCTGGATACTGGAAAAGTTGTAGATAATAGCGATTGCCAACTTACTGACCCATCTATTTTAGTTGGTGAGAGGATGTTTTAAAAGTAGTTTGCTGTGATTTTAGGCACTTATTGATCCCCCCTAGCCCCCCTTAAAAAGGGGGGAACCGGAATCAAAGTCCCCCAATTTATCGGGGGATTTAGGGGGATCTAAAACGTTTTGTTACCCAGAAGAGGACTTTTAAAACATCCTCTAACAGCGACAAAGCAATTAAAGTTTTAGGTTGGTGTCCGCACTATCCCAAACCCTATGAAATCCTCACTCATGCTTGGCAATGGCATCAACAGAGACATAGGTAGAGACAAAAGCTTTCACTATTATATTCGCGGTAGATGCACAGCAAAAAGTAAGTTGACATACTTATAAATTTTCCCACCTACTTAATGGTAATTTTAAAAAAATACTTATTTACAACCGCTATTTGAATATTTTAAAAGTGCGATCGCACTAGCAGGCAGAAAAAATAGTTTTAATATTTAAACCAAAGTGGTATTTACAAATTTACATTTTTATGGATGTTGGTTGATCACTTCTATATAGAATTAGTAACGTTATTTTAAGATTAAAAATAAACTAATTTGCTTATTTCGTTTGATAGAGTTAATTAAAATTTAACAGGGCAGAATATAAGAGAGATAGCTAAAAAGCAAATTAGCAACTGTTAATTTATGCAAAAAATTTATGGCAATACTCAAGGGATAAAAGCTAGCCAAATAAAACAATTACAACGGCTTTACGAGGAAAATCAACCAGCAGATAGATTAATTACGCCGGAATTTGCCCAAGCCTTAGCTGCAATTACTAAAGAAATTCATCACCCAATTTGTTGTTATATCAATCGGCGTGGGCAAGTTATCCGAATTGCTGTAGGAACACCAAATCAAACTCAAATTCCGCCTGAAGAATTACCTCGCCGCAGTGCCGAACGCTTGAGCGGAATCCGTTGTGTTGCTACTCAATTGAAATCACAACCACCTGATGAAGCATCGTTAATTGCAATGATGCGTCAGCGCTTAGATGCTCTTGTAATATTAACCGCAACTGATAGCGAAGTAAAAGAAGCTTTTCTAACTTACCTTTTCCCCGATCCAGAGAGTCCTTGGGTTATTTCACCTCCTCTAAGTTTGGATGACTTAACCGAACAAGAATTTGATGATCTAGTTCACGAATGGGAGAGAGAAATTGCTGATGCTGGGGATGGGATATTCCTATCTCAAGAAATTGTCTCTGACCAAGATAGGGTGCTGCTGGTGGGAGTGCAGACAGAAGATGTATCTGTGCAACGGTTTGAAGATGGGCTGGCAGAACTAGTACGTTTGGTGGAAAGCGCTAAGGGTATTGTACTGGATATAATGCGGCAAAAGCGCGAGCGCATCCATCCCCAAACAGTAGTTGGTAAGGGAAAAATTGAAGAAATCACCCTTTTGGCTCAAAAACTAAGAGCTAATCTAATCGTTTTTGACCGAGATATTTCAGCATCTCAAGCCCGCAACTTAGAACAGGAAATTGGCATCCGAGTTGTAGACCGCACGGAAGTAATTCTAGATATTTTCGCTCAACGCGCTCGCACTCAAGAAGGTAAATTACAAGTAGAACTGGCGCAACTCGAATATATGTTACCTCGGCTGCGCGGTCGCGGTCAGGAAATGTCTCGATTAGGTGCGGGGATTGGTACGCGAGGCCCTGGTGAAACAAAACTAGAGACGGAACGGCGAATAATTCAACGGCGAATTGGTCAACTACAGGAAGAAGTAAACCAATTACAAGCACATCGCGCCCGCATTAGACAACAACGACAACAGCAAGAAATTCCGGTTCTGGCATTAGTTGGCTATACCAATGCTGGAAAATCTACCTTGTTAAATGTGTTAACTAATGCAGAAGTTTACACCGCAGACCAACTATTTGCTACCCTCGACCCAACAACCCGCAAGGTGGTAATTACAGAACCAGAAACACAACAACGCAGGTCGATTTTGCTCACAGATACTGTAGGGTTTATTCACGAACTCCCACCACCACTGATGGATGCATTTCGCGCCACATTGGAGGAAGTAGTTGAGGCTTCGGCCATGATTCATATTGTGGATTTGTCCCATCCAGCTTGGGAAAGCCATATTGCAAGTGTGCTGGAAATACTCGAAGAAATGCCTGAGATTCCAGAAAAAAGTTTGATTGCTTTTAACAAGGTTGACCAAGTAGATAGCGAAACCCTGGCTAGAGTTCAACAAGAGTATCCCGAAGCTGTGTTTATATCAGCAAGCCAGCGCTTGGGTTTAGAGACTTTAAAAATGCGATCGCTGCAACTAATTGACGAAAGAGTTAAGGCGATCGCAGTCCCACAAAATTCATACTAACAAGAATAAATTATATGACACCAACCATTATTGTTCACGGTGGAGCAAAAACGATCACAGACGACAAAGTTGCAGCCAACAATGCAGGCTGTACAGCAGCAGCAGAAGCTGGTTGGGCAGTGCTAATCAGTGGAGGTACAGCCGCAGAAGCTGTTGAAGCAGCTATTCGAGTTCTGGAAACTGACCAGACATTTAATGCTGGTCTTGGTGCAACTCTCAACAGCGATGGAGAGGTGGAGTTAGACGCGGCGATCATGGAAGGCTCATTATGTTGGGGAGCAGTTGCAGCAGTTCAGGGCATCCGTCATCCAATCTCAGTGGCACGGAAGATTATGGATGAAAAACCCAGGCTGCTAGTAGCGCGAGGCGCAGAACGCTTTGCCGTAGACTGCGGAGCCGAAATGTGTAAAAAAGAAAACTTGATAGCTGATGAACAGTGGCAGGAGTGGAAGGAGGATCAAAAAGTTATTGATCGCCCCAACACAGTAGGTTGTGTAGCTTTGGACGCTAGCGGCATTTTAGCTGCTGGCACTTCAACTGGCGGCATTACGAAGCAGCAACAAGGTCGCGTTGGTGACACTGCGCTTGTTGGCTGTGGCTTGTACGCTGATAATAAATTCGGCGGTTGCTCAACAACAGGTGATGGCGAGTCAATTATCCCCGTGGTTTTGGCTAAAACTGCGATCGATTTCTTAAGTGAAGACAGACACCCAGATGAAGCAGCACAGATGGCAATTGACACTTTAGCTTCTAAGGTGAAAGGTGAAGCCGGGTGCATCCTCATAGACCGTCAAGGACGCGTTGGCTGGGCGTATAATTCATCACACATGGCTTGCGCTTATATGACCGAAGGACAAGACAAGGTAGCTGTCTTTACCAAGAAATAACTCATACCAATTCGTAATGGGCTACGCTAAGGTAATGCGTGATTAATGAAGCTAAATTACATCTGAGTTTTCAAGTTTGAATATATAGCTTTGTTTTTCCAAGTTAGTGTTATGTCATGTCCGCCAAATTACTCATAATAAAAGAACCCCACCCCCAACCCCTCCCCGCAGGCGGGGAGGGGAGCTAAAGCGTAGCTTTGGCTCTTTGGGGTTCCGGGTATTTATTATGCTTAATTGCCCGGACATCATATTACTTGGAAATTCAGAAAACTTGTTTAATATAAACAACCGCATTCCTTTGTGGATGCGGTTTCTCGGAGGAGTAGATGTCAAAATACGACTTTCATTATTTTCAAGGGAGTACTCTTTCTGATCTGTTTGCTGAAGATATCACAGATGCATCTTCTGGTTATGGGTTTATTTTAAATTACCCTGCAACTGCCAGTTGGGCTGCTTACCCTAACCGGAAAAAATATTTTATTCAAGATGGTAGTAGTGAAGCCACCAAAACCTCCTTCGACAAGATTTGTCAGAAGGAACCTTGGAAAAATCTGGCTGTATTAGGCGATCGCATTCCTGGAATTGTGATTATACAACCGCCAAAGTCGCTGCTTGAATATTGGCAAGAGCATTTTGGCTTCAGCCACTCCAATATTGAAATGATGGATTGCTCGACTTATCTGGATGACCTCAGCCACAGCGAACGCTTTGACAAACTCATTAGTTTATTTCCCTTTGATCACCTCAAAAGAGAAAAACACGCTGTTGATCCAGACACTCATTACCGCTTACTCAGCAAAGTAACCCTAGCCGAATTGGGGGTGCAATGTCCGAAATACAAGAGCTATAATCTGCACCAAGTAAATCTCGAAGACATTCAATTACCACAATTTCCATATTTAATTAAAACCTCGCACGGACTCTCAGGAGAAGGCACTTACATCATCAAAAGCGCCAGCGATTTGAATTACTGCCTTGAAGAAATTAGGAAATATCTCAATATTAAGTTGCTCGATACGATTATTGTCTCGGAGTTCGTCAAGAATGAAGTGCAGAATTACTGCGTACAGTTCTATGTCAACAAATTAGGAGAGATAACCCTCATCGGCACTACCGGCCAACTCGTTACTCCAGAAGGCAACTATTTGGGGGGACTGATTGACTACCGCAACACTGACATGAGCAAGTTCTTTGAGATGATTGCTAACCTTGGTCAGTATGCTCACAAACAGGGTTATTTCGGCGTGATTGGTTTTGATGTGCTGGAAGATAAAGACGGACAATTTTATGCGATCGATGCCAACTTCCGAGTCAATGGCTCGACTCCGTTGTGCTTGCAGCGTAATACCCTACTCTCCCTTGGAAAGGGAGTAGCTAAATATTCCAGTGACTACCGCATGGAAGGTACGCTGGATTCAATTTTAGTCGCCTTAAAACCAGAACTAGATCGCAAGAATTTAATCATTCTGTCGGCTTTAGAGAAAATCAAATACGGAAAAATCAACACAGATATTTATGCGATCGTTACTGGAGAAACTATCCAGGAAATGCAGCATATCGAGCGTAAATTACAGAATAAGGGATTACAATGGCTCCCTTAAATAGCACCACTGTTACCTTAGTAGTTTACAAAACGCTTGGGTTAAAGATTTTTGGTATTGATTTTAGTAGGACTTACGCACGGGTAACGGAAAACGAACCACAGAGGGCGCAGAGGTCACGGAGGAATGAGAGTTTGAGAGGGTTTTTGCGTAAGTCCTATTTAGGTATGGTAGAGACGTTGCATTGCAACGTCTCTACAAAGGATTTGAGGCTTAACCCAAGGGTATTGTCCTATATTAGAGGCAGGTAAAGGCAGGTAAAGAAAGGCAACCCCTGCCCCTATTAATAGTTAGTTAAAAACTTATTCCTCTACTTCAATCAAATTAGGTGACTGCCTGATGGGAAACAGGACTCGCATTAACTGACTCACTGGTACTGAGCGTGGCTCTTGAACAAAAGCCAAAAACACAAGTGCAGCCATTCGTAATAAGCCTGAGAGAACAAACAGCCCTAGCAAACCCGCAACACCAGGCAGAGTTGCTAGAAAGCTACCAAGACTGATACCCATTGCTCCAGTTATACCAGCAACTGCACCTGCGATCGCAAAATAATTCGACTGATAACGCAATGGTGCTATTCCCATCATCAAATTGTTAGTACACAAATCAATTGCCGCCCACGTCCCGCCAGCTAGTACGTGCAATAGGGGTAACCAGATCCAAAAAGAAATTTGATCGCTTCCAACTGCCAGCCACAGTAGAGGTGTTACCGCCACTAACACTCCCACTAATAGTAGTAGCGGACGGTTTCCAATCCGGTCGGCCAGCTTGCCCCACAAAAGCAGCATTAACATATTCGCACCAGTTCCTAAGGCGTGATAAATCGTTACCACACTAATATCTATATCCAGGTTATCCAGCATATAGAGGTTAAAGAAAGGAGCGCTGATGTTAACAGCAAAGCACCAGATGCTCAGGTAAAGCACAAACTTCAAAAAATTAGCATCTTTAAACAAGCTAAAATCTATTCCCTGAGGCTGCGGCTGCGATGTGTCTGAATCTGCAACTTTTAAAAGCTGTGGGTTTACATCAGCCATCCAGAACTGAGAGGCGATACTGATTATCCCTAGTATGATCCCTATAACCAAGACTGCACCATAACCTTGAAGTGTTCCACCAGGCCAAGCTGATACCGCTAAACCTAGCAGGGGCACAGTAACAAGGTTAGTTAAGCCGAGAATACTATTGCGAAAGCCGAAATATCGCCCCCGCAACTGTTGAGGTACTAACACAGCTGACCACCCAAGCCAAGGCGCACGACCAAAAGCTTCGATGATATTAGCTACTAAGAGAATTGCCAATGTCAACTGTACTACTTGGTGCCCAGTGATATCAGATGAATTAACCAACCAAATCGCTGGCAGAAGAATCAACCATAGCAGCCGCGATGGGGTGAAAATACACATGAAATACCACCGGAAGCTCGTACTTCGGTTTACCAAATACGCTCCCAGTGGTTGAAGCAGATTCACTATCTGAGGAATAGCGGCAAGCAGACCAATTTCTACTGGGCCAGCACCTAACTCTAGCAAGAAATTACTGAGCAATGCGCCACCGATAATACTATAAAAAAGCGCAGCAAAGACACTCTCATAAGTTAACGCCCTGAGACTTTGGCGAATTTCTAACTTAGAAATTTTTAGAAACAGTTTTGGCGTTGGGAAAAGTACCGTCTCTGTTAATGCCCTATCCTCTGAGATTTCTTGAATGGGGACAGGGGGAAGAGAACTAGCTTCTACTGAAATGTGATCTTGTTGAGGCTCAACCATATGATCTTATCACTATTTAAAGTTAAATTCTTATAGCTACTCTTAGCCACAATTAGTAAAACTTATAGAAGATTTCATCAATAAGCTCTAACGCATTGCAATTACTTACTTGTGCGGGAGACTAAGTAGAGCGGTGTAAATAATTAAAGGTTTGTAGTGTACCCCTTTGGGGATCTTGCTACGCGTAGCGTATCGTAAACAGGACTTTAGTCCTAAAATCAGGGCTGAAGCCCTCTCTACGAGACGCTACGCGAACACTACGAAGTAATCTCAAGATTTTTTACATTACTTAACTTACTTTGATTTATTCTCGCCTACTTAGTCGATAGTAACTATTGCCTATAAACTGCTCTCACAGAAAAAACTGGCATATAACTGCGTTTAGAGGATGTTAGAAAAGTCGCAAAGTATACTAAGAACCCCGCTTCCATTCGTCTAAGAGAAAGGTCGAGAGGCTTTTAAACCCCCATTCGTACAAGGCAAGGGGGTCTCAGTGTGTTAGGTTTGGGAGGCTTAGATGATGTTAGCAATAATACTTTTCAAATAACCTCTTAGGCTTCTAATCAACAAAGTCAATTAAGTGACATAAATTTCATTTCTGTGCTCAAAGCTTTCTCATAATAATATTTATAGCAATTAATTAATGCTTTTTGGACAGAGAATAATAGATATTTACCAAATTCATCCTTAAGAATTAATACCTTTATAGAGAAATCGTCAAATTTAGCTGACACTATGTACACATAGACATAAATAATACTGTATTTATATAAGCAATAGTTAGGGTTCGGATTTAAGTTGAACTTCTTTGAGTAGTCTTTTTAGATGATGTGGAGAGAGATTCCCAAGATACGCTATTTGTCTATTTAACATGCTAACTCCAGGGATGGTAAATAATTAGGACTTACGCACTTTACAAATGCATCGTGATCTGCAATAAATTCTATTGAGGAAGTTTTCAGGCTTTTCTTAATTATCCTGCGATGCCTACGGCGGTAAACTACGTAAATAGATCATGCTGTAGGGGCACAGCAATGCTGTGCCCTTACGAAAGATATGGTTTTTAACCTTGATT
>NZ_JABXKP010000069.1 GCF_017114985.1 Nostoc sp. JL33 | reverse complement strand
ACTCCCTACTCCCTACTCCCTACTCCCTACTCCCTACTCCCTACTCCCTACTCCCCTCAATATAATCCCAGCCAGGACAGGAAATTTTCCCACCAAGAATATCTCAGATTACCTACACTCAGGTTCATTTTGTTGCGAATGTCTTGAATATTCCAGTTGGTTAGTTTAGCCAAAGTTTGCGCCTCTTGTTCAAAACGCTTGGGCAAAGACCGTTTATATTCTCTACCCGCCTGACACTTGAGTTCCCCTTGGAACGGATGTTGCAAAACATAACGCCCTTGGAAAGATTCAGTATTAGCAGTTTGTTGGAAGATCAGGTCTTCAGGGAATTTGTCGCGGGTGTAGCGGACATGCAACCGGGAGATGAAAACGTTACTGCTAGAAAAAGAACGACGAAAACTGGGACGTACTGGTACATCACTTGCAGAATTATCATCTAACCAAAATACGCCGGCTTGCTTGAGTTCTTCTGGGGTTAGGGGATCGGCAGAACAAGGATCGCAACTACCCATGTCCCAAGCGTATTCCAAAAAACCAACTTTCCGATCTTCTTTGGTATAGGCAGTTTGAAACATGGATTTGTAGAATTCACCAAATTCATCTTTGACAAACAAGGGAATGTTTGCGTCGGAGGGGATTTTCACCGTCCGATAGTTACTGATTTCTGCCTGTCCTTGGGGCGAGAGGATGTAGACAATCAAATCCTGCTCTTTTGTGGCATTGATCATGCCCAAACGAATTGGCAGCATGAATTTAGGTGATTGGTAGGAAATTTGTAGGGGACGGAGGAACTGATAGCCAGATTTCTCAAATTTATCTAAGTTTACTTTGGCAACAAAGAATTTCATCGAGGAGCGGATGTACGGCTGAAGTAGCTGTTTCGCTCCTCTAGGGATTTTGTAGCCATTGCGTTGAAGCCAAGTTTCCAGTCCGCCAGATTCTTTAGCGCTGAGGATCAAAATGTCGTATTCGCCGACGTTGAAACGTGCTTCGATTGTCACACCCAAACTGCGATCGCCCCTTTTCTCAGCTTCTTGACTTCTCGCTGCTGGCGCTGGTGCTGCATCCATCCCAGAGCTATTATTTATTGCCAGACAAGGATCTGAGTCAAAATATTCTACCAATCGCGGCGCACTAAAAGCATCTAGGCGCTGAATAATCTTCGGTTCAACCACACGAACTTGCTCTTTTTGCAGCACCGTTGGCACAGGTATTACTATTGCAAAATCTTTTACCTCGCCTTGAAAGTCGTTTGCCATTGTCATGACAGTGCGTTCGTCTTCCCGCGCTATCACCACCTGAGAAGCTTTGTTATACAGTTTTGTATCAGCTTTAGCTACATAAAATCCACAAAATGCCCAAGCTGCGGGTGCAAAGCACAAAACAGCTACAATTACCAACAAGAATGGCGTTAAAAGTCGAAAAAATCTCATTTTATATCTCTACTTTTTTAGTGCTGAGTTTGGATTAGGAGAGACGCGATTAATCGCGTCTGTACAAGAGTTAGGAGACGCGATTAATCGCGTCTGTACAAGAGTTAGGAATTCTTTCCCTGCTCCCTCATCTCCTCTTTGCCAAGCAAACCCTGTAGCGATCGCAATTGCTGCGGCTATTGTTACCCATGACAATATCCATGTTTGTTGCAAGACTTGTGGCGATCGCTACCCCAATTAACTCTGGTCTGAGCGTCCAGTCTCGTGTACCAATTCCCAAGACTAGGAACAAGCCCAGAAATAGAATTTGATAATCTCGTATATCTTTGAGCAACATTACCCTTTCATTCAGGGATTCCCCGTAGATTTGTCATCAATCTAGACGAGTGCTAACTCAAATAGTATTTCTGTTACAAATTTTGTTACAAAATAGAGCAGTAAATATAATGACTTGAACTTTAGTTTAAGTCCTTGTGATTACCCATATCTTTTTAATCTCTGGCTTCCTTGCCAACCCGCCTGGGAATAAATTCCTCTTGCTTATAGGTTAAGTCCTCTCAACAGGACTAAATACAAGGTTTTAGGTCATGTAGATGGTTAGATGTGTGTTCGGGAAAATTTCAGTCCACTTAAGTGGACTTGAGCTATTAGCCCAGAACCTAAGTTCTGGGCGGGATGCCGATGGAGGCGATACTTTGACTGTTACAAAAATGTGGGTAATGACATCCTCTTAGGCAGAGGGCAATTACCCGAAAAAGTCAATATAATCAAAACCAGGATAAGAAACTTTCCCACAAGGAATATGTGAGATTTCCGACACTCAGGTTCATTTTCTTGCGAATATCTTGGATATCCCAGTTGGTTAACTTAGCTAGAGTCTGCGCCTCTTGTTCAAAACGCTTGGGCAAAGACCGTTTGTATTCTTTACCTGCTTGACACTTAAGTTCCCCTTGAAAGGGATATTGCAAAATATAACGTCCTTGGAAAGATTCACGGTTGGCAGTTTGCAGGAAAATCAAGTCTTCTGGGAATGTGTCGCGGGTGTAGCGGACATGCAGACGGGAGATGAAGACATTACTGCTAACAAAGGGAGTACCAAAATTGGGGAAGACTGGTAAATTACTTGAAGAATTATTAATTAGCCAAAATACACCTGCTTCCTTGAGTTCCTCTGGGGTCAGGGGATCGGCAGAACAAGGATCGCAACTACCCATATCCCAAGCGTATTCCAAAAAACCGACTCTTTTGCCTTCTTTGGTGTAAGCGGTTTGGAACAGGGATTTGTAGAATTCATTAAATTCATTTTTGACAAACACCGGGATATTGGCGTTGGAGGGGATTTTCACCGTCCGATAGTTAGTGATTTCTGCCGCTCCTTCGGGCGAGAGGATATAGACAATTAAATCCTGTTCTGTCGTGGCATTGATCATGCCTAAACGAATTGGCAGCATGAACTTGGGTGATTGATAGGAAATTTGTAGCGGACGCAGGAATTCGTAGCCAGATTGGTTAAATTTATCTAAGTTGACTTTGGCAACAAAGAATTTCATTGAGGAACGGATATAGGGGCCAAGTAACTGTTTCGCCCCTTGAGGGATTTTGTAGCCATTGTTTCTGAGCCAAGTTTCCAGTCCGCCAGATTCTTTAGCACTGAGGATCACGATGTCGTATTCGCCGACGTTGAAACTTGCTTCGACTGTTACACCTAAACTGCGATCGCTATTCACTCCTCCTACTCCTCCTGCTCCTCCTGCTCCTCCTATTGCGCTCTGTGCTAGTGATCTGTTGAAAATTACTGGGGCACAAGGATCTGGGTCAAAATATTCTACCAATCGCGGCGCACTAAAAGCATCTAGTCGCTCGATAATCTGGGGTTTAGCAACGCGAACTTGCTCTTTTTTCAGCAGTGTTGGCACAGGTACTACTATTGCAAAATCTTTGACTTCGCCTTGAAAGTCGTTTGCCATTGTTAGGACAGTACGATTGCCATCTCGCGCGATCACCACCTGAGAAGCTTTGTTATACAGCTTCGTATCAGCTTTGGCTACATAGAATCCACAAAATGCCCAAGCTGCGGGTGCAAAGCACAAAACAGCTACAATTGCCAACAGTAATGGCGTTAAAAGTCTAAAAATCCTCATTTTTTATACCTCAATATTTTGGGTGCTGAGTTAGGAGAGACGCGATTAATCGCGTCTGTACAGGATTTGGGAGAGACGCGATTAATCGCGTCTGTACAGGATTTGGGATAGGACTTACGCAAGAGTTACGGAATAACGTAGACGCGGAGCGGCTTGCCGTAGGCTACCACTCCAGGCGCAGAGAAGCCAGTGCGTTGGGCGGGTTAAGAGACTTGTTCCTTGCGCGTCTCCCCTTCTCCCAAAGGGAGAGGCTAGCGCCTGCCGTAGGATGCCCGCAGGGCTGTAGGGAGAAGCAACTGGCGCGACACGGAGAAATAGGAGTTTGAGGGATATTTTGCGTAAGTCCTATAGGAGAGACGCGATTAATCGCGTCTCGTACAAGAGTTGGGAGAGACGCGATTAATCCCGTCTGTACAGGAGTTAGGAGTGCTGAGTAAGAAGTTCTTCCCCTGCTGCCTCATCTCCCTCATCTCCCACCCTGCGGGAAGCTAAAGCTACATCTCCCTCTTGCCAAGCAAACCTTGGGGCTAACCAGAAAACATCTATTAGAATGGTCAATGGGGCAACCATGAACAGTGCCCAGAAGACTGCGGTGGGAATAAAGAAATAATTCCGCAGGATGAAAGTTAATCCGGCGATGCAAACTGCCCAAACTACCCGCCCAATTCGGGAATTGGGAATCGATCGCGGATCTGTAATCATAAATAGAGCGAACAACAACAACGATCCGCTCATCAACCGATGCCAGTAAACATCCCAAGTCCAACCCAACCAGAGATTGCGAATCGCTTCTAGCAAAGAGTAGGCACCCAAAAAAGCTGCTGTGGTGTCCCAGCGACCAATGCGCTGCAAAGTCATGCCGCCAGTTCCGGCGAATAAGAGTGCATACCACCACTCTTCACCCCATTGTCCCGGCGAAACCCAGGCATCGGAGGTGAGAACCAAGGCGGAAATGATGCCAAAATTACCAGGGTTGAAGAAATGCTTATCACCGAATTTGAAGAGAAATTTGCTAGCGATCGCACTTGCTCCAGCTATTGCCATTGTTGTCCAATGATCAGCCCGCAACAGTAAACTGAGTCCCAGTGAGGTAATTAAAGCACTACGAAGGCTCGTTATTTGTTCTTTCCCTGTTACCCATGACAATATCCATTGGGTTGCTAGACTTGTGGCGATCAATACTCCAATCAACTCTGGTCGCAACGTCCAGTCTCGTGTACCGATTCCCACGACTAGGAACAAGCCCAGAAATGAAATTTGATAATCTCGTATATCTTTGAACAACATTAGCTTTTTATGCAGTGTTTCTTCGTAGATTGATCATCAATTTAGATGAGCGTTAGGTCAAATAGTATTGCTGTGACAAATTTTTTACAAAATACAGCATTGACCTTTCCCAATGGACTTTGGCGAGGTTCAAATACCAAAGCGATCGCTTTGATGTTTGAACCTAAAAGGAGCGCTTATATCTAGAACTCTTTATTTGTCTACAGTGCGTAAGTTCCAGATATAAGCGAGTTAAGCTCTGCTTCCCCCGCTTAACGGTCTTATATTAAATAATCAGTCTAATTATGCAAGATTACGGAAAAAAGAAAAAACTTTATGCAACTAGCTCCTCTGTTCCCAATTTTCTACCGTATTCTCCAACCAAGTTTTCCCAACTGCCTTTGGGCTGGAAATCCCAATTCTAAAGCGATCGCCTTGACTTTTGATGATGGCCCCCATCCTCAATACACACCCGAAGTCTTGGCAGTATTAGATCGTTACAACATTACTGCAAGTTTTTTTTGGTTGGGTGTTTGTGTCAACCGTTCACCAGGCATTGCTAAAGCTGTTAGCGATCGTGGACACTGGATCGGATTGCATGGCTACGATCATCGCTCTTTTCCGATGCTTTCCCCAAATGACCTGAAGGACAGTTTAGAAAAAACCCAAGCTGCCATTTATAACGCCTGCAATCTGCAACCAGAACAAGTGCGCGATGTCCGTCCCCCCAATGGTTTATTTACACCTGCGACTTTAAAATTGTTCTTTGAGTGGAATTACCGCCCAGTTATGTGGAGCGTTGTACCAGAAGACTGGGTGCGGCCAGGCATCACCACCGTGGTAGAGCGAGTTATGCAGCAGGTGAAAAATGGTTCGCTGATTGTTTTGCATGATGGTGCTTGCGGTGGACAAGATGTTGCTGCCACAATTCAAATTCTGATTCCGCAACTGCTACAACAAGGTTATGAGTTTGTGACTGTTGATACTCTGTGGCAACGAGCTAAGGCTAAACATTGACTGTTACATATTTTAAAAATAGGTGAAGTTAATAATTTGTTTTAAATCAGGCTTTCCCATAAATTATGCCAGAGCAGTTTCCGATCATTGACGTTCCCCTAGATGCCTCGGAGGCCGATGAAGATTTGGGAACAAAACCAAAGTTCTGGTTTCGTCATCAGGATCTAGGTCGTTGTCTATTCAAGAAAGCTAGACCAAACACAGGAGAAGATTGGGCAGAGAAAATTGCAGCCCATTTGTGCGAGTTGCTTGGGCTACCTCATGCTGATTATGATCTGGCGGTATACAATCGTGAAAATGGCATCATTTCACCCTCATTTTTACCGTTTCAAGAAGGTGCAATTCTCACCCTTGGTAATGAAATTCTGGCTCGGATAGTATCGAATTATCCACAAGATTCTAAAGACCTATCCCAACACACAATAGACAATGTATTCAATGCTATCGGAGATGCTTCGCTAAATTTGCCCATCAACTGGACACCACCAGAGGGAATTAGTCATCCGACGGAAACTTTTGTTGGGTATTTACTCTTGGATACTTGGATTGGGAATAGTGATCGACACCATGAAAATTGGGCATTTATCAGTTTACAAGAGAAGATTTATCTAGCACCAACTTATGACCATGCCTCCTGTCTCGGTAGGAACGAGCCTGATTCTAAAAGGAAAAGCAGGCTAACCACAAAAGACGCTGGCTTCTCTGTCCAAGCGTATGTAGAAAAATGCAATTCTGCGTTGTATGCTAGAGTTGATGATAAAAGAACCCTCAAGACTTTTAATGCATTTTGTAAAGCGCAACAACGGTATCCAGATGCAGCCAGGGTGTGGTTAAATAATTTAGCAAGGGTGTCAAGCAATGATACGTTAGAGCTTTTTGAGCGTATTCCATCTAATCGCATATCGCAAACAGCAATTGAATTTGCACAAAAAATATTGGAGTTAAATCAAAGTAAGCTGCTGGACACCCTAGGATGAAAACACTTTTTTTAGCTTGGCAAGATTCTAAAAGTCGCGCTTGGCTTCCCATTGGTCGCTTAACATTTGACGGGAAAAAATATAAATTTGTATATACGCAAGGTGCTGTTAAAGCTCAAGCTGAACATAATTTTCAGCTATTGTATTCCTTTCCAGACTTGAACAAAGAATACTCATCAGTTGAACTATTCCCCTTGTTTTCTAATCGATTAATGCGACGCTCTCGCCCTGATTACAAAGGTTATATTGAATCACTAAATATTCCGGAAGGTGAGGATGATCCAGTTAGCATTCTTTCTCGGAGTGGTGGACGCAAGGTAACAGATTATTTTGAAGTTTTCCCCTGTCCAGAACCAGATGAAAATGGTTTATACCACATCCATTTTTTTGTACATGGACTGCGACACCTTCCTGCTTGTGCAACTGAACGGATTAGTCAATTACAAACGGGTGAACTGTTATATTTAGCTAACGAATTTCAAAATCCCTACGACCCGCGTGCATTGCTTTTATGTACTGAGGATCATTACATCGTAGGTTATTGCCCTCGATATATTGTGGATGATGTTTTTAAACTCAAGAACAAAAATCCCGAACTTGTAAAAGTATATGTTGAGCGTGTTAATCCAGTACCGACAGCTCTCCAACTGCGTTTATTGTGCAATATGACCGCAGAATGGCATGAAGATTTTCGTCCATTTTCTAGCCAGGAGTATCAGCCTTTGGTGGCTGATATCCCAGTGGCTTATGCTAGTTCCTAGAGTTGATGTGCGGCTAGAAAAGCTTCGACTTCAGCAGCAGTAGGTTGAGAAGCGATCGCACCTGCTTTAATGGTAGTCAGCGCCCCAACAGCACTGGCATAGGTGACAATACGTTTTGCTGTTTCTGCATCCCGCAAGCTGTGGATGCCGTGCTGACTCAGTTGGTGGATGAATCCTGCCAAAAAGCTATCCCCTGCACCAGTTGTATCAACTACGGGGATGGAAAACGAGGGTAATTTGCCTTCGTTCTCACCCAGACAATAGGTGCAACCATTTTCCCCATCTGTTACTACTACTCCTTCAATTGAAGCCAGACGGTAAGTTATGGCTCCGGGATCTGCGGTTTCAAATAGCCATTCAGCTTCTTCTTTGGAAAGTTTGAGAAAATCGACTCTCTTAAATAATTCTGGAATTTTTTGATGAGCAATGTTTGGCTCTTTCCAAAATACAGGACGCCAGTTGACATCCAGCACAATCTTCAAGTCGTAATGTTCTGCTAACTCTAGAGCGCGGTGAATAGCCTCTTCAGTTTCAGGATAGGCTAATTCCAAAGTACCCAAAACCAGAAAATCTGCCTCTTGAAACAGCGAATTTGGCAATTGTTTAGCTTGCAGGTGTGTATCGGCAAATTCTGAGGTATCATACTGACCAAATCCGGCGAAGCTGCGATCGCCAGCCAGATCCCGTGTAACATAAACTTGCCGCGTTGGCGCTGTGGGATGGCGTTGTACCCCCGTCGTCTCTACACCTACATCTTGTAATAGCTTGACCAGTGCATTCCCTAGTTCATCTTCGCCAACGGCTCCGATAAAGCCGGCTGATGTCCCCAGCTTGACTAAAGCACAGGCTACGTTAGCTGGTGCCCCTCCTGGGTAGGGAGTCCAAGATTTCACTTCTTCCAGCTTTAGCCCCAATTGATCGGCTAAACAATCAAACAAAATTTCACCAAGGCACAAAACACGGGGATTGCTCATCTCATTTTCAATTGTAGATTTCGATTTCGGATTAGGAATTTACAGTATAAAATCTACAATAATTTTTGCTAATCTGTCGCCAGTCCTTCATAGAATTAAATAGCAATTTTAACTACTCCCATAACATGTATATGCTTCTAACACTTTCCAACCTTATCTCAGTGAATAAACCAGATTTTTATTAAAATAAATGTATAATTTAGTACTAAAATTCTTTATAGTTTATATTTATGCCAACTTTAAATCCAAAGAAAATATTGACAATAGTATTACTGCTAACACTTGAAACCCCTACCAACAAAAGAATCCTCTAGAATTAGAAAGAGCGATTAAGTACATATACCAACAGAGGATAGAAATAGTCATGGCTGGTGGCAAGTCTGAGACCCCCGTTAGTCTATCAGACAGAGAACTGCAAATTATCGACTTAGTGGCCACTGGCTTAACTAACCAAGAGATTGCAGGAAAACTGGAGATTAGCAAGCGTACAGTTGATAACCATATCAGTAATATTCTCACCAAAACCGAGACAGAAAATCGAGTAGCCCTTGTCCGCTGGGCTTTACAGTGGGGCAAAGTCTGTTTGAATGATGTCAATTGCTGTCTTCTTCCTAACCAGATCGAATAAACAATTTACTAGTAGCAAGGTAATTGCTCTGTCTGGTATGGTAAAGAGCCAATGAATGAGGTTTACTGATTCTTCCCCTCCTCACGCCTAAGTTTTCAGTGTGAACGCTCTACCAAAAGTTCCGAGTCCGAGGGTCAGCCGGAGTTTATGTTAGTAGAGCCAGCTGACCCTCGGACTCGGAAACTATAACAAAGATCACAATTCCTTTTCAAATTCAGCACAACAGATGTAGGACTTACGCATCAGCAACGGAAAATTAAGGGTTTGGGCAGGGCATTAGGGGCTGGGGACTTTTAGCAGGGGAGCACAGAGGAGAATAATTAATAACCAATGTCCAATGCCCTGTTTGCCCAAACTCAACAATCATCCACAAAAATTAGCAACAATTCAGTGGTGCAAGCGTTACATTTGAAAGAAATCTATCTTGCTCCATCGGCTTGGAGAGCAGTGTTTCAATGAATACTTCTGCTTCTTTTGAGGGTGGCTCGTCTCCCTTTGAATTTTTTAAGTTTGATGTTACGACAGCTATATCTGAGAAAGTTTCGGCCCCAGAATACCGACCTTTAGACTTTCCGCAACCCACACAAGATGCCGACTTACTCAGACAGCTATCGTTTATTCCAGGGTTGAAAGAAATTTTGATGCTGCGGCAGGTTCACGCTTTAGAACATGCTACTGTTTGGGTTCTTAGCGAATCAAAAAGTGCCTATCCTGCCACAGGAGAACCCACTAACCTTCAACTAGATAACGAACTATTGGGCGGTTTGTCTACTGAGCAGGGATTCTACCTCTATGGTGAGGTTAATATTAGTGATTTGCGGCGTGCGGTGACACTTGCTCGACATCGCATCACCAGTGGAGAATGGGATTTGGCTGTACATCCGCGTTGCGGCACAAATTTATCAGTAGCAATGCTCTTAACAGCTGGACTAGCTGTGGGTGTGCATCTGTTGCTACCCTTTCGACCAATCGAGCAACTTATAGGTTTGGGGTTAGCAGCGACGACAGCCGCAGAACTTGCACCTGATTTAGGTTCTATGGCACAGCGTTATTTAACAACTGCCATTCCTTTTAACCTAGCAATTGAAAATATTAGCCGTACACGCGACGTTTGGGGGCATGAGGCACATTTTGTTAAAGTCGGCTGGCAGGAAGAATGAAGAGAGGAAGAGGGGATGAGGGGGACAAGAAAAAATTTTCTCCGTAGTCTTCCCTATCTACCTCATCTCCCCCCATTCCCTACTCCCTTAAAAAAATTATGAGAAAACTTTACTTTTTACTCCCCGGTACAGATGGCAAATTTGCCTGTGGTGGTCTTTGGGCTGAGTTAAAAGCCCTTAATCTGGCTGAAAATTTCTGTAGTGCTGATGTTGTAACTTACCGTCAACGGGAAAAAGGTAAGCTTTTTATTGATGATTTGCTAAAAGAGAAAAATTTAAGTGATGTAATTTTTGTGATCAGTTGGGGATTTGATATAGCTCAACTCGTGGCTAAACTTAAACAATACAATGTTGTTTACCATGCACATAGCGCAGGTTATCCATTCAGGCTAAGAGCGAGTATCCCGATCATCACTGTTAGCCGTTATACAATGGGATATTGGGGAGAAAAATCGCCCAATTCTCTGATTTATTATTTGCCCAATCAAATTTCTGATGAGTTTCAAAATTTAGGTCTGGAACGGGATATTGATGTTTTAGTTCAGGCTCGGAAATCTTCTGAGTATTTAATTAAAGAATTAATTCCAGCGTTGCAAAAACGCTGTAAAGTATTGGTTGTTGATTCCTATGTAGAGGATTTACCTGGACTATTCAACCGAGCTAAGGTTTACCTCTATGATTCGGCTGAGTACTGGGCACAACAGGGTGTTAGTGAAGGATTTGGTCTACAACCAATGGAAGCTCTTGCCTGTGGTTGTCAAGTGTTTTCTAGTGTCAACGGTGGGCTGGCTGATTATTTAGATCCTGGATTTAATTGCTATAAAATTGCTGGATATTCTCAAGAATATGATGTCCAACGGATTCTGAAGGTAATTGATTCTTCAGTAGGTTTTAGTTTGTCTGAAGAGTTTTGGGCTGAATATCGAACTGAAAATATTATTAAGCGTTTCCAAGTTATTCTGGATGAGTTAAATGAGTTTTTTGACCACAAAATACAGCAGCCATCTAATATTAAGAGTTTGACAAGAATACGTATGCTAAAGTTATTTGCAGAGAGGATATACAGTAAATTGACGAAGAAATACTTTCACTTGAAATAGAGACTTCCAAATAAAAAAATATTCAATTATTTATTGTGGGGTGGGCAACATGAGCGCCCAGTAACCAAAGGCGGGCAAGATGCCCACCCCACAAGATTGGATAAATTATTTATGGAAAATTCCATAAACGAACCGCTCCAGGCGCACAGATCACAGAGAGAAGAGAGGGAATTGGATGATTCGGCGGTTATTAGTTACTGGAGGTGCGGGGTTTATTGGGGCGAATTTTGTCCATCATTGGTGTCAGGTTTATCCAGATGATCGGGTGGTGGTATTGGATGCGCTTACCTATGCGGGGAATCGTCTGAATTTGGCGTTGGTTGAGGGAAAAGAGAATTTTCGATTTGTCCAGGGGGATATTTGCGATCGCACCATTATAGATGAGTTATTATCAACCGAAAATATTGATGCGATCGCGCATTTTGCTGCCGAATCTCATGTTGATCGTTCGATTCTTGGGCCGGCTGCTTTTGTGCAAACTAATGTAGTCGGAACTTTCACGCTACTAGAAGCTTTTCGGCAACATTGGGAGGCAAAAGCACAGCCATCTGATTATCGTTTTCTACATGTTTCTACTGATGAAGTCTACGGTAGTCTGGGCGCAGATGATCCAGCTTTTTCTGAAACTACACCCTATGCTCCAAATAGTCCCTATTCAGCCTCCAAAGCCGGCAGTGACCACTTAGTGCGTGCTTATTATCATACTTATCAACTTCCAAGCATTATCACAAATTGCTCTAATAATTACGGCGCTTATCAGTTTCCCGAAAAGCTAATTCCCCTGATGTGCATCAACACTTTAATAGGTAAACCATTACCTGTTTATGGTGATGGTAAAAATGTGCGGGATTGGCTTTATGTGGGCGATCATTGTGGTGCTTTAGATGTGGTAATTAATCATGGCCAACCAGGAGAAACATACAATATTGGTGGCAACAATGAGGTAGAAAATATTAACCTCGTGCAACTTTTGTGTCAGATGATGGATGAATTAGCACCTGATTTACCAGTACGTCCGGCAAAAGAGTTGATTACTTTTGTCAAAGATAGACAGGGACATGATCGAAGATATGCAATTAATGCGAACAAGATTAAAACTCAGCTTGGTTGGACGCCTTCAGTAACAATTGCTGAGGGTTTACGTTTAACTGTTGAATGGTATCTTAATCATCGTGATTGGTGGGAACCTCTGCTGTCTGCGGAATATCAAGCTTACTATCGCAAAAATTATCTGTAGAATCACCTAAAATTGGGCTAACTTCTAACGAGTAATTGTCTAAAATTTCTATGGGGAACTAATTTGGGGAACTCCAAAAAATAAATTATTCCATCTTGTGGGATGGGCCGAAAAGCCCGTCCTTGGTGATTAGCGGGCAAGATGCCCGCACCACAAGAAATTTTTGGATATTTTTTTATTTGTCAGTCCCTTGTCATAATATAAGCGGCCAAGAATTATGCCTGGATGTCTATTTTGATTTTGAGCAAATTCTTCAATTGCTTTACGAAAAAGACTTTTTCACTGCTGATAATAAATTCATTTAATGTCTGAGAATTTATTAACCATTCAGAGGCTTTTTCATTAGCTTCTGTTTCCTGATCATTCTCTTCTAACGCATCCAAGTTGTCCAAATAAGCACCTTGATGTCCTAAAACAATATGCGCTAACTCATGCATGAGGGTGAACCAGAATGAATCTATCCGGTCATATCTCAATGTCAACGCGATAACGGGATTGCTGTTTAAATATAAGGCTGCACCATCCAAGTAGGTTTTGCTTAAATGCGGCACAATTAGAAAATGTACACCTAAATCTGCTAGCAATTTAGGAATCCGCACTATACTTTCTATTTGTTTAGCACAAGCAAGAATTTCAGGTATAGCAGACTCTAGTTTTTTGCGTTCAAAACTAGCAACGGTTTGTTGTTTAGCTAGGTTCTCAACTCGTTCTCCCCTGCTCCCTGTACACGCGCAACGACGCGCAAGGATGCTAACAACGCGCCGGAATCGTTATCTTCTGTATATTCCTGAAATATTTCGGTCAAATAATCGTTAATTTCTTCCGGGTGCTTGCGGAAATACTCTTCTTCTAATTCATTAAGTGTTTTAAATTTTCTCACGGCTTAGGTACTCCTTTTTCAAAAAATTATCTAGCTCCCACAGTTTCTCTAGATAATGACTATCCTTAATAGTAAGGGAATCAGATCAGCGTAAATTGCCAGCAGGTGTAAGATGCTGCAACCAGAACAGATATTACAAGACCGTTATCAGATTCAACGGCAACTCGGCAACAATGGAATTCGTCAAACTTGGCAAGCATTGGATTTACAAGCCTCTGATGGCGAAAATTCGGTCGTTGTGGTGAAACTTTTGGCCTTTGGCGGTACTGTGCAGTGGGATGATTTAAAACTTTTTGAGAGGGAAGCACAAATTCTTAAACAGTTAAATCATCCCCGCATCCCCCGATATATAGATTATTTTTGTATCGACGATCGCACACTCTGGTTTGCCTTAATACAAGAATATATCCCTGGTGAGTCGCTCAAGGATAAACTTGCTGTTGGCAAAAGGTTTAGTGAAAAGCGAGCGATAAAAATTGCCGTTGAGGTTTTAAATATTCTCACGTATCTACATGAGTTGAATCCAGGAGTATTACATAGAGATATTAAACCGAGTAATTTAATCTGGGGCGAAGATAATCAGATTTATTTAGTTGATTTTGGCGCAGTTCAGGATAAAGCGGCAAGAGAGGGCGTTACTTTTACCGTTGTAGGTACTTATGGTTATGCGCCAATGGAACAATTTGGCGGTCGCGCGGTTGCGGCTTCAGACCTCTATGCACTGGGAGCGACTTTGATTCATTTGTTAACTGGGACTTCCCCAGCTGATTTACCCCAGCAGGATTTACGGCTGCAATTTACAGACCGAGTTAACCTCAGTCCCAGTTTTGTCAGTTGGCTACAAAAGTTGATAGAACCGGCTCCAGAACAACGATTTACTAATGCTCGCCAAGCGCTAGAATCTCTCAAATCTGGTTTAGTGGTCAAATCTGCAAATAAGAATCAAGTTTTGCCGCAAAAAGAAATAATCAACAATTCTGGATGCGGGATAAATAATTACAATGAAACAGTCCCAGAGGAAATTCTCGGTTGGAATTGGGGTGCATTTCTTGTACCTTGGTTGTGGATGTGGACAAATCAAGTGTGGTATGGCGTGTTCTGTTTTGTACCCCAAATTGGTTGGGTAATGGCGATCGCACTCGGTGCAAAAGGCAATGAATGGGCTTGGAAAAGTAGACGGTGGCGCAGTATTGAACAATTCAAAGCGCATCAAAGAGGCTGGGCGATCGCTGGTATTTTAATTGGAGCGCCTATTAGTATTATGTTATGGGTGCGAGCGATCGCTTTGCTCAAATCTCTACTGTAAGGTAAGCCTTTTGGGTAAATATCAAGAGAG
Source organism: Nostoc sp. JL33 (assembly GCF_017114985.1). Taxonomy (GTDB): domain Bacteria; phylum Cyanobacteriota; class Cyanobacteriia; order Cyanobacteriales; family Nostocaceae; genus Nostoc. Next base: position 33,482 of record NZ_JABXKP010000069.1, on the reverse strand, counting down.
GGTTTTTTAGCCAGATAAGTAAGAAAAGATTGGGCGAATAGAATAGAGCCTCCGGCACGCTGACGCGTAGCTTGCTTCTCCGTAGGAGTACGCTACTAGACAAAGCTTAGTTCACCTCCGTGGACTAAGAAAAAATCAAGAGTTTTTAACCTGCGGAGGCAGGTTTTGTCTGTATAGCCGCGACTTCTAGTCGCCAGGGCTAGTAATAAATTAGACTTTCCAAACAAGCTCTAAAGGTTCAACAAATGGTTCAAATTCTTCAAGGAAAAGATATCACTCTAGCCCAACTTATTGATGAATTTGGTCTACAACTTGCAGATGATGAGCATTTTTTTTCAGAGTGGCAACATGATTTACCTGAGTTGAGTGACTTAGAAAAGCAATCTCTTAACGAAGTCAAGGTAGAATATTTGCATCTCTCGAAATATCCTATTTTGGAACCTGTAGTTAAAATGGTGGTGCTATCTCCACTATTGCGTCTAGCAGGTTTTTATCAACCGCCTTTTTACATCGCCTCAGAACAAGAGGTAAAAATCTCTTCTGAAGACGAAGGCACGATTATCAGAGGACGTATTGACATCTTGGTGTTGCATCCTCCATTTTGGGTTCTCGTTATTGAGGCAAAACGAGCAGAATATTCTTTAGTCCCAGCAATTCCCCAAGCATTGGCTTATATGTTGGCAGATGCAACTTCGGCTAAACCTGTTTTTGGGTTTATTACCAATGGTAATGAATTTAGATTTATCAAACTGCTAAAAACTGAAACTCCACAATACGCTCTATCTGATTTGTTTGCTTTAGATAGTCGTGATGATGTATATATTGTCCTGAAAGTGTTAAAGCACCTAGCTCATTTAATTCGTAATTCGTAATCTTGTAGGGTGCGTTATGCCTTTGGCTAACGCACCATCTCAATACTTTCGGTATTTTATGCGTAGGCGTAGCCCGTCGTAGACATCGCTAACACACCCTACGAAACTCATCGCCAAGTAATTTATTATTAAATTGTTTAGCTGTAGATAATCAATAATATTTTGAAGTGGCAAAAATTTTATACCCATAAATAATCTAATATTATGTGGCAGCCAGACCCTCAAGAATTATTAATATTTTTCATCCTAATAATTGTATCATGTTTTTTTGGAGGAGCAATTGCTGGAATAGCTACTCTAATCATCACAAGGAAAAGAAATTTTTATATTGAAATATTTAGACTATTAATTGGGGCTATAGGAGGGTATGAAGGTCTAGTAATCTTTTTTATTTTTAATCTTGAAGACAAGAATCCAAATGAAATACTTAAATTCATTATTTCTGTTCATCAAAATTTCACTGGATTTTTAATTCCGAGTATGCTAGGGGCAATAGGTGCAAGTATAGCTATATTTATAATGAGAAAGGTATTTCGCTAGCGTTCATAAATTCCTGAACTATAAGGCAATACGGTTCGGTTAAGCCCAAAAAGAAAAATGTGTAGTTGGGTTGAGGAACGTAGCTCGCTTATTCTTAACTAGACAAAACATATCCCTCTCCGACTCGGAGAGGGACAGACTTGAACTAAAGTTCAAGGCAGGGAGAGGTTCGTCGAATTCACGTTAAGTTGACTACCCTACCAACTCCATTTCTATCAATTAACTTGCGATTCAACTACACCCACGGGACAAGAAACATTTGTCCCTCCCAAACCACAATATCCGTTGGGATTTTTAGCGAGGTATTGCTGATGGTAAGCTTCAGCGTAGTAAAATTCAGGTGCATCTAAGATTTCTGTGGTAATCTTGCCATAACCTGCACCGTTGAGAGCTTGCTGATAAGCTTCCCGCGATGCTTCTGCTAGCTGCTTTTGACTTTCGGAATATACATAAATTCCCGAACGGTATTGAGTGCCAGCATCATTACCTTGGCGCATCCCTTGGGTGGGATTGTGACTTTCCCAAAAGACTTTGAGCAGTTCAGAATAACTAATCACTTTGGGATCAAACACAACCAACACGACTTCATTGTGGCCGGTTCGTCCACTACATACCTCTTCATAAGTGGGGTTGGGTGTAAATCCAGCAGCATAACCGACTGCGGTAGTGTAAACTCCTTTAAGTTGCCAGAATTTGCGTTCTGCACCCCAAAAACAGCCCAAGCCAAAAATTGCTTTCTCTAATCCATCGGGATAAGGAGGCTTCAGGGGATTTTTGTTGACATAATGAGCCGCCGGTACTGACATAGATTGTGCCCTTCCTGACAAAGCTTCGTCAGCAGTGGGTATAACTTCCTTTTTGCCAAATCCGAATAGTGCCATTGATTTTGACTCTGATATACATCTTTACCTTATTTACTATTTTAACGCTGTAAAGATTCTGGCATCGCTTGGGATTTTCTCAGAGCCATCCTTGGACTGTGTTGACCTTTACAAAAACAGTTCTGAAATCAAGCTCTTTCTTTCAGCGCCTGTTTTGCAATAGTACTAACCCTGTAGTCCGAATCATTGCTTAACCGCTCCAAAATTGAAATCGGTATATTGACATTTGTGGCAACTTTTCTGCGAAGATAGCGGTCAGAATCAACCGCGAATTGTTCTAGCAAATGGACAGGAGTATTTGGATGAGTAACAATAGCGTCTAAAGCAGAACCCTTACATTCATGCTGTGATTGGTTTACTTTTGGATAAAGCTTCTCCAGCCCATCTGAGGGTGTATTGGGATTTTCAGCGAGATTTATGAAAAGCTCAATGTGTACGTGAGCCGAGCCTTGATCGTTGATAATTGCAAGCAGTATAGTGGGTGGTGTTTTCAAAGAGGATGCGATCTCCGTCAATACATGATAGTCATTCTTCATCTGCGACAGAGTTTCTAACACTTTTGGCGTGATGTCAGAACTTCTCGCCAATTGAACCGCACGTTGTCTAAGCATGATTTCATTTGATGACGAGAGTCGTTGAATTTGCTTAACCAAGAACTCTGCAAAAAACTCTAGAACCGTAGAGGTTGCATTGGGATTGCTTGCGGCTTTGAAGGATACATATTCATCTGTATCCTGCGCGAGTTTTTCTAAAACCTTTGCAGAGGTTGAGGGATGAGCTGCAACCAATAGCCGAACAGAGGCTCGTCGATCGCTTGCTAACTGCTCTAGCAAGTCGATGGATGTTCCAGGTTTTCCCTCCATAAAATTGATGATGGCGATCGCAGTTTCTGAAACATTTGGATGGTTCTTGACCAGATCACGAATTTCTTTTTCATTTTCTCCCGCTAGTTTTTCCAATATTGCGCTTGGTGCTTGAGGATTTCGAGCAATTGCTTTATGCATCCTAAAATTTCTCCAATCTGCAAACTGATTTAGCAGGGATAAGGGTGCTTTGGGGTTCTCAGCGATCGCAATTTTGACGACATAGAAGCTTCCACACTCGGCTAGTTGAAGCAATAACGATTCAGAAGTGTTCGGATTTTGAACGATGGCGGTAAAGAGGTCATCCAAATCAGATTCATCAGCATTTTCGTCATCCCAGAAACGAGGCGGGTTTTCTACAAGTTGTTCCAGGATGTGAAGAGGTGTCTTTGGATTTCTAGCCACGGCACAAAGAATTTCCTCATCCTCGATTTTAGATAACTGAGCGATCGCCCTTTCACTAGTTGTTGTGCTACGCGCTAAAGAGAGTCTAACGAAATGACTCTCAGGATTTTCCAGCAGCAAAAGATTGAAAATCGGGTTCGCCGTAATTGCGTCTGGAAACTCCTTACCTAATTTCAGCAACACTTCCGTGGGCGTATTCGGATTTCTAGCTACAGCCTCACGAACTTCTGGCTGAGGATGTAAAGATAGCTCCTCAAGCACCACAACCGAGGTATCGTCAGCCGAGGCTAATGCAAAATCGTTGTCATCAAGCATAGTAAAGAATTAGATTTTAGATATATAATTAGTCTTCCCAAATCTCAGGGTACTTTTACATTAGACTTTTACGAAACTTCATCGATGTTATGAATACTTTTGAAGGAGAACTTGCCATCAAAAAATACTCATGGATAAAATACCAAAAATTGATCGTCAAAGGGAGCATCAAGCGAACGAACGTACTTTTCTGGCTTGGCTACGCACTTCTATCGCATTGATTAGCTTTGGAATTGCGATCGCCCGATTTGCTCTATTTTTACGTCAGCTTAATCTTGCCATTACTCAACAAGAACCTTATGTAAATCCATTCTCTAATTCCGAAAATTTGGGTCTTGCTTTAGTAATTTCTGGGATTTTCACAATTGCATTAGCTGCGTGGCGATACAATCAAGTTTTCTGGCAAATTGAACAAGGGGACTATAGACCAAGCCGGTTAATGGTTTGGATAATGACTGGAGTAGTAATTATTTTGGGACTTTTCTGTATTCCTTTGCTCTTAAGGCGTGATCAAATACCTTCTCATTCTCCTGTACAAATTCAACCACAGTCCCGAAATTTGCAAAGATCAATCCCAAACCTAAATGTTAGAAAGGTGATAATTACTACTCAATACAAACGAATATTTTTGTTTGTTAAATTTGTCATTAAATAATGGTTAATAAGTCTTATAAGAATCTGATTTGATTTTTGAAAAAGACTAAGCGAGAATAGGCAACAGGTTAACTTACTTGTGCAATAATGCAATTTCTAAGAGCGAATACTATTTTAAGTTATCCCGTGCGGCAGCACGAACAATGCTGTTGGGGTCTTGCGTTAGTTGTTCGCAAATCTCGCGCTCAGTATTCGGGTTTTGAGCGATCGCATATCTTTCTGGCCAAAACCAAGATTTATAGTATCTTGCCAAAAATGAACTCGGTATATGAGGATTCATCAGAACCAAAAAGCGAGAAAATGATGGGCGATCGGGAAATTTTAGACATCGATCCAAGAAAGGAATCGCCGCTTCTGGTTCTTAAGTCAGCGAATAGAATTCGCGGCTACACAAACGAACGCGAACAGCGTCTCGCAGAGAAGTCCGCCTGCGCGGACTAAGGAAAAATTGAGTGTTTTCATAACCCACGGAGGTGGGTTTTGCCTGTGTAGACGCGGTTTCTAACCGCCCTTTTAACTTTGAATAAGTTTTATATAACTGAATGCGTTACACAAGCATTCACTAAGGGTAAAAGCGGCCCTAATTGCTCTTGTCCATTCACCGCTAAATCGCTGTGACACAAATAAACTCTCTCGGATACACGAGACATTAAATCTGTCAATATCCTCCGCAGTCTTTGTTCTTCTGCTAATTTCTCATCTTCTGCTGTCCAAGGTTCGCCTAACCTGTCTCGCAAGAAAAACGGCGCACCGAACAAAGTCGCCGCGCCACCTTTCGCCCATAGAGGTGAACCAGCATCCAGCCAAAAATGCCAACGGTGCGATCGCCTACTAGATCGATATTGAAATATAGTTGCTAAGGTGACAGCCTTTCTGACTCCACCAATGGGGCGCACAGGGTAAGGATTGGCAGTAATAGTACCACGTCGCAATAGTTGAATGAATTCAATAATAGTTGTGTGAGGCGTTGTCTCAACTGGGGCAATTTGTCGTAATCTGGTGTCAATTTCCCAGTAGTGTTGGGCGGTTTCTAATAATTCCCGCAATGCTGCTAGTTGTTCGTAGGGAAGATTACTACCATTCCACAAGAAGCGCTGAATTGCTCTGTCTAAGAGAGAAATCGGACTGGGGATTAAACGCAATTCTTGTTGCGATCGCTGCTGTTCTAACCACTCTAATATCTGATTATAAGCTGTCGTCGCTGCATAACCAATTCGATCCCAGCGCTCAAAGGCTGAGACTGATAGCAAGTTGGGGCGATCGGGATGGGGTAAAAAGCAGTAATCTGCAATCAAACCAGCACGTACCGGGTCAATATCAGTAGAGACGCGATTAATCGCGTCTGTAGAGTTTTCTAGGGGTTGTTGTTTCCGACTCAACACAACTAACATTTCTGCCACGGCATCCCGATCTACTAAGCGTCCCAAGCCGGGATAAACTAGTGCCAGCATGGTGAGCAATGCGCGAATGATCGGTGAACTAACTAAGGGACGTTGGTCATTAAGCGATTCTACTTGGATGTTTTGCTTAACGAGGATTTCTACTAGAGTATAACGAGCGATCGCATCTAAACCTGGTGCTATAATCGCCACTTGTTCTGCTTCCACTTCCTTTGATTGGATGGCATCAGCAATTACCTCTGCTGTTTGCCGCAATAGTTGGGCGCGGGAGGTAGTTTGAATTGAATGCACAATCTCAGGTAAGCTTGACAATAGCATCGGTTCTGTTACCAATTCCACCATCTGTTGAGTGAGTTCCTCACCAAGGAACTCAGGAGGCGGCCCGGTCAAGATTTCTACCCGACAGCGCTCTGCTAGCCCTTCTAGGTAGTTAGGGTCTGCTCCCAATCCCAATCGCACTGCACCATCGGGATTGTAGCTAAACGCCCCGACTGCGCCTTGATCTAATAGCAACTCAAACAAAAGACGCGCTACGCTAGGATATTCATCAACATCATCCGCCAGTACCGCCTGATAGCGTTTAGCTAGGTGCTGCTGGTAATTGCGATCGCTTAACAAATGCTGACTATAAAGTTCAGTAATAATTCCATAAGTCAGTAACCCTCTCTCTAAACACCAGTTACGCCAATCTAGGAGCAAAGATGCCAAAAATTCCGGCTCTAAAGTTGTAGTATTTTCCCCCAGACCCCTGGCCAAAATCTGGGCAATATCTTCGCAAGGTATACCACTGTAAGCTGCTAATTGCAATAAGTCTAGAATGCGACGCACCAAGCGAGATTCATTTACTCCCGCAACACGTAAAATTTCTTCGTCTAATTGGGAACGCCAGAGTTTGGTTGCTAATTCTTGTTCAGTTTCTGGCCGCAATCTTACCGGAAACTGTGCCTTCAGGCTCAACGAGTTAATTAGCAACGGCCAAAATAAAATAACTTCATCCTGGAAAAAACCTAGCGGCGTCTTCGCACGAACCGGATATTTACCTAATGTAGATGTAACAATTATATCTCCTAATTCTCGACGATTATCATCATTGGCAGCTAAGACTAAAACTCCTGGCTCTGTTTGTTTAAGATATAAAAATTCGGGTAAATGACCAGCTTTTTTACGTCCTGATTTTTTAGTATAAAATGATTCAGTATACTGTTTTTCCGGTTGTACCCAATTACAAAATTGCTCTACCAAGCGAGCCGTCTTACCACTGCGGCTAGTGCCAACAATCCAAACCGAATGAGAAACCACAACCTTTCTCCCTGTAGATTTGCTAGTATACCTCGTGCGTTAACTTAAGGTTAATAGTCACCAAATAATGCTGGATGATTGTCTGCAATGAATAACTCTGTTTTTAGCCAAAAAATCTATTCTTTCTTACTTGCTGCTTATCGATGGTACTTACAGACTCCTGAACGTTGTTTAAATCAAGCTTACGATGCAGCATTAAAGATTAAGGAAATAGAAGATAAGCATTTCAATGGTAATAAAATAGACAGTGACTCAGCCATGTACAGTAATAGCGTGATGGATTATTTTGAGTCAGACCTAAAAAAGCTATTAAAAATTGCGAGGATGCGGCTTACAGAGTTGAGAGCAAGCCGTTGGTTTCTAAATGAAGAGAATCAAAAAGCTGCTCAGAAAGCAGGTATAGAGTATCTAAATCCTTCTTTGGTTTTGGAAAAGCTAAACTTCATCGATCAAGTTATATCCAAATACACAACAACTTCTGATCAAATAGCTTCTAACGCTTTAGTGGTCACACCTCCAAATCTACCAGTTAAGTCTGTGATATCTGAGGAGAATTCGCTCCTCGTCAATACTCCAACGTTACCACCCAAAATACAAATTCCAGACTTAAGGAAAAAACCACAACCAAAGGGTAAAACCGATACAACAGGCGTTTTACCCCGCTCTATTTTAAGTACTATCACTCGTCTGCAAGTTGAATTAGACCCTAATTCGGAAAAAGAGGTAATTCAGAGTTTTCGTCAGACTCAAAGAAGAACAATAATATCTATCAGGTTTATTTTACTATTGATTATCGTACCACTTTTGACCCATCAGATAGCAAAAGCTTTCGTTGTCGGGCCAATTATTGAGCGGTTTAGAAGCACTGACCAAATGCAGATATTTATAAATTCCGAAATGGAAGAGGAAGCCCTTGCAAAATTAGAAATATTTGAAGAAAAGCTCAAGTTTGAAAATCTGATTACAAAAGCCCCTTCACTTTTGCCTGAACGGATGGAAGCTGAAATCAGTAATAAGGCTATTGAGCTTGCTGAAGAATTTCGTCGCGAAAGCTCTAATGCGATCAAAAATGTTTTTGCAGATATTTTCTCAGTGGGTGCTTTTATCTGGCTTTTGTTAGTCAGCAAGTCTTCTCTTGCTGTGCTAAAAGATTTCTTTGATAATATTGTCTATGGACTTAGTGATAGTGCCAAGGCATTTATCATCATTTTGTTTACTGATATATTTGTAGGATTCCACTCTCCTCATGGCTGGGAAGTACTACTAGAAGGTGTATCGCGCCATTGGGGATTACCAGCAAATAGAGATTTTATCTTCTTATTTATTGCCACATTCCCAGTGATTTTAGATACAATTTTCAAATATTGGATCTTCCGCTATTTGAACCGGATATCGCCTTCAGCTGTTGCGACTTACCGTAATATGAATGAATAGGGCATTGGGGAACAATTTTTGTGTTGTAAAATTAAATTATTTTTGATTTTTGATTTTGAGCGAGGTGGGATAATCTCAAAAATTTTTAATTTTGATGAAAAAGGCACTTGCTGGATTAGGAAAGTTTAACAAAGTTATCGCGATCAGCTTACCTGTGGTTTTGTCAATTTTGCTGGTGCGTATGCAATCTTTGACATATCGGGAACTTAGTCCGCCAGAATGTCGTTTGCAAAAGTGGAATATACCAGTTTCCTTGACTGCTGAAAATCAAGATGCATTTACACAAAAGCAAAAAGTACCATTAATCCAGAGACTACCAGTTACTTGTTGTCAAGGTGATACCTCTTGTTTGGATGAAGTACTCTATGGACAGATAGCAGTTAAACAATTCAAAATTCAAAATGACGCTCTCTCCCAGACGCGCTCTCTACACGGACTCGTTGGCGGAGCCTCTCCAAGAGTTGAGGCTGCGCTAACAAAATTAAAAAATGAAGATCCAGAGAAAAAGGCGCTGATAAGTGCGATCGCTCACAGTCTCGAATACCTGCAAACAGCTAATGCTGCGGCTGCTTATCAAAACTATCAGGTAGCTGGGATTACGCGCGATCGCGTCATCAAAAGTTTGAAAAGATTCCGCGAACTCTTATTAAAAACTAATTCTGCAATCGAATTACATCAAGCCATCCTGCGGGAATTTGTTCTTTATCAGTCAATCGGTCAAGACACCAAAGGTTCGGTTTTATTCACCGCCTATTATGAACCGCTTTACGCAGCCAGTCGCGTCCCTACAGCAGAATATCGTTATCCTGTTTATCGATTACCTGCTGATTTAAACTCCTGGTCTAAGCCTCATCCTACACGCTTGGAATTAGAAGGAGTAGATGGTTTACAAGGCGCAAAGGGTAAATTGCGAGGATTAGAGTTGTTTTGGTTTCGCGATCGCCTTGAACCATATCTAGCTCAAATTGAAGGTTCAGCAAGACTTCAGCTTGCCGATGGGACTCAGACAACAATCGGCTATGCTGGTAATAACGCTTATAACTACAAAAGCATTGGGCGAGAATTAGCGAATGATGGCAAATTACCGCTACAAGGTATGACTATGCCAATTATTCTCGACTATTTCCAAAAGCATCCCCAAGAATTAAATATTTATATTCCGCGCGATCGCAGCTTTGTTTTTTTTCAAGAAAATCACGGTGAGCCAGCCCAAGGTTCTATCAACGTACCACTAACAGCAGAGCGTTCTATTGCTACAGATAAATCTCTCATGCCTCCTGGTGCTTTAGCGTTGATTCGCGCTTCTATTCCCTTTGTTAATCCTACCGGAAAAATGGAGGAGCATATCGTTAGTCGCTATGTTCTTGACCAAGATACCGGAGGTGCAATTAAAGGTGCAGGTAGGGTAGATTATTTTTTAGGTACTGGGAAATTAGCAGGCGATCGCGCTGGTGTTACAGTCAGCAATGGACAATTATTTTATCTATTACTCAAGTCCCAGAATTAAACACACTCGCATTTTAATACTAAGATTCCCGACTTCTCTAAAAACTCGGGAATCTTAGCCTTTGGGCGTAAATAAAGTACACATTCCAAATCAATGAAACGCTTGAGGTAAGTAATTACGAATTACGAATTACGCTTCTAAATCCATCTCAGTATCGTCATCGTCATGATCATAAGGGATATCGTCAAGGTCGATCATTTCTGAAATTTCTTCTACTTCATTTAGATACTCAGATTCTTGATGTTCACGCTCGATTAGACGACCAGTTGACTTTAACCATTCCAAAAGAATAAACTCATTACTTGTACGAATTACAGGCGCTCGTTGGTTACGAGGTTCTTCACGCAAAGGACTTATAGGCATAAAAAAAACTCACTTTGAATTAAGGGTCAGCGTGCAAAAACAGGAAAATTGTATACTAGGGTTAAAAGTCTATAACAACTCTTTTCTCAACAGATAAAATGTGACTCATTGAGTTTTTTATCTCAAGTCCCTCTAGTTACTTACCATTAAAATCTCTTCGTTTGACATACTCACCGGACTAAAGTCTCGGGGAAACACTTGACACTTCACCGAGATGTGCTGGAGAACCAGTCTTACCTTCTCTCTGTGTCCGTTTAGAGTCGTGGCAATGCCCTATCCCGACTTTATTTATATTTTTCGCGGCATTCTGATCTCGGTCGTGTTCAGTTCCACAATTTAAGCACTGAATCGACCGGATTTTTAAATCGAGTTTGCCCCATTTGTAGCCACATTCAAAACAGACTTGGCTTGTAGGCTCCCATCGGCTTATAACGTGAAAAACTCTATTAAACTTCTGCGATTTAGCCTCGCATAACGTTCTAAATTCTCTCCATCCCTGAAAACTAATAGCTCTAGCAAGTTTGCAATTTTTGACCATGCCTGAGACATTTAAATCTTCCAAAACGATAACTTGGTTTTCACTAACAATTTTGGTAGATAACTTGTGCAAAAAGTCTTTACGGGCATCTGCTATTTGGTTGTGCAGCTTTGCGATTTGAATCCGAGTTTTATTCCTACGTTTTGAATCCTTGGGTTGGCGTGCTAGCTTTTTCTGGAGTTTGCGAATTTTTTTATCAAGCTTTGAGTAGTCTGGACTTTCTGCTTTCTCTCCGTTACTCATTACAGCAAAAGTATTAATTCCTAAATCAATACCAATGCTTTGGTTTTTAGCGTCAATATCAATAGGCTCAACTTCTACTACAAAGCTCAGGAAATAGCGGTTAGCGCAATCCTTGATTACTGTAACGGAACTTGGGGCTGACGGCAATTTTCTAGACCAAATTGGGTTGACGTTACCAATTTTGGCTAGATAAACCTCATCCCCTTTGATAGAAAATCCGCCAATTCTGAACCGTGCCGTCTGTTGATTAGTTTTCTTTTTGAATTTAGGACTACCTAATTTTTTACCTTTTCTCTTACCCTTGAGCGAATCAAAAAAGTTTTTGTAGGCAACTCCCAAATCCGCAACTGACTGTTGCAACGGGATATTAGAAACTTCAGACAGCCATTCCCGTGCATCAGTTTTCTTTGCTTGGGTAATTACTAACTTTTGCAAGTCGTTATTACTTGGCAACTTTGTCGTTCGCGTAGCGTCGCCCGCTACGCTAACAGACTTCTTGCACAAAGCCAAAGCATCATTCCATACCACGCGAACACAACCAAACAACTGAGCTAAAAGCTGTCGTTGTTGGTCTGTCGGGTAGAAACGGAATTGATATCTGGCTTTCATGAATGTTTATAATGTGTTATATATGAGTATACCAATAAACACAGCTTAATACAATGCCTTTCCAAAAAAAACACAATCTTGGATTTACCAGTAGTAATCCGTTAGATAACGAACCCATTTGCTTCAAGGGGCGGATTGGGCAAAAACAAGCACTTAAGGATATTCCTGATTGGCAGAACAAGATTAGGGATTATGTTGATGAATTAATCAATAAAAAGCCGTCCTTTTAGGACGGGGCTTGTATCCCATTAATTTCGGTCAGTCCTAATAATAAATCTTCAAGCAGACGCGATCTCACAAGGCATTTGGTAGCTTGGGGAGAGTTTCATACATATTAGAGGGCAATGCAGACAATCTGTTAGCTACAGCCACTGCATCAGCTAAGTTACTAAATTGACACCGGACTATATCTTGTCCATTTCCTGAAGGAAATCGCTTCCTAGCTTTGTTAGAGACAGCACAAATAATCCCTAAAGCTTTGGCAAACCCATCTTTTGTCAATATTGTTTCTTGCGCGAACCCTTCAACAGGAATAAGGCAAACCTCAAACCGATAGCCCGGCCTGGGAGAAACAGCTATGTCGATATATGGTTTATCTTCTTTTCTGATTCGGCGTAAATATTTGGCTGTCGAATTAGGATCATGCAAATCAGTCCCAAGGGCGTAAGTAAAGAAACAATCTTCTGTGAGGGATTCAGGACGGGTAATTATATCCGTTGGCATAAGTTCAACTACTATCCGTATCTTGTCTGGGTTTGTGACACATTAGACTTGTCCGTTCTTCTTAGCACATTTTTTCACAGCAACATGTATCATTTATCACAGGAGGTATTGCAATACAGTTCTGCTCACTAGAAATTTCAAGTTTTGGAATGCTGAAGACTCTCATCTTTAAAGGTCTTAGCTGTATTAACTTTCAGACTATGACCCATCCGTTGAATATCTCTCAACGCATATAAACTGACATAAAACACCTCCTGAATCAAAGGGTGTAGAGATTTAGATTCGGAGAGGTGTCTATATAGTCAGTTACATGACCGAAAATATTTCTCAACTAGCTGATTATAACATAGTTGGCGATCGCATCATCTGCTAAAGTAGAGTAGGCACTGTTTACCATTCATTCGCCCAGCCGAAGAAGAGAAGAGGCTACGCTATCAATACGGTTCGGATAAGGTTTTTTGATGATACGCCGCTAATCGCAAAGACGCGATAAATCGCCGTCTTTACAATAATCAGTCCAATGCAAGAGACGGCGATTTATCGCGTCTCTTGTCTTAACCGAACCGTATTAGCTGTGCTATCGCTTTTACCAAACCGTGAAATAGGGCGTTGCTGATTAAGAGTATGAATTTTGTTTCGCGTAAATGGGCAAAAACAAAGGTTCCAAGGGTTTAACTTGGAAATTTCATACTTAAATTCAACAACGCCCCTGATAGATATTAAAGTCTGCAAACAGAATTAACAGCTATTCTTCCACAGGCTGCTAGGTCAATTTATAAACCTAATTGCAAGGAGAAGAATCTAAAAAAGTATTTACGCAACTATTTAGAACACACCTCTAGATGCAGTTTTAATGCTAGCGGGAAGAGGAGCATATCCCAGAGAAGTAGCTTTGGCATCCCCAGCTGATCCGAAAGCCGAGGTGATGAAGGTTTTAAAAGCATTTACTATCGTAGCATCTGAGTAAAAGAGCAAATAACTTGCTGTGGAAATTGGATAAGCTCCTGCACGGGTTGGATCGTTCAAATTATCAATTCTAACCAGCTTATTATTAGTACCGTATTTTACGATAGTCCCACCGAGAAGAGCGTCTGTAATTGCAGCTGTTGAGGGAGCAATGTAGTTACCTGCCTTGTTACGTAAGACTGCGGCAGGTAGATTTTTACTTAAGCGCGTAGCACTATCCACATAACCAATTGCACCACGAGTACTCGCGATCGCAGTGGCTACACCACCACCACCACTAGCGGCAATGAAAGTGCTTGGCCAACTAACAGTTGTACCCGCTCCTCTATTCCATACATTAGCTGCTGGAATACCTGTAGTCGCAGCAGGCTTACACGCAGTATTGAGATGACTGGTTAAAACAAAAGTGCTACCACTTGAGTCACTACGACGTACAACTTTGATGGGTACATTAAGTGCTATTTGGCGGCCGTTATCTGTACTAATGCTGGGAGCGTTCCAATTTGTGATGCTACCGTTCAAAATACCACAGTAGCTAGCTCGTGAAAGCTTAATTCCACCTGCTGGTACAGTAAGACCAGCACTGTTATAAGCTAATGTGATTCCGACACCAATCACAGGCACTTGGACGTAACCACGACCGCCACGAACTGTTTGTGTTGCTGCTACGGGGTCGTCACTAGCTGCAAAAGAGATTGGGCTAGGAGTACCAGATGGTGCGGTTTGAGTGAAAAAAGCTGTTAACCCTGCGCCACTACCAACTGGAGAATATGTGAATGTGAAGCCCGGAGCGACTGTTTTTAGACCTGCAAGCAAAGCATTTACAGTGCTTGCACCTGCACCATTACCTAGTGAGGTCTGAGCTAGAGATTTCTGAGTAGCAGATTGAGCTACTACTAAACCAATTGTGATGGCAAATACAGTAATTGAACTTGCCAAATTGGTCAATTGACGATTAGGATAAAAAGCCATGTCAAGCTCCTTCAAATTATTTTCCGGTTCAACACCTATAAAATCAAAATCAATTGTCAAACTGGCGATTATAAATAACCTTCTATAAACACAGCAGATTGGCATTAAAAAGGTTATTGATCAATCAATAGTTTGCACAAAACACTGAAGAATCTAGAGCAAATCAAAGGCAAGCTTTTAAATATGTAGAGGGCGTTAAGCTATTGCTATTCCACCCGATTACATAATTGTTTGCTAGTTAAAAACTATAGATTTCCTAAGTAAGTTTGTAGAAATAAACATTCCGTGGCTTTAGGATAAGGGAGTGGTTACTAGGTACTATGAATCATGCCTCAATTCCCATTCTCAGTCTCTTATTCCGCTTTAAAAAGCCATGTTTAACTTTACCCACTTACTTATTTGGGATGGCAATCTTATCTGAATTATGAAAATCACTTTCTCTAATGTAGACGTGCCGCAGTTTGCCACAAGCTACCGCTAAGGTGCGAAGTAAAGAAAGTCAGGATTTCACGAATCTTTTAGGAATGCTATAGCTAATAACTGTTAAAAGTTGCCAACGAAATCAACAGTATAATGCTAAGGTAAAGCTCAAGTCATGATTACATTATGGAATGATTAAAAAACTTAAATATATTTTTGGAGTTTAGGGTGTTTAAAAAGTGGTTTTTGTAGCGTTTTTTTTCAATTCGTCAGAGGAAAATCTAAAAGTTCCGCTTATATATGGTTTTGCTTATTAAGCTTTTTTTAGACCTTTTAATAAGTAATTAATAGAGTTTAGGCAGTTTACAAATTAGTCAGCGTGTGTATTAACGAAAACACGTTGTTTCAGCATTTTACCAACCATGCTTTTATTAGTTGCTTCGGCGTAGCCCAACCTAAGCGTCGCAAAAAAATAGCTGAAAATGTCGTTATAATACCAGAAATATTTACTAATATTTGGTATTTTATGTCAATCAGGAAATTTTGGTATCATTTATGACAATTAACCAATCGATGAAAAAGAGGGGGAAGGGGGAAAGTGATTTAATGCCTATACCCTTTTCCTTTTCCCCATCTCCGGTAAACATTCGGAATATTTAGGTAAAAGGATAAAGCGTGGTATATTTCCTGCTATGGACGGTAGATTGATTAACGCGGATATGGATGGTAGTGCTAACATGATCTGCAAAAGTATTCCCAAAAGCCTTTGTAGATGGGATACTGTAGCCACTGAGTTGCAAACTTCCCCAAAGTTGTAGCAAATTTTGTAGTGATTTGTAGTACCTTAGGTAAAGATAACATCTTACAAAAGGGTTGGTTGGAGGAATAAAATGTTTTCTATACAACTTGTAACTATGCTGCCAAGAATTGTCTCGCGTTTCTAGCGAATTCTCCAACCTTTAATTAAGGCAAAATCGCTGGGATAGAAAAAGTTTAGGAGGACTGTAGCAGTTCTGGTTTAAAGCTCGAAACCTAGTTTCTCAAACTACGCATACTTACCCTTTAAACCAAATTTAATATTTTATTAACTTAACTTCATAAAAGTTTATATAGAATGTAAAACCTTACTGTGAACTTCATAACTTTCATTAAAAATGAATGTTAAATCATGTTAAATTGTAAAATACTGTAAAATTTTAGACAACCAATACTCATAGTACACCATAGGAAAATTAGAAAATGTCTAGACAAAGTTCTCACGAGAGAAACTTTTTCAAAGCTTTAACTGGTAGTGCAGTCAAAATATCTCATAAGTTAAGACTGGGACTGGAATCCGGCCTGATTATTCTGGTTGAGTCTGTACCTTTTTTGATTGCTTGTGCCGTACTTGTAAGTGTTATCAGCCTAAAAAGTCCTATCCTGCTTTTTTGTTTACTAGTTGGTAGTTTAATTACACTTATCACCCAGCAAATTGGGGAGCAGGTGAATTTACCAAGGCGATCGCTAGTATTATTACAAATTTTAGCAGCAGCGATCATTCTGAGTTTATATTGGTTAGACTGTTTTGCAGCCCCCGCACAAGCACAGTTTTTTGGGGAAGCTGAAAAGTTTTTCAGAAGAACCTTGCAAAGTGGTACAGGAGCAAATGCTGGTGGTGGCGACGCAGCAGTAAGTTTAATATTTAACGTGTTGCGGGCAATTTACTTACTGTATATTGCAATCTCTCTGGTTGGTGTGATTAACGCAGTGCGTAAAGATGAAGATTGGCAAAGTATTGCCAGAACTCCCCTATTAGTGATTGTTGCTGTTACCATTGCTGATGTACTCACACGCTTTGTAATTGGCGATAACAGTAAATAATTCAGATATTTAAAATGTCTCAAGAGCGGGAACAAGAATTTCGTCCAGTCAATCAGGTTCTGGGAAGCCAACCTTCATTAGGGCCAATTCCGGCCGATCAAATTCTTCCTTGGACGGTAATCGCCTTAGCCTCATACTTTATTATCAATGGGATTTTTGGTGGTATTTTTCAAGAAGAGTTTCAAAAATGGTTGTGGACAGTACTAATTACTGGTTGGGGAATCGGAACTTGGTGGATTTTAACTGGTGGTAGGAGTTGGAGCTTTTTAAGTAAATTTATTGGCGTTCCCGCTTGGACAAGAGGCTTTGCTCGTTATCAAAGCTTATTAGAAGTTAACCATGAAGCAAAAAATCGGAAAACAAAGCGTCGGCGTCGCCGGAAATGAAAGTAGATTAACACCATTTGAAGATGCCTTACACTTGGCAACAATGCTACGTGTCGCAATGAATGGACGTGATATTGGCGCTTACCTTTTGACAAAAGGCACTCAAAAAGATCGCTTCTGCTTTGTTTTTGGTTTTGACTGTAAGGGAATTCATACCACCTTAAGACCTGAACAAATCGATACACTTTTTAATAATATTGAAGCCGGATTGAAAGACATCCCTAGCGGTGAAAGAATGACACTGCATTTGGGATCTTTTAGTTCAGACAAAGAGCGCCAAAAAGAATTAGCATCATTAATAAAAAATACGCCATCACGAGACATAAAATATTTGTTGATGGCGGAAAGAGCTAGAGTAAAAGAACTGACGATTTCTGGTATTCGTAAGCCAAAATTTTTGCGGATTTATGTCACTTACACCATTGAATCCAACTCCAAAAATGCAGATGATTGGATAGAGAAGCTTTTAGTCAGGGCTGAATCATGGTGGTTGAAATTCAAAGGTGAACTCTCAGATGTAGAAAACCAGCGCATTGAAACCCTGATCACAAATGCTTACAAACAGGGTTTTCTGCGTTGGGAACAAATTTTATCTAACCAAATGGGATTGGATGTCAAGCCTTTGAAAGCTGAGGAACTCTGGGAGGAAATCTGGAGAAGGTTTAATGATACAGATCCAATAGATATTCCCCAGTTAATGACTTTAGATGAACAAGGACTGCACGAGGAAGTTAATTCAGATCTAGCTAGTACTAAATTGCTTATAGACAATATCCACGGCACAACTTTGCTGATGGAGTCTAGCGTACCTTGTGCCGATCGCCGCTGGGTTAATGTTAACAATCGTTATATTGGCGCACTGTCATTTCTCGAAAAACCCGGAGGTTGGTCAAATAAATCTACCCAACTGCGCTATTTATGGGAACTGTTGGCCAGAGAAAGAGTAGTAGATACAGAGATTTTTTGTGAATTGACTGCTGCAAATCCAGCCGTGGTGAAAACTACCTTGCAACGAGTGCTGAAGCAGTCAAACATGACGACAATTATGGCTCAGGAAAAAAGTAAAACTATTGATGTCAACGCTCAATTAAAGTTGAAGAAATCGGTAGCAGCACAAGAACAATTATATGAAGGTGCAGTCCCGATTTATACGAGTGTCGTCATTTTGGTACATCGTCCAACTGTAGAGCAATTAGATGAGGCAACAAGATATATTGAAAACTGTTTTCAACGTCCAGCAAGAGTAATTAGAGAAAGTGAGTACGCCTGGAAAATTTGGCTACAAACTCTACCGATAGTTTGGGAAGGTTTGTTAGCAACACCCTTCAACCGTCGCCAGCTATATTTAACAAGTGAAGTTCCCGGATTAATGCCTTTAGTTTTAACTAAAAGAGGTGATAAAGAAGGCTTTGAGTTGATTGCAGAAGAAGGCGGGACACCCGTACATTTAGATTTATTTAATCAACACAAAAATTTAGCTTTGTTTGCCACAACTCGTGCTGGTAAATCGGTGTTGGTATCAGGGATTTTAACTCAGGCTTTGGCGCATGGTATTCCTGTTGTGGCGTTAGATTTCCCCAAACCTGATGGTACATCTACTTTCACTGACTATACAGAGTTTATGGAGGCAAATGGAGCCTATTTTGATATCTCCAAACAATCGAATAACTTATTTGAACAGCCAGATTTACGATCACTAGATCCAGAACAACAGCGCGATCGCTTTAACGATTATACCGCCTTCCTAGAATCAGCTTTAATGACAATGGTTTTAGGATCATCCACTGAAAGTCAAATTTTATCGCAAACCGTGCGATCGCTGCTCAACTTAGCATTAGAAGCTTTCTTTACTGATGAGGGCATAAAAGAGCGATATCGACAGGCGATGGCGGGAGGATTTGGCACTCTTGCTTGGCAGAAAACTCCTACCTTAAAAGATTTTCTGTTTTTCTGTTCACCAGAACACTTGCAGCTAAGTTCTTTAGCTGGGAGAGTAGAAGACGCTCTGAGTCAAATTCAGTTACGCTTGCGGTTTTGGCTTTCTAGTCGTGTGGGACAAGCGATTTCTGCACCATCCAGCTTTCCTACCGATGCACAACTTTTAGTTTTTGCGCTCAGAAACCTATCAGATAGCGAAGATGCAGCCGTACTATCCTTGAGTGCTTATTCAGCAGCACTACGACGCGCACTCAGCAGCCCAGCTTCCATATTCTTTATTGACGAAGCACCAATTCTATTTGAATTTGAGCAAATTTCTGACTTAGTTGGCAGAATTTGTGCCAACGGTGCTAAAGCCGGCATTAGAGTCATCTTATCAGGACAAGATCCTGATACTATTGCCAAATCTAAAGCTGCATCTAAAATTTTGCAAAACCTGACAACACGATTGATTGGACGCATTCAGCCAGTTGCAGTTGATAGTTTTGCAGACATCTTGAAATATCCCCGCCAAGTTATTTCTCGTAATGCCTCAGAAAGCTTTTTTCCCCGCAAAGAAGGCATTTATAGCCAATGGCTGCTAGATGATAATGGGATTTATACATTTTGCCGTTACTATCCAGGTTACGAACAATTAGCAGCAGTTGCGAATAATCCCTCTGAACAAACTGCACGTAGCAAAATGATGCAACTGCACAGCAATAAATATGAAGCAATTTCTGCATTTGCACGTCAGTTAGTGGCTAATTTACGTAGTAGTTAATCGGGTTATGTCAGCAGTTAACAGTGATTCAAAAAGTTAGAAATCATAGTTAAAAAGTTAAATTTCGGACTCACTACTTAATTTCGTCTAGCTTTTTCAGGCACAAATGTATGCAAAAAACTACCATTTTGACTTTTACGTTACTATCCCTAGCAATCCTACCAGCAATGGCACAAGTTCAACTGGGATCGGGTTTAGGCGAGGTTTGGACTAATTTTAAATCATATTCCGCAGAGATGGGAAAATACTTTCAAGATAATCTGAGCGAGAACTTAAAGCCTGTAGAAACATACAGTCAAAATGCTCTTGAGAGTTCCAAGGGAAATACAGAATTGAAGATACCTAACCCCGTCGATGCGGGACAAAGGGTTCGTGATAGCATTATCAACGAATCTTATCGTTCAGAATCTAAAGCAAGCCGCTTTGAAAATAATGCAGCAGTACGGGCAAATGGAGTTAGAAATGAAGTCTCTCGTTTTATTACTCGTGGATCAGCGGAAGCTATTCTTGGTAAAGATGGACAAAATCGGACACAAGTAAAGTTAGAAAATACTGAAAGCACATTAAAAAGTATTAGCGATATGAGCGACCAGGCAGAGGTAGGGAGCCAAGGATTTATTGAGAAAGCTCGCAGTTTAATTCCTACAAATGTTTCTAATGGAGCTGCTACTGCTGGAGATATTGCAACTACTGGTGCTATTTCGGCTTTAACACAATTAATAGGTGCTACTCAATTGGAAAGCATTAAGATTCAACAGGCACAATCACAAATTGTTGGTGAAACATTTGCTCAGACAATACAAACAAATCAGTCTTTACAATATTCTAATTTAAATTTAGCAAACATTTCTCAGCAGACAGAAGAGGCGAATCGCGCTCGGAGAGTAGATACATCTACAGAAGCGGCGCGACTTTTACGAGCTACTTCTCAACTAGATTTGTTTGGCAGAAAAGTTGTGAAGTAGGATTTTAGGATAAAAAAACTCTAATTTTCCAGACAAATTTTAAAATCCTTAAGAGGTTGTTTGAAAAGTGGTTGCCTGTGATTTGAGGGACTTATTGATCCCCCCTAGCCCTTCTTAAAAAGGCTACCGTGTACACACAAGTCGAATTACCCCCCTTAATCCCCCCGATATATTGGGGGGAAACAATAAATCTAGTTCCCTCCCCTTTATAAGGGGAGGGTTAGGGTGGGGTAAAACCTTGGTTAATCACCTATTTCAGACTTGTGTGTACACCGTAGCCTTAAAAAGGGGGGAACCGGAATCAAAGTCCCCCTTAAAAAGGGTGATTTCGAGGGATCTAGAATGTTTTGCTACCGACAAGAGGACTTTTAAAACATTCTCTAAACTTCTGACAAACCAACAAGAAGTCTAAAAAACAGTTTGGTAAGGTGCGTTACGCTGTCGCTAACCCACCGAAAGCATCCGGGATGGTGCGTTACGTTCCTAACGCACCCTACGAAATCTAAAAAAAACAGCCCATCAACTCAAAATGCAACTTGCTATTCAACTAATTTTTGCCCAAGTAGGCCGCCAAGTAGGGATTGATGACGTTCTCGATAATGGTGCGGCAACTTCCCAAAGTATTGCCCAAGGTTGGGACAAACAATGGCTAGATTTATTACAAAACAATACCAGTAATAACTTATATGGAGCGCTGACAAATTTGGGTATTTTTTTTGCCGTAGGAACCCTGTTATTTTTTATGATACAATTCCTCAAAGACTTAATATCCTACGAATATACCCGTCCCATATCAGCTTTAATTTGGCCTTTTGTGGTGGTGATTCTCTTAAATAATTCAGGGAAGGGAAGTATCCTTTCTAATCTGACACTGGGATTACGGGGTTTTTTAAACAATGTGAATCAGGAAGTAGTGGTATCAGCAGATGCGGGTAAAATGTACCAACAAGCACTGAATATGAGTATTGCAGAAGAAGTAACTGGTTCTTTTCTGCGTCCTTGCCAATCGCTAACTGGCACTCAACAAAGTCAATGCTTTGTCCAAGCTGCCGATAAAATCAACATTCTCTTGCAGAAATATAGAGATACATACGGAAAGAGAATTTGGATAAATAGGCTACAAACTAAAGTAGATGATATTAGATATGACAAAGGCTTTGTATCAGAAACCTCATTTAATTCTTTGTTAGGTTCTACAGTCCAAACAAGCATCAAAAACTTTTTAGTTTCCTTGCAATATGCCTTTCAGAATCTCATAGAAGCTACTATGTTGCTGATAGCACTTTTAGCCCCAATAGCTGTAGGTGGGTCTTTACTGCCTGTAGCTGGTAAGCCAATTTTTGCATGGCTGACCGGATTTTTATCTATTGGAATCGCCAAGATTTCATTCAATATTATTGCTGTGCTGACTGCCGCAGTTATTGTAAATGGGCCAGGTCAAAATGCTAGTGCTGATCCAGACTTAATGTGGTTCATAATTTTTCTGGGAATTTTAGCACCAATTTTATCGCTACTTGTGGCTGCTGCTGGCGGTTTTGCAGTCTTCAGTGGGATCAGCAATACGGCTTCTTTAGTAAGGGAGAGAATATAAATTCAAAATTCAAAATTCAAAATGAATAAACTCAATTTTGGCAAGTGTCCTGACTGCTGAATTATATGCAAATCGTAATTAATATAAGACCTCTTGCAAAAGTCCCTAGCACCCCACCCCCAACCCCTAAGAGCAAGCGGGGAGGGGAGACAAAGCGTAGCTTTGGCGGGGTGGGGTTCTTATTTTTGATTTCCGCAAGAGGTCTATTAGCTGAAGTTTTTTGCAGGAGAAGATGAGTAAATGGTGCGTTTACTGGAAAAAAGACAAAGAACAGCAAGTGTTTTGACAATTTTTGCGATCGCTAGCTTCAGTTTACATATATTAGTTTTACTTTTATTCTTATTCCAAGGGATAAATATTCGCCAACTCAGTGTGAGAAAATCTCCCAACTTTGTGCAATTAATCGATGGTAAACCAGTAGCTAATATTGATGATTTAGCAAGAGAACCAGAAGCAATTCGCCAATTCATCAGCAAAACGATGATATCAATGTTTAGCTGGTCTGGAACCTTACCACCACAAACTATCGAAGAAGTCGCAAACCCCAAAGCAGATTTAGGAATTCTGATTCAAACACCTCAAGGGAGTAGCCAAAAAATTAGTACCACCAGTTGGATAGCTAGTTTTGCCTTATCAGAAGACTTTCGCAAAGGTTTCTTAAGCACAGTTGCAGAAATGACACCGCCAGAAGTTTTCTCTGAAAATACCAGCCAAGTTATGACATCACAATTAGTTATTAAGCGGGTTTATCCGCCAAAACAAATTGCACCAGGTAAGTGGCGAGTCGGTATGGTAGCCGACTTAATTCAAAAAAACCGAGTAGGTGGTGCAAAACTCATAACTCCTTTTAACAAAGATTTCCTTGTACGTGCAGCAGATTATTTCGGTAATCCCCAAGCTGACAATGGTACAGACCTGCAAAAAGCAATTTATAGTGTCCGCGCTGATAGATTAGAAATTTATGAAATCCGTAACTTATGTTTGCTAGATAACTACAGTAACCTTAACCAAGATAGATTAAAGCAATGCGGATCTGGACAAACATCTGATAGCTTTATAAGATAATCGATTTCTAATTCACTGGCTCATAGTTCAATTTATATAATTATTAATGCAATTACTCCAACCAGAAAATAGGAAAAATAGCCCCTTACCACTGTTAGTAGTAGGAACATTTGGGTTACATCTATTTACCTTGCTTTTACTAATATTTAACGGGTCTATGTTACAACAGTTAAGTAGGCAACTCACACCTCAAAGCTTAGTGCAACTTGTTGATGGTCGCACTATAACCGTAGACCCCCAGCCAAATTTAGAGCGACAGCCAGAGGCTATTCGCCGCTTTGTGGGTGAAACTATGAGCTTAATGCTTACCTGGTCACAACAACAGCCGCCAACACAAGTCTGGGAAATTACCTCCCAACTGGTAGCTGATGATTTTAAACAAAAACTTAAGTCAGAAGTTACTAACTTAAATCCAGATAGTCAATTTGAAAATGTTAATAGAGGAGCGGAGAATGTATTAGTAATCCAAAAAATTTCTCAACCTACACAAATAGGCGATGGAAAGTGGAAAGTGGATATGGTTGCCAATCAATTAGTTTTTAGCAGTTCTGATAAGTTGGGAAAATCAGTTTCCTTTAATAAACAAATTTTAGTTAGAGCAATAGATCAACCAGCACCTTCACTACCAAATGCAGCACTACCGTTGCACTTCGCAGCTTACCGCCTTGGTGAAGCCAGACTAGAAATTTATAATGTATGTGAAATCCAAGATCAAAATTGTTCTGTAAATCCAACCAAAGCTCTACCATGACTAGATACTCAATTCCTACGGAAACGCCTCCCCCAAATGGATTTACCCTAAGCAGCGACGATGGCCAACCAAAAGTAGAATCTTTAGATTGGGAATCACACATGTCAAGGTTGGTCGGCTTTGAAGAAGAATCTTCTACTGATATCCCAGGATCAGAAGACTCTGTAACGGCGCAAGAGTTTCTTTCTCAACCACGAGAAGTTCAGACTAAGCAAGCCTTCTCATCTAATCCCTTTGCAAAGTTAGCTTTGGTAGGGGCTGCTACCTTGGTGATAGTTTTGGTCGGTGGTGTGTTTTTGTCCAAGTTGATGACTACCAGCAGTCAAAAGCCAAAAAATATTGTTTCTCCAGAAGCGCGATCGCAGCCCACTAATGAATCTAGCTCTCAACAGCTAGGGGCTGAAGTAGATAGTCTGAAAACGAAATTAGCCCTGAGTGAACAAGCACAGTTGGTAAAAGCCGCCCAACAACAGCTTAGAATTGCCAAATCAACGCCGACAGTAGCCTTACAACAACCCTCAGTTTCTTCCAGAGCGAAACAGGAAGTGATACCAACACCCGCACCAACAGTTTACGTACCTCGGCCAGTAACAGTTGAGCGCATCGTTAAAGTACCTGCTTCTCAACCTTCTACATCACCCCAGCTACCAGTTGTCAAGCCAAGCACTCAACCGCTAGTCAATATAACTCCACCATCTCCACCAAGCCCACTTCAAGAGTGGGCAAGGTTAGCAAAGTTAGGTAGCTACGGTCAAGTAAATGCTACCAATCAAGCTATCGCAGCTGCTCCTGAACCTGTAAACAATCCGCAGGCGCAGGCACAGGAACAGACACCGAACCCCAATCCTGCTCCTGCGGTGAGCCAAGCGCAACCGCAGGGACAGAAAACCGTACCAGTTGGGAGTAGTGCTAAAGCTGTATTGGCGACAGCGATATTTGGGGAAACTACTACTAAATCAGGCGGTGGTGATGAAGCAGGCGAAGGGAAAAACGTATTTGTGATCCGATTGAAAGAAGCGCTAAAATCTACGGATGGTGCGATCGCTGTACCTGCAAACACCGAATTTCTAGCTGAAATTCGTTCCCTTTCCGAACAGGGTCTTTTGCAGATGAACGTAGTCAAAGTTATCTCGAAAAATGATGGCAACCTTACAGAACAAAGTTTACCCAATAATGCAATTATTATTCGCGCTACCCAAGGTAAACCTTTAATCGCAAATAAATTTCCCAGTCAAAGTTCGTCTATAGCATCAATGGATGCAGGACTATTCGTTTTGGGAGGTATTGGTAAAGCAGCAGAGTTAGTAAATCGCGCTGATACTAAACTCCTGCCTTTATATGGCGGCACCAACGTCGCTAATATCGATGGCGAGAACACTCCCAATCCCAACACTGCCAACACTCCCAACAACGGCAACAACGGCATCATTACTGGTTATGCTACTATCACTGAGAACAGACGCAACCTTGGAGCTGCGGTTCTGGAAGGTGGTATGAACTCTGTAGTACCCCAAATTGCCCAACGTAATCAACAGGCGATCGCTCAAATGTCACAACAAACTGGTGTTTGGTTTTTGCCAGCAGGCACAAATGTTGAAATATACGTTAATCAACCAACCCAGCTTTAGGAGATAGGATTTATACCAATTTTATATTTTGGATTGGGTAATGGTAATTGGTAATTAGTTTTTTCCATCTTTCCCATCTCCCCTTGTTCTCTCTACCAATCTACCCATTTGCAACCATGAAAAATAATACTAACTTGTCAGGAAATACCCCACATAATTCTTATTTCCTACCTATAGCTTCCTTAATTTTCTCGGTTGCTATGTTCTTGTTAGTAGGCCGTGCTGTAGCTAATAACGCCGTTCTGCGTTCCATGTTTTCCTGCCAAGCACAGGGTTTAGGGGGACTAATACCTACAATCAAAATTTGGTATCAAGAAGGAACAAACTTAAGCTTTATTCCGGCTGGAGAAGTAATTAAAAAAGTTTGGTTAAACGATCCATCACAGGTAACTATAGATTTTGATGGCCCCGTATGTATGCAGTTTGGTGAACAAGCTAATAGTAGTGGAGGAGATTGTAAAAATTCCGCAGCGAATGTAATTCAACTCAGACGAATTAAAAAACTGGACATTCCTGGACTTCCTCCTACTAGCAATACACTTTTAACAGTTGTTACCGAAGGGCAAGGTAAAAATAAGTTGTATACTTTTCGAGTGATATATGGAACAGATAACCCTGAGTATCACACTTTAGCAATTTTTCCCGATTCTGGTCAGGAAGGATCTTGTGTAAGAGTTTCACAATAAAATTTTTTTCCGACTTGCCGCCTTTTGTACCTATCTTTTCCATAGTTACCACTTTCCCGGAAAATAGTAACCCTTCGTAATTAAAAAAACAGCGCCAGCCTAATGACAGGCTGGCGCTATTTTTTTGATTTAATTCACAGTTAAAAATAGTTAAATGAATTTACTAAATCTTCCTCATTCATTAACCGCAATTTTGTTTTTATACAGCACCACGGCTCGTTACTAAGTTCCACACGAAAACCGCTATAATTGCACCAAGAACTGCTAGGGCAATACCTGGAATGCTAAGACTAGGAGCTGCTAGAGTTAAGGTTCCCGTACTGAAAAATACACCTAAACTACCGCCAACAAAAGCACCAATGATTCCTAGCACGATTGTTCCCAGAATTCCGCCACCTTGGTGACCGGGATAGATAGCTTTTGCGATCGCGCCAGCAATTAAACCTAAAACAATCCAAGCAATAATATTCATTGTTATTAATTCGGTAAACGTTTTTTACTTCACAAATACATATTACCAATCTTCATCTTTTGATTCCATCTACCATCAGAATTAATTATTAACATCCATAAGGAATAGTTTAATTGCAACGCCGGTTTTTCCATATATGGCTGCATTTAAGTAGATAATCAATTAAAAAAAGCTCCTAGTAGGTCTTTAACTAGGAGCTGATCAAACTATTGCTTGGTAAGTGCAGTATATGCGTTTTTAATTAGCTCTCTCCTCTACTAGAAGAATTAAGCTGAGTTTTCAAAGGCTGTCTCTAAAGTAATGTAAAGGAAGCAAAATCAGGCGATATCTACGACGGGCGTAGGGGACTATTACTGCCAATGACTCGATGGCACAGATATGGGAACAGTCTGCGGTAAGACAAATGCATACTCAGGAAAGTCAGACTCACCAAGGTCAGCAGCATAACGCCCAGAATCGTTCCATATGCCTTAGTACGCCACCAAAATCCTGCGCCTAGTCGCCCAAGCTTCCACAGGCTGCCTATATCCATCCTTTCGGAATCGTGAATGGTAATTGCTAAAGATGCTGCTGTGTTTTGTCGCGCAATTGTCATTTTAATTACTCCTTTATACCTAAACGTTGAGGCATTTAATTTTAAACTACGGTAATTCGATAGATTTTATGATGTTTACATGCAATATCTCATAACTTGATACAAGAAGCAAGTTTTAAGGGCATTGGGCACTTCTACTGAGGGTTGCCCAAAGTAGAGAAGTATTGGGCATTGGTACTGGGTATTAGTATTGAAAATTAGGTATTTACTAGCCAAGTACCAAGTTCCAAGTTCCCAATCCCCAGTGAAAATGCCCAATCAAATTTGGTTATCACAGTTGCAAAAAAATCGAGCGATCGCAGTCATCCGCGCCCCTAAAATCGAAATGGGACAGCAAATGGCAATGGCTGTAGCGTCTGGGGGAATGCAGTTAATTGAGATTACCTGGAATAGCGATCGCGCTGGGGAATTAATCAGTCAACTACGCTCAGAATTACCAGCCTGTACCATTGGTACTGGTACGCTATTCAATGTGCAACAGCTACAATCCGCGATCGCATCTGGGGCGCAATTCCTCTTCACACCCCATGTTGATCCCGCAATGATTCAGGCGGCACAAGAAAAAAATGTGCCTATTATACCAGGAGCTATGACTCCTACAGAAATTGTTACCGCCTGGAGTCAGGGCGCTAGTTGTGTAAAAGTGTTTCCTGTGCAAGCAGTGGGAGGGGCTGCTTATATCAAAAGTTTGCAAGGCCCACTGGGTGAGATTCCTTTAATTCCTACTGGTGGCGTCACTCTGGAAAATGCCAAAGAATTTTTACAAGCCGGAGCGATCGCTGTCGGTTTGAGCGGTGAGTTATTTCCCAAAAAGCTTGTCACAGAGGGAAATTGGGAAGCGATCGCATCTGGGGCAAGAAAGCTGATGCGACAGTTAACTTAACTTAGAATCAAATCCTCAAAAGTTCACGTCTATTAAAGTAATAGATAGGGAAATAAAGGTGAAAGCTGATAAGTTTCTCAAAACCTCGTGATTTGAGTGTGAGTGTATCTAAAATGAAAAGACTGATTTATCCTGAGTGGGTACGTAGCTTACAAATACTTCTCACTGGTACAGCACTGTCCTTAAGTGTTTTTACTACTACTGGAACGAGTGAAGTTTGGGCGAATTCCAAAAATGAAGTGATTGCACAAACAATCCAAACATTACAACAATCGGATCAGCGCTGGATTCAAATTAATCTTTCAAAGCAACGATTAATAGCTTGGGAAGGTGACAAAGTTGTTTATGGAAGCGCTATTTCCTCTGGCAAAAAATCTACCCCCACTCTTGTTGGTACTTTTAAGATTCAATCCAAATTCAAAACTACAAAGATGCAGGGAGAAAACTACAATGTTCCCAACGTTCCTTATGCAATGTTTTACCAAGGTAATTACGCTATTCACGGAGCTTACTGGCATAAGAGATTTGGTACTCCCGTGAGCCACGGCTGTGTGAATATAGCACCTAAACATGCTAAATGGCTATTCGACTGGGCATCAGTAGGGACACCAGTAGTTATCCAGAAATAGTAGGTGAAGCAGCCAAAAAGCAATTTAGGTAAAATCATAAATAACAACGAATCAAGACAATTAAGTGATTCCCAGCAAGATTTTATGCTGGGAGTCTTCGGAGTCGAAATTACTTAATTTCAAATAAAATAGAGAAGAGGGCATTTAACTATTTGCCCAAGAAAATAAGCGTAAATCCTGACAACTGCTATGTGAAATTACAAATGCAAATATAAATTTGGGGAAAGTTTGTATTTAGGCATTTAAATCACAGATTTTTTGTAAATATTGTCCTTTGTAATTAGTCATTAGTCATTAGTTAGAACTGATCATTTAATTAAGGACAAATGACAAATGTGCAAATTTGATGCAGATTAGCATCGGACTTGTTTTGAAAAGCATTAGCGGATGAATTGCGTAAATCCTCAATAGGAAGCGAGTAGTCGATCTGGAAATTTATAGTTTTCCAGAACATTACTTCACTTCATAATTTTTGCGTAGTTTAGAAGGTGAGGCATAATGCAATCTTGGATTCGCAGTGGTAGGATTCGTTCTTCAGGAACTTTTTGTACAGGCGTGGCGCTGATGGTGGCAACTCTATTTTCTTGGTCATCACCTTTAGCAGGTACACCCAACTTTACTACAGCAACAGCCGCGTCAGTAGATGAAAACAGCATCACTGCATTTAATATCAGGCAAACATCCCAACCTCGCTGGATTGAAATTGACCTGTCAGAGCAACGCTTACGTGCATGGGAAGGTAATAAAGTTATTCATTCATACCGCATTTCCACAGGTAAGCGAGCGACCCCCACACCCATAGGTAGATTTCGGATTAATTCTAAGTATCGCACTCACCGAATGCGAGGCAAGGACTACAACATTCCTGACGTTCCTTACACAATGTATTTCTACAGAGGCTATGCCATCCACGGTGCTTACTGGCATAACCGTTTTGGAACTCCAGTCAGCCACGGTTGCGTAAATTTACCTGTTAAGCAAGCTCGCAATCTTTACAACTGGGCTTCAACGGGAACTTTAGTAGTCGTGCGGAAATAATTTGTAATGACGCTCTTTACGCGGACTCGCTAACGTAGTTCGTAATTCGTAATTCGTAATTCGTAATTAAGAATTCCAATTACGAATTATGGTGAGGATGAATTAATCATTGCGGCAATTCTTACGGATCGTGATGCGTAAAGCCCCCGGTTGGAAACCGGGGGATATAAGCGAATGAGCCAAATTTATTTGGCTTTAAAAACAATTCGCCTGTTTTTAAGATATAATAGATATATGCTAAACCTAACTTATATCTATCGCCTAAAACTAAATCAACAACAGTCCCAAACCTATGAAGCATGGCTAGAAACATCTCGTAGGGTTTGGAATTTTGGCTTAGGAGAACGGAAAGATTGGTATAACTCTAGGTCATGCAGAATTGATGCTTGCAGTCTAAAAAGTGAGTATATCATTCCGGCTGACGCGCCCCGACCAACGTTTGCATCTCAATGCAAAGCCTTAACTCAAGCCAGGAAAACTAATCCTAACCTGAGTGCTGCACATTCTCAAATGTTGCAGCAAGTGTTAAGGCGGTTAGAAAAAGCATTTATTGGGATGTGGGAATCAGGAAGAGGCTTTCCCCGATTCAAAAAACAAGGGAGAATGCACTCTTTGTTGTTTCCACAATTAGGGGTTAATCCAATTCAAGGAAGCAAAGTTAAACTTCCTGGCGTTGGCTGGGTGAAAATGCGACTATCCCGACCTATTCCAGATGGGTTTGTGGCAAAGCAAGCCCAGGTGGTGAAAAAAGCTTCGGGGTGGTATGTGATGCTCACACTGCAAGCTAATGTTGATGTTCCAAGCTTTGCGCCACATGGACAACCTATTGGCATTGACTTAGGGCTAAAAAGTTTCTTAGCTACATCCACTGGTGAACAAATTGCTAGACCAAGATTTTTTGTCGATCTCCAACGCCAGATGAAATTGCTGCAACAAAGAGTTAGTCACAAGAAATTGGGGTCAAATAACTGGCGAAAAGCTCAACAGAAAGTGTCACGACTACATGAATACATTCACAACACTCGCGCATATTTTCATTTCAAGTTAGCACATCATTTATGTGACCAAGGTGGAATGATATTTGCCGAGGATTTGAACTTTAAAGCGTGGGCTAAAGGGATGTTTTCAAAGCATACTTTAGACGCAGGCTTTGGTGAATTTCTCTCAATCTTAGAATGGGTGTGTTGTCAGCGCGGGGTTTATTTTGCTAAGGTGAATCCCAATGGAACCAGTCAAACCTGCCCTAATTGCAACCACCACACCGGAAAGAAAGATTTAAGCGAGCGGATACATCATTGTTGTGAATGTGGATTTCAGACAGATAGAGACGTTGCAGCCGCTATGGTGGTGATGCAACGTGGTCTTGCAGCCGTAGGGCATACGGTCAAGATGCTTGGCGAGGGGTTAAGCAATAGCTCCCTTTCGACCCAAGAATCCCCCGTTTTATAAACGGGGGAGTGTCAAAGCATGATTGCCGACTAGGATGGTTAATTGATCCAACGGATCGCTCAATTTTGATTTTCCGTCCGGGCCAACAACCAGAGTTGTTGCAAAAGAGCGATCGCCTAGAAGTTTTAGAGGAGATTGACCTAGAACTAACAGTAGAGCAGGTTTTTAGTTGGCTGAAGATGGAAAATAACTAGCAAAAGAATTAGTTTAGTCTGCGGCAATGAAAGCGAGCATTTTGCTAAAGTGACAGCACATTCCATTAGGATTTAGGAGCTATGAGCTACACAACTACTCAACCTCTAACTTTGGAAGAGTTTCTGAAGTTCCCAGAAACAAAGCCTGCGAGTGAATATATTAACGGAGAGATTATTCAAAAATCAATGCCGAAAGGGAGACACAGCCGCTTACAAGGTAAACTCTGTGCTGTTGTTAATGAAGTCACAGAGAACCAGAAGATTGCCTATGCGTTTCCCGAATTACGGTGTAGTTTTGGGGAACGCTCAATTGTACCTGATGTAGCTGTATTTCAGTGGGAACGCATACCGTTCACTGTTGATAATGAAGTACCTGATAATTTTGAACTTCCACCAGACTGGACGATTGAGATTCTTTCGCCAGAACAAAAACCTAACAAAGTAATTGGCAACATTCTCTACTGTCTAAAGTATGGTAGCCGCCTTGGATGGTTTCTTGACCCTGATGATTTCAGTATTTTGGTATTTCTACCAGAGCAACAGCCAGTGCTACTCCAGGGAGAAGATTTTTTGCCTGTATTACCAGAAATTCAACTTGCGCTAACCGTCAATCAAGTTTTTGGATGGTTAAAAATGGGTGGTTAGAAATACACATTCGCCGTTACGTGTAGCCTCAGCCTAGCATCTGCGCTTTTTTTATGAGAATATAGACATTAATTATATTTATAATACACATGATTATGAATAAAAGAGGTTTTAGATGAACTGGAGAATTGCAGAAGCGAAACAGAGGTTCTCCGAACTGATTCATGCTGTCACTAGAGAACCGCAACTCATCTACAACCGAAATCAACTGGTGGCTGTTGTTGTTGAAGCTGAGATGTTTGAAGAATTTTTGACGTGGCGCAAGCAGCGCGAAAAGATTTCTCTAGCTGATGTTTTCAAAGAACTACGTCAGATAGCTGCTGAAGAAGATTATATCCTCGAAGTACCCTCCCGCCAAGACCGTCCTTATTTCGCTGATGCCATTGATGACTTTTCTCTGTGATACTAACATTATCAGCGAATTAGTAAGACTCCAACCTAACTCTGGTGTACTGAAATGGGCAGAAAGAGTTTCCTCAATAGTTCTGAGTGCAATTACCGTTGAAGAAATATTTTATAGACTGACATTCAAGCCCAACGCTAGAATTCAAATATGGTTCGAGAGCTTTTTGGAAAATAACTGCCAAGTATTACCCATCACCATTGAAATTGCCAAGCGCTCCGGTGAATTGCGAGGTCAGACAATTTTGGATTTTGGATTTTAGATTTTAGATTAAAGAATTGAAAAGAGCAATCAAATCAGGAGCAAGTCATTTAATTTTAGATTTTGCGGAAAGTTGCTCTTGCGGCTCTGCCGCGCCACTTCCTATAACTCTTGGAACCCCCCTTCGGGTTCACCAGTCGCCTACGGCGGGAAACCCTTTCGGCAGTTACTCATGGGGGAGACCCCCTCTGAGCGACTGCCTCACTACAGCGCTGGATTCACCGCAACGGAGTGGCTTGACTTGAGCAAACTTTCCAAGACGGATTAAAGAATTAT
>NZ_JABXKP010000063.1 GCF_017114985.1 Nostoc sp. JL33 | reverse complement strand
CGTTAATATACTCCATCATCCCATACTGTATTGTACTCAAGCAGGAACCGCTATAGTTCATTACTACTTAACTTATAAGTAAAACTTTCAAGATCAGCGAGTTCATAGGCAAATTTTCTTCCATTGTAGAAAGGTTCCGATTCAAAAGTAAAATTGGTCAGTTAATTTAGTGTCAAGATAAAATCATTGTTAGAATCTTCCCCACTAAACGCACCGAAATAGTTACCTAGAAAAGTAAAATAACCATCCGTTTGTACTTCCCGTGCTGAAATTGAAAATGTTGCAGCTAAAGTTGGGTCTGCTTTCATGACACCTAAACTCAGTACAGCTTGTGCTGTACTGACTGCACATCGTTTGAAGATGTTATTAATCATAAAGCCCTCAATATATTGGGATATATTGTGTTTGATTTTACTAAATTTTTAAGTACACATTAACCAAGATTTCTCCAAAAGAATGAGTTAATAGGGGTGAAAAACTGCCGAAGTTTTTATGATATAAGTATTTCAGCAGTTTGAACCCGCGATCACTACCTTTTTACCTTGACGTAAGGCATCTCTAAGTACAGACTGTAGTATCTACCTCAGTAACTCTAGACTGACTCTTAACTTGCTTAATTGTCACCTGTGTCTGATTCAGGTGACTGGCATCATCAACCGTACCGGGAAGCAGGGGTTGACGATCGTCGCGATCGCTCCAGGCTGTTAAATTCAGGTGATTAAAAGGTCTAGCGATGACTGTCAGGGCAATAGTGGTAGTTGCCACAAGGACAAGCAAAATATATCTTCAGCCTGTTTTTTAAGAATTTACTGCGGTAGGAACGCTGCATAACGTGGATTGAGGGCGCAAAATAGAAAACATGACGATTGAATCCAATTCCTCTAATCTACCAACCCCAGAACCAATCCCCGAAAACGATTTGCAACCAGATGACTTTGACGGTAGTGCAACTGAGAAGAACCTAAGCTCAGAAGTACTAGCGACACAACAAGCACTAGCGGCGATCGCATCTTTGCAATCTCCGCAACATACAACTGCTCTCAAACAAGCCCGTTCTGACTTCAAGCAACCCACTAGCAACCAATTCACCGTTAAGCCGAGGGTATTACTGATCATCCTTCTGGCGATCGCTATCACTTTTATCGGCGTTATCCTCAATAACAGGATCATCGGCATTATCGGAACACTGATGACTTTGCTGTTATCCCTAGCGATATTATTGCCTTGGTTGCAAAAAGTTTTAAAGGAGTGGTTTTCACCCCAAGAACGCACGCTGATTGTGGCCTTTTTGGGGCTATTAGTAGCGATCATCGGCTTGATCAGATTCACATCTGTAGGCGATCGCTTGCTGCTTTTAGGACGCCAGATTAACTGGGAAACTGCTGGTAGCCTAGCAGAATGGTTTGGCGCTTTGGGGCAAATTCTCATTGCCATCATCGCCGTTTACGTGGCGTGGCGACAATATGTCATATCCAAAGACTTGACAATTCAGCAAAACCTGCTAACAGTTCAGCAAAATATTATTACCCAGCAACAGACAATTGATTCCTATTTCCAAGGCGTTTCAGACTTAGTATTAGATGAAGAAGGATTATTAGAAGATTGGCCTCAAGAAAGAGCGATCGCGGAAGGACGCACTGCGGCAATTTTGAGTAGTGTCGATAGCAGTGGTAAAGCGAAAATTCTCCGCTTTCTCTCACGTTCCAAGTTGCTGTCACCCCTAAAACGCGATGGCCGATTAGGTCGAGCCATTTTCGACGGGAGTGGCGGATATGCAGAAGACCGCCTGGAAGGTGTGCGTGTCATTGATTTAGGCGTAATGCTAGCGGGAGCAGACCTTTCTGGTACTGATTTGCGTTGGACTGACCTCAGCGAAGCTAATCTTGTCCGCGCTAATCTGGTCGGTTGTGATTTAGTAAAAGCTAACCTCTCCCGCACAATTTTATATAGTGCTAATCTCGGTAGTGCTGACATCAATGGAGTTCGCCTATTTTACGGTACAGTGGACAAAGCATCACCCCGCAGTCGCACTGAACCACCAAATTATGAAACCGGCGAACACACTGGCGCTGTGGTAGAAAATGCCGATTTTACGAATGTGCAACGGATGTCTGAGTCTACACGTTATTACTGTTGTGCTTGGGGTGGCGAAAAAACTAGAGGTACTATTCCTGGTGATTGTGAAGGTATTCCTAATAAGTTGGGAAGATAATTATAAGACTAGATAAAAAATTAGTTAGCCGCATTAAAAATCTGCTGTGCAGTTAAATTTAATTGGGGAAAGATAGGTGATGAAATCGCGGTGTTACCTTGAAACGCTGTCATTTGATATTCACCATCAACTAATTCGCACACAAAAATAGTGGGTTGTTTGGGATTACCGATGAACTTTCTTGCACCCAATGCAGCATAATCAGCAATCCAATATTCGGGAATGCCCATTTCTTCATAATCCCTAAGTTTATTGTAGTAATCATCTCGCCAGTTGGTTGAAACAACTTCGATGACTATTGGAACCGATGCTGCTTGGCTTACTGTTGACTGTTTTTGAAAAAGCGGTTCATTGTCAAGATTATCAAGATTTAGCAGCAACACATCAGGCGAATAAGCCGATTCGGCAGAAGGAGTTTGGATCAATGCAGTTTTGGGTATAGTGTAGGGAAGATTCAGGCGATCAAACTCGACAGTTAGCTTACGGGCTATAAATCCCACAACTTTTTCATGCGAACCGGTTGGAGGCGGCATTTCAATAATTACTCCTTTGTACAATTCATAGCGTTTTCCATCGTTGGGATACCATTCGATAAATTCATTAAAGGTGAGTAATTTGGGCAACGCTTGGGTCATAATTTTACCTCCATATATGTTTTACTTTATCATGCAATAAATGTTGATTAGGATTACAAATATATTAAATGGCTTTATGTAAATTCTTGGGGGTTGCCTAAATTCAATAAACGACTGCCCGAATTCAATAAATGACTGCCCGAATTCAATAAATGACTGCCCGAATTCAATCAACGACTGCCCGAATTCAATATAGGAACTTAGTACACGTCACCCTAAAAGAGGGTCGAAATTTAATTTTTTGTAGGTTGGGTTGAGGAACGAAACCCAACAAGCGCGGAAACGTTGGGTGAGGCTCCGCTTAACCCAACCTACAGTTAGTATTTCTAACGCAAACGCTCCCCTCCCCTTACCAAGGGGAGGGGTTGGGGGTGGGGTGTTAAGGACTTTTGCAAGAAGTCTATTAAACGATAATATCGCTTGCCACTAGTAGTGGTGATCCTGCAAGCTGAATCTCAAAATTAGCCGATAGATTACTATCAGTGTTACCTTGGAGAATATCTTTTGAATAACGAATCTGACCGGGTGCGGTGAATGCGCGAGTCCCAATGTAAGTGAAGGCTTGATCGCCCGCTATATTGGTGTTAGCGTCTATGCCAGATAGATCGATTCTGTCACCGGCTAAGTTACCGTTTCCAACAAAATCTTTGATAATATCCCGTAACAAACCAGGTTGACTATCTGAAACTGAGTCGAACCGGAAAACATCGTTGCCATCAACCCCATAGAGATCATCAGTGCCAGTACCCCCATCAAGAGTATCATTGCCACCAAAGCCAAAGAGAGCATCGTTGCCCTCAAATCCATCGAGGTAATCGTTACCAGCAACGCCATCGGGATCATCCCCATTGAGGAGATCATCGCTACCACCGCCAACGGCTAGATCGTTGCCAGCACCGCCATTGATGATATAGGTGCTAAAAGGATCTTGCCCACTGATAATATCGTCACCGCCAAATCCGTTGATGGTAACTAGATTAGATTCAGGAAGGGAGAACGGATAATCATCAGGTAAAGGGCGAGTGTAGTCAATCAGAGTGTCAGCATCATTAGTACCGTTAATAGTTATAAATGCCATTGATGAGTTTCTCCTGAATTTAGAGGGTAAAAAGTCTATTAAACGATAATATCGCTTGCCACTAGTAGTGGTGATCCTGCAAGCTGAATCTCGAAATTAGCCGATAGATTACTATCAGTATTACCTTGGAGAATATCTTTTGAATAACGGATCTGACCGGGTGCGGTGAATCCGCGACTTCCTATGTAAGTGAAGGCTTGGTCGCCTTTTATGGTGGTGTTAGCGTCTATGCGAGATAGATCGATTCGATCTCCTGCAAAGATACCATTTCCAACAAAGTCATCGATAATATCCCGTGACAAACCAGGTTGACTATCTGAAACTGATTCAAACTGGAAAACATCGTTGCCATCACCCCCATAGAGAGTATCAGTCTCAGCACCCCCTATGAGGGTATCGTTGCCACCAAGGCCAAAGAGAGCATCGTTGCCGTCAAGCCCTGCGAGGTAATCGTTACCAGCAACGCCATCGAAATCATCTCCTATGAGGACATCACCGTAAATACCGCCAACGGCTAGATCGTTGCCAGCACCGCCATTGAGGATATAGGTGCTAAAAATATCAAGCCCGCTCAGAATGTCGTCACCGCCAAATCCGTTAATGTAAACCAGATTAAATTCAGGAAAGGAGAACGGATAATCATCAGGTAAAGGGCGATTGTCGTAAGTCAGACTCTCACCATCATTAGTACCGTTACGAGTTATAGTTGCCATTGATGAGTTTCTCCTTAACTTAGAGGATAAAAAAATTACCTCATCACTTCCCCATCATCAAACGGCGTTGCTGATTAAAAGTATGAATTTGGTTTCCTCCAAAGGTGCAAAGGAAACAGTTTAAAACATGGAGTTTCACACTTTCATTCAGCAACACCGAGAAAATAAGGTGGAGAAATAACGAGTGGGAAGATAGGGCTATTTTATTCTCATCTAGCCCGCCTCAGAATTTATTCTGAGGCTAATAGCAAAAGTCGTCTAAAGACGACTAAGAAAGGCTTTTAGTCCACTTTAGTGGACTTGGGCTATTAGCCCGGAACTTTAGTTCTGGGCGGTTATGTCTAGAACGAAATAGCCGTGGTGGTAAAGAGATAACAGAACCACACCTGATTTGAACAGGTATTTACTATTAACTCTGAATATTTGAGAAGTACTGGATTTATTGATGATATTGACATCAAAATAGTGCTAAAACTTAGTTTATATTGTTTTTGCGTTTTTCCAACATAACCCCCACTAAATAATTATTAAGCAGTTTAAATACTTCTCCCCAGAGAGCGCCACGTATTCCCAAATTTCTAACTCTAGTAACCTGCAACAAATATCTCTTCTGCGGTTAAATTCAGGTCTGGAAATGTTTGGGAGATGAGGCGTTCTGTTCCCCTAAACTGTTGTCCTTGATAAGTTCCATCAACTAACTGATAAATTGTGATTACCGGTTGTTTGGATAAGCCGATGTAGCGTTTGCCTCCTAGCCCTAGATAATCTGCGATCCAATACTCTCCAATACCTAAAGCTTCGTAGTCTTCCACTTTTCGAGCATAGTCATTCTGCCAATTGGTACTAACGACCTCGACGACCAATTTAACAGATTTGCCTAGTGTAATCACTGGCTCAGTTTTCCATAATGGCTCATTCGCCAAAGCCGTCTGATCAAGAATCACAACATCAGGTCTAAAGGCTGAATTTTGACCTAATGGTTTAATCAGGCATTTCATGGGAATAA
This sequence comes from Nostoc sp. JL33, assembly GCF_017114985.1. GTDB lineage: Bacteria > Cyanobacteriota > Cyanobacteriia > Cyanobacteriales > Nostocaceae > Nostoc. The sequence continues at coordinate 6,789 of NZ_JABXKP010000063.1, read as the reverse complement.
ACCAAGGCAAGTTGAGCAGATCAATTGCTACGTTGAGCTTACGATTAATTAACCTAGCTACCTGTTCATGAAGTCCAGTGGGTTCCAAGTCGATTAGTTCTCCATCGATTAACTGGTAGCGTACATCATCCAGATAGCCAGCAACGAATGCCTCAGAGCTAAGATTACCTGTATTAATAGTGGCTGAGAGCATGGAGATTTGTCCTTCCAGGTTCAGAACTAGAGCAGCAATACTGCTCTTAATTATTTTAACTACCTGTTTTATCTAGGTTCCAGTAATTCTCGCCTTCAGGTAGGGTGAGAATTTCAACGCCATCTTCAGTTACAGCTAAGGTATGCTCACATTGAGCAGAAAGCTGGCGATCGCGCGTGACAGCAGTCCATTTATCGCCCAGAACTTCAACTTCGTAAGTGCCTTCGTTAATCATTGGCTCAATGGTAAAAACCATCCCTGGTCTGAGGCGCTTGCCCTTACCGCGTGTGCCATAGTGGGGAACATCCGGCGCAGTGTGGAAAATGTTACTGATGCCGTGTCCAACGAAATCTCGCACTACAGAAAAGCCTTGGGCTTCAGCATACTCTTGAATGGCTGCACCAATGTCGCCAATGCGTCCCCCTGGTTTAACTTCAGCAATACCCAGGCGCAAACACTCTTCTGTCACCTCTACCAGCTTTCTGGTTTTTGGCGAAGGAGTACCAACAAAAAATGTCTTGGATGTATCGCCGTGATAACCTTCAACAATCGGCGTTACATCAATATTAATGATGTCACCTTCCTTGAGAATTTGCTTGGCGTTGGGAATGCCGTGACAAATTACCTCATTTACACTAGTGCAAATCGACTTGGGATAACCCTTATAGCCAAGGGGTGCGCTTTTTGCTCCATGCGCTTGCGTCCAACGTTCGGCTTCATCATTGAGTTCGAGAGTGCTAACCCCTGGCTTCACGAACGGTTCTAGATGCTGGAGAAGTTTAGCTGCTAAACGCCCAGCTTGACGCATTTTGTCTAATTCTCGTTGGGATAAAATAACAATTAGTTCGGTTTTCATCAACTTTTATCTAAAGAATCTTTCATAAACATAGTTAACCCTGTCTGTGCAGCTCTTTGTGCAGCATCAGCAACCTTTAGGGTATATAAGCTCTCTTCTGGGGTAACGTACAAAGGAGTACCATCAAAAAGATGGTCTAACACCATATTCGTGTCTTTGGTGAACAAACCCCGACGAGGGCCAAGCTCTATAGGTGTTGTTTCCCCTGGCTGAATAAACAATCCTGTGTCGCCATCAAAAATTAAACCACCTTTTTCACCATGAACTTCAAACTTGCGTTCTGATTGCCAAAGACTTTCGCCTTTACCATAGACTACTTGGGCTAAAAGCCCACTTTTAAAGTAGAGTTGACTAGTGCAAAAACAGGTTTGGTAATATTCTGGTTCTATTTCCCAATATCGTTGATGACAGTTAACAGTCAATACTTTACCAAATAAATCCGTGAGACGATGTAGGCGAGACAAGGCACCAATTAACGGAAAACCGAACATCTCGTGGTTATAAGTCCATTTGCGGGGTGCAGGATTCTGGGGATTGATCGTGCTGTAGCGAACATAAAAAACCTCACCAATTTTGGCTAAGTTTTGCTTCAAGGCTTGATGCAAACCACCTAAAAGTTCCAGGTGTTCAACGTGCAGGAGCTTTTGCTGTGCTTTGGCTAAGGTAATCAGTTCTTCAGCTTCGACCACATCCAACGAAAGAGGATACTCTACAATTAGGTGTTTGCCGTTGGTAAGGGCTGCACGAGCGATCGCACCATGATCTCGATTAATAGTGCAAATCACTACTAGGTCTATATCTTCACGCTTTACTAGCTCTTGCCAAGAACTCAACGCTTCAATCTCGTACTCTTTGGCAAAGGTTTCTGTTTTTTCTGCGGTATGACCAACAACTGCAACTAAATGCGATCGCTGATCATGGAGAAATGCCTCAGCCCGAAACTTTGCCGCATACCCAGTACCCACCAAACCTACACGCACTCTTGCTTTCTCCAAAGCTGCTTCTGGATTATACATGATCCTCACTAGTTCTGTTTTTGATCCTGCCAGTTCCCTCAAAGGCGCTAATTTACAAGCGTCTAACCCCAAAAAATCAGGTGATTAAAAAATCTGATTTAACAATTATCATCGCGATCGCCTCTTGTAGAGAAGCGCTGCTGCCTTCGCGGAGAACGCACTTAAATTTACGGAGTTGTTGCGATAATTTTTGGATTACCAACTCAAAGCTTATTTCTCACTGATCATATTGACAAAATCTCTATCTGATCAAATGAAACAGCCCTGCTTTTTAAGGGAAGTTGGGGATCTCTTCTGCATAAGTCCGACAAAATATAGGTGGCATTAATCCTATTCATGTTTTTTCATCCCTAAGATAGTTTTTTCTAATCACAGCCTGACTAGTGCCGGAAATCATATAAATAAAACTTATCAGGATTAAGCAACTAAATTTCATTACTAATCGGGTTCAATTTCCAGTTACATCGTTTAATTTTTCTCGTAGTATCAGAATTGAAGCAAATTTGAACCAGCGGCTAATCCCACAGAAAAGCCGTGACCTTTGCCTAAAGATAACTTATAGTACCGTTTGCAAAAGAGAGGATTAGTCAATGGCAACTTTTAAAGTGACACTAATCAACGAGGCCGAAGGGCTGAACCAAACAATTGACGTTGAGGACGATACCTATATTCTAGACGCTGCCGAAGAAGCTGGTCTTGACCTGCCCTACTCTTGCCGCGCTGGTGCTTGCTCGACCTGTGCAGGTAAGCTCGTAAAGGGTGCCGTTGATCAGAGTGACCAGTCATTCTTAGATGACGATCAAATAGAAGCTGGATATGTACTTACCTGTGTAGCTTACCCAACCTCTGACGTGACAATCGAAACTCATAAAGAAGAAGAACTCTACTAAGAGTTAGTCCCCTCAACAATAAACCTCTTGCAAGAGTTAATCATGTTGACAAAATAGAAGCAGGGCATTTAGGGTCAACACCTTCCCAATGCCGTGTGTACCTCTTAAAGCGACTTTGACAAAAAGCCTAATTTCGTGTCAAGTAGGAACACAAAATTTACTGTGTTCCTGCTTGATTTTTCAAGTGTGTTTAAAGTTTAGTCTCTTTGCTGAGAATTTGAATCTGAGTACCAGGATAATAGAATTGGAGAATTTTTGGACTTGACCAACCTAATTTAGCTAAATTTTGAGCGCCAGTTTGACTCAAGCCAACTCCATGTCCTAATCCACCACCAATAAAAGCGTATCCCCACAGTTCGGGTTTGCCTTTGTTCAGGGGTTGTATGTAAAAAAGCGTACTCTTAGGCGCAGCAAAGGCACTACGAACTTCGTCTTTGTGGAGAATAAAGGTGCTGTGATCGGTTTTAACCGCGAGTTCAAGGATGCGTCCACTCTGGCTTCGCTTCACTACTGCCATAGCCTGAATTGTCTTAAATTTGGCATCGGGACTGTTTTTCACCTGCAAAAATTTCTGCAAGTCCTTGGTAATATCCTTTAAAGGGGTTTCCTTGTGCCAACGAAACATATCCCACTTGCTTTCATTAAATCCTTGTTGGGTATTAATAAATTTTTGGAAATTGTTTTCATCTGCTAAACTCTGCTTAGACAAGTTCCAAAAATTAGTCGCAGCATCCAGTACAGGGCGCAGATAGGGACGATCATCGCCATTCCAGACATCGCTGAAGAAGGCTGTGACGCCACCGGTGGTGGAAGAATACAGGGCGTCTACTAGTTGATTTTTATAAGTTAGTACCTTACCCCTGGTTGAGGCGATCGCCAGGTCTGTTTTGGCGGCGGCTCCATTTAGCCCATAATAAACTTGGCAGTGAGTATCAGCACACAACTGATAGTTATCTGCGGCAAACCTGCGTAAATTTCTCAAGGCATAAGTCCGGGCGAGAATTGCCTGGGCTTCCAGGGCTGCTACTGGTGCATCCGTGCCTATTTCGTAAGGCAAAACCCCACGCAAATAAGTTTCTAAAGGTACTTGGTTAACTAGAGTGTATGTGCCGTAGGCATTTGGCTGCAAATTCAGTCGCCCGGCATAAAGACGAGCAAACTCTTGTTTTTCGCTTTTATTCACCCGAATCAAATTTTTATCAGTGCTAATTTCTAAATCATTCGGGCTGTAGCGCTTGCCATCCACCACCCAACTCACTCGCGGCACTTGTTTCAAAATTTTAGTATCAAGATATACTTTTTCTTTGGTAGAAGCTTGGATGTTCTGCAATAGCAAGCGTCGCAGTAAAGGAGTGCTGTAAACATCTCGTTTTGCCCAAACCTGCCAGCGTTCTGGCTGGGCTATTTCCACTTGCATTCCCTGAGAACGCCATTTGTTAGCACTGTCTTCCGCAGTTTCAAAAGTGCGATATGTGCCCAAAACTACGACTTCTTCGACTGCTGACTGGGGTAAAGCTTGCATGAGAGTTTCCAGCTTTACAGGCTTGTTGGTAAACAGGATTTGCTGCTTGTTGGCCGCAATAAATTTTAGCTTTAAGCGATCGCCTTTTGTGGGTTCTAGTTGCAGCTTGGCTGTGGGTTTATCGCCAAATCGCTGCACAATCCCAATTTTCAGTTCCATACCCTGGCTGTTGCTCTCAGGCCCTGATGCAGCAGTTAGTCCCAATAGACAAAATGTTGTCAGCACAGTGTGGGAAAAACGCCAAAACGAAAATTTCATCGGTACCTGATAGCGTACCCCTACTCTTAAGCAAGCTACGCGCAGGGTCCAGTAGAGAAGCGCGAAGGAGTAATCGTAAAGAGCGCGTCTTCTAGAGAGCGCCTTTTGCCCCTTAATGCGGCGTTGGAGCTGCTGATTTTGCAATTGCTTTGTAGCGCGGTTTTTTTGTCGCATGAGTGCTCCAATGATACCATTACCAGTTTTGCCCAAAAAGTTGCAAAACGAAGTCATAATGACTATGATTTATTTAGAGGCACAAAACAGAACTAGTTGGATAAACTCCTTATGGTTAGAGTCCAAGAAATTCCATTAAATCAGATAAAACGGCCATTGCCCCGTGCAAATGATCCAAATAAAGTGCAAGCTTTAATGGAATCGATTGCGGAGATTGGGCAACAAGAACCTATTGATGTCCTAGAAGTAGATGGACAATATTATGGCTTTTCTGGTTGCCATCGGTATGAAGCTTGCCAGCGTTTAGGCAAAGAAACCGTTTTAGCCAGAGTCCGTAAAGCGCCCCGTAGCGTTTTGAAGATGCACTTAGCATAGAGAGTGGGGAGTGGGGAGTGGGGAGTGGGGGAGATGAGGGGGACAAGGAGAATAACCTACCTATGCCCAATGCCCTGTTTGCCCAATGCCCAATTTCCAACCCCCAATTACATATAACCTAATTAGGAGAAAATTATGTCATCGAAAGTAACAGTCAAAAATGTAAATATCGGCATTGACGAGGCGAGTAGGGCTAAAATTGCCGAGGGTTTATCTCGCTTGTTGGCTGACACTTATACACTGTATCTGAAAACTCATAACTTCCATTGGAATGTGACTGGGCCGATGTTCCAAACGTTGCATTTGATGTTTGAAACCCAGTATACAGAATTAGCCTTAGCAGTTGATTTAATAGCTGAGAGAATCAGAGCGCTTGGCTATCCCGCACCGGGAACCTACAGCGAATATGCCAAACTGAGTTCGATTCTAGAAACTCCCGGAGTTCCGAAAGCTGTGGAAATGATCGGCTTACTAGTGGAAGGGCAAGAAGCCGTAGTCAGAACTGCACGGTCTATTTTCCCTGTGGTAGAGGAAGTTAACGACGAACCTACCGCCGATTTATTGACTCAACGGATGCAAGTACATGAAAAAACAGCTTGGATGTTGAGAAGTTTACTGGAAGAATAGAAATGGGGAATGGGGAATGGGGAATGGGGCATAGGGAATAAGGGATAGAGAAAAAACTCAATCGCCAATGCCCAATGCCCAATGCCCAATGCCCAATGCCCAATGCCCAATGCCCAATGCCCATGCCCAATATTAATTTCACCCAAAAGTTGCAAGATTTAATGCAACAGGTGGGTATTTCTAGTTTTAAAGCGCTGAGTCGCGCTGCTGGCGTCTCAGAGCGTCAACTTTTGCGGTTACGACAAGGAAAGCTAGAGCAGATGCGGGTAGATGTGCTGCTCAAACTTTCGCCAGTGCTACAGATGCCATTGAATGAATTAATCGCAACTTTTTCAACCGTAGAGTTGTTACAACAGAAAGCAGCGCCTACTCAAGAATTATTAGAAGAAATTGCAGATTTAAGAAAAGAGTACCAGCGATCGCAGCTTCAATTAGAACAACAGCGAGAGATATTACTACAAGAACTCCAGCAGTCGAGTTTGCAACTGCTGGAGTCTTTATTATTGCAATGGCCAACAGTAGCACTGAAAGCCCAGGAGAATCCACAGCTAGCAGCAGTCAAAATAATACCCTTGGTGCAGAAACCCATGGAAAAGCTTTTACAGGCGTGGGGAGTGGAAGCGATCGCACCCGTGGGAGCCGAAATACCTTATAAACCACAGTTGCACCAATTGATGGAGGGAACAGCACAACCAGGTGAAATAGTCAAGGTGCGCTACACTGGCTATCTTCAAGGGGAGAAGCTGCTTTACAGAGCTAAAGTCAGTCCTGTTTGAGGGAGTTAAGACCCAAATTTTCGCTTTACCGAAAATTTGGGTCTAAACCCGGATTTCTCACCAAGATTGAAAAAAGAGGGGTCAAAAACTGCCAAAATGTAT
>NZ_JABXKP010000105.1 GCF_017114985.1 Nostoc sp. JL33 | reverse complement strand
TTGTCTCTTCAAGTAGCTCGTGACTTTATTCTAGAACAGCTAGCACAAGAGATAGGCTTAAATACACATAGTCAAATTCTTGTCAATGCGTAAGTTCTGCAAATATGGTTTTAACCTCACCCCGCCTTTGACAAAAGTCAAAGTCTCCTTTCTTTGTGAGTTCAAAGAGGGGTTGGGGGTGAGGTTTTGTACTTTATTAAATCCGCATTCCTAGCGACTTCCAAATATAATTTGTTGGAAGTCCCTAACCCAGTCACCAAAGAGGCAGAGAGGCAGAAGGTAAATAGACCAAATGGTAGGGGCACAGCAATCCTCATTGGTGTCAACTTAACGTAAAAGTCATGTCCCGCAAGGAACTTCAGTTCCTTGCTAATACTAAAAGTCATCTTCATATGACTAAATATACCCAAAAATCTTTAGTCTACTTCAGTAGAGTTTAGCTGTTAGCCTAGAACTTTAGTTCTAGGCGGGTGAAGAGGCCAACACTTAAGCTATTTCTAGGCTTTTGTTGACACCAATGAGCAATCCTGTGCCCCGACAGCATATAGCACAATACAGTTCAGTTAAGCATTTCTTTCTTCTCTCAGTGCCCTCTGCGTCCTCTGTGGTAGCCTGCGGCAAGCCCTTCGGCTTGGTGCAGTCGCTCATGGGGGAAACCCCCTACAGCCCTCCGGGCATCCTACGGCAGGCGCTAGCCTCTCCCTTTGGGAGAAGACCGCGCTGCTTCACCGCTCCGCGTCTACGTAAAAAAAATTGACTTTGACAAAGAGTTATAGCCTTAACACCAAGCGTATTGACATATAGCAAATTTCAGGCAAGTGAAAGTACACAACGATTCATCTCAAAGCCAGGTATAAAGCCTGTTTTACTTCTGTTAGCGCAGCGGGGCGTAGCCCATTCACCAATTCTGACTCCTGAATTCTGCTGTATATGGTTGAATTAAATGAAAACTGCTATAAATTGATAACTGTTAAACTCCAAAAGCTAAGATTGTCCAAGTAGGGAATCTAAAAATTAGGAGTAAGAGCGTGAATTTGGACGATTTTGCCTTACAGATACAGAATATGCATCAGCGCGTCGCCCTTTTGCAGCGCCAGAGTCAACAGCAAAAAGCACAGAAAGATATTGAACTCCTCAGCGCAGTATTCCAAGAAGTCCACCTAGCTTTGGAAGAACTGCAAATAGCTAACGAAGACCTACAGCAGCAGAATGAAGAATTATTCAACGCTCAACAGGATTTGGTGGCACAACGTCAACGCTACCAAGAACTGTTTGAAGAAGTACCAGATGCCTATTTGGTAACTGATACAAAAGGCGTAATTCAGGAAGCTAATTCTGCCGCCACTACCCTACTAAACATTTCCAAGAGTTTCCTTTTGGGCGATCTCCTGGAGATTTATGTGGTTGAGAAAGAGCTAATTGCTTTTCATTTGAAACTTACTCATCTGCGCGATCGCCCTGAAATCCCAAACTGGAAAATGCAAGAGTGGGAACTAAACTTGCGACCACGTAACAGAACGCCGATTATTGCTGCCGTTAAGATGGTTGCTATCCGTAATCAATATAGTAAGTTAATCGGTCTGCGCTGGCTATTGCGGGATATTAGCGAAAGCAAGCGAACCCAAGCCAAGCTGCAATGGGCAGAAGAGGCGATGCGAGAAGCGCTTGCCAAAGAAAGGCAGTTTAGTGATCTTAAATCTCGCTTGCTGACCATCACCTCCCATGAGTTTCGCACCCCTTTGGCGACCATCCACTCTTCTGCGGAACTACTAGAACATTATCGCCATCTCTGGAGCGACGAGCGACAAAATACGCACCTGCGTCGCATTCAAACATCAGTTATGCACATGAACCAGTTGTTGAATGATGTATTGGTACTGAGTCAGAATGAAACAGGCAAGTTAGAGTTGAATCCAACATCCCTGAATTTGGTGGAATTTTGCCGCGATCTCTTAGAAGAATTACAACAGAGCGATCGCTCACAACATGCGATCGTTTTTAGCGGCGAGTGCCAATGCACAGAAGCTAACTTAGACGCTAAACTACTGCGGCAAATTTTGAGTAATTTATTCTCGAATTCTCTAAAATACTCTCCCGTTGGTAGCATAGTTAAGTTTTCTGTCACCACTGCCAAGGATCAAGCTATATTCCAGACTCAAGACTCTGGTATTGGCATTCCCTCTTCTGACATAGAACACATTTTTGAACCCTTCCATCGCGCCACTAATGCAAGCAATATCCCAGGAATGGGATTGGGGATGTCCATTGTCAAGCAGGCTGTAGATTTACATGGCGGCGAAATTATTGTCGAAAGTGCCCTCAGTGCAGGAACTACCTTTACAGTCATTCTGCCATTTTCGAGAAATTTGCATGTATAAGCTGCCCTCCAATTCGATATTCAAAAGTTGAAGAAGAATTCAGGAGCCAGAATTCAGAATTCAGAACAATAAAGTCGGAAATAATCAATCAGTTTTATTTATTGAATTAAAAAAGAAATATAATTGCTTTTATGGGAGAAGGTCTTTAAAGTAAAGTTAGCCGGTCAACAATAAGTTGATTGTAAAGTTTTTCTTAACAGTAGCTTAGGGAAACGAACTCAAAGATTTTGTATTTTTAAGTATGAGTTGAAAATATTACGCCTGTGGTAATTTCTAACAAATCAGAATATGCACTTCTAGCTCTGTTAGAGTTGGCAACCTGCTACCCTAAGGGTGAAGCCCTGCAAATTCGAGAGATAGCGGTATTGCAAGACATACCGAACCGTTATTTGGAACAACTCCTAGCAACATTAAGGCGTGGAGGTTTAATCAAGAGTATACGCGGAGCCAAAGGTGGCTATGTTTTGGCACGAGATCCCAGTAAGATTACAGTATTGGATGCTTTTAGCTGCATGGAAGGGTCAGATATTGTTGTCTCTACTTGTGAGCCGACTCCCAACACGGTAGAAGGTGAGCTAATTCAGGAAGTCTGGCAGGAAGCACGTCAGGCTGCTAACTCCGTTTTGGAAAAATATACACTCCAAGACCTTTGTGAACGAAGAACGATCCGAGAACAGAAGGAACTCATGTATTACATTTAGGAAGGATGACCAAATAATTACTAATTCGTAATTCGTAATTAAAAAGGGTACGTGAAAGTAATAACGAGCAACCTGTGACGCTGTTATATGCCTGAAGTCAATTTTCAACAGCCTATAAATAGTGCCGCTACTCTCGTGGAGAGTTATGCAGCAGGAAAACGGAACTTTAGTAAAGCAGAACTGGGTAATGCTGATTTGCAAGGCATTAACTTGAAAGGATCTGACCTGAGTTATGCTGACTTGAGTGAAGCTAACCTGAGTAGCGCTAATTTGAGGGGGACTGATTTGAGCTTTGCCGATCTGGGTCAAGCTAATCTGAAGGATGCCGATCTTAGGGGAGCATTGTTGATGTCAGCAAATCTCCGCCAAGCCGCTCTCAAAGGAGCGAACTTCGATAAAGCAGACTATGATTACCTACGGTAGGCTACGCCAACGCAACACCCATTTTCCTCAAGATTTCGACCCAGTGAAAGCGGGTATGCAGATTAAATTTGAAAATAGATTAATTTAATTTCACTGATCGTACTTGCCTCAAGATAGAAGATATTTCTCCCAAAAGAGTTGTATTTTGGTGAAAAAGCCTATCTATCTATGAGGTTGATAATGGAGGCGAAAAGTGAAACCCTCAACCGACGCGCACCCCTAATTACTGCTGGAATTTTTCTTGGTGTAGGTATTGGAGGGTTTATTGATGGAATTTTACTGCATCAGATCCTCCAGTGGCATCACATGCTCAGTAATATTCGACCTCTGACAAACATGGCGAATATAGATTTGAACATGGTATGGGATGGTTTTTTTCATACCTTTAATTGGGTATCCACTGTGGTAGGAATTGTCTTGCTATGGCGTGCCGGAGGGCGTGAAGATGTTCCTTGGTCATCACAGACCTTTATTGGGTCAATATTGATTGGTACTGGGTTGTTCGATTTCGTTGAAGGTTTAATTGACCATCAAATTCTCGGTATCCATCATGTGAAACCAGGCCCAAATGAGTTAGCTTGGGATCTAGGATTTCTTGCATTCGGGGTGCTACTTATTGTTATCGGCTGGATAATGATAAAAAAACAGTCAGTAGTCAATAGTCAATAGGCATTGGGCATTGGGCATTGGGCATGGGCTATTGATTATTAATTCTTCTCCCCATTACCCCTTATCCCCAGAGGGGGCCCCGCCTTCCCCACTCCCTATTACCCCTTATCCCCAGAGGTGCCCCACCTTCCCCATTCCCCACTCCCCACTCCCCTCTATGACAGATACTTTTGAAAAAACTAGCTGGAGTTGGCAGCTTTCTCAATTTCAACAACAAGCGGGTCAATGGTGGGAATACCAGTTTTACCGCTTTGAACACGCTTTGCCCGAATTGCCTACTGGATGGTCAATTAGCCCTTGGTTAGCTGAGTTGTTAAAATTCCTGTTTTGGCTGGTACTAGGCTTATTTATAGCTTGGGTGGGTTGGCGATTATGGCGAGAATTCAGTCCTTATATATATTATTGGCTGAATCGAAGTGGCAATATCACTGATTTTCGCGTAAAAACTCGCTCTAGGGAGTCATCCATTGCCCTTTTGTTGGAGCGATCGCAAGAATTTTACCGTCAAGGTAACTACCATGAGGCTTGCCGTTGTGTTTATTTAGCGATGTTGCAGCAGTTGGATCAAAACGCGATTGCACCTCACAAACTCAGCCGCACAGATGGAGAATATCTGCAATTGCTGCGATCGTCTGTGACTCCCATACAGCCTTATGAAACTTTAATTACCACTCACGAGCAATTATGTTTTGGTAATGTGGAGATTTTGCCAGACAATTATCAGCAGTGTCGGCAAGCTTATCGGGAAATTTCCCCAGAATGAAAAAGCCCTGGCGAATAGAATTCGCGCCTACACAGGCAAAGTCCGCCTGCGCGGACTAAGGAAAACCTGAGTGTTTGAAACCCATGCAGGTGGGTAAAGGTTCGTGTAGACGCGGTTTCTAACCGCCCTTTTAACCTTTAGTTGACTATATTTTTCAGATTGCCTACTTTATAGCGATCGCGATCGCCTTGTCTAAAGCTTCCAAAGCTGTATTTACTTCCGCCTCTGTGACAATTAGCGGTGGTACAAACCGAACTACTTTTGGCCCGGCTGGTACGAGCAATACGCCCTCGTTGATCGCAGCATTGACAATATCTGCTGCGGTTAGTTGAATATTGGCTCGCAACTCCAAACCGTTGATTAAACCCCAACCCCGAACTTCGCCAACCTGCTGAGGATATTTCGCGGCGATCGCCTTCAATCCAGATCGCAATTGTTCACCCCTGTCTTGCACATTCTGCAAAATATTTTCCCGTTCCAATGTCTGGCAAACACTGAGTGCTACACCACACACAAAAGGATTTCCGCCAAAGGTGCTGGCGTGTTCCCCTGGTTGAAAAACATCACAGAATTTCTTGCTCATCATTGCACCGATGGGGATACCGCCACCTAAGCCTTTGGCACTGGTGAAAATATCCGGTTCAACGCCGAGATGTTCGTAAGCCCATAATTTGCCACTGCGCCCCATACCAACTTGCACTTCATCAAAAATCAATAAAATGCCAGTTTCGTCGCAAATCTGCCGGAGCTTTTTGAAATAGGCAATATCTCCTGGACGCACACCGCCTTCTCCCTGCAATGGCTCAATCAGAATTGCTGCTACCCGATAATCGCCTTCATCCAACTCGCTAATCGCTACTTCCACAGCGTTAATATCGTTGTAATTTACGTAGTGGAACCCAGGAACCAAGGGATCAAAATACTTTTGATACTTCGGTTGTGCTGTGGCGGTAACGGTTGCCAAAGTCCGCCCGTGGAAACTCGCATGGGCGGTTAAAATAATTGGTTTTTCAATGTCTAATACTGTGTGGGCATATTTCCGCGCCAGTTTAATTGCGGCTTCGTTAGCTTCAGCACCAGAGTTGCAGAAAAATACGCGATCAGCACAAGAATGTTCAACAAGCCATTTTGCCAATTCACCTTGCTCAGGAATGTAGTACAAATTAGAGACATGGTGCAGTTTCTGGATTTGGCGTGTCACCGCTTCTACCATCACTGGGTGGGCGTGTCCTAAAGTACAAGTGGCAATTCCCGCTACAAAGTCTAGATATTCTCGCCCCTGTGTATCCCAAACCCGGCATCCAGCACCCCGTTCTAGGGCTAAGGGAAACCGTGCGTAGGTGGACATGACAGCTTCATTAAAGCTATCTGTATCGAAGGGACTAGATGCTGACCCTGAATCTGGGGGGATGGTGGCTTGGTCAACGAGAGTTTGTAGGCTCACTACCGCTCCTCCTGAAAGTTTTTCATTATATAGTTATTTACTAGTTTCCTAGAAATCCCTAAAAAATACTTTTTATTTAGCACAATTCGTACTTCTCCTTAGGCTAACGCTTATATCACCTCAAAGGCATGGCGGTGGTGAAAAAAACTTTGTACTCAAGACTTGAGCAATTGAAAGCCACAAATCCCCGATTTCTTAAAGAAGTCGGGGATCTTATCGATCGCTATTGACTTAGTAACCCAACCGCCATTTCCAGATGCATCTTAGCCTTGTGCAAATTCAGCAGATTCTCTTGGTCAAACCGATCAGGGTAAGCCATCCTCCTACCTTCCAAGGTTATTTTGATCAGTGCTGCTTGCTCATCTGTGGGTGAATTTATTTCATCTATCACCCCTTCAAAAAATTGAATGACGCTAAATCCAGGAGATTTTAATCCCCTTCCTTCTCTCACTTGCTGGAGTGCTAGCTGAGGAAATGCCATCAGAGAAGTTATGTAGCTGACTTTGTATGCTGCACTTCCTGTAGGCTTAATGCCGTATCGACGGCATAAGTCGCGTAATTCTGGGATGGTTTTGATTTCTAACTCGGAACGCGTGAACATAAAATAGAATTACCTCTTGGTAAAAGTGGTATCGGTGGTGAACCGTTTGTCAGACTGAGAACACCACCGATTTAAAACTTTATATCGTTGTTAACATCGATTCAATCGTTATTTACATCTCTCAATAATGCCTAACCCCAAGGGTAAACCTGAAAATTTCGGAAATCAACCAAGCAAAGAACTAACCGAACAACTCAACTTTCGGGTTACTAAGGATATGAAGGAAGAAGTGAAAGCACAAGATGACCCCCCAGAGTTCTGTAGACGCGCTATCCAGGAAGCACTAGACAAGAAAAAAGATAAGTAGTCCTGAGTTATTTAGATAACTTGTAGTTTAAATATACTAAAAAGGACGAATGCTATAAAGTTAGTAGAAAACTAGAAAAAGTAGCCTAAAAGTACTATTGTTACGTTATTCTCAACACTTGATTACCAGCATTAAAAATCTGCTATGCGGTTAAATGAAATGTTGTACTTAGTTTAAATATACTAAAAAAGACCAATGCTAAAAAGTTAGTACAAAACTAGAAAAAGTAGGTTAAAAGTACTATTGTTACGTCATTCTCAACACTTGAGCAAAAATATCAACGTATCCAAAAGGAGTTAATGGCTGGGGCGATCGCTCTTGGCGGTGTTTTCTTCATTGGCACTTTGTGGTATCGAATAATAGAGGGCTGGTCATGGGAAGATGCGGCTTACATGACAGTCATCACTTTAGCGACTGTGGGATATGGAGAGACGCACCCACTGGGTAGCCGAGGACGGTTGTTTACAATTGGCCTGATTTTATTGGGTGTGGTGAATATCGGTTACATTGTCAACAGATTTACAGAAGCGATCATTGAAGGCTACTTTCACGAAGGAATTCGGCTACAGCAGCAGAGGCGGTTAATGGAATCCCTATCAGAACATTACATTATCTGTGGATTTAGTCGGACTGGTCGTCAAATTGCTAAAGAATTTCAGGCAGAAGATGTACTTTTTGTGGTGATTGATTCGGGGATGGAATCTGTACAAAGGGCGCAGATGGAAGGTTACACGGCATACCAAGGTGACGCTACCCTAGATGATACACTCCTGAAAGTTGGTATTGAAAGAGCGACTTGTATCGTTGCCGCACTTCCTTCAGATGCCGAAAATTTATATATTGTTTTATCAGCAAAAACACTGAATACGGGAATTCGGGTGATTGCACGGGCAAGTACAGAAGAAGCTTTGCAGAAGTTACGACGTGGTGGTGCAGATGAGGTGATATCCCCCTATATTACTGGTGGGAAGCGGATGGCTGCTGCGGCTCTCAGACCCCAAGTGTTGGACTTTGTAGACGGGATTTTGACAGGTGCAGACCGCCAGTTGTATATGGAAGAATTTTTACTCGACCCGGCTTTTTGTCCTTTTGTGGGTCAAAGTTTGCAAAAAGCGAGATTGCGATCGCAAACTGGGGCATTAGTTTTGGCAATTCGTCGCGTTGATGGGACTTTAATTGGTGGCCCCACTGGGGATACGGTGTTAATGCCGGGAGATCGGCTAATTGGGATGGGTACAGCTGAACAGTTGCGTGACCTTAATCAAATTCTCGGCCCAATTGGTTCTCAGGAATTGCGTAAACCGAAAAAAAAATAGCTGATTTTATTTTTCCTTAATTACTTTTTTATACTAAATTTAGGTAATTATTGCATAGTGTAATTGCATAAGCGGATAGTATAAGATTATGCAATGAAACTTACTTTAGCGATCGCCACAATATTTACTTTTACTTTGGGATTTTACACCACACAGACTATTGCTGCTCCTCTGGCAACTCCCAAAAGCTTTACAGATTGGTGTCAGCAGAAATCAACTTTACCTCCACAGACAAAACATACTGTTGAGGTACTGTTAAAAATCGCCCAGACTCAAAATTGCAAGCAGGCGAACCAAAAGCTGACTAATTTGACTAAACTCTCCCTCAACTCAAATGAAATCAGTGATATCAAGCCTTTGTCTGCTCTGACTAATTTGACTTCTCTCGACCTCGGCTCAAATGAAATCAGCGATATCAAGCATTTGTCTGTTCTGACTAATTTGACTACTCTCAACCTTGGCTCAAATGAAATCAGCGATATCAAGCCTTTTTCTGCTCTGACAAAATTGACTTTTCTCTCCCTCCACTCAAATAAAATTAGTGATATCAAGTATTTGTCTGCTCTGACAAAATTGACTTCTATCGACCTCGGCATAAATGAAATCAGCGATATCAAGCCTTTGTCTGCTCTGACTAATTTGACTTCTATCAACCTCGGCACAAATGAAGTTAGCAATATTAAGCCTTTGTCCGCTCTGACTAATTTGACTGCTCTCTCCCTCCGCTCAAATAAAATCAGCGATATCAAGCCTTTGTCCACTCTGACTAATTTAACTTCTCTCTCTCTCCGCTCAAATGAAGTCAGCAATATTAAGCCTTTGTCCACTCTGACTAATTTGACTTATCTGTACCTCAACTCAAATGAAATCATCGATATCAAGCCTTTGTCTAATCTGACTAATTTGACTATTCTCTCCCTTGAATCAAATGAAATCAGCGATGTCAAGCCTTTGTCCGCTCTGACTAATTTGACTGAACTCTCCCTTAACTCAAATAAAATCAGTGATATCAAGCCTTTATCCACTCTGACAAAATTGACTTTTCTGAATATTAAGAATAACGCGATCGCACCCCAAATATGTCCTGTAAAACCAGAATCTATTTGTCAATTTGATCAGCTTTAAATGAGACTACTAACTCACTTTGTCTATTCATCTATAGGTGCTATGCCTTTAGTCACTTATTCCATCTATGAACTAGCAAATAGTCTACTAAATCCAGATAAAAAATCACAATGAAACTTACATTAAGCATCGCCACAATATTTACTTTTACTTTGGGATTTTACACCACACAGACTATTGCTGCTCCTCTGGCAACTCCCAAAAGCTTTACAGATTGGTGTCAGCAGAAATCAACTTTACCTCCACAGACAAAACATACTGTTGAGGTTCTTTTAGAAAAAGCCCAGACTCAAAATTGCAAGCAGGCTAACCAAAAGCTGACTAATTTGACTTGTCTCAACCTCGACTTCAATGAAATCAGTGATATCAAGCCTTTGTCCTCTCTGACAAACTTGACTTTTCTCTCCCTCAATTTCAATAAAATCAGCGATATCAAGCCTTTGTCCAATCTGACTAATTTGACTTATCTCTCTCTCGGCTCAAATAAAATTAGCGATATCAAGCCCTTGTCCGCTCTGACAAAGTTGACTTCTCTCCCCCTGAGCTTAAATGAAATCAGCGATATCAAGCCTTTGTCCGCTCTAACAAAATTGACTTTTCTCGGCCTCAACTTCAATAAAATCAGTGATATCAAGCCTTTGTCCGCTCTGACAAAATTGGCTTTTCTCAACCTCGACTCAAATGAAATCAATGATATCAAGCCTTTGTCTACTCTGATTAATTTGACTTATCTCGACCTGGAATCAAATAAAGTCAACAATATCAACATTTTGTCCGCTTTGACAAAATTTAATTTTCTTATTATTAAAAGTAACCCGATCGCACCCAAAATATGTCCTGTAAAACCAGAATCTATTTGTAAATTTGATTAGCTTCAGAACTGACAGCTATCAGATTAACTCTGAAAGAGTAACCAAATATAAAGGTTGTCGTATTCTGCCATCTGGCATGATTGCACCTAATTTTATTAATTATTATCTTTTGATACATTACGCTTAACTCAGGCACTGGAAAATATTGGCTTTGCTAACCAATAACAAATGACTAATAATCAATTTCTTTCCACCCATGCATGGCTGCTATGCTTTTAGTAACCAATTCGATCACAATTGGGGGAGCTTCTGATATCAAAATGCTAGGATAAACTGCTGCACCCCAATCGGGATGAATTAATACACGACATTGATTTTTAATCACTGGATAGTTTAGCAAAGCTTTGACAACTGCTGTGTCATCGTGAGGAATTGCTCCGGGATGAGACAGTAAAGGATAACCTGTACGAGGGTCGATTAGGTCTGTTAAATAGCCGCGATCGCGCAGATTAAATGCCAAATCGCAGCCAAATCTCATAAACTTTTCTCGCAAGCATTCTTTCTCTGTCTCTACTTCTGCCGTCCTTTCGACTAGTTGATAACGCGATTGCTGTAAGACAATCACTACTCGTAAAAATGGCTGTCGTTTCCAATCTGGTAATATCCGTTCGCAGTTGGCACAGATATATTGGCTGGGAGCATGAATTGAAATTTGAACAGCTTGTCCCGTTTCGCCAACTAAATTAATGGGACAGCCTTGCTCCGAAATGTAAACTTTGGGATAGTTCACTACATTTGTTCGGTTTTTGCAAAATTTTTAATTTAATATACCGTATAGATGATAGCTCTTAAAAGTTGCAAAGAATCATCAAAATTCTATAATATGTTACTTTTTTTGGAAGCAGTTGTTAATAATTTGAGAATTTTAATCCGAATTTTATCCTTTATTAACCTCTTTTAATGGGATTTGGTGCGATCGCTGTAGGCGTTGGCATAGATGCAGCGTGTCGTAGACAAGCGATGCCTATGGCGGGCTACGCCTACGCTCCAGAAATTTGGTCGATTAAAATCCCAAAAAATCACCCCAATTAATTGAGTTTTAAAGAATTCACTGGCACTTCATCCCAAGAATCGACTGTCCGCAATCGCGCTACCCAACCTGCTGCCTTTTGCGTCTCGGTCAAATTATTCTCAAAGGAATCATGACAATCTTTAGCTTGAGATTCATTACAACAGGCAATACAGGCATGAATCATCCCAGACGGATCAATTTGCTCATTTACCCAAATAGTCATGGAGTATTCCCTCGAAAACTGTAGCGAAAAAGGATATTCGTTATTTTAGAATACTATTAGAGTCAAAAATTGGAGAGCAAAATCGGTAACAAATAGTGAACTAATCCCAATTACCGATTACTAATTTACAATTACCCAGTTCCGCTTCATCTGTTAGGCACATAAGATTTATCTCCTCTTTCGTAGCGACGACGGTAGAGTAATTCTAACTGTCCACCATATTCCTGAATCCAGGCAATCTGGCGCTGGTACAGTCCCCGGAAGGTATTGGCAAATACAAGTGTAAAGATTGCGACTACCAATCCTGATGCTGTGGATACTAAAGCTTCACTAATTCCAGATGTCACACCTGTTGTTTTACTACCTCCCACATCTCCGATATTCAGAGAGGCAAAGGAGGTAATTAATCCCAAAACGGTGCCTAAAAGTCCCAACAGGGGTGCAAGACCAATAATTGTCTCAAAAATATTTTGCGATCGCTTGAGCAAGGGAATTTCGCCTTGTGCTTGACTTTCTAATGCCAAACGAAATTCCTCTGGTGTCGGCTCCTCCAATTCTAAAGCGGCTAAAAAAATTCGAGCAATGGGTAAATCAGTATTTTTCTGCAATTTATCTAAAGCACTAACTACATTATTAAGGCGATAAAGCTGTAGCACCTCTCGCACCACCTTGTTTTGGCGATTATTTATCCTTACCCAAAAAATTATACGTTCGATAATCAGCGCCAGCGCTAACAAGGACAACCCCAGCAGAGGCCATATAACCACGCCACCTGCTCTAAACAGATTACTAATTTCCATCTAATCTTTTTTAACGTATCGCGGAAGGTTAAACTAAGCGATTCTCTCACGAGAACCGCTC
>NZ_JABXKP010000093.1 GCF_017114985.1 Nostoc sp. JL33 | reverse complement strand
GGGCACAGCAATGCTGTGCCCTTACGAAAGATATGGTTTTTAACCTTGATTCATATTTGGTATTTCTTGTCAATGCGATCGTCCTAATAATTAATTTGGAACCAATTGCATAAGCCTTGAGAAAATTATTTCACTGAAAATTTCTATCGTAAGGTATGATTGCTCATCCTACTGAATGTGCCACGATGGGCTATGCCCCCCCGCAGGCGATCGCAGTATGAGTAATAAAATTTATTATGGCACAGACGGAAATTAACGATATATCGGCAGATAGCTCCTTAGTTGATCCAGAAAAAGATTTACTAGGACATGCGAATTTTGCCAAGTATCTAGCGGACAGTATTTGCAAAATGACCTTTCCTGAAGGTTTCGTTATTGCAGTTTACGGTTCTTGGAACTCTGGCAAATCTACATTATTAAATTTTGTAGTTCACTATCTTCAGCAAAAGCCAGAGGAAGAGAAACCAATCATCGTTCCTTTTAATCCCTGGTTATTCTCTGGACACGAAAATATCACAAGGCGCTTTTTTGAGCAATTACAAAACGTTTTAAGCCGAGAGTCATCCGTGCCGAAAGGTTTGAAGGAGAGACTAGCTGATTTTGCCGCGATTATTTCAGACATTCCTCTACCTTATGCTCAAACTGGCAAGGCATTAGCAGCATTATTGGACGAGAAGAACAAGGACGCTGCCGAATTAAAAGAAGAAGTAGAAGACACGTTAGTACAGCAGCAACGGCGAATAGTCGTAACAATTGACGATATTGATCGGTTGGCTGCTGAAGATATCAAGCAACTATTTCGTATATTCAAAGCAATGCGGAATTTTACTAACGTTGTCTATCTTCTAGTTTTTGATAAAGAAATTGTCGGGAAAACAATTGCTGATACCAAAGAGATATCAGGAGAAGTATACTTAGAAAAAACTATTCAAGCGAGTTTTGAGTTACCTCTTCCTGATAAAGCCTCACTTCGCAGACTGCTTTTTGCGAAGCTAGAAAATATATTTGCTGAAACTCCAAAACAACAAATTAACCAAACTCGCTGGGGTGATATTTACTTTCAAGGAATAGATCACTTTATTACTAACATCCGCGATATTGTTCGTTTTATTAACACTTTAACAGTGACGTATCCAGCAGTAAAAGATGAAGTAAACCCAGTTGATTACATTGCTATTGAGTGTTTGCGAGTCTTTAGTCCAAAGATATATAGCGTAATTCATCAAAATCCTCATATTTTTGTCGGAGAGGTAGACCCTTCAATAGACGAACTTAACATTCTTCTGAATACCTGGATTGCTCAACTGGCAGATGAAGACAAGCAGCCCGTTAAAAATCTGCTTATGCAACTTTTTCCGAAGTTAAAATCCATTTTGGCTAATACTTCTTTAGATGAAAAACAAGAGTTTGAATGGCGCGAACAACTACGTGTGTGTAGTTTAGAAATATTTCCTATTTACTTTCGTCTGTCGTTATCAGCAGGTGAATTATCTCATATCCAGAGAAAAATTATCCTTGGTTTGGTTGGAGATACAGAAAAATTTAGAAACCATTTGATAGAACTTGCTAAACAAAAACTTCCAGGGGGTACAACACAAGTTAGGGTATTTATAGAAGAGTTAGAAAATTCCACTGAACAGGAAATTCCTGTAAATTATATTCCCTCAGTTGTGGAAGCTTTGTTTGATGTAAGCGAGCAACTCTCATTGTGTCAAGATGATGAATCTAATGGCATTCTTGATTTTAGAGATGAAGTTATCATCAGTCGTTTTATATTACGGCTGTTGCGTCAGGTTGACGAAACATCACGGTTTGATCTGCTAAAAAAAGCAATTACTCAAGGTAAAGCATTAGCAATAGTTGATCATGAGATTGCAACACTAAAAGAGCAAAAAAGTCAATATGGTGCAGATAAAATTACCTTAGAAGAGGAATGGCTAGTGAATGCACAACACCTGAAAGAACTGGAAAAAATGGCTATGAGAACGCAGGTAAAAAGTGATACAAAGTGCACATAATCTAAAATGTGGATTTATTTATAGCCTTTCTCATTTGGGCACAATACTATATATAGATAGTCCCAAAAGTGACTTAAAAAGAAATTTACTTCTGGGCGATAAAAATACTACTGCTAGCTATTTAACAATAAATATTCTATAATCCACGAAAGATTTAGATATTTTCAGCACTTTCTAATATCAGGGAATATACTTTAGTTCCCACATTGCAGTCATGGAATCGTATGACGTTGTAAAGAGCAGGCAGTTAATGAATTAAAAGCTGCAAACTTTCCTCTGGAAAAAGTTTCTGTGATTGCTAAAGATGTAGAGGAGGGCGATCGCGTAGGTGAGGCGCAGATAAGCGATGAGCTACGCCCCGCCTTCGGCGATCGCATCGGTGATCAAGATGCCAATACAAGCAAAGCCGTAAGAGAGACACTGGCAGCAAGTACTTGGGGTAGTGTATTAGTACTTATTTCTACCTTTTTCCTTAATCCTAAAGCTAGATGTAATTTTTAGGATTAAAGGCGAAATTGTAATAATAAATAATCAAACAAGATAAGAACCATGAAAAGTGACAACGTAACCAATTCTAACAATACTGAACGCACGACACTTGAAGGTGGAAGTAAAGAAGCTCTCAATAAAAAGACCTCTGAGCAATTTCTACTTAGCATAGCTTTGGGAGTAATAACAATACTTATAGCTGCTGCAAGTGCTTATTATGGACTTATTCGGTTCTAATCCTATTTATTGAAGCAGGACATTTTTGTTTTTTGATGACATGGAAAAATTTCAGATATAATATGATCCTCAGCAAAATGTATGGTAGTGCTTTTGGTTTATCAAAAACCCTTATTTGGGTAAAAGCACTGCCATATTTTTCTAAGGCTTGAACTTTCCTTTTTCTTATCCAAAATGTTATCAAAAAACGATGCACGAGTCTATCGAGCTAATCGAAAAGCTAGTTAATGGCATAGATACCTTCAACCGCCTACGTAAACAAGAGATTGAGATTGGGGTGACACCTAAGCAAGAGGTCTATCGGGAAGACAAGGTAGTACTGTACCACTTCCAATCACAGGCGGAAAACTTGTTTAATATTCCGATCGTAATTGTTTATGCGTTAGTTAACCGTCCCTACATTGTAGATTTACAGGAGGGGCGATCGCTTCTTGCCAATTTACTCAACTTGGGCTTAGATATTTACTTGATTGACCGAATTTTAGATTTTAAATTTTGGATTTTGGATTGTTGGCGAAGCCTAAGAAGAGAAGATTCAAAATCCAAAATTTAAAAAGGTCTCAAGCCCCCGAATTTAAACGCGAGAAGAAATCTAAAATCCAAAATCTAAAATTAAATGACAGAGCAAGTCACTTGATTGCTGGGGTCAATCTAAAATCTAAAATCTAAAATCCAAAATTGTCTGACTGGGGATATCCTAACCAAGACGATCGCTGGCTCACTATTGATAAATACATCAACGGGTATATCAATAACTGTGTAGATATCATCCGCGACCTACCGCCAACAAGTGCCGATTGGCTGAAGGCGGGAGATTAATTGTAGATTCCCAGTTATTGAAAAGTAGGGCTATTTCATTCTATACATAAACCGCCTAGAACTAAAGTTCTAGGCTAATAGCTAAAGTCCGTTTTAACGGACTAGAACCTTTTGTCAGTCATCTTTAGATGGCTTTCGTTATAAGAGAGGTGAATTCATTCTGAGGCCGACTAGATGAGAATGAAATAGCCCTGATTGAAAAGTATCCTTTAGGCTTCCTTAAACGGTCTGAAAAACGGCTCCAAAGTATTGAAAAATTTATTATATTTACTCCTATTGAATGGTGTTTACGCTGTCTATTTATATTTAGGACTTAGAGGATGAATGAACAAGTCTAATTTATTACTAGCCAGGCGACTAGAAGTCGCGCGCCAGGTGCTTCTCCCAAGGGGAGACGCTGCGCGAACAAGTCGGGCATTGCCCGCCCAACGCACTGGCTTGGCTACACGAGACAAAACCCACCTCCGTGGGTTAAAAACCTTGATTTTTCATGCTTTCCACGGAGGTGGACTTCTCTGCGAGACGCTGTTCGCGTTCGTTTGTGTAGTAGCGAATTCTATTCGCCCAATACTTTTCAAACAACCTCTTACGCAAAAGTAAACGCTGTAGGGGCAATTCATGAATTGCCCCTACGGTAAATTAAGGCTCTCACTGCCTTTTTGCGTAAGTCGTGATATTAATAGTTATATTTTTATACCAAACTTCATTTACCTCTAAAGAATGATTTATTGCTCTGAAAATTAATGTAAATTAATATTAAGATTTTTAATATGTTTATTTTTGCAAAATAAATCATTCGAGCAAAAGCAATTTTGTAGAGAAGTTAGAAATAGTAATTGATTTAAAATTCAAAGTTGTTTCATTATTTCCAATTTTGAATTTCCTAAAGTAATGAGAAGTATGGAAGAAGCTTATATTGTCTCAGCAGTACGCACACCGCTTGGTAGGTTGGGAGGTATCTTAGCAGATTTGTCTCCAGTAGACTTAGGTGCGATCGCCATGCGTGCAGCCTTAGAACGAGCGGGAGTATCAGGAGAAGCTTTAGACTTGTATATTTTTGGTAATGTACTTAGCGCCGGACATGGACAGTCATTACCGGGGCAAGCAGGGGGGGAATTTTGAAAGTTGCTAAATCATCCCGCAAATATGTTTTTAATCTCGAATCTCTATTTTCTTTTAAGGAGTAACACTTATGCAATTAAAGCCAATCAATCAGCAGGTTGTTTCCGTTGTTGGAGCCTCCAGTGGCATCGGACGGATTACAGCTCTTGAGTTTGCTAGACGCGGGGCAAAAGTGGTAGTCTCGGCTCGCGGTGAGTCGAAGCTAAAGTCTTTAGTCGAGGAGATTCGCAGCTTTGGCGGCGAGGCAACTTATTGCGTAGCTGATGTGGAAGTATTTGACCAAGTTAAAGCGATCGCAGATAAAACTGTGGAAGTCTACGGGCGACTAGATACATGGGTACATGTCCCGGCTATCGGCATCTTTGCCACTTTCGACAATACAACACCAGAAGAGTTTAAGCATGTCATTGATGTCGATCTCATGGGACAGGTGTATGGTGCAATGGCGGCTCTACCCCATCTGAAGCGTGAAGGACGGGGGGCATTGATCCATGTGTCTTCAATGGAAGGTAGGCGATCGCTCCCCTACCAAAGTGCTTACTCGGCAGCCAAGCATGGAGTCGAGGGCTTTATCGAAGCGATGCGCGTTGAGTTGCAACATGAAAAATGGCCTATCAGTGTCACAAGTGTGAAGCCAGCAGTTATCAACACTCCCTTCTGGAATAATGGGCTGACGAAATTAGGCGTAAAGCCTTCCGGGATACCACCTTACTACGAACCTAAACTTGTAGCTGATGCTATCCTCTATGTAGCCGAACATCCAACTCGTGACTTCTTGGTTGGGGATGTAGCTAAAATATTAGATTTGGTACAGCGTATCTCACCGCCATTAGTAGATTCACTGTTACTCCTGGTCGGCTTCAATTTCCAGCATAGTTCCGAGCCGAAATCTGAAGATGCATCAAATAATTTTTATCAACCTGTTGCTGAAGACGACAGAGTTAACGGTGATTATGGTCACTTAGTTATACCTAGTGTTTCCGACTGGCTAGAAAAAAATCCGCTTCTCCAGTGGGGTGCGATCGCTGGTACAGCAGCATTAGCGTTGCTAGCAGCTCAAGTATTGAAAAAGGAAGGATAAATAGAACTATCCGAAAATTTGCAGTCGAGTTTTTACAAGGGGTTGAGAGAAATCATTGCATACTTTTTGGCAACGTAGTGATGAGGTTTTGAGATGGTTACTAATAGTTTAGGGCAGAAAAATAGATAACTATTGATTCAGGCGATCGCTACGTTTAAAACCGTGACTATTTTATGCAAAGTTGTACTTAGTGACACAATTCAGCTTTCACATGGTCTGCGAGTCGAATTGCCAAGGCAACAATGGTGAGCGTAGGATTAGCATAGCCTCCTGTAGGGAAAACAGAGCTACCTGCGATGAATAAATTAGAGATGCCGTGAACTTGACAATTTGCATCTACTACTCCTTGTTTTGGGTCATGATGCATACGCGTTGTTCCCATATTGTGATGGGTACTCAGCGAAGCGACTGGACGATCTCCATCCAATTCAATCTGCAACTGGCCCAGCCCTGCACTAGCAAACTCTTGTGCAAATACTAACTGCGATCGCTTCACACTGCAAATATCGATTTCGCTCCAATGATTAGTTAATTTTGCTTGAGGACAACCAAGCTTATCTAGCTGATTACTGAGTGTCACCCGATTATCTGGATTTGGAGTTTGTTCAGTTTGGCTGAGAACTTCAAACTTTGTATATTTCTGTTCATTACCTTCATGATCAGACCATCCTCCATGACTCAAATCAGGGAACAAATATTCTTTTTTGACATTATATTTATACCAATCAGCTACTAAATCATCAATATTCGTAATTACATTTTGTAAATGTTGAAAAACATTCTTGGGTAACTGCCCTTGTCTAACTGAAGATAACAAAATTTTTGCAGAAGCATTTGCTGGCGATCTAAACCTTTCATCTCTGGGATATAACAACGCGGTCATATTTAGTAATTTATCGCGGCGCATAACTTTTTCGGTTAGGGCGAATTTTCCCATAACTGTGACATTATTCACGCGGCGTAAGTCATACAAAGCCATCGAATTGAAGATTTTGCGATTTTGCGGAATAAGCATACCACAACGGATAAAAGGATGATCCATAAAGAACCTACCCACTAAATCATGTTGATTGCCTAATTGATTTTTTTTAATTCGGTTTGATAGCAACAATAAACGTGCGTTTTCGATACCACCTGCGGCTAATATAAATACTTTTGCAACAACTGAAAATTTATTACCAGATAAACAAGCTACTTGCACACGTTTCACCGTCTGCGCTGCTTCGTCTGCCTCAACTTCTACCACGTTGGCGTTGAGGAATATCGTGATATTAGGAGATTGATTAATTTGGTGGCGATATTCATTGGTGAAAATATCGCCTGGGCCAAACTGAAACATACTGGTAGTAACTCGGTCACTTGTGAAGTGTGTCCGAGGAGATTGAGCAGTTTCCCAAGCCTCAGCTTCATAAGCAAAAGAACCGAGTTTACAGACTGCTTGAGCACGTTCATAAAATGGATTCAGGTGAGATTTACTAAAAGGCCAGCCACTGTATGGCACCCAATCTCGTTTTTCAAAATCTATTTCGTCTAACGGCACATGTCTCAGACCAAGTTGATTTTTATTGATTTCAATATTCCAGACATTAGCCAGTCCACCAAATTGACGATGACGCATATCTTGCAGTGGTGGAAAAGGATCTCCAACCGTTTCACCTTTACCAAGAGATGCAGTCTCTTGATTAAATTCCAAGTCACCACTTTCGAGTAAGCAAACTCGAAAGTCTTGCCCAATTAGTTCTCGCGCAAGTGTAATTCCTGCTGGGCCAGCACCAACTATACAAACTTCGGTATTGATAACTTCATCTATTGGCAATTTCTGACTATCAATCAACATTAATTTAATTCCTTTCAATCTGATTTATTATTTTTAACCACAGATGCACATAGATAATTAATTGATGTAAATCTGTGGTTTTATTTTTATGAAATTGACTTTTGCAAGAAGTTTACTGTTTCATTAGCCTATGAAACACTCGGCATCGCAGAACGAATTGCATTAATAAAATTTTGGGCATAATTGTGCGTTGAGAAATCGAGGGCGCGTTGCCTGGCAGCTATTCCCGCACTTCGGGCAAATTCTTGCTCGTCAAGATAGCGGAGAATTGCGATCGCTAATTTCTCTGCATCACCATAAGGTGTTAATAATCCATTCATGCCATCAGTAATAATCTCTGTCGGGCCGCCTGCATCACCAGCAATCACAGGTTTACCCAGCGCCATCGCCTCAATAATTACAATCCCAAACGGCTCTTTATCCGATGCATGAACGAATACATCCATCGCCTGCACCCACTCCGGGATATTACGCTGTAGCCCAGCCATAATTACTTGCTCTTTCAAGCCTAAAGCGGCGATTTCGGTTTTTAAGAAGTCCTGATAATCTGGTTCTAAATCGTGTTTACCGCCAACCACTACACAATGAGCATCAGGATACTTTTGTAAAATTTTGGGCATTGCTTGCACCAATACATGCATTCCCTTCCATCGTTGCAATCGCCCAACAATTCCAATCAATGGCCCGTGTAAAGGTAAGCCCAGTTTCCGCCGTGCTTCTTCTGGAGTTGGTAAAGCATTCGGCTCAAATCGGTCTAATGCGACACCAGGATAAACTAAAGGTGTTGGTCTGTGAGGCCAAATTTCTGCTTGTGCTTGCTTGCCATCTTGCGAAAGGGTGATAATTGCCTGGGCTGGGATTAAAGTTGCGATTCGCACCAACCAAGTTTTGTCACTAGGTACTTCTAGCTGATACCACACAGCAGGTAATCCTGCCAGCATCGCCGCCAAACCTCCAGATATATGCGTGATCCACATCCAATTGACAATTATATCTGCACGTTCACGGCGGGCGATCGCAGCTATCCGAAAAACAGCGCCAATAAAACGGTGAATTTGGCGTAAACGTCCACTTTTCACAACTCGCGTATCAATACCGAGGGACTTTACTTGTTCTACCATCGGGCCGTCTTCTAAAAATATCACCAGCCATTCAACACCGGCATTACGTCCCTGTTGCACCAAATCCCAAAGCATCATTTCACCGCCGCCTCGTTGCTCGGCTAATGGCATTACAATAATTACTTTCATAATCTATAACAATCCTATTTAAGTTGTAAGATTTATCGAAACTCCGACTTCTTAGAGAAGTCGGGGATCTTGTAGGTAATCTGAGGATTGCTATAGTACTTATGTCCTGCCATAGCCATAGCTAAAAATCCCCAAAGAATCATCCCTGCCACGCTCAACATGCCGCTACCAATAACTAGCTGTGCAGAAGAACTGATACCAATGGCGCGGGCAGCACTAATAAAACTATCGAAACGACCTTCACCATAGCTGCTAACACTAATAATCAACAAGATTAATCCACCCATATAAAAGATGGCTCCAAACCAACCAAGGGTGAAAAACATATCTAAAATGCCACTATCAATCACCACGACTTCAATTTGACCAGTTTTTTCATTGACCTTCCAAATATTTCCTAAGCCGTTACCTAGACCATTAGAAAGGGCTAAACCAAGGTTTTTGTCGTAACTTCCCGATCTATCTTTAAAGCTGTTATCTTCTTCAAGATTAGAAAAAGTTTCCATACGGGTTGCTAAAACCCCAGCAATTGGCTCGATAGTTGTCAATGGCACAACACAAATTGCCATCACTATGATTATGATAATTAAGCGCATTTGAATCCGCGCTTTGACTGAACCCATAATCATAATTATTCCAAATAACCAGCCTCCCCAATTAGTACGTGCTTGCGTCAACAGGAAGGACAAGTAACCAACAGCTGAAGCAGGAAAGATTAAATTTCCCGAACTGGTAAATAACAACAGCAAACCAGCTTGCATAACGGAACCAAAGGGGCCGACTGAGTGCAATGTACTCCAGACGCGCATTCCGAAAGGTACGGGGTTTCCAGAACTCATGAATAGTTTTGATTGGATGAGCCAGTACCGATCCCACTCAGGAGCCACCACGAATTGATATACACCATAAGTTCCTAAAATCAACACACACCAGAGAAATGTTCGCTGAAAGTTCTGGCGATAGCTGGGATAATCTCGCCAGTTTATAAATAAGTGAAAAGCGAAGATGATCGGACTGAGCCAATCCATCAATCCCCGTGCTACAGGAATTGGTGGATTGTAAATCAGACCGATTAGAAAGCCATAGAACACTCCGATAAAAGCCAAAACAAACGGTAAACCCCCTTGGCGAGAGGCGCGGGGAAAGTGTCGCAAGAAAGTTGCTATGGTTACAAACACCACTAAGTAGGGTGCTATGAGCATTTGACGGCTAGGGTCCCAACCTACCCGATAGTCAACTAAGCGAGTAGCTAAGGGTGTGAGAAACCAGATCCACCAGGTAAAGCTGATATAGAGAATGGGATGCCGCAAGTATAAAAACACGGCTACTACTAAAGCTGTCACCGGGTAAATTAGGCGCAATGCGGCAGTAGCACCAGCAAAATAGCAAGCTACAGTCAGTAATATAAAGCCTGCGATCGCCATCCATCCCTGTAGCGATCGCTCCTCAGGAGAATAGCTTTCTTGTAAAAAACTATTGAAAAGTATCTGCTTAGAATTCATTCAATTTTAGATTTTGGATTTACCAATGCTAACTAGTACAATGTCTAAGCTAATTTTTCAGGTTTGCAGTAAGGACTTTAGTGCTTAAAAAATAAGGACTAAAGTCCTTACTACGAACTTTTATTACCCATTAATTTCACCTTGACAGACGACTACAGCTAAGAAGAAATTGAATTCATTATGAATTATGAATTATGAATTACGAATTCTTTATATCCCTGCCAACGCCCTCTCCAGGATGCAAGCAATTTTTTCCCCGCCAACTGCCCTTGGCTAGGTAAAAATCTCAGCCATTGTACTAAACCCAAACTATCGCACGTACCCACAAATACTGCCCAGAATAAAAATACAATCCGGCGTACAAATGACAGATGCTCTAGTAAAATTAAAGTTTCATTATGGACTAAATTAATAAAGGCAATTTCATTAAAGTTGTTTCGCTGATCTTCATCAAAACGTTGTGCCGGATAGTGATCTACAGCAACGTTAGGATCATAAATTATCTTCCAACCAGCCCGTTTTAATGTCAGAGTAAATGCCATTTCAAAATGTACTTGCGCTCCTGTACCGCGCATCCGTTCATCAAAGCGCAGTTGTCCGATGCCTTCGACTGGGTTCGCCAACGCTTGGGTACGAAAACTCATGTTTACGCCCTTGAGAATATCAACTTCGCGGGGTTCTCCCACTCCCAAATGATGGTTGCCAATCACTCGCCCAAACCACTGCAACTGTCCTACTATTGGGCGGGATTCGTCTTCTAATTTGCTGCCGTGGTATATCCAATCACGCCCGCCAAGACCGCCGAGGCGACTATCACAGGTAAAGTAAGCAGCGATGCGCTCTAACCAATCCGGGTGGGGTGCGGCGTCATCATCAGTAATGGAAACAATATCGCCCTCCACTGCTGCTAGTCCGGCGTTAAGGGCTGCTACTACCCCCGGTTGTGTCACTTTCACGGTATGCAGTGGCAAGTTGTGCGCTTTGTATTGAGCAAGAAATTGCCAAGTTTCTGCATCTGTATCGCGGACAACCACTATCACCTGATCAACTGGTTTAATTTGCGCCTGTAGCGCCAAAAGGCAGCGTGAGAGGTCTTGTGGACGGCGATAAGTCGGTATCAGAACAGTGTTCCGCATTCTTGCTTAACTCCTCGAATAGATCCACATAAGTTTGTGCCATACTAGTCCAGCTATGTTGTTCTGCCACAGAACGAGCTGCTTGACCCATCTGTTGCATTAGCGCATCTACACTGACCAAGGACATCAACGCCACAGCTAAAGCATCAACGTCATCTGAATCGGGTAAGACGATGCCGCATTCTGGTGTCACTAACTCTGCACCTCCGGTAGCTGCGGCAGTAATTACTGGCAGTCCTGAAGAAAGTGCTTCTAACAATACGAGGCTACAAGCTTCATATCGGGAAGGAAAAATAAATAAATCTACTGACCGCATAATTTCGGGGATATCACGGCGATATCCGACAAAATGCACGCGTTCACTTAACCCCAAAGAGGCGGCTAATTCTGGGAAGGGGCTACCTTCGATATGACCCACCACCGCCAGATGTAAATTGGGAACTTTCGCTAAGGCGTGCAGTACTGTATCTAAGTTCTTTCTGGGTGTGCGGATGTCTCCAGCGAACAGTGCTAGGGTAACGTTTTCCGGTAAACCTAATTTTTGGCGATCGCGAAGGTGGGCTACGCCTACGCTTAGTCCAGGGGCAAACTCTTCTAGGTCTACGCCATTGACAATTACGCGAATACGAGAACGCGGCACACCAATGTTGACTAATTCCTGGGCTACCTTTTCGGATACAGCTACAACAACCTGCGCTTTTTGGAAAGCCTGTTTTTCCCAACGGGCATTAAAAGCCGTAAACAGCCATTGATAGAAACCATACAAATCTCGGCGGTTGCGGGAAATATGAACAGGCGATCGCAACCATGAACTGTGGACAAAATGTACAGCATTCACATCAGCCGCAGCCATATTAATTGCTCCATTGATTTTAACTAAATCAATACCAGAGCGATGTTTACGCAACCAATCTGCACTTTTTTGGGCAAATATAAAATTACGAACAAATTCTGTAGGATAGCCTTTGACTGGAATTGAAACCCAATTAACTTGGCTATTATTTTCTAATTCTGATGCGACTTCACTAGCCAATAATGTCAAGTGATGACCACGACGAATTGCTTCATTAGCAACCTCATAGTTTACCCGTCCCTGACCATCACCTTTTTTGATTTTATGAGTAACAATACAAAGTTTCATACACCAACTTTCTTAGTAATATAAACTCAAGCAAAGGCGTAAAAAAAAGAATTAAAGATATTCTTATTTTTCTTCTCTCTGTGTCCTCTGCGTCTCTGCGGTTCGTCAAAAAAAATACCTTTCAAAACTCAGACAATACTCTTATACTATTTCGATATTTTAATTAACTTACTTGCTAAAAATCGCGGAGCAAAACTAAGACTTAATGCCGTTATAGTTCGCGCATTAAATTTTTGTTTCCTCAGCACCTGCCAAAAATAAGGACGCGCTGCTGCTATCTGTTCACTTCGTAGCAAACCAATTCCCAAAGTTGTATTAGCTTCTAACCATTTCTGTTCAAAGTACGTCCTAAACTCCTGTAGACGAGCGTCTTCCATAAAGACTTGATAACAAAACATTTCGCTTTTAGCTTTGCGGATTTTTGCCTGCACATCTCGACTACCACTGAGCATAGTATCAGTTTGCTCATGGGCACGATATCGCGTCAGCCTTTCTGGATAGTAGTAAGCACCATAACCAGATATACAGCAGAGGTAAGTTAAATATAAATCCCACATGCCGCCAACTTCTGGGGGAATACTATCCCAATCCACAGAATTATTGCGAATCACACAAGATGCAGCAGTGGGTATACTTTTATCTATTAACCCAATTTTATAGAAAGGTTGATGAATTCCTTGTGCTAGTTTATCTCGCTTATAACCGCGTGTATTTTCTTCAGTTCCAACATGATTAATTATGCCATTAGCATCTATAATATATTGGTCACAAAAAGCGATAATTAACTCAGAATTTGCTTCTAGTGGTGGTACAAGCTTTGCTAAAAAGTCTTCATTCCACATATCATCATCATGGAGACTAGCAACATATTTACCTCGTGCCATCTTGAAGCCATGCTGCTGATTAGCAATCATACCCACATTTTGCTGATGTCGCCAAAATCTGATGCGTAAATCGCCAAAAGATGCGACAAGTGCTTGGGGACTTTCAGAACTACAATTATCAGAAACAATAATTTCAATATTTTGATAAGTTTGTTTGATAGCACTAGCGATCGCTTGCTTGAGATACTCTGGTCGATTATAGGTGGGGATAATAACGCTAACTAAAGGTTGTTGGTATTCTTGATGTAATAACATATTTTTTCCCTTTATATTTCATAGGTAAAAGATGCAGCATTTGATGTTTTGATGGAACTAAGCTTATTTAGGTTGAGGGATGCTATATAATTTTTTAATAGAAGGAAATTCGGCTATTGCTTTTGCATAAATTCTTTGGAGATTATTTACATGAGTATTCATTGTAAATTCCTTCATCAATAAAGCATGACCTTGTTCACCCATGTATCGGCTTTTTTGATGATCTAAATACAACTCATTAATCGCATCAGCTAGCTTTTTGATATTATTACCTGGAACAAGAATACCTGTTTCTCCATCTCGTAAATGTTCTGGAATCCCTCCGACTGCACTACCAATTACAGGCCGATAACGAGCATAGGCTTCCAGAGTTACAAGACCGGCAGGTTCAGGCCAAACACTGGGAAAGATTACTGCAAAACACTGTTGATAAAGTTTATTTAATTTATCGCGATCGCACCAACCATGCCAAGTGATCCGGTTACTCAATCTCAGGGTATTTGCTAACTTTTCTAAGCGGGATCGTTCCCAGCCTTCACCTGCAATATCAAGTTGAATTTGCGGGTCTGTATGTATTAAGGTTTTGAGTAACCATTCTAAACCTTTATCAGAAACAATCCGTCCCGCAAACAAAATTCTATGATTTTGGTGGACTTCTAAACTTAGGGGTGAAATTGCTGTTTTTGGTACCGAGATACCACAGTGTAGCGTTACAGTTTGCTCAGGCGATACACCGTTTTTAATCAACTCTTGTCGCACGTATTCGCTATTAGCAACAAAAGTAATTTTCCCCTTTTTTAAGACATCTAAAAACTGATGAGTAGTTTGAAGTTCTTTAAGACTTCTTAATGGTCTACGGCTACCACATTTATCTACTAATTTACCCCAGGTACATCCTAAGTAAGAGAAGTTGCGATCGCAGACTGTCTTCTGCTCTGCTAAATATTTTGTGCCACTAGGACAGTAAAATGAGTGATTATGAACGCTAAAGACAGTAGGACACTCGCCTGTAAGTTGCAATAGTAAATCTGGGCTGTGAATGTGCAGCAATTTGAACTGACTTTGATCAACATTCTTGAGCGATTTTATCACGCGATCGCTAACATTAGGTGGTTGATGTTCAAACAGAGAAGCTAAATAAGTTTCAACACCTCCGCCTTCACCTACCTCGAAATTGGAGCATTGGTAAATCAGGTCTTGATCAAATATTTTTTGGTACATGTTTTCCGTTCTTGTTCAGCGATACCATTTCACCAAATACATGATATAGATACATAGGTAAAGGCGTACAAATTTATGCCCCTGTAGCCGATCCATCTGTTGCAAATATTTTTGGAAATTGATTTATTTTTAACGAGATTTTGGATATTGTTTCTAATCTGATTGCCTGACTTCATACTGCATCTGATGATATTTCCAAAGCTTACCTTTGAGGTCAAGTAATTCTTTATAGTTACCTTGTTCTACTATCCTTCCCTGTTCTAATACCACAACTTTATCTGCTTTAGAAATAGTAGAAAGACGGTGAGCGATCGCAATTACTGTTTTTCCAACAGATAGCTTTTCTAATGAATCTTGAATTAAGCGCTCAGATACAGAATCTAAGGCGCTAGTTGCTTCATCCAAAATCAAAATTTCTGGGTTCCGCAGTAAAGCACGCGCAATAGCAATTCGCTGCCTTTGTCCTCCAGATAACCTGACACCCCGATCTCCTAATTGGGTATCAAAACCTTCGGGCATTTCCAAAATAAATTCCAGTGCATTCGCTAGTTTAGCAGCTTCTTGAATTTCTTCATTAGTCGCTTCTGGCGTACCGTAAGAAATATTCTGCCAAACATTAGTATTGAAGATAAAAGTATCCTGGCTAACAACAGCTATTTTGCGACGTAGGGAGTTAATTTCAAACTGCCGTACATCAATTTCATCCATGAAAAGATATCCATCTGTAGCATTATAAAATCGGGGAATTAAATCAGCAATGGTTGTTTTACCAGCACCAGATGCTCCGACTAATGCCGTCATTTTTCCCTTTTCAATAGTCAGGGTAATATTATGAAGCACTAGATTTTCTTCATCATAGCCAAAATCTACAGAGACTAAATCTATTGACCTTTTTAAACCTTTAAACTCAACATTGCCATTTTGAAAGTAATATTTTTCATCACTTGTCAACAAATTTTTAATGTTGTCTGCTGAACCATGTAAAGTGCTGAGATATGCTCTCGTACCGTTAATATCTTGAACAAATGGTATGAAGCGAAATAGCACAAAGAAAAAGGTTAGCAAAGAAGCAACTTGTAGTGTTCCATTAGTAACAAGGCTAGTGAACGCCAAAATAATCATTCCGATCAATACCGTAGTTGCTACCCCTTCGGCAATTGGCTTAACAAGTGTCCAAGTGAACACAACTTTTGTTGTAGTACTTATTACCTTGTCGCTAGCTTTGTAGTAACGCTGACGCTCAAATTCTTGGGTACCACAGGTGTGAACAGTCCGAATGCCATTAATAAATTCTATGGCTGTTGATGTAAAATTAGCATTAGCAGCTGTCATGCCAAAACTTGATTCTCTGACTCTAGCGTTCAGATTTGACAACCCCACACCTAAAAGTGTAAATAGTAATGCTGAAATCAGCGTTAGTTGCCATGATATCAAAAACATTGATATTAAGTAGACAAAGGTTGTGAGTCCTCTAGTTACTAAAAAGGCTGCGCCACTGAAACCCTGTCTGATTCTTTCGATTTCTGTGGTAATTGTGTTAATTAGTTCACCAGAACGAGTTT
This sequence comes from Nostoc sp. JL33, assembly GCF_017114985.1. Lineage (GTDB taxonomy): Bacteria > Cyanobacteriota > Cyanobacteriia > Cyanobacteriales > Nostocaceae > Nostoc. The sequence continues at coordinate 33,737 of NZ_JABXKP010000093.1, read as the reverse complement.
TGGCAAAGTAACTTAACGATAAAGATTGTAACTGTTCAAAAATTTGCTTTCGTAAGCGATCGGCAAGATGTAGTTGAGATAATTCAGTATAGACTTGAGAAAAGTAGTTAAAGGTTGCACGTAACCAAGTACTCAATAAAATTAATAGAGATACGCGGTATAGACGATTAATTGCCGATGTTTTAGCTCCCAAAATCCAAATATCAAACCAGCCTATTCCTGTGTGGACTGGTTGAGCATTGGGACTAGTTAAACTTTGCAAAAATGAAAGTAAAAAGCCAATACTCACACCTTCAAATGTTGCCGCCAAAATCGAGAATATCAGAGCTAAAATGGCAATTTTCCGAAAGTGTTTAAATTCTCGCAATATCAAATAGTTGTCCTGCCAAAAGCTGCTAGCTTTGAGCAGATTGCCGAGTGGTTGAGGAAGTTTTAAATGCATTGATTTTTCTAACAATAATTTGGCATGTAATACCGATTACTTGTGAGGTTGCATAGAACAAGGAGCTTAAGCCCCTTGTCTCACTAAGTCTGATTTTGTGCAGTTTCACAAAGAATTGGTATAAGAATTCAGGAGTTAGGAGTCAGAATTTGGAATTTTGGATTCTCAAAGTGTCTGGCTATCCAGATGTAACCGGTGAGACTGCGCCTCTACTTCCCATGAAGCCGTAATTTCTGGTAGTTTATTTAGCTGTACTGCATCTTCTAAAGTCCAACAACAAGATCCGGTCAAACTCATGTCACCCCGCAGCACATTCAATAACTGCGGCAAATTATCAAGACCGTATTTACGCATCCAACGCCCTAGTGGTGTGATATTGTGTTTTGTAGTTGTGCAAAAGCTCACCGCCCGAAAGAGTTTACCGCGTTCTCCAACACGCCACTCACGACAAAAAAGTGAACCTGGCGAGTAAACCTGCATTAATACAATCAATCCCAACATGACTGGACTTACTAATAGCAGCAACACTAAAGCAGCAATCCAATCAATTAATCGCTGCAATTGTCTCCAAGGTTGTTTATTGCCAGCAGGTATGCTTAAGAATATTGGTTTTTGAGCTTCTTCACATGCATCTGCCCAAAACCTGAGTAAAGCCTCACCCAGTTTTGGATCTATACTTACCAAACTTACAGGAGAATGTTGTAAGCATTCGACTAGCGATCGCTTACTATCTAATGAAGGCAGATATGGTTGTTTAACTCGTCCAAGCGGCTTCACCAACAGCTTACCCCGTCGCCAATACAGTGTGCAGTACCCACGATTATTTTGGTGTTGCTGGGTTACATCATATAAATTCTCTACACTTGGAATTATTGAAGTTGTCATATGTATTTGGGATTATACAAAAGTGAATTGCTGAGGCGTTATCAAAGGCTATCAATGCCAAAGACCCAAATCCGAATCTTGTTGTCAGTCCAAAAAGTTGGAGATAATTGAGGGCAAAAATATGTTATTGCTATTTGCCACTCAGCCAAGCACACATCGTGCAGAATTCTGCTGGTGTAGAGGTGTACAAATCAACGTTACTATCAATATTCATGAGCAATCAGTATTTTCCGGTAACTACTGACAGTAGAAAAGTGTAGAGGTAAATTACCCATGAATCTATATCGACGTTTAATTGTACTGAGGTGTTTATTGTATCGATATATTTAACAAAACCAGTCCCCTGTTGTCTTCTAGCCCTTTTGAAGGTGCTTTAATCTCTAGAATATAAGACTATGTAGAAATAGCGATCGCTCAAATAAATTCTTTATTTACTCTTTAAAGAGCCAGTGATTTCTCTGAAATGTCATAAAGATAGCATAAATATACTGAATTTTTCCTGATCGCAATATCATTACCTCGTTCCCAGTCTCCGACTGGGAATGTCTATTTTGAGGCTCCGCCTCCCTGACTCGCGGCACCGCAATGAACAGCATTTCCAGCCAGAGGCTAGAAACGAGAAAGATCCCCGACTTCTTAGAGAAGTCGGGGATCTTTCATATAGCGGTACTAACTACTTTTCCACAGCTTGACGTAGAGCTAACTGCTGTTGTTTGATATTGGGTACGTAATTACTACTGCTATTTGATACCCCGTTAGCTACAACCCCAATTAGGTTTAACTTACTGAGCATAGCTGTCGCTTGAGTCAGCTGACTTCGCGTCACAATACCAATGCTTGCCACCATGATCACGCTACGACAAGATGATGCGGTAAGCATGGCATCCACCAAGCCGAGAACTGGGGGAGCATCTATGAGTACCAAATCATAGTTTTCCTCAAATGCTGCCATTAATTGCATCATCCGAGGAGAACTCAATAGATTAGCTGGATCAGCAGGTTTGGGGCCAGCAGTCAAAATATCGATGTAGGCGGAACCTGAGTATTGAAGACTAATTTGGTTGGGTAGAGTTGCATCACTCGCCAGTAGAGTTGAAAGCCCCTGTTCATTAGGAAGATTCAGTTGTTGGTGCAGACTGGGATCACGTAAGTTGGCATCAATCAATAACACCCTTTTGTGTAAACGGGCAGCACTCATTGCCAAACCCAACGCCAAAGCTGATTTACCCTCATCGGGTAAAGCTGAGGTGATCATCAAAGATTTCAAGTTAGTAACAGTATTTAAAAGCTCAATGTTTTTGTAAATCAGATCCAGCGATTCCCAACGCGGTGGAGATTGCAATACCTGAATTGTCCAAGGGGCGAGAACTTCTGGCTTACCAAAAGGCAACTTGATCATTGATTCTCTGGGTTTAGCTGGCGGTAATTTGGGAGTTGTTCCCAACAACGGCATGGCCATTTGCTTCTCTAACTCAGCAGTGGTGTGAACTGCATCATCAGCCGATTCCCGAATAAAGGCAGCAATACCTCCTAACATGAATCCAACGACAGCACCTAACAGCAAGTTCTGCTGGAGATTGGGGCCTAATTGTGCGCCTTTTTGGGGTTCTTCTACAACTTCCCAATTAAATCCACCCTTGGAAAGTTCTTGCCGTAATTGCTGTTCTGCTCTTAAAAGTTGCTCTAACCTTTCACGACTAAATTGTAATTGCGGTAGCATCCGATTGTAATAAGCCAACAGAGGCGGGAAGCGTTTAATTTCCAAACGCAGCTCCTTTTCTTTTTGGGCTAAAGTTTGATCACGAGCAGTTAAAGCAACAATAGTGGTCTGCGTTTCTACTAGCTGACCAGCAAGGCTGAGATCAATTTGGCCGAGCTGTCCTTTTTCGAGAAGAGAATCTCCAGAAGTGAATCCACCAGCAGACTTTTCGCCTAAAGTTCTTCCTACTTCTTGTTGCAATAATTCCTTCTGGCTCAGAAGCTGTTCTTTGAGCTTTTGCACACTCGGAGTCTGATCTGTAAAGCGTAAGCGTTCCTGTGCTAGTGCTAGTTCGCTTTTTTGGATCTCGTTCAGTAAGCCTTGATAGCGAGTAGACTGACTCAGACGAGAAGCAACTAGAGCATTTTGGGGAGAACGATTAAGTTGTTCTTCCAAAGATTTTTGACGTGCCAAAGCTTCCCCATACTGAGAACGAGTTGTCTGTCGTTCTTGGGCAATAGTGTTCAAAGCTGTCTCAATCGCCTTGGCCTGTGACTCTGGATCAATTAAGTTCTGATTTCTGCGGAACCTTTGTAAATTTGTCTCAGATGCGTTTACTTCTTCACTGGCTTTACTTAACTGTTCCCTAATAATTTGCAGACCTTTTTGTAAACGCGAATTCTGTTGTTGTTTGTTATATTCCACATAAACTTGTCGAATTGCACCCAAAACTTTTTGTGTCTTTTCTGGATCTCCAGCAGTGTATTCAACTTGAAAGATTTTAGTAGCGACATTATCTTCTTTGCTCCTTAATTGAGTTAAGACCAAAGAAGCTTTAATTTCAGTTGAACTTATATCTGGATAATCAGACTGAAGTTTATTAACTGCTTTTTGGATAAGCCCCGAACTCTGCATCAAGTTAAGCTGGGTAGCAGTATCTATGACTACATTAGAGTCAGTAAACTGGTTGTCTAACCCAGCACCTTCTGTCTTACCTTGATAGTTAGGCTCTACTAGCAGTTGCATCGAACTTTTATAAGTAGGTTTGGTCTTAAAAGTTACCAAGCCTGCAAGAGCAATAGAAGTAATTAATACTGCTAAGAACCAAGGAAATCTCCTCACAAATACGGCAAACAATTGTCCGTAACCTACTTCACTTTCAGAAGCTGGAGTTATCTGAGGATTTAGACTAGTTTGAACCACTTTTATTATCCTTGTCTTCGAGATTTACGCTAAGAGATTCTCCGAAAAATACCTATTTTTTTTAACAAACCGCCAAGAGGAGAGAAAATAAATAGGTAATCTTATAATGGCAAGAGATTCAGAAATCAAATGAATAATTGATGGCCGCCACAAGCCTGGTTAATAATTTGCTCAACTTTACCAAAGAATGCATTCTCTGAAAAGTTTGCTACTGCATGATTACGGATGCGATCGTAATCCCAAGAAATGCCGTTGGCTTCTAGTAATGCAACTTGTAAAGATTCGGGTGTTTGCCTTTTGAAAAAGACTCCTGTTTCACCTGGAATTTGAGTATCTAATACTCCACCTGCTCCATAGGCGATGACTGGTGTGCCACTAGCATTAGCCTCTACTGGAACTAATCCGTAGTCTTCTAGGGCTGCGACAATAATAGACTTGGCTTTGGAAAACAAGTCTTTGCGGGTTCTATCACTTACGTGTCCCAAGAACTCAATATTTTGTAATGCTTTAGATTTTAACCGTGCTTGTTCTGGCCCGTCACCTGATATTAATAACCGCCACCCCAGCCAATTAAAAGCTTCGACTATTATATCAAGTCGCTTATAACTGATCATCCGGGCTGAGGCCAGATAATATTCATCTTTTATATCTGAAAAAAGAAATTTACTAGTATCAATTGGATAGTTTACCATCATTGCCTTTTTGCCATAAATATTTTCAATCCGGCGGGCAACAACACTAGAATTAGCAATATAAAGGTCAGGTTCCTGTGCATATTTCAGGTCTACCTTTCTCATTACTTGAAAGACTTGTTCGATTAAAGGAGCAAAATATCTATAGTCTCCGTACTCTCTTAAATAAGTTGCTGTATCCCATAAGAAACGGGTGACATTATGGCAAAAACAAATATGGCGGGCATTGGGGTTTTTTCGCACTGCTTTGGCGAAGCTGGTGCTACTGCTGATAATTAAATCGTAGTCTTGCAGATCCAAGGAACGAAAGGCAGGAAAATATAAAGGAGCCATCGACCTGAAATGTTTTGCTGCACCAGGAATCTTTTGCAAGAAAGTTGTATTGACTATGCGATCGCCTAGATCAATAGTTTTTTGTGGATCATACAGAGATGTGAAAATATCTGCTTCAGGATAGCGCTTACAAAGCAGTTCAAACACACGCTCTGCCCCACCTCGCTGGGTTAAATAATCATGGACTAGAGCAATTTTCATGAATTTGACCTAAAGTTTCGATCGGGTTTGTTTGAATCCTCCCCAGCAAGTTCCTATCAACAACTTTAGTGTCCCGCAGTTAAATCGGCGGTTAGAAACCGCGTCTACACAGGCAAAACCCACCTTTCCTTGCGCAACGCTACGCGAACGTGGGTTTCAAACCCTCAATTTTTCCTTAGTCCGCGCAGGCGGACTTCTCTGCGAGACGCTGTTCGCGTTCGTTTGTGTAGCCGCGAATTCTATTCGCCCTGCTTTAGTTAAATCGGCGGTTAGAAACCGCGTCTACACAGGCAAAACCCACGGAGGTGGGTTTCAAACCCTCAGTTTTTCCTTAGTCCGCGCAGGCGGACTTCTCTGCGAGACGCTGTTCGCGTTCGTTTGTGTAGCCGCGAATTCTATTCGCCCTGACTCTACGCCCCTACAGCCAATTCATTTGTTGCAAATGTTTTTGGAACCGATATTACCCAACTGCTACTAAGATTTTTTCTGAGGCGAAATAACTGTTTTGCTCAGATCGTAGTTGGTCGCAGAGTCTGCCTTCAGGTAATTCTACATCCTCGTATGTGAGGACTTGATCCTTAGTAATATCTCGTTTGAGGCGACACCCTTCGGCTAAACCAATTGGTAGAAGATTTTCCTGTTGGACGATATCGGAATTTTCACACTGTCCGTAGGTCATGTAGTAGCCGATGCCATCTAAGGTTTCTCCTGCTTTCAGGTCAATTTTGGCTGTGGTGACAACATCAACTAGCGGGCCTGCTAGTGGAGACATAACGGCATCACCGAACAGGACAGCACGCGCTACGGACAGGGGAACTTCAAAATGACAGAGGTGATAAGGAGTATAGAAGCTGTAAAGTGGGCCTTCGCCTAATTTGTATAAGTTGAGATAGTGCTGTTGCTTGGGGTCGTCGTGAGTGGCAAATACATATACGCCTGGGCCAGGTTTTGCTCCAACTACATAATCGACAATGCCGCCCAGTTCCTTGAGTTGTTCAACATCATATAACTGGGTCATTTCATCGACATAACCGTTGAAGTCATATCCCAACATTCCGCGTTTGGCGACTTTCATGCCTGTGGCATTGGCAACGATCGCTTGCTCGAAGGAAATTTTGGTTCCGTCTGCGAAGCTAGCCACCATGTGGGGCTTTTGACCCCAACGTTTAGCAAATCCTTCCTGGGTGGTGGGATTGCGATAGGGGTCTTGGAGTCCTTTAATGTTACCGCACAATAAGGGAGTTAAACCAATGCTTTTCACAAAGCGGTAAAGGTTCATTTGTACCCCTGGCTGATCGCCATCACAAGCGCTGAGAATGACGCCTGCTTTGTCGGCATACACTTTCAAGATGGGGCCAATGGTGCCGTCGAGTTCGGCATTCATCATGATCACATGTTTGCAATGGGCGATCGCTTCCATGACGATCACAGCGCCAAATTCCACTGCACCTGTGACTTCGATTAGGGCGTCAATACCCTCAGCCTGACACAGTAACTTAGCGTCTTCTGTGACTGCATACTCACCGCTAGCGATCGCATCTTCTAATTCGCTAACAGTTGCAACAACTTGAATATTCTCAATTCCTGCTTCCGAATAAGCTTGCTTGGCTGCCTCAATCTTGCGATTGGAGATAGCAACTAACTCCATTCCTGGCACTGAATTGACAATTTGGTTGGCAATTCCTCGACCCATAAAACCAGCACCAATCATTCCCACTTTGATGGGATTGCCTGCTGCTGCACGGGCTTGTAAGGCGCGATCGATAATAATCATGAACTAAACTCCTTTTTGGAACTGTTTATTGTGATACAAATTCTCTATAATTTTGCACTTAATAATTTGTTACAGCTAAATATTAAGTACATTTTCATCGGGAATTGGGATTAGCGATCGCTACTAACTAGCTGTTTGCTAGATGGTATAGAAGCAGTCTGTTTTTTCTGGCTATGATTTTCGATAATTTGCTCCACAGCATTTTTGTAGGCTTGAGCAAATTTTTCTTTGGTATGATTTGCTCTTGCGTATTCCCATCCTTTAAGAGACATCAGCTTTAGGTCTTCAACAGGCAAATTGGAAATACTTCTAACTTTCGCCTTAATTTCTTCAAGGGAAAGATTATCGAAAATCACACCAAAATCGTGAACATCCACACCAGATTCATAGCTTAAAATCGGAATTAATCCGGCTTGCAAGCAACTAATTACGGCTCCTGACTGTCCTTCAGAAACGGAAGGATAAACAAGCCCTAGACAGTTATTTGTAATCTCTATAAACTCAGGGCTACTAACATCAATCCAACCATAAGTGTGAATATTAGGTGTTTCGTAGAGTTCTTTGTAGAAAGCTTGCTCAAATTCTTTGTCATTACTTACCGGGCCACAAACTGTTAAATGGTATTCCGGCATTTGGGCAAAAGCATCTAAAACTAAATCTAATCCTTTAAGAACTAAAGCACTACCACCAAACCAGAGAAAACGCTTTCTGACCGCTTCAAAATCTTTCTTATCAGGATAAGGATAAACGATAGGTGAAGAAATTGGGATACGATACATTGGTTTGTTGGCATACTTGAATGTATCAGTTGTGAAATCGTTACCCAACACAATCGCACAATTGGCATATTCAATTCCCAAGTTAGGAACTTCAAATCGCTGTGGCTTTAAGGTTATACCTTTGCGCTGTTGTAGTTCTAGAAGCCTGTTACATTCTGCTGCATTGCGAAACACCATATTAGCAATGTCAACGTGGAAAACCTTGATGCAATCTTTATTGAGTTTTGGTGCAAGCGCTTCCATTCGATGACGGATATCAATGAAAAATGCGTAGTCTTTTTGCGGAAGGAATTTATCATTGTGGAACTGTATAACATCAACGTTATAGCCTAAGTTTAAAAAAGTTTGGGCTATTTGCCAAACTTCCCAGTACCAAGTATGGTCGTTAGGCATTGGTTGACCTGGTTTTAATAGGAATGGCTCAATCCGATAAGAAAGAAGTACATTTCCTTTGGAAGGCTGTTTAGGCTTTAGGGAAACGACCTGTAAGGTCTTAGCGTAATTGATCCGAGCTTGGACTTTGTTGGAGACAAAAGAGATAGTATTACCGACACGAGATAGAATACTATTTAGCATTTTTTCCTACCTAAATTAATTATTTTACTCTCACATAGAGGAGCCAGTGTGTTGCGCGGGTTAAGAGCGTTCTAGCAACTGGCATCGCGCAGAGAAAGAGCCTATATTTATCTGGAAGCTGTACCGCCAACAGTCATCATTCTCAACAAAGGCCAATTTAAATCTTTCTCAGAGATTTCAGTCACATCTAGAGGCCAATCAATATTAAAGAATGAGTCGTCATAGCGTAAACCTCTTTCATACCCTGGCGTATAAAATTCACCCACTTGATATACAACTTCAGTCTCATCTGTGAGTGCTTGATAGCCATGAGCAAACATTTCTGGAACATACAAGGCGCGGTGGTTTTCTGGAGTTAGTTCTACACCTATGTGTGATAAAAAGCTGGGAGATTCAGGACGCATATCAATAATTACGTCATAGATAGCGCCTTTAGTACAGCGAATTAATTTCGTTTCTGCTGCTGGCAGAATTTGATAGTGCATTCCCCGGATAGTGCCTTTTTTGTAGTTAAAAGACAGGTTACATTGAGCAACAATTGGCTTTAAGCCATGTGCTTGAAATTCTTGAGCGCAGAAAGACCGAGCAAAAAAACCACGGTGGTCTGGTTTTTCTTCTAAATCAATAATAAATGCGTCTTTGAGTGCGGTTTCGGTGAAAATCATTTAAGTGCTTTGAGATGAATGTTTGCTTAGTGTTTGCGCCGGAAATTAAACTAACCACAGAGCCGCAGAGGGCACGGAGATATGAGAGTTTGAGAGATATTTTGTGTCAGTCCTAAACTTACAAATTTCATAGAGTGCAACCCTTTTTTTCTCTTGCTCTGTGTTCTCTGCGCCTCTGCGGTTAATTAAATTAGATATTCTTCTGGCGAGAACGTTTTTAACTTGAAACTTTAACTGCATCTAATGCAGAACGTAACTCTGCTCTAGGATAAGTATCATCCCAGTATTGGGTGCAGAGGTCTGGTCTTTCAGGAGGGTTAGTGGTGTAACACAAGAATAGTGCTGACCGGTCTTCTGTGCGGACTGTGCCGTGATGCAAAGTATTTTTCGTATCTACAAGAATGACAGTACCTGCTGGGCCTGGGCAGGATTTCCAAGCTGATTTGGGGATGACTGGTTTTACTTGTTCATCGTCGATACCCGTATAGCCTGACTTCCAAAGTTTGTAGTAAAGTCGAAAATAATTCCAACTAAATAAGGAAGTTAAAGAGCGGGGAATGTATTCAAAAGGCCCAGTTTTTTCTTCTACATCATTCAAGTAAATAATGATTTTGATAATCCGACGGTCTTCTGCATCGCTATGCCATAGCAGCGTCCCAAACTGATGTTTATTTTTTAAATCTTTGCGTAAATGTACACCATGAAAAGCAATGGGAAGACCAATATAATTTTCGATGATGTTGACCAGTCTTTTTTCTATCCCCCAGGCATAAAATTCTGGTAAACCTGTAACTGTAGAAATTTGGGGTAACTTTTCATCTAGATGGTCGTTGTTGGGATTTTCCATCTGAGACAATTCATGGTAAGCAGCTTTTAGGAGTTCGGAGCTAGAGTTTAACCCTAAATCTGCCAGTGTTGTGACGTAAACACCGTCTTTTTTGAGAGCATTAAGAATGTGGCGATCGCTTTTTTCTAATGCTGGCATATTTCTGCTATGCTGCCAACGGTCTACGTAATATTTAAAGTCAGCAGACAGTGTAGAAATTTTGCGTTGAATCGTGTTAAACATGGTGTAAATACCTTCTAATTTGGATATATATTTATCAGTAATTTAGTAGTTTATCGCTTATAGGTCTGTACTTCTTGAGTAGATATTTCAATTGATTCTGCTAATCTTAACTCTTGAGAAACCATCACATCAAAAGCACATAAACTAACTAAAGCCAAAAAGGGAACTATTATTTTGATGGCGGACATAGGCCATCTTCTTAAAGCACCTAAGAAAACTTTCAAGTTGACTTCTTTGCAGTTCTGCAAAAGCATCCGCCTACAAAACTGCTTAGAATATCCATTCTCTTCCAGTTTCAAAATCACTTCGGGGATGTGTTTATATTGCATTAACAGTGCAGATTTTGGTTCTTTCTGCCAATAACTCACACCAACAACACATTCCAAATAAGTTTCTTTAGTGACAATTACACTGCCATTAGCAGCACAATACCCGGCTAAATATGCTAAAGATATCCAGTTATTCTCAGCATCTTGCCAATTTTGTAGAGCGCGTTTTACTAAATCAGTGCGGTAGATTGTCGCAGTCAGAAAAATGACTGCGCCAACACTTTTTGAAAAACAACGTTCAAATATAGCTTTACCATCACCATCACCATCTTCACTATCTACATCAAACCAGCGATTACCAACAATTGTTGGTGGATGAACTGGTTCACCAGTAATTTGGTTACGGCCAGAAAAGTTGAGGAACAATAATGATAAATTTTCATGTTGCTTGAGTTTGTTAATCACATAAGAAATGGCTCTATCTTGAATTGGGTCATCATCACCAATTGTCCAAACATATTTTGTTGTAGTAGAATTTAGGCAATACATAATATTTTTGACTACGCCTAAATTCTTAAAGTTTTTATTTGACTTAAATGTGATGCTGTTAAGTATTATTTGCCATTTTTGGATCACCTCCTGAGTATTATCTGTTGAACAATTATCAGAAACTACAATTTCACAATCATCTTCAAAACCTTTAATAGCTTGAGCTAGCCATGCTAACTGTTTGTCAAGTAACTCAGCACGATTATAAGTCGGTATAGCAATGGTCAGTAATTTATGCATGGCAAGAAATAGTAGTTAATAAAATTGGTATATGAGTGGTTATCGCCAAGAAGTAGTGTTAATAGTAATTTGGCAATTAACACACTAAATTACAGGCTAGTCTCTAGTTGTTTGGGTGGAAAGAGAATTGCCCAAGCTGATATACTTAACAGACGTAGGTAAGGAATAAATATCTTGATTGTCAACAAAGGCCAACGTTTGAAAGCACCTAATAAGATTTTTAAGTCAGTTTTTTGTTGGAAATTCTGCCAAATCATTTCCTGACAAAATTTATGAGGATATCCTACTTTTAGTAGTTTTATATAAACTTCAGGTATGTAAGCATATCGCATTCTAAAGTTCCATGTTGGGTCAAGATCCAAAAAACTAGCACCCATAGTACATTCTAAATAAATGTCTTTAGTGACAATGACACTTCCATGAGCAGCGCAAAACCCAGTCCAATATGCTTGAGACGCCCAATTAGTAGTAGCAGATGGCCACTTTTGTAAAGCTTGTTGTACTATATTTGTCCGATAAATTGCTGCTGATATAAAAAGTACACCACCAAAATTTTCCTTCAGATAACCTTGGAATACAGCTTTACCATCAACTCTTAGCTCGTCGTTATCACTATTTAACCAACGTTCTACAACAAGTTGACCTGTTCGTTTTTGGCGACCGGAGAAGTTTAAAAACATTAGCGCTAAATCTGAATGTTTTTTGAGTGTTGTTAACACATAATCTAGGGTTCTGTTTTGAATTGGATCATCATCACCAATTGTCCAAACATATTTACTAGTTGGAGCTTTTAAACAACAAGCAATATTAGCCATTACACCGATATTTTCGCTATTCTTGTTTGATGTAAATTTTACATTACTGAGAATTATCTGCCACTTTTTAATTACTTCTTGGGTATTATCTGTAGAACAATTATCAGAAATAAAGATTTCGCAGTCAGACTCAAAGCCTTTAATAGCTTTAGCTAACCAAGTAAGTTGTTTATCTAGAAGCTGGGCACGATTGAATGTAGGAATGGCGATGGTAAGTAATTTATTCATATTAAGTTTAAATCTGTAGTCAAGAAGAATCAGTACAAACAGCAGCTTAGTAATTAACGATCTGCTTTCTAGTCTAATTTTTTGTGTTTGGTGACAAAAACTTTATAAGAGTACGCCTTTTAATTACTATTTAAATATTGTCTATTATTCAAAGACTTAAATAACTAGTAATAAAAGGCGTTTTTTTTACTTCTATTTAGTAATTACGACGCTATTAAAAGCCTATCCGGAACAGGAGATGGATAAATTTTTACTTCAGGTATTGGCACTACAAACTGTCCACCCCACTCGCCAATTAATGCCATTTGTTCCATAATTTCCTCCTTGAGATTCCAAGGTAAAATTAGGAGATAATCTGGTTTAGTTTCGCGGATTTTATCTGGTTCAAAGATGGGAATATGAGTTCCAGGTAAAAATAAGCCTTGCTTGTAGGGACTACAATCTACTGTGTAATCGATAAAATCTTTACCAATCCCACAGTAATTGAGCAATGTATTGCCTTTAGCCGGTGCGCCATAACCGGCGATTGATTTACCTTCTGCTTTAGCCGTCAATAGAAAATTTAATAGCTTGTGCTTTGTTTCTTTGACTTTCTCGGCAAATGTAATGTAAGTCTCTATATTATGCAGCCCAGCAGCGATTTCTTTTGCTTTTAGATGCCTAAGTCGGTCGCTAATACTAAGATTATCAGCGTGATCATGTTTGGCATAAATTCTTAGGGAACCGCCATGAGTTGGTAATTCCTCTACATCAAAAAGTTGTAAGTTATGCGCTGCAAAAATTTTTTCGATAGTCAGGAATGAGAAGTAAGAAAAATGCTCATGATAAATCGTATCAAACTGATTTCCTTGAATGAGTTGTAAAATGTGAGGAAACTCCATCGTCAAAATGCCATTGGGTTTGAGGATGAGTTTCATCCCAGCGATGAAATCGTTTAAATCCGGTACATGAGCTAAAACATTATTGCCTATCAAAAGGTCTGCTAGTTTTCCTTGTATCACTAGTTCTTTGGCAGTTTCAACTCCAAAAAACTTGTTGATACTAGGAATGCCTCTGCCTTGGGCAACCTTGGCTATATTTGCGGCTGGTTCTATTCCTAAAACTGGGATTCCCTTTTCTAAAAAATATTGCAGTAGGTAGCCGTCATTGCTGGCAATTTCAATAACTTGATTATGATGATTAAAGCCAAACTTTTCTACGATCATATCGGTGTAAGCCTTAGCATGTTTTAGCCAACTTACGGAGTAGGAAGAAAAGTAAGCATAGTCGCTGAAAATGTGATCTGGAGTTTCAAACTGTTCTAATTGAACTAAGAGAGTGTCTTCTGAGACATAAGCATGGAGAGGATAAAATTTTTCGGCATTATTTAGCTGTTCTGGTGCCAGATAAGCATTCGCTAAAGGTGACATTCCTAGATCAATAAAGGTTTGGCGCAGAGGTTGACCACTGAAACGACATTTTGCTATCGGCATAAAATTCAACTCACTGATTACAAATCATTTGATGGATGGAATAAGTCCGAATACAATATTATTGTTTTCGGAAACTTTGATGTTTTCATACTGCTATTAGTGTGCAAATTTTGATTTGATAAGTTCGTAATTTTTGCTTTAAAAACTACGAATTATCTCCAGCTACTTATTTATTTACACACTAATACCCAATAGCTACTTTTTATTCCAGAAGAAATCTTTGTCAATTTGCTCGGTACGAATGAGATACTCTAGCTGCTTTAATCGGGTAAATCCCCTGAATAAGAAAGTATCTTCAGCCATATCTATTTGGCTGAATAAATCAAATAGCTGCTGGGCACCAAGTCGGGCATCCCAATCGCATTTAAATCCGGGTAAGATTGTGTTGATTTTCTCAAAAGATACGCGATAGCTGCGGTTATCTGAGCCGTTGTCACCAAAGGACAATTTACAATCTGGGAAAACATCAGCAATAATTTCAGCGATTTCTTTGACACGATAGTTGTTTGCTGTATCTCCCACGTTGAAGATTTGGTTATGTACAATGTCCCGTGGTGCTTCTAAGGTGCAAACTATTGCTTTGCAAATATCCAGTGCGTGGACTAATGGCCGCCAAGGTGTGCCGTCACTGGTCATTTTGATTTGTTTACTAGTCCATGCCAACCCTGCTAAGTTGTTTAAAACAATATCAAAGCGCATCCTGGGAGAAGCACCAAAGGCAGTGGCATTCCGCATAAAGGTGGGAGAGAAGTCATCGTCAGCGAGTGGTCTGACATCTTGTTCTACCAGAGTTTTGCATTCTGCGTAGGCTGTTTGGGGATTAATTGGGGATTGTTCTGTAACATCACCTGCGGTAGCAACACCGTAGACACTGCACGAAGACATATATACGAAGCGACGCACACCCATAGCCTTAGCCAGACTAGCCAGACGAACTGAACCTACATGATTAATTTCGTAGGTAATATTCGGTGCCAATTGTCCGGCGGGGTCGTTGGAGAGTTCCGCCATGTGAACTATTGCTTCGATACCTTCCAAATCATCAGGGGTGATGTTGCGGATATCTTTGTTGAGGGTTTTGGGTGTTACCCCATTAGCGTTGTACAGCCAACCAACTTTATAGAAACCGGTATCTAGACCAATAACTTCATGTCCCCGTTCAATTAATAGAGAAGGTAATAATGAACCAAGATAGCCTTCTGTGCCAGTTACTAATATTTTCATTGTGGTTAATGCCTTTGTATTGATGAGTTAAATTAGGGGCGCACAGATGTTCGCCCTACTATGTGTTGCATCCGAGAGGGAAGCGCTTTTTCGTTTGTATGCAATAACTTGACCTCACTTCCATTCCTCTCTCCTCTTAGGAGAGAGGCTTTGAATCTTGCTCCCCTTCCCTTATAGGGGAGCCAGTGCGTTGGGCGGCTCCGCCGACTTGAAGCACCTGGCGTAAGGGGTTGGGGGTTAGGTCATTGGACTCAACCCAGAAGCGCTATATATAACTCGGCTAACAGTCATTACATAGTTTGCCGACTTATATTATGTCCGCTTGATTACTTATTAAACCCGGAGAACCCCAAAGAGCCAAAGCTGTGCTTTGTCTCCCCTCCCGAAAAGCGGGGAGGGGTTGGGGGTGTATATTACCCATTGGGTAACAGCACTCTATAGCGGTTCTTAATTGATGCACTACACTTTTATTCTTGTGGGATGGGTATCTTACCCGTCCCTTGTATTTCCAGGCTGGAAAAGATGCCCACTATACAAGATTCATCCTTTTATTCAGCAGCCCGGAAGTAATAACTATGTTATCTATGCAGTTACTACACTATCTAGATGCGAGAGTTGGGGAATTTGAGTGACTAGGGCTTTGCCAATTTCTAGAGAGGATGTGGCAGCAGGAGAAGGAGCATTGCAAACATGAATGGAGTTTTGACCGGAAACAATCAAAAAGTCGTCTACAAGCTTGCCATCGTTCATTAAGGCTTGAGCGCGGACTCCTGCATGGGTGGGAACTAAGTCTTCTGCTTGGACTTCGGGAATTAGTTTTTGCAAACTTCTGGTAAAGGCTGCTTTACTAAAGGAACGAATGATTTCTTGGATGCCTTCATCAGCGTGTTTGGCTGCTAATTTCCAGAAACCGGGATAGGTGATGACTTCAAGAAAATCGCGCAAGTCAAAGTCGGTTTTTTTGTAACCTTCGCGTTTGAGCGACAGAACCGCGTTTGGCCCTGCATGGACGCTACCATCAATCATCCGGGTAAAGTGAACACCCAGGAAGGGAAAATCTGGATTGGGAACTGGGTAAATTAGTGTCTTGACTAGATAGCGTTTTTCTTTTGTGAGTTCGTAATATTCTCCCCGGAATGGGACAATTTTTGCTTGGGGTTCAACTCCACCTAATTTGGCGGTGCGATCGCTATGCAACCCAGTACAATTAATTACAAAGCCTGTTTCAAAGCTACCGTTGTTTGTTTCCAGTACCTGATTTTTACCACTTGGGGAGATTTTCAGAACTTTTGTATTCAGGTGTAACTCTCCACCCTGCTGTTGAATTAGCTGGGCGTATTTCAAACAAACTTGCTTGTAATTGACAATACCAGTTGATAATACCCGAAGTCCACCTACACATTTTACGTGAGGTTCAATTTCCTTGACTTCTTCGGGGCTGATTCTCTGGACTTCTATACCATTATCTAAGCCGCGTTTGTAGAGATTTTCTAAGCGTGGTAGCTCTTGTTCTTCAGTTGCAACAATTACTTTACCACAAACTTCATGCTCAATTCCATGCTCTTGACAAAACTCTACCATAGAGCGAGAACCATCACGACAAAATTTAGCTTTGAAACTCCCTGGTTTGTAGTAAATACCAGAATGAATCACCCCGCTATTATTGCCTGTTTGGTGAAATGCCCATTGGCTCTCTTTTTCGAGTACTAAAATACGCGCATTGGGATAGCGTTTTCCTAAAGCTAACGCTGTAGAGAGTCCAACTATTCCCCCACCGATAATTGCAAAATCATACATTAGTATTATTCTACTTTAAATTACAGTAAATCTATGAACTGGGGAGTGGGGAGTTAAAATTCATAACTCCTGTACAGACGCGATTAATCGCGTCTCTCCCCCTACCAAACTTTCCAAGGAGCCTGACTATTATTCCATAGCCCCTCTAGGTAGTTTTTATCACGTAAAGTATCCATTGGTTGCCAAAAACTATGATGTTTAAAAGCAGATAGCTGTTCCATATCAGCTAGCTTTTCTAATGGCTCTTGCTCCCACACCGTAGAGTCATCAGCAATCAAATTGATTACTTCTGGTTCTAACACAAAATAACCGCCATTAATCCAAGCTCCATCACCTTCAGGTTTTTCTCGAAAGCTGGTAATTTTAGTTTGCTCATATCCTAAGGAAATGGCTCCAAAACGTCCGGCTGGTTGAACGGCTGTGAGTGTTCCTAATGTATTTTGTTGTTTATGAAAGTTAACTAGCTCGGTGATATTAATATCACTTACACCATCACCATAGGTGAAGCAAAAAGTTTCATTACCAAGATGTTCGCTGATTCGCTTTAAGCGCCCGCCTGTCATTGTATTATCACCCGTATTTACTAAGGTGACACGCCAGGGTTCAGCATAACCAGAATGCACGTTCATCTGGTTAAATCGCATGTCAAAGGTAACATCTGACATATGTAAGAAGTAGTTAGCAAAATACTCTTTAATTATGTAACCTTTGTAACCACAACAAATGATGAAGTCATTAATGCCGTGGGCAGAGTAAGTTTTCATTATGTGCCAGAGAATTGGCTTACCACCAATCTCAACCATCGGCTTAGGTCTGATACTAGTTTCTTCACTGAGGCGTGTACCAAGTCCTCCAGCCAAAATCACCGCTTTCATGCAATTACCTCGGAGATTTGTAGGGATATTATTATTTGACCGTGCCAATTTTAGATTTTAGATTTTGGTGAGGCAGTGCGGTCTTGGGGGTTTCCCCCATGAGCAACTGCCGAACCCGTTCGCGCAGCGTCTCCCCTTGGGAGAAGGGATTAACAGAGTTTTTTAGTACATACCCCTCTTTGAAAGTAGGCGGCACAAATCTACTCATAGGTTCGTGAGATTCGAGGACTCGCTAACCCGACGCTATCGTAAATCCGAAATCCAAAATTCTTTGGCTTTATCGACATGAAGAGGATGCACTTAGATAGAGAAAAATTTGTTTCTATTTTCTTTTTCTCCGTCAACAATCTAACTGTAATTTTGGGCAAAATTATGAAGGAAATATAAATTAAAATCTTTTCTATATAAAAGCTCTATGAATATCTCTAAACCTGAAAATAAATTACTCAATTAAATAAAAATGTTACCCATAAAATAACTAGGGTTAGCTGGTGCGAACCCTAGTTAGGCTTGATTTTTTCAATCAAAGCCAATAATATGCAAGTAACAAAACTTACTTGTTTTTAGAGGATGTTTTCAAAGTATTGGGCGAATATAATTGGCTTCTGTGTTGAGTTTAATACAGACCTAACAAGAACAGCCCTTTCCCTACTAGCGTTGGGGAGTAATAATAAATTAGACTTTAGAAACATCCTCTTAGTTAGTTTTTTCCAGATTAGTTGGGTTTTGGAATAAAGGGTCACATTTGTTTTCGATCACTACACACATGTTACTGAGTGCTTGCTGATAATTATCCATATCATCTTGGTCAAGAAAGATTTTGGCAGATGCCTGTATATCTTCGATAGCTTTCGTCTGGTTTTTGGTAGATTCACTACCGCCATATTGTGCCAGTTCATAGCGAACCATACCTCGTTTTAGATATGCTTTTGCTAGTTTGGGGCTAATAGTTAATGCTTGGTTAAAGTCAGCGATCGCTAGCTTATATTCTTGCTCATAATTGCTGCTATATTGAGCAATTTGATAATAAACAACACCCCTCTGAAAGTAAGCTTCGGCTTTGGATACATTAAGTTTTATTGCCTGAGTAAAATCTCCGATCGCTCTTTTGTAACCTTGTTGAGATTCACCGCTATATTTAGCCATTTGGGTGCGGACAATACCCCGTCTGATATAAGCTTCAATTTCATTACTATCCAGACCGATAGCCCGATTATAGTCAGCGATCGCTAGGTTATATTGTTGATCAGGATCGTTGCTATATTCCGCGAGCATAAAGCGGGCATTGCCCCGATTTACAAGAGCTTTGGTTTGATTGGGCTTGATTTGCAGAGCTTGGCTATAATCTGCAACTGCTCCTTCGTAGTCTTTCAGGTTATAACGGGCATTACCACGATTTACAATAGCTATGGTCAGTCTAGGTTCTTGTTGAATTGCTTCGCTAAAGTTGACAATTGCTTTGTCATAATCTCGCTGTTTGTAAGCAGCGTCACCTTGCTGATAGTAATCAACGAAGCTGAGGTTGTTATTTATCTGGCGAGGCTTCAATGTTTGTTGGGTGTAAGCATTTTGGGAAATAAACGGCTGCGTAAATTTAATCATTACATCCGCATATCCCAATAAACCAAAACCCAGCAAGCAACAAATAATCGGGTACAATTTTGACTTCTTGGAAGGTTTATAAGGTGAACCGCTTGGGGTAGTTGCTGGCTGCCAATAATTAACTAGGTGCGATGGCATGGCTCGCTGTGGAAAACGCGGTGTCTGGGTGTAGTGCTTTTTCGCTTTGATTCGCGGTTGTAGATGTTCTTTAGCTTCTATAGCCCGATGTGATGGGAAGGGGTCGCGTCCGCCTAATCGCACGGTACGTTCACACCACGGACAGCCACGCATGTGGTTATTGTAGCGATGTTGGGGATTTGTCGTGCAGGTAATCAGGGAATCTTCGGCTTCAGCTATTGCTGAGAGCCAAGCCTGGGCAGTGGGGCGCAGCAGTGGGTTGTTGTGACCCTCTTCAAAACAACGCACAAATAGTTCTTGTAAGCCGGGATGGAGAATTTCCCAAGGGGGTGCAATCGGTGTAGGTAGGTAGGGTACGTGCCGCTTTTCGCTGTAAGTGAAATGACCCGATGCAATGCGGGCTTCGTAGGGTGGTGGCTCAATCGCACCTTGAAAAATCCCCGAAAATGGGTGGGTGCCTTCCATTAAGAGTTGAAATACCAACACCGCTAACCCAAATAAATCGTGAGAGATTTCGCGATCGTGCTGGGCAAAAGTTTTATTCTGGAGTTCTGGTGGGGTAAACTCTGGTTTACCTACTGGGCAACGATAAACAACATTGTTGTTTCGGTCGGGTACTTGGAAAGAGTCTGTGTCTATCAAAGTCACCAGTGCGGTGTCACTGACGAGGATATTTGACTCGTTTACATCACCAATGCAATATCCACTCGCGTGCAAAGCTGCAAAAGCCGCCGCCAGGTTGCGAGCCGTGCGGAGCAGGTACTGATAGTTGAATAAGGGGCAGTGTTGACGACGGGTTCTGGGGTTGTAAAAGTCGATGATTGGACGCATCCCCTGAATATGTGGCATCAAAAAGCCAAGGACGCTATTTTTGCCATCTGCTGCCCGTAATAAATCCTCTGGCCAAGCGATAGAGATATGCCCCAAACTAGCTGTCGGGTTTTCTGGCGGGTTGGCAAGCATCGCCTGGAGTTTATCAGCATGGGCAGTTGTTGGCTTGTGGTAAATCTTCGCCACCAAGTTGCTATCGGATGGCACTGCATAAACACAAGCTTCACCGCCACGCCCCAAACTGACATTGAGGCTGAGGATTTCTTTTCTAGGGGAACAACGTAGTACCTGCATAATGAAATTACCGCTAACGGGAGTTATTGTAAGATGTCAAACCTGTAGATGTATTGCTCATCAGTCTTTGAATGCAGCTATAATCAGTGTCAAATCATCATCAGTGCGTTGTGTAATCCGCTCTGAGCGTAAAAATTTTACCAACTGCTCTTTCGCTTCTGTCTTATCCTTGGTATTGGCTACAAATTCAAACAGGGGAAAAAAGAAGGGTTTGTGAGGTTCGCCAACAACCATATTCAAAGCCAACATTTGTAATCCGTCGGTGATGATACCAACATTTACTATATCTGTGCGCCATAATCTCATCTGTAAGGTATCTAAAGCGTTAGGCGAAGTCAAAAAAGTGGTTTCGTTGATGTATTCGCCGCTATCAGGTATAGTCAGTGCCAAGAGGTTGCCCATGCTATCTTTTGCCACTGCCAAACCATCACCTATCTGTGCCACAGCAACAACTTCTGGTGTGGCAATCATCATAATTAAGGTAGTTGCTAAATCTTGAGGCTGTTTGTCACTAGTAACCGCCTCAGCCTCCACAGCTTTTTTAGCAGCTAGTATGGCATCATTTAAGAGCGATCGCACCAATGCATCATCATTCAAGATTTTTTGGGTCAATCCTTTGGTGGAAATGTTTTCTATTGCTGTTTCCACAGCAACCATCGCTCCCACTTTTCCAAGGCTAGCAGAACCCGCGCCATCTGCTGCGGCCGCCACTAAAACATTATCTGACAATATCTGCCAATGATGAGCATCCTGACATAACTGGTTGTTTTTTAAGTGACTTGTACCACATACAGACGCAGCCACAATCCGCCATTGAGCAATCTGGTTTGATATGTTCATAGATTTTTTTCCAGCAGCTAGCTGTGTAAACATCAAGCTGCGATTTTTAATTAAACAGTCCCCCAACCAATCGGTGGTAGTGCTACCTGCTCGTCCACCTGCGAATGAGAAACAGCTGCCATACTAGTTGATAGCCAGACAAACATCTCGATAAAATTCAATCCTTTGAGTTTTAAGGGGGTACGCACAGTTATTTGATTTAAACGCGTCATATTCGCATTTTCTACACCTACTGTAAAAAATGCTACACGCTTACTTGCTTCGTCTCCTTGTAGGCGCTGCGATGCTTGCTCTACCACATGATCTAACTCGCCTTGCGGTTCTCCATCGGTAATCATAAATACCCAAGGACGATAGTAAGCAATCCCATTGGCACGATACTGAGATTTCCGCTCTTGAATTATGTCTAAAGCTTTATGAATTCCTGCACCCATCGTAGTCAAGCCCTGTGCTGTCAAAATAGGCGGATTGAATTGATCGGCAGTCACAAAGTCTTGTATTACATTGATATTACTATCAAAAGTTACGATCGCCACTTCCACCCGTCTTGCAGCTAAGGAATTTTTGACTAATTCATCCTTTAAACTTAGTAAACCCTGATTTAAAGCCTCAATCGGGTCTCCTTGCATCGAGCCAGATGTGTCTAGCAACAGTACACAAGGACAACGTGGTTCTGGGTTCTCAGCAAATTCTACTACTTCATCAAGTCTTAATGTATCATGCATAACTTTTTGTGTTATGTTAAAGTTCAAAGCTTTATTTCCCTTTACTCAGAGTATATAATTTCAGTTGCCGAAGCCACTACAGAATATAGTATCTACTGGTAGATGTTCTAATCTTTATTAAACAAATTATTTTCATAAAGTTATCTATATTATTAAGATGAACTTGAGCATAGCTTAGTTTATCAAAATCGGCCATTACCTGTTGTAATGTATCTACCAAAAATTTATATCCATTAAACCTACAGTACAATAAATACGTAAACTTTCCAAGATAACTTTTTAAAGATTTTATGTAGGAGAATCGTTCCTTTAGAGAAAAGTGATTAACCATAATTAAGATCATTGGTTCTAGAAGTATACCAGTGTAAGTGCGGGAACTTGGAATCAAATTTGCCTCTTTAAGAGAGTGGGTATAAATAAACGTCATTATTAAGGTCTTCAGCCAAGAGTTGTCGGTAGTCAGTAGAGCTTAGAAGCAACCAACATCTATTGATAGTCTAGCCATGATCAGTGTTTACCTTTATTCATACCCACCTACTTGTTTTTTGAAATAAATTAAGTACAATGTGCTAAATGCAACAAAAAAATATTAAAAATTATAATTTTTAATATATATACATATTTTAAAAAAAATAATTTGTGTATAGAGAAATATTACAAAGAAGATAATATTTCCTAGCTGATATTTTTAATTTACAAATGTTCGGTTGTTGATTCCGCAAAAAACTTGAAAAATATGAATAATTCAGGTGCATTTACCAAACTACGTCCTCTAAGTTTATTAAGACAGTTATCCAATAGCTCCGACAGTACTTGTTTACAAGCATTGAGTAACTCAGTTTCTTGGTCTATTTACTTAGAACAGGGCAAAATAACCTACGCTACCCATTCAGTGGAACCTTTTGATCGATTAGAACGTCATTTGCGCCGCCTCAGCCACAAAATTCCACTACTTACCAGTGAGGTTCGTGTTCAATTACGTCTGATGTTTGAACCTGATTCACATAGTCAGTTAATCGAACATGACAGCAATTCCATAAGCTACCCTCCTGAGTATCAGGCTATATCCTGGCTTGTTAGTCAACAACATCTACCTTCTAGACAAGCAGCAGTGCTGGTTGAAGAATTAGTTAAAGAGGTGATTGAATCATTTTTGCTCATCAAAGAAGGTACTTATGAATTAACAGAAGCACTGAATAGAACGCCAAAAAATTGTCGGCTAGATGTAGACAAAATTTTAGAACATTGCCAAGCGCGATTACAGGAGTGGCAGGCTTTTGTTCCCCAAATTTCATCTCCATATCAACGCCCCTATCTGTTGATTAACAGCAAAGTTGAGGAAAAAGATTTACCAAACCTCCAGCCACATTTAACTAATTGGATGAAGGGTTTTAGCCTGTCTCATCTGGCTGTAATTATGAATCAAGATGAAATCGAACTGGCTGGCAATTTATACCCTTACATCGTTAAGGGTGCGATTATGTTGCATGAACCAGATCCACCATTTGATAAATTACCAAAGATATTTGAGCAGCGATCGCTTTTCTCAAAATTGATTGCAAAGTTAGTTCGCACAAAAGAAAAGCTAAGTATCACCATCAATTACCCAAGTATTCCTCAAGAGAATATAGCTCCTGTTCAGCGATTACTACAGATTTCTATTCCTCCAAGAGAAAACTTTCAGGAACCAACACTATCAAATAACATAAATCCTACTTTCCAAAGAGTAACGGCTGCTACTATAACGGCAGAAAAAGTCCATAAAATCGTTTCTGTAGATGATAGCCCGACAATTCTCAAAGAAATTAGCTATTTCTTAGAAAATGAAAATTTTTCTGTAGTCACTATCAACGATCCAATAAAAGCTGCTTTGTCAATTATAAGGCACAAACCGGACTTAATTTTGCTGGATTTAAACATGGTAGGAATCGATGGTTATGAGTTGTGTCGGATTATACGAAATAATTTAATTTTTAAGAATACTCCGATCATTTTTGTGACGGCGAGTAAAGGAATTGTAGACAAAGTAAAAGCGAAACTGGTGGGGGCATCTGGATATCTCACTAAACCGTTTACTCGCGCGGAATTACTGAAAATAGTCTTCATGCATTTGACTTAAACTAACCACAAAATCTAACAGCTTTTAGCTAGTAACGTAATTCGTAATTAGAAGAATCTACACATGGCTACTAATCTAGAAATTGACGAAAACTTAATTAAGGAAACTCTTGAACTTGCTGGTCATCCAACCAAGGATGCCGTTGTTGAAGAGGCATAACCAGAATATGTGCAACGTCGAAAAAGCAACTGAAAATTCTGGAGATATTTGGCACGATTGAATATGACGATGATTATCACTACAAGCAACAGCGCCAAAGTGGATGAAAGTCATTGTTGATACTTCAGTGTCGGCTTCGCTGTCATAGACAAATTTTTTAGCAGCGTCCTCGCTATAGCCTTGCTGCCTTTGGGTTTACTTACTTTTTTCGATTGAAAGACAAATTTAGTTTTTTATTATCTTTGATGAGTGATTTAATTCGCTGCTTCACCATATAATAAATATTGTGTAAAAAAGCCATCCGCCTTTGCCTTTCTTTTTTTTCAGCTTGTTCAAGATTCCAATTAGACCAAATTGAATTATCAAGGTATTGAAAAAATAAATCTTTGTCAGGATGGTTACAATTATTGTGCCAAGGCTTATCCTTAGTTGAAAAATGAATAATGTCAGGATTATTAATTAGCTGATTGAATACATCTTCTGTAAACGGACTATCTTGCCAAGATGAATATTGAAACAAATATGGCATTTGGTTCCATCCGGGTTCAAGTTCTCCCCATTTTCCTGCAAGAATAGCATTCAAAGCATCTTGGTCATGCCACCGCACATACTGTTTATTTATTGCCAAATACTCAATTAGTTTTTCAAAAATATTATCTTCCCGCCATTTTTTGAGATTCATTACTAGAACCCCAGAATTAAAGTATTTAGATTCTGGAGGAATGCCAAGCTCTTGATAATTTATCAGTCCTCTTGACGAAGATACATAAGGCGCTCCCATATCCTGTGCTGCCAATAGATAATATTCTCCAATATCAATATTCCATAATCTTTCTATATTTCCTTGTACAATCACATCGCTATCAATGTAAATTGCCTTATTAAATTGCTTTGGTAAAAGTTGAGGAATTAAAAGCCGATAGTAAGCAGCTATTGTAATGGTGGATGAAATTTGTAGATTTTGGAAGCCCTGTTTTCTGGGCTTAAGCCAATTGATACTGACTTCCTCAGATTTTAAGTTTTTGATAATTCTCTGTTTGTTGAGTTTACTAATTCCCCCATCAATAATATATAGAACCAACTTGTGTTCACTTTGGAAATTGGCAATAACTGAGCGGGTAGCCGATGCTATCGGCATAGAGTAGTTATCATCAGCAGCACAAACAAGAACAATTGGTTTTTCGTTTGATAGGATTGTCATTATTGCATTTTTATATAACTTAGATATTGCTAAGATAGACGCAGAGATCAGAACATAATCACCGTATAAATACCGAAGTTAACGCCTGTTTTCCCTGATTCCTTGCTATACCGCCCGTGAGTATGATTGGAACAGGACGAGAATAGGACTTACGCACTGTACAAATGCATCGTGATCCCAATTAACGATCTTGAGGAAGTTTTCAGGCTTTTGTTAATTATCCTGCGATGCCTACGGCGGTAAACTACGTAAATAGACGATGCTGTAGGGGCACAGCAATGCTGTGCCCTTACGAAAGATATGGTTTTTAACCTTGATTGATATTTAGTATTTCTTGTCAATGCGTAAGTCCTAGAGAAGTATTGTATTCAAAATGTAATCAACTCAAGGCAAAAAGGCTGATTGCCACAATAGACAGGCTTACCGATGCAAAAACTCGCTTCTGTCTGCTACAAAATTTTAGGATATGGCTATGGCTGAGAAATTATAATTCGGGTTGTTGTAGCCTGGATTTGATATGGCGGATGTTACAAGGTCAGGACTACTGAGTAAACTGCTGACATCTGTGCCGATAGTTTGGCTGGGCGTAGTGCTACCTAGCGATATCAGTTCGCCACTAACAGAGAAATTCCAGCCTTCATTACCAATGAGTGTTTTGCCATCACCACTGGCTTCAATCCGATTTCCAAGGAGATTGCTGTTACTTACATTGGCAATGTTGCCACTACCAAGTATGTCATTGTTATGACTAGTCTGTGTATTGGCATTACCAAGGATGTCGTTGTTATTGCCTAAGTTCCAGTTACCATTACCGGAGGTTGTGTTCTCGTTACCAAAGCCCCAGTTACCATTACCTTCGATTTTTCCGCCATCACCGTAGTTCCAGTTACCGTTACCGTTGGTTGTGTTGCTACCACCAAAATTCCAGTTACCATTACCGTCGGTTTTGTTGTTACTACCATATAACCAGTTACCGTTACCTTGACCACTGTTGCCGGTGGCATTTGCACCATCTAAGTTTTTAAGATCAGATATCCAGTTATCACTCTTATAAGGTACAGGTAGACCGTTGCCAGTTTTAGGTAGGTTGTTACCACTCTCCTTGGAGGGGGGAGTGCTGCCA
This sequence comes from Nostoc sp. JL33, assembly GCF_017114985.1. Classification (GTDB taxonomy): domain Bacteria; phylum Cyanobacteriota; class Cyanobacteriia; order Cyanobacteriales; family Nostocaceae; genus Nostoc. Next base: position 6,918 of record NZ_JABXKP010000093.1, on the reverse strand, counting down.
AATGGTAAGTTACCGGGGAGGGCATTGTTAGCACCAGATGCGCTACCGCCAGCAAAGGGGTTGTTAGCACCAGATGCGCTACCACCACTGAAGGAAGCGAAGGTATTACTACTACTAGCAGCACCAGCGAAGCCACCGCCACCATCTAAACTGCTGCCATCGGTGAACTGCCATTTGCCATCACTGAAAGAAAAATTGCCATTACCAGTTGAATTGTTGCTAGTACCTTGTGACCCAGCAGTTTTATGGCTATTGTCAGAAGTTGCCATTAGAATTAAAGTCCTATTATTCAAACTGAAATTCCTCCCTCAAGAGGAAGATCAACGACATGAATGAAAGCATTTTTTGGCTTTCATTTTCAATAAAGAAATACTAATAAAAAGAGCAAGTACCACACTTACCAAAACTATACAAAATCAGATTTACATTTCAAATGAACAAAATTTAGATTCAATTGGCCATTCTTTTGATATTGTTCAGGCAGATTTCAAGAAAATTGCCCAAAATCTTGATGGTGAATGCTTTAGAGGCAGTTTTAGCAGTGATTTTTCGGCTCAAACAGGGCAAATTTACCTCTTTTGAGTACTACAATTCAATCCAACTAGACTACAAAAAGAGTCAAGCCTGATTTTTGTAGTTTGTTGAGTGACAAAATATTAGTTATCAGGTTTGATCGAGTTTTAAAGATAGGACTTAGGCAAGAGTTACGGAATAACGAACCACAGAGGCGCAGAGGACACGGAGAAATAGGAGTTTGAAAGATATTTTGCGTAACTCCTAAAAGATTCAAGTTCTGCGATCGCTAATCGTGTTAACTTCTTTCCAGGATTTAAAAACTCGTGGGGAATAAGCGGGCTAATACCGCAAGGCGTCAGTCACGCAATCACGCATTCACGCATTCAAAAGTATTATGGAATGGGCTTTTTAGGAATTTTAAATGATTGCTCTATTTACGCCGTGGCGGGCTAGTGTATCTAGTTGGCTCAAACATATCTCCCACATTGACAGAAGCCAAGACAGCAAGAAAAGATTAGGAAGAAAGATTGTTCTGCCAGTCTAACGTAGTACGATTGTTCAAGTGAAAGGGTACGCCTTGCGGGATGAGTAGCCATCGATCGCTAGTAAGCTAAAACACATCTAAGAAAGCAGATCAAAATTTTCTCAATATCTTGTGGGGTGGGCCGAAAAGCCCGCCCTGATGGCAGCAACTTAAATGCCGATTAGCTTAGGCACCCTAAAATGAGAACAAAAGACGATTCCTAAAACAAGCACACTCCATGCGTATTTCTCTAAATTGGCTGCGCGAACTAGTAGAGATAAAACTTAGTCCAGAAGAATTAGCCGAAACCCTGACAATGGCGGGGTTTGAGGTAGAAGAAATTGAAGACCGCCGCACTTGGGCAAATGGCGTGGTTGTTGGGAAAGTGCTTGAGCGTCAACCCCATCCCAACGCCGATAAATTGAGTGTTTGCCAAGTCGATATCGGTGCAGGTGAAACTTTAAATATTGTCTGTGGCGCTGCTAATGTGAAAGCAGATATCTATGTGCCAGTAGCAACTACAGGTACTTACTTACCCAACATCGATTTAAAAATTAAACCTGCAAAACTGCGTGGTGTCGCATCTCAGGGCATGATTTGTTCTTTAAAGGAACTCGGTTTGCCCACCGATGTAGACGGAATTCATATTTTTACCCAGGAAAATTTACCATTGGGTAGTGATGTGCGTCCGTTGTTGGGTCTAGATGATGTAATTTTAGACCTTACTGCAACTGCTAATCGCGCTGATGCTCTGAGTATGGTAGGCGTAGCACGGGAAGTAGCAGCTTTGACTGGTGGAAAGTTGAGCATTCCTGAACCTAGTGAAGTCTCGATTACCAAAAGTGCCGGAAATTTAGCTTTAAAAATTGCCGATACCCAAGCTTGTCCTGCATACATTGGTACGGTAATCGAACAGGTAAAAATTGCTCCATCTCCCGAATGGTTGCAACAGCGTTTACGGGCTGCTGGGGTACGTCCCATAAGTAATGTTGTGGATATTACTAACTACGTTTTGTTGGAATGGGGACAACCACTGCACGCCTTTGACCGCGATCGCCTACAATCTGTTGCAAGTAGCGAAAATTTAACCATCGGTGTTCGCTTCGCCAATAATGGAGAATTCCTCAAAACCCTGGATGGACAAACTCGCACTCTCGCATCCCAAAATTTGTTAATTACCGCTAACGACAGACCCGTTGCACTGGCGGGAGTCATGGGTGGTGAAGAAACAGAAGTCCATCAAGGGACTCAAAGCCTAGTTTTAGAAGCAGCTTTATTTGATTCCGTGGCAATTCGCCGTTCTTCCCGGAGTGCAGGCTTAAGAAGTGAGGCTTCTGGTAGATACGAACGGGGAGTTAACCGCGCTGAGTTGGAAATAGCTAATCGCCGCGCCTTATCCTTAATTAGCGAATTGGCTAGTGGAATTCTTGTCCAGCAGCAAATTGCCGACACCCGCCCCGATCCGTCTACTTGGAGTCGTTCCATCGCACTGCGTTTAGACCGAGTTAATCAGATACTTGGGCCAATCGATTTGGAAGAAGACACAGGTGAACTCCAAGAACAAGATGTTGAGCGCATCCTAACTGCATTGGGATGTCAATTGACTCCTTCAGGAGAAGATAGCACCCATCAACCCACATGGTCAGTTTCTGTGCCACCTTATCGTTACCGCGACTTAGAGCGAGAAATTGATTTAATTGAAGAAATCGCCCGTCTCTATGGCTACAATAAATTCTGTGATACCTTACCAGAAAAAGCGGAAGCTGGCTATCTGCCTTTAGATGAAGAATTGATTCGCAAGTTACGAGCTTTCCTGCGGGCTGAAGGATTGACAGAATTAATCCACTATTCTTTAGTCAAACCAGGAGAAGACAGAAATATAGTATTGTCAAACCCGTTATTTGTCGAATATTCAGCGCTGCGAACCGATTTGATATCTGGGTTAATTGATGCCTTTCAATACAATTTAGAGCAGGGTAATGGTGCCCTTAACGGCTTTGAAATCGGGCAAATTTTCTGGCGAGAAGAAGACGGTTTGCAAGAAACAGAAGCCCTTGCGGGGATTGTGGGAGGGGATATTTCCGTTGGCAAATGGTCAAAAGGTGGACGCGAACAACCGATCACCTGGTTTGAAGCCAAAGGCATTTTAGAAAGTGTATTTCGCCAACTTGCCTTGCAGGTAGAATTTCAACCCGATCGCCGCGACGATCGCTTACATCCAGGACGTACCGCTTCCCTGTGGATTCGAGGTAACAGGCTGGGTATTTTTGGACAACTCCATCCCCAACTGCGAAGAGAAAAAGGTTTACCAGATTCCGTTTATGTTTTCCAGTTGGATCTAGATGTGCTTTTAGATTCTCTGGGAGAAGATGAAGTTCTCGTTCCTACATTCCAGCCCTATTCTACCTATCCAGCTAGCGATCGCGACATCGCCTTTTTCGCACCCGTGAAAATCTCAGTTTCCGAAATTGAAAAAGTAATTACCAAAGCGAGTAAAGATTTGCTCGAATCAGTGGAATTATTTGATGAATATCGCGGCGAAAATGTCCCCGAAGGACAGAGGAGTTTAGCATTCCGTCTAGTTTATCGGGCTAGCGATCGCACTTTGACTGAGGCTGAAGTCGAACCAGTACACAATAAAGTCCGCGAAGCCTTGGTGGAAAAATTCGGCGTCAATTTGAGAAGTTAGGAGTAATTACCCCCCTTAATCCCCCCTTGTAAAGGGGGGAAACCGGAAATCAATCTAGTTCCCTCCCCTTTACAAGGGGAGGGTTAGGGTGGGGTAAAACCCTGGTTAATCAGCTATTTCAGACTTGTTGACACGCCAAAATAACAAATGAGTTCGCCGAAATAGCAAATGCGTTCGCTGAAATAGCAAATGGGTTCGCCGAAATAGCAAATGCGTTCGCTGAAATAGCAAATGTGTTCGCTGAAATAGCAAATGGGTTCGCCGAAATAGCAAATGCGATCGCCGAAATAACAAATGCGATCGCCGAAATAGCAAATGGGTTCGCCGAAATAACAAATGAGTACCCCGAAATAGCAAATGAGTACCCCGAAATAGCAAATGAGTACCCCGAAATAGCAAATGGGTTCGCCGAAATAGCAAATGCGTAGGCGTAGCTAGCCGTAGGCATCGCCGAAATAACAAATGCGTAGGTGTAGCCCATCGGTGATAGGTTAAGATAAAGTCCCTTTTGTCAATCAGTTAAAATACTTAAAATATCCTTAATAATGATAATCGTGTATGGGTAGAGGGGAAGGAGGCGATCCAATACGGTTCGGATAAGGTTTTTTGATGACACGCCGCTAATCGCAAAGACGCGATAAATCGCCGTCTTTACAATAATCAGTCCTTTGTAGAGACGGCGATTTATCGCGTCTCTTGCCTTAACCGAACCGTATTGGGAGGCGATCGCATCTAATAACACTAATCCCAGTTGCTTGAATAAAGCAGTATTACATCTATACTACTAATCAACAGTATTTACTGTATAATTTGCTCTGACGCTACCCATAAAAAAATAAATCTTCGGTAATCAACGATGATAGAATTTGCCGCCATTACTTCTGTTATTAGTAAATATGCTCCTCAAGCTAGTCAAATAATCATTAAACAAGCTCAAAAAAACGAAGCTGTCATCAAAGTTTTACAGGAATTAAAACTCAATCCTACCCAAATTCCTGATGATGTTGATACTGTTTATGTTTACGCTCTGGTAAGGTATGGTGTATTTAAACCTGAAGCAATTTTAAACCTGTTTAAAGAGAAAGTAATTAAAGATTATTTTTGGGATGCTTATAGTAATAATACTCCTTCTAAGTTTGTAGAAAATACAAAAAGATTTCTTAATCAAAATAGCGAACTAAAAACCCAGATAATTAATGCCAAAATCAATTTCTTGGGTGAATTAGAAGAATTTGGGGAAGTGTTTATTGTAGTTGCTAAACAAACGAAAGCATCACGATATCAGCCTTACCCAGATTGGAATTTAGATGTTTATCCCAAAGAATTTAAAGCCTTAATTTTTGAAAAAACGCGCTTATTTTGCGGTCGTGATTTTGTGTTCAAGGCGATTCAAAAATTCTTCACCACTCAACCCAAAGGTTATTTTATTGTGGTTGGCGATGCAGGGATGGGTAAAAGTGCGATCGCTGCTAAATATGTTTTAGCTACTAAGGTTCCTTGTTATTTTAATGTTTTCGCTGAAGGACGCAACAAACCAGAAAAGTTTTTAGCAAGTATTCGTCAACAATTAATTAAGCGTTATTCCCTCCAAAATGCTGAAAATGCCGATTTAAGGACTTTATTGCAAAAAGCCAGTGAAGAACTAAAAGGACAAAAACTTGTCATTGTTGTTGATGCACTAGATGAAGTAGAACAAGAAGGAAATAGCAATCTTTTAGATTTACCACAAAATCTTCCCGATGGAGTTTATTTTTTACTGACTAGAAGACCTTATAATCAACAAACAAAACGTTTAACTTTGTCTCCAGATACTCCTGTAGATGAATTAGATTTGACAAAAAGTGATTATACAGTTTTGAATCGAGAAGATGTCAAAGAGTATATTTACTTATTTTTGCAGAACGATCATCAACTAAGAATTTGGATTAATGAGCGTAATATTTCTGAGGATAATTTTACTCAGGAAATAGCTGTCAAGAGTGAAAATAATTTTATATATTTGCGCTATCTGTTACCCGGAATCTCTGAAGGTAAATACAATGATTTAACTTTAAAGGGATTACCACAAGGTCTTCAAGACTATTATACGACTCATTGGAATCGGATAGGGATGGATAATGAATCTAATGAAAAGAAGGTAAAAATACTGTACATATTGGTAGAAAGAGGTGAGCCAATATCTCTAAATATGATTACAGAAATTCTTGATGAGGATGAGGATGAATATGATGTGAAATCGGTGTTAAATGATTGGATTGAGTATGTAACACCGAAAGTAAATGAAGAAGAACGAAAAACTTACTATAGTATTTATCATCGTAGTTTTCTGGAATTTCTCAAAGGACAAGATAAACTAGGTAAAGGTCGAAAACTGTTTAAAGAAGTTAATCAGAGTATGGCTAATTATATGCTGAAGGAGATGGAATAAAATGGGGGAAATTGCCAGTAAAATAGCCTGCAAATCAGCAGAATTTCAAAAATTTTTTCTAGGTCAATTTCCTGAACAACAATTAAAAGCAGGAAACTCGGAAAAGTATTATCAAACTCTCACAGACTTTGATTTTATTTCCTTAAAACTTCAATATCCTCAATTTGGAGTAGAAGCCCTAATTAGAGATTATAGTTTGATTTGTAATCCAGAGGTATGGGAGAATTTAGAAGAAGAAAATAAACTAGACCCTGAACAACTCAAAATCCTGAAATTAATTCAAGATGCGCTACAGTTATCAGCCCATGTTTTGAATAAAGACCTAACCCAATTAGTAGGACAATTATGGGGAAGGTTGCAGAGTTTTCCCCAGCCAGAAATTGAGAAAATATTGTCAGATGCAGCACAAAGTAAAAGTGAAATTCCTCGATTTCGCCCCATTACAGCCAGCTTAACCACTCCAGGCGGAAACCTACTGCGTACCCTGACTGGTCATAACTCCTTGGTAAATGCAGTAGCGATCGCCCCAGATGGAAAAACAGCCGTTTCTGGTTCATTAGACAAGACCCTGAAAGTGTGGGATTTGCAGACCGGAAAGGAAATCTCTACCCTGACTGGTCATAACCGCTCGGTAAATGCAGTAGCGATCGCCCCAGATGGAAAAACAGCCGTTTCTGGTTCATTAGACAAGACCCTGAAAGTGTGGGATTTGCAGACCGGAAAGGAAATCTCTACCCTGACTGGTCATAACTCCTTGGTATT
>NZ_JABXKP010000027.1 GCF_017114985.1 Nostoc sp. JL33 | reverse complement strand
GCCACGATAGTTTAGGGGTAGCCCTACGCAAAAATAGCTCGATGCCAGGTTTTATAATTACAACAAAAACCCCCTAGCAATGATATGAGCTAGGGGGTTTTTGTTTGTAGTTTTTACGAACCTTTTTAGGAAAAACAATAATTTAGAAACGAACCTACCCTCAAAAATGCCCATTTTGTGACAATTAACCCTAATCATAAAACGTGACATTTTAGAATGAAATAGCCCTGCGCTTTACCCAACGTACATTTACTTTGACTACCGCTAATTATTACTGGAGTTTAGACTAGTCAGGAGTGCGAAACTCCAAACCTTTACGGCAATTGATGTACATCAAATATAAGCGCACCCACCCAAAACTTCAGCAGGAAATATATAGTATATTTGAACTAAGTATTACCAAAGCAATCAAGGATGCAATCGCCTACAATGCACTCTCCGGCAATGGCATTCCGCCCACTGTAGGCGATCGCCAGAAAAAATAAATTGACGAGCGCGATTTTCTCTTCTTTAAACCTCTGGGAATAAAAATGATGGCTGAATCTCAATGAAAGATGAATTTTTGTCAATTATTTTTGAGGAAATTTTAATAGTTAATCGTTCTTAAGTATGTTTTTGAGTAGTACTTTCTTAGCAGGCTCAATAGATATCCGATGTTACGTCAATTAAATGCTACAGTATCAAAACTAGCGGGGGATAGTTAAAATTAGCTTTGTTAATAATCAATACTTGGCACATGTAACTATTGATTATTAACAAAGCTTTATATCTGATTTGTTCAACAGTTTCGCACTCCTGACTAGTCTAAACTCCAGTTATTACGCCATATGAAATAGCTGTTACTCTCATTAAAACTTTAAGATTTCCGTAATTATCCTAATTTACTTAATTACTACTAGTGGTTAGCGTATACATATAATCATTCGGTTGCATAGTTTCAAATTTGTAAGCGTTCAGGGGGTAGCAGGGTGAGCTGCCATGTTTTCGTCACCTGAACGCTTACTCAAATTTTTAACATTTTTGACATTTATTTAGTCAAAGGATAGTAAAAAATGGGTAACTTTATATTTGAGATGATTCTCTTACTTATTGGCTCATTCTTTTTACTCATGGGGCTTATAAATACCAGTGGTGAATCCCGTTTTGGCGCAGTAGCTCGTGTGGTTGCAGGTTTGGTGGGTATTTTTTTCATCTTTATGGCTATTGGCGAACATCTAACTTTTATAAAAATATAAGGCGACTAAAAGTTTTCCTTACATAAACGATGTTTGCTCCCGTGTCACCGGAAAAGTCTCACGCCACATCTGCGATCGCTCGCTACCTCCGGTTTGGAAGCCAAGCATGGGAGTCACTTCCCATGCTTAGGTTAAAGGTTTATCGCCTTCTTTGCGTGATCCCGTGCTCTTCTCCTCCTGTGGTGCAGACATGATTTGCTTTTGCTGTTCTTGTAGCCAGGTTTCAAAGAGTTCATTCAGCAGGCGCACTTTCATAAATTCATCCAGTTGTGCTGGAATAAATTTTTCCAGCCGCAAAATCACAAACCAGTCAGCGATGCGGGTAGGGGGCAATATCTGACCTGGTTGACTGCTAGAGAGCATTTGCACCATTACCGGATGTAGTGCATTGAGTTCAATCGGACCGACTAAACCGCCTGTTTGGGCTTCTGGACCGAGTGAGTATTCCCGCGCCAAGTCAGCAAAAGAGTTTTCTTTTGCCTGAATCCGGAAGTAAAGTTCTTGGGAAATCCCTACATCCTGGGTTCGCAGCAGGGAATAAATTACTTTGTCTAGTTTTGCCTTGGACTGAAAAAAGTAGGATTCCAGTTTATTACCCCAAGTGGCTTGCTTGAATTTTTCAATTTTCAGCTTACGAGTGGTAATAACTTCTAGTTGTTCGGGAGTCAGCCCTTGATGTGCCATCCAAGCCTGGATGTCTTCTTCATTTTTGAACTGTTTTTCGGCATAAAACTGCTGTTTAGCTTGGGCTACTTCCTCTGGCGTACATATTGCTACATTTGCGGAGCGCGAGTTTTGCTCTATCGCCTCATCGATGATCAATTCGCGCTGCAACTGTGGGAGCATTTGGTAATTTGCCAGTAAGGAAATCAGTTCACTAACTGTGATTGTACGATTACCGATTTGGATCGCTTCAGTCATTAGCTTTCGGGCATCTCAAGAATATCTAGTTTGTTAAAGAACCTATACCGTAGCCCATTCACTGGGAGCTTTTGTCTTAATCCTACCGAGTTAGGTACGCTAACCTCACTTTCGCAATAATTAATTAAATAGTGACTTTAACATACTTTAAAATATACAGTTTATATGAGTTTTTATCAAAGATTCTACGTAAGTACGACCAGATGTGAAGACAAGGACAAAAGAAAATGACTAATGACAGTTTTCGCCACTGCAACGCTAGAAGACGAAGTTATCAGACTGAGTTAGGGTGCTTTGAGATAACCCTCTCCTAACAAAGGTGTTTTTAGTTAAGTAAAAATACTCACTCTAACTCTAGCTTTGTTTCATTCTGAAGGTGCCCCCACACATGGACTCCTGGTGATAAGCCGCGCTTACCTTGCACATCTACAAATTCTCGTCGTCTATTAAAAGTTCTCAGAGATGGAAAAAGGCAGCACGTCCAATGCTGCCTTTTTCCATGAGGGATTTATGTATCCCGCAACCAAAAATTCTAATGTCTACAACGACTCTAAATAGTTCAAAAGATCCGCCATTTCTTGGGCACTAGGTTGGAATTTTGGCATTGGCGGTGTTTCGCCACTGATCACTTGGTGAATCAGTCCATACCGAGACTTGTGCTTTGAAACAGCTTGCAAACTTGGTCCCACTCGCCCATCTGCTTCCAAGCCATGACAACCAGCACAGTTAATTTGAAAGATCGCGTGTCCTTGAACTGGGTTTCCTGTTAAGGATAGAACACTCTTGACGTATGGATCGGAGGCTTGAACCAACTGAACACCAAAAAAGCCCAAAGGGACTGCTAGCAGTATAGCCAGCGTCAATAAAACGATCCGCTGAATCAAAATTTCAGGTTTGATAATTTGGTTATCCAAAAGGTTTGCTGTGAAAGTCTAGGTGTGCTAAAAAGTTTTCATTTCCTACACATAGCTTAAAAGTTCTTGATTGTGTCTGCAAGCACAGAGACTATTTTATTGTGGGTAGTCGCCTTCTAAAAAGGCTGTAGGGCGCAGGATTCATACCAAATTTGGTAAAATCAAAAACAGGCAACGAATATTTAATAATTACAAAGAGGAGATTTACAGTGGTTGAACCCCTGCTATCAGGTATTGTCCTTGGTCTAGTTTTCGTCACCCTCGCCGGACTGTTTTACGCTGCCTATCAGCAATACAAGCGCCCCAATCAGTTGGGGGGATGAGGAGTGCTCAGTTTTGAGTGCTGAGGCAGGAGGCAGGAGTTATTTCTCCCCCTGCTCTCTGTGATCCTCTCATTCCTAAATTCTGTAGAAAGTAAGTGATGTGTTGCCGTAAACTTTTTTGCGGCAAATTTCCCAAGCAGGAATCTCTGGCGGTGTCCAACCTTGTGAGGTGTGTTCAACTGCGATTTCACCGCTAGGATCTAAAAGTTGATAGTGAGCGATCGCTTCTAATACTGGCTCATATAATCCACTGGCATAAGGTGGATCAAAGTAGATTCTATCGAATTGCTTGCCTGATAAAGTCTTTAACTCCTGAGTAATATCTCCCCGCAATACCCGAAATTCTTGCTCGCCATTAGATACCTGCTGCCAATTTTGTTCGATGGTGGCACAGGCTCGGCTCGATTGTTCAATTCCCACTACTAGGTTAGCTCCTCTACACAAAGCCTCTGCACCCATTGAACCAGTACCGGCGCACAAATCTAGCCAGTGGCAACCTGTAATTTGTCCCTGCCAAATATTAAAGACTGCCTCTCTTACCCGCGCACTGGTGGGTCTAGTTTCTTTACCTGGTAAAGTTTTTAGCTGGCGATTGCCGTAAATTCTCAGACTCATTGGTCATTGGTGAATGGGCATTTTCAGGTATTAACAAAAAAACAAATGACAAATGACAAAAAGAATATTAGGCAGGAATTTTTTCGCGGACTTGAGCAACGAAATTAGACAGGATTTGCAATCCGATATTAGAAGATTTTTCGGGGTGAAATTGGACTGCCATCAGGTTTTCGTAGGCGATCGCAGCTGTTACGGTTTGAGTACCGTGGGTGACGGTTGCTGCAAGTATTAGCGGGTCTATTGGGTCAACATAGTAGGAATGGACAAAATACACCCAAGGATCGGACGGTAAATGATCCCATAAAATACTTTTTGGCTGAGTCACTTCCAGTTGATTCCAACCCATGTGAGGAATAGTGATGTCAGGTTCTGGACGAAACCGCCGCACTTTTCCTTTGATAATTCCCAGTCCTGGTTGGATACCTTCTGCACTTGATTCAAAGAGAATTTGCAATCCTAAACAAATTCCCAAAAAAGGTTTACCAGATGCGATCGCTTCTTTAATCGGTTGTTCCAAACCACGCGATCGCAGGTGTTGCACTGCTGGATCAAATGCTCCAACTCCCGGCAGGACTATTGCATCTGCCTGCTCTAATTCTTTTGGAGAATAAGTAACATTAGGAGTTGCCCCAGCTTTTTCCAAGCCTTTGCAGACTGAGTGCAAATTTCCCATCTCGTAGTCTACGACCGCAATAACTGGCATTTACCTGCTCCTTGTAAATTTATTATGGAGGGTTTTTCTATTCTAAATAATATTTGTTATGAAGAAAAGAATTCTATTAACTTCTTTTGATATTTGGCTAAAGGATCAACAGTCAAATTCTGATGATGATTTATTAGTTGAAGTTACCAAACTTGAGTTGATACCCCATGACTTCACTTTTTTGCACCAGTTACCCGTAGATGTCCAACTTGCCAGTGATCGGGTAATTGAAAAAATCAATGCAATCCAACCTGATTACATCATCTGTTGTGGCATGGCTGCAAGTCGCACAAAATTAAGTGTGGAAGCTAGATGTGGAGAAAGTATTTTGCACACAAAGGTTGATTTAGAGAAATTTGTGGTAGAAGTAGCGGCAATTCAGATTAGCCACGACTGGGGGAAATTTGTCTGTGTTTGCGTAGCGGACGCACCAGAGTGTCTTTACTATTGACCGTTGGACTAGTTAAGCCAAAAACAACTCAGGGCTTGTTGTATTTTTGTCCACGTTCCGGTTTCAATCAAGAAAATTTAAGCGAGATACTTGCAGATTTCGTATCAATTATTAACAACCTGGCACTTTCATAAATTTTTCGGTGTCTATATGGTGGAGAAAATATTTAAATTTATGTTGCCATTGTTACTAAATTTTCTGCTTGGCCAAACAACTCCTGCCACACCACCACCTGAAGAAGTGGTGCAACCACAACAAGTGCGTCCTTTACCAGGCCAACTGGATACAGTGCCAACGTTTAACAGTAATAGTCCAGAGTTGGTATTGAAAGAAGGGATTTTACTTTCGACTTTTCCACCAGATGGTAAAAAAGTGCCAACGGCGCATTTGAATTTTCCCTTTCGGGGGCGATTTGATATTTTTGCCCACCACATTACTAAGGCGGAACCACCAGAAAATTTGCTTCGGCGTAGCCCGTCGGAGACATCGCTCTATCTGGGGATAATTTTGCATAACCCTGGTTCTGAAGCAGTGAAGGTAAATATTTGGCAGGCGGCGAGTTATTTGAGTCAACCGGATGCACCATTTATTCAGTTACCATCTTTTAGTCAAAATCTTTTAGGTACAGTTTTTGCTGGGCCAGGCGATCGCGTCATGTCTGATGTGCTTAGGGGAGTGCGACAAGAGATTTTTCCTGCCCAAATTGAGATTCCACCAGGGCAAAGTCGGATGTTACTCAATCTGCCAATTCCTGTGCAGGGACTGACACCACCTCTGAATGGTCGGTCTACCTTGATGCGACTGTGGACTAATGGCACTGTCTATGCAGCTAGCCTAGCGATGTTTGCGCGTGTAAATCCCGATGGTAGTGAGCGATCGCCTACTTTAGAAGAATGGCAAAATTTACTAGATAATGGAGATTTAGCTGGCCCACGAGATAAAACTCCTACTCCCCTTGAGGAAACTGGTAAGCCTAGAGTTTATGGGCGTGTAGCCGGAGTAGCTGGTGGTTCCCAATGGAGAGCCTTATTAGTAGATAATCCCAAAAAAAGGTATCTAACTATTCCCCAGCCTGGTCAAGTGTTTTCCTACGCTCTGAGCACCCTGCATGGTGGTACGTTAGGAACTGGTCAAATTCAAAGTGCTACCATGCTGGTGCGCTATCCTGACACCGCATATCGCGCTCATGGGAACTACGGAGTTCAATATAGTCTCAAGTTGCCGCTATACAACAATACTCAAAGTCCTCAAACTGTTAGTGTGTCCATACAAACGCCACTCAAAGAGGATCAGTTGGGAAAACCGGGGTTACGCTTTTTGAGTACACCAGCCCCTCAAGTATTTTTCCGAGGAACGGTGCGGGTACGTTACAAAGATGACCAAGGTCAGCCAAAAACAGAGTTTGTGCATTTAGTGCAAAAGAGAGGTCAACCAGGGGAACCGTTAGTTTTATTAAATATGAAAGCAGGCGATCGCTCCTTAGTAGAAGTAGACTTTCTCTATCCACCGGATGCCACACCACCGCAAGTATTAACAGTGTCAACTCAGGCGGAAAGTCGGTAATGAGTCATGGGTAATGGGTAATAGCTTTTCTCCAATTACCTGTTAGCAAAAAATAATTAAAGCCTGTTCTAAAGATTTTCACCCCAAGTTTGTGTATTTAGGGTGAATACTTATTCCGCTCCATGCGTTGCAATAAAAATAGCAGATTTTAGCAGACAATAAAAGGACGGCATGGCAACCGATCAAAAAATCAATCAAGAAACTGAGTTAAATTCGCTCCAGCAACTTATTGGAACCCTGATCTTACTGGTAGAGGATGAGCCAGATATAGCAGATTTGCTCATCTTCATTTTGTCAGCAGCAGGTGCAGAGGTGATGGCTTTAACCGATGCAGAAGCAGCCCTTGCTTTGGTAGAATCGCTTCATCCCGATATTCTGCTGTGCAATATGAAGTTGCCTCATCATGATGGAAACTGGTTAATTCAGCAAATTCGATTGCATTCTTGCCCATCTATAAGAGAGTTACCCGCGATCGCTATCACTTCTTATACACGGGAGGTATCAATTCATAAGGCTTTGAATGCTGGCTTTAATCGATTTCTAGTCAAGCTTGAGAGTCCAGAGGAAATCGTAGATGAGATTGTTCACCTGCTATCTACCGATCTTTAGATATAAATACCCGGTCTTCATCTGGTTTTTAACGTTGATTTCACCCCATGCGTTTGTAGGAGTACATACCTTGGTGTGTACTCCTACAAACGACTCTACCTGCGAAACCATATAACCCTAAGTGGGTAGGGTGAGATGTTGGATATATTTGTTAATTTTATTGAAAACCTTTTCCTGGCTTTTGTTGCCCCTTACCCTTGGGCTTAGATTTGTTAACTTCTCCTAAAGCTTCTTGAAATAAGTTATGCAAATGTATGGGTACACTGGCAATGTCTGGTAATTCTGGCTCAATCGGTTTGTGGAATTCTTGCAAAAGTGCATTCAAGTCACTTTCAAGGTGAAACTCTGGACGTTGCAAAAGTGTTTGCAAGACATTTTCTAATTTAGTTGGATACTGTTGCGCTAATCGATGCCAAATAAAGGCATTAATACTTTTATCTTCCAAGTAGTAGCGAACTAGTTTTTCAGCGCCTTGAACACTTTGCCAATCCTCTGCCGATAAAATTGCTTGTACCTTACTATATGTTGGTAAAAACATTTGTCCCCAACGGGGATGAGAAAGAGCCGTTACCTGTTCAGCTTTCTTTAGTTCAGCAGGTAAATCAACTTTTGGCATAACCATTTTGCTATTGCCACTTTTGCTGTTAAACATCTGAGAAACTGCATTTGAGTCAGCACCAAATTCTTGTGCTGCTGCTTTGATTTCTTCGTCTCCAATACCAGCCGCTTCTGCCACTTCTGCCAAGGATTTAGAAGTATCAATCCCTGCTGCTGCAAAGGTTTTTTCAGTAATTACTTCTTGAAATTCCGCTATTTTTTTATTAAGCTGGTATCCAGGTAGTGTGATTTCATCAGTGCCAAAAAAGTCCACAAACTGCTGATGATATTCTCCTACTGACTGCCAAGCTTCTTCTAGCAAGTCTGGAGCATCGCTGTAAAGATTACTTTTATAGTTTTCTTTAAAATTACCAATTGCTACAGCAAGTTTTGGCTTACCCAATTTACCCATCACTGTGTAAGGGCCAGAAAACATCCAGTAGCTATCGGTAACAGGAGAAATGCGAGTTAGCAAGATTTCTCCTACTTTCAACCGAGATATTGCCTGTAATGTTTGAGTATTGTTTGGCTTGACGATGTAGGGTTTATCTGTCAACCAGTTCGTCAATTCAAAGCCATCAGGTAGAATATTAGTTATGGCAAATAAGCCAATAAAACTATGATGCCAACTGTTGATCAGGCTGCGATCGCTCTGCTCCAAATCTGGATGGCTGGCGATAAACAACTCTAATGGTGACTTTTCACCGACTTTCCCTGCTGTCAGAAAGCTATCGATGATTAAGTCCTGCTGTGTACTATCGCCACTTCCACGGCGCAACTGTGCTGCTGCATAAGTTTCCAGTGCTTGTGCCAGTTCGCCTTCAGCATCAAGGACAAAATCAACTAAAGCTTGTTTTAATTCCTGCGATCGTTCTAATATGACATCCACAAGTTAATCTCTCGGTGCAACAGATGTAAATTATAGCTTTTGAAAGAATTACAGCATCTAGCTATTGCTAGATTTATAGAGATGCACACTTAGCGGATTTAGGCGTCAGCTTGCTGTACTAGTGTAGGTCATGTGTTTCTGGAAAGCAAAATAAAAAGGCAAAAGAAGATTTCTTTTGCCTTTTTATATAATGTCCAGGTGGTTTATCCCTCCCCTTGGCAAGGTGGGATAGTTTTCCTATGGGTAATTCAGCAGACTTAATATTACCTTTTACCTTTTAATAGAGACGCGAAATTTCAAGTCTCTACTCTTCGTCGAAATCATCTTCCTCGTCTTCCTCTTCTTCCTCAAAATCGTCGTCGTCTGGTACTTCATCGGCGATTAATTCATCTTCGTCCTCTAGAATTGACCTTTCTGCACGTCTGCTACCAAAACCAGATTCCCCAAGAGTAGGAGAATCTAAATTATAGGTGCGAGCTGTGCGGTCATCTAAGACCATATCTAGGGGATCATCAACTTCATCCAAGACACTACTGCTAATCTCAGCAGCATAATCATCGATCGCACCGGGTTCATCATAGGTATTGTACCCAGTACCAGCCGGAATCAATCGCCCGATAATCACGTTTTCCTTTAATCCGCGCAGCCAGTCGGATTTGCCTTCGATAGCTGCTTCGGTTAGTACGCGTGTCGTCTCTTGGAAGGATGCGGCGGAAAT
This sequence comes from Nostoc sp. JL33, assembly GCF_017114985.1. Lineage (GTDB taxonomy): Bacteria > Cyanobacteriota > Cyanobacteriia > Cyanobacteriales > Nostocaceae > Nostoc. The sequence continues at coordinate 41,340 of NZ_JABXKP010000027.1, read as the reverse complement.
AAAGCTGTCGGTGTTCAACGATGCTTTGGTGATACCCAATAATACTGGGGTATACTGTGCCCTAGCACCGCCTGTAATTGCCATAGCTTCGTTCACCTGCTCAACTTGGCGCAGTTCTACCAATTCGCCGGGAAGCATTGTGGTGTCACCACCATCATCAATCCTGACTTTGTTGGTCATCTGGCGAACAATTACTTCAATGTGCTTATCAGAAATATCAATCCCCTGAGATTGATACACCATTTGCACTTCATTCACCAAGAAACTCTGTACCTTCTGCAAAGCATGGCTAGCACAAGCATAAACTCCGTCTTCGGAACCCAGGCTAAAGAAGATTTCCAAAATTTCGTGGGGGTTGGATGGGCCATCGGTCAACGGTTGTCCAGCTAACACAGTCGCTCCATCTGGCACAATCAAATTTTGTCCTGGGCCTAGAGGATAATCTGTTACCACGCCATTTGATTCTACGACCTTGATGGCGATCGCTTCATCACCACTTTCAGCGTAAACTACCTTAACTTCACCCGCCCGCCGACATAAAATACACGCTTCTTTCGGTTTACGAGCTTCAAGCAGTTCCTCAATCCGGGGCAAACCTTGAATAATATCTCCGGTTTTGGCGCGTTCAAACACCAACAACACCAAGTTATCACCCCGTTGTACCAAATCGCTGTCTTCTATCTGCAACACAGCACCAGGGCTGACTCGATAAGGGCGACCGATGCGGGTAGTAATAGCATAGTTTTGAGTTTGGAGTGAAGAGTTAGGAGTTTCGGAATTAACTCCTAACTCTTCACTCTTAACTCCTAACTTTTTAACGTCCACTACTTTCCCTGATTCTTGGGCAAAAATTCCCGGAGCAACTTCTGTACCTTCTACTAGCAAGTCACCCACTTTCACCTTAGGCTGAGTAGTAGTATTGGTGATCAGCCTGTCAATGTCGCGTAACACCAAGCAGCGACGCACGTTTTCGGTTCCTTTTTGGACGCCCCGCACTTCCCCGCCTTCTTTACACAAGATTTGGGTACGTGCGACCACAGAACCAGGGGAGATGGTTAACCCATCTTGTACCTCAAGTGTGGTCTGGGTGCTACCTTGGGTGGCATCGGCGGTAATGTCTCGACGAATTACTAAGGACTCCAAAATTACCAGTTGCAAGCGTTGAACTTCTGGGTTTTCAGTATCCTCAACTAATTCAATATCTGCTGCTAGAGGCGAAGCATTGTGGTCTTGTTCCCCTTCTTGCTCAATTTCCAGCACTAGCTGGGTTCGCAGCAGTTCCACACCTTCAACGGACTTGACGCGTTCCGAATCTTTGTAAGGTAGTCGCTGCACAGCCCGCAACTGAATCGATCGCCCGGTTTGTTGACTTATCGATGTAGTTGATGGCACATCTGGATTATCCGGTACGGCAAACTCAACTACTGGACGACTCAACAGGGCGGGACCTTCTGGTGTCTCCACATACTGGATATAGCGCAATTCCGTGGCGACGCTGCCTTGGAATTCCTCACCTGGTTGGATGAAGGTGTTATCTCGCCCGATAACTGCTTCTGGATCGTCCACCATCAGCAGTTCCCCTGGCTTGACCACGACTTCCCGCAGGATGTCGTTTTTCTGGGTCACTTCTACGACACCACTGTTTTGGCAGAAGATATCCTTCACGACCTCGGTGCCAGCTTCCACAAACTGACCGTCTTCTACCAACAGCAAGGAGATATCTTTATTGACTTCGTGACTTTCTTCGGGAATCCACAAAAGAGTACCGCCTTGCACGACTTCATAACCCAGCTTGGCTTTGCCTTTTTTCTGGACTTCTACACCCGCGAATTTCAAAAATCCACCAGTGGTTGTACGATAGCGGTCATCAATCAACTCAGCTACTACTTGACCATTTTGCACTTTTGTGCCTGGTGTAGCCCGGAGGTTAAATTCCTGGTTATTGCCAGTGGAGACTAAGTAATTATTGCGACCTTGGGAACTTTGGACTGTTACTGTTGCCTGGTCTAAGACTACAGAAGCGGTGATAATCTCAATTTCCCTGGTACTCTTACCAGGGGTAGCTTCGGGCAAGCGCACTACACCGCCGTGCAAAGTGGTTAACTTGGTTTCTGCTAAAACTCCATTGGAGGCGATCGCATCACCATTTTTCACCACCAATTCTGCACCGGGCGGCAAGTTGTAAACTTCCCCAGACAAAATCCAAATCAAGCCACCGCGTGCGGCTGTAGTTGTGGTATTACCCTGACGGTCGGTTTTTTGTTCTGGAACTACTTCGGCAAATTGCACTTCCCCTGCCAAGTCAGAGGCGACATCTTTAACTGCTTTTTCTGTATTAGTCCGAGTTGTACGTCCACCAAGGGCAACCTCTGCCAACAACTGACCTTGTTTTACCTTATTTCCATCAAATACATATAGTGTTGAACCTTGAGTCAGATGAACTTCTTGGTTGTCTGGGGTAACATCACCTACTTTTGTTGGTTCCAAAAGCAGGATGCCATTAGCCTCAACATAGAGGGCATCTTCACCGTGGCGGGTACGATATGTTCTGGTCTTCAGTTTGCGGGGAAGCTTAACAGTTCCATCGATTTTAGAACGAACTTGTTGCGCCACTTCTCCAGTAAACACACCACCCGTGTGGAATGTCCGCATGGTTAACTGGGTACCAGGTTCACCGATACTTTGGGCGGCAATAATCCCCACAGCTTCGCCCAAGTCCACCATTTTGGCGTGGGCTAAACTCCAGCCGTAGCAGTGTTGACAGACGGAACGTGCAGCTTCACAAGTTAGGGGCGATCGCAGCATAACTTCTGCCACCCCAGATTTTTCAATTTTCTTCGCCAAGTCCTCAGAAATTGGGGAATTGCGTGGTGCAATCACTTCTTTTGTCACCGGATGCACCACATCTTCGCCAATTACTCGTCCCATCAAGCGGGTTGCTAGAGGGATCAAGGTTTTAGCACCTTCTGTCATTGGTCGAATCGGAATTCCTCTGGTGGTGCCGCAGTCAAATTCCCGAATAATCACATCCTGGGATACATCCACCAAACGGCGGGTGAGATAACCAGAGTCAGCCGTCCGCAAGGCAGTATCTACCAATCCTTTTCTGGCACCGTAAGACGAAATAATGTATTCCGTCACAGTTAGTCCTTCGCGGAAGTTGGTTTTGATGGGCAAATCGATAATTTCCCCTTGAGGATCTGCCATCAGTCCCCGCATCCCCACCAATTGCCGCACTTGGGAGATGTTACCCCGCGCGCCGGAGAATGCCATCATGTATACGGAGTTCAGAGGATTAGTCTTCTTGAAGTGGACGACTACTTCATCTTTCAAGGCTTCACTGGTACCATTCCAGGTATCGATTACCTTTTGGAAGCGTTCTACTTCCGTAATTTCTCCCCGTTGGTAACGGGTTTCAGTGGCGCGAATTTCTTCTTCGGCTGCTTCTAATAGCAATCGCTTAGTTGGTGGCACCATCAAGTCATCTACACTGATGGAAACCCCTGCTTTGGTAGCGTAGCGAAATCCCAAATCTTTGAGTTTGTCCGCCATCACTGCGGTTCGCGCCGTACCAAAATTCGTAAAAGCCCAAGAAATTAAATTTCTCAGTTGACCTTTGTCAACCACACGATTGCGAAAAATCATTTTTTCGTTAGTCATTAGTCATGAGTCCTGAGTCATTGGGAGTGCTGAGTGCTGAGTGCTGAGTGGTTTTCCTACTCAGCACTCATCACTAACTTGCTAGTGCTTCCTGAATGGCATTATTGTAAATAACGCGACCAGGCGTTGTGTATATATACTGGGAAATTACATTGCCCTTAGCGTCTTGTCTGACTCGGCGGAACTTATAAAGTAATGTCCGGCTACCATCATCGTTTTCCGTCACTTCCAGGGGTTCTGTATCCGGTTGGTCTGATTCTATTTCACCGTCAAACCGCACGTAAATATAGGCGTGCAAGTCAATTTGCTCTTGCTGGAAAGCCATAATTACGTCATCCAGCGAATAAAAGTACTTTCCTGCGCCTTTTGTCGCACCGGGATTTTCTGCTGTTAAGTAATAGGCCCCCAATACCATGTCTTGGCTGGGCGTGATGATCGGTTTCCCTGTGGCTGGGGACAAAATATTGTTAGAAGCCAACATCAGCAACCGCGCTTCAGCCTGACTTTCTAACGATAGAGGGACGTGTACCGCCATTTGGTCGCCATCAAAGTCGGCGTTAAACGCTGGACACACTAGAGGATGCAGTTGAATCGCTCTACCTTCTACTAAAATCGGTTCAAAAGACTGAATACCCAATCGGTGCAGTGTCGGCGCTCGGTTGAGCATCACCGGGTGTCCTTCAATCACCTCTTCCAGCACATCCCATACACTGGGGTCATTACGCGATATCAGCTTTTTCGCAGCTTTGATGTTATTCACCATACCGCTACGAATCAGGCGGTTAATCACAAATGGTTGAAATAGCTCAATCGCCATTTCTCTAGGCAAACCGCACTGGTGAATTTTCAGCTTTGGCCCGACAACAATTACAGAACGTCCAGAGTAGTCAACCCGTTTACCTAACAAGTTTTGTCGGAAACGTCCTTGCTTACCCTCAATAATGTCGGACAAAGATTTTAGGGGTCGGTTATTTGCCCCTACCACAGTCCGTCCCCGACGACCATTGTCAATCAAAGCATCTACTGCTTCTTGCAGCATCCGCTTTTCGTTCCGCACAATAATCTCTGGTGCCAAAATTTCTTGCAAGCGTGCCAAACGATTGTTGCGGTTAATTACCCGCCGATACAAATCATTTAAATCGCTGGTGGCAAACCGTCCGCCATCTAGCTGCACCATTGGGCGCAAGTCGGGGGGAATCACGGGAATAACTGCCATTACCATCCACTCTGGTTTGGAACCAGTGGCGATGAAGTTGTCAATCACCCGCAGTCGCTTAATTAGCTTGGCTCTCTTTTGTCCCTTGGCGTTGCCAATTTCTTCGCGTAGGCTTTCGGCTTCTTGTTCTAAATTAATATCGGCAAGCAAGCGCAAGAGTGCTTCAGCACCAATACCTACCTCTACGCCTTGCAGCACAGAATCTTCGCTATAAATTTGGTCTTCTATTTCCAACCACTGGTCTTCACTCAGTAGCTGTTTGTAAGTTAAAGTTTCGGCATTACCTGCACTTAGGACAACATAAGAGTTGAAATAGACAATCTGCTCGACATCCCGCAAGGGCATATCCAACAGGATGGAAATATAGCTAGGAATGCCTTTGAGATACCAGACGTGAGCTACTGGTGCGGCGAGTTTAATATACCCCATACGGTGGCGACGCACCCGTGACTCGGTAACTTCTACCCCACAGCGCTCACAAACAATACCTCTGTGACGAACTCTTTTATACTTGCCACAATGGCATTCCCAATCTTTCGCGGGGCCAAAGATGCGCTCACAAAATAAGCCATCCATCTCTGGCTTGAGAGTTCGGTAATTAATCGTTTCTGGCTTGGTAACTTCACCGACTACCTGACCATTGGGCAATGTTCTCTCGCCCCACTGTCGAATGCGTTCAGGGGAAGCCAAGCCGATTTTTACGTAGTCAAACTGATTAGTTTGGGCAGGTCTCATACTTAAATGCTGAGTTATGAGTTTTGAGTTTTGAGTATATTTAGTTTTAAGGTTTGAATTAACAGAGATCCAAGTGCTAAATGCCAATCACTGAGTTTTTTAATACTCAGCACCCAGCACTCAGCACTCAGCACTCTTTACTCGTCTTCTTCCAGCGATTCGCGGGAAAGAGATTCATAGGTGGGACGAGGAGGTGTGCGACGGGCTGATTGGTCTGCCATCAAATCGACTTCCACATCTAGGGAACTGCCGTCTGCTTGGGTTTCTACCTTGTGTACGGCAATGTCTAACCCTAATGATTGCAACTCGCGCATTAGCACCTTAAAGGACTCTGGAGTTCCAGGTCGAGGAATTGCCTTACCTTTAACGATCGCATTTAACGCTTCATTCCTTCCTTGCATATCGTCAGATTTAACTGTGAGCAACTCCTGTAAGGTATAAGCTGCACCAAAGGCTTCCAATGCCCACACTTCCATTTCCCCAAACCGCTGACCACCTTGTTGGGCTTTACCACCCAAGGGTTGCTGAGTCACCAGTGAGTATGGGCCTGTGGAACGGGCGTGGATCTTATCATCTACCAAATGCACCAGTTTCAGCATGTAAGCCACACCGATAGTGATTGGTCGGTCAAAGGGTTCGCCTGTACGACCATCAAACACCATGATTTTGCCTGGATCATCTGGGTTATATACCCAGTCTTTGCCTGTTTCGTCTCGTGCTTCTTGCAATTTGCCATGCACGATTCGGCGGGATGACTCTTCACCGTACATTTCGTCAAAGGGAGTAATCTTAAATCGCACTCCCAAGGTCTGACCAGCCCAACCCAAAAGGCACTCAAATACTTGTCCGACGTTCATCCGACTGGGTACGCCCAAGGGGTTGAGTACGATGTCCACTGGTGAGCCATCGGGCAAATAAGGCATATCTTCTGCTGGTAATATCCGAGAAATAATCCCTTTATTACCGTGGCGTCCTGCCATTTTGTCACCAACTTGGATTTTTCGCTTTTGGGCAACATACACCCGGACTACCATATTGGCTCCCGGTGGCAGTTCATCGCCTTGTTCACGGGTAAATAAACGCACGTCAACCACGCGCCCTTTTTCACCGTTTGGTACTCGCAGGGAATTGTCCCGCACATCCCGCGCTTTTTCACCGAAAATTGCACGCAACAGTTTTTCTTCTGGTGGTTGGTCAGATTCACCTTTGGGTGTAACTTTTCCTACCAATATATCTCCAGCTTCTACCCATGCCCCAATGCGAATGATTCCCTGTTCATCCAACTGGCGCAAGGCATCTTCCCCGACGTTGGGAATTTCTCTGGTGATTTCTTCTGGCCCCAGTTTCGTCTGTCTAGCTTCAATTTCATATTTTTCAATGTGAATTGAGGTGTAGACATCATCCTGCACCAGTCTTTCAGAAATTAAAATTGCGTCTTCGTAGTTGTAGCCTTCCCAAGGCATATAAGCAACTACAATATTTTGCCCCAGTGCCAATTCTCCGCCTTCGGTGGAGGAGCCATCAGCTAGCACCTGACCAGCAACAACACGCTCACCAATGCGGACGAGGGGTTTCTGATTTAAACAGGTGTCTTGGTTTGAGCGTTGGTACTTGGAAAGGGTGTACTTAATTTCGGGGGTTGCTGGTTTCGGACGGACGCGAATTTCTGTGGCATCCACATAGGTGACATCGCCATCGGTACGCGATACAACCACCATCCCAGAGTCTCTTGCTCCTTGCGCTTCCAAACCTGTACCCACCAGAGGACGTTCTGGCTTGAGCAGGGGTACTGCTTGCCGTTGCATGTTCGACCCCATCAGCGCTCGGTTAGCGTCATCATGCTCCAAGAATGGAATCATGCTGGTCGCTACGGACACAATCTGTACGGGAGATACTGCTACGTAGTCAACTTGCTCTGGCGTTGTAGTAGCCCAATCTTGGCGATAGCGCACTGGCACTTGCGGGCCTTTAATATAGCCATCATCATCCAAGGGAATATCACCAGTAGCAGTACGCAGGTCGTCTTCTTCGTCGGCGGTCATATACACCGGAGCCACGTCAAATCGCACTCGTCCATTTTCTACGGGTCTAAATGGCGTTTCTAAGAAGCCATACTGGTTGACGCGGGCATGGGTTGCCAAGGAGCCAATCAATCCAGCGTTGGGGCCTTCTGGTGTCTCAATGGGGCAAATGCGTCCATAGTGACTAGGATGAATATCTCGCACAGCAAACCCGGCGCGTTCGCGGGTTAAACCACCAGGACCAAGGGCGCTCAGGCGGCGTTTGTGGGTCAGTTCTGCTAGGGGATTGGTTTGATCCATGAACTGACTTAACTGGCTGGAACCAAAGAATTCTTTGATTGCTGCTACCAGTGGTTTGGGGTTCACCAAGGAAGCAGGAGTCAGCACTTCCGCATCGGATACGGTCATGCGTTCCCGAATAATTCTCTCTAGGCGATTTAAGCCCACCCGCACTTGGTTTTGCAGCAATTCACCGACGCTTCTCACCCGACGGTTACCCAAGTGGTCAATGTCATCGATATTACCAATATCATATTCTAGGTTGATCAGGTAATCCACGGCTGCCAAAATATCGCCAGCAGTCAGCACACGCATTGTGTCGGGGACAGAAAGGCGCAATTTCTTGTTGAGCTTGTAGCGTCCGACGCGACCAAGGTCATAACGTTTGGGATCAAAGAAACGAGAGTCTAAAAGCTGTTGTCCGCCTAACACCGTAGGTGGTTCACCAGGACGGAGTTTGCGATATAACTCCATCAGGGCTTCTTCTTCAGAGAATTGCCCTTCTTTTTCGATGGTTTTTTGGAAATATTCTGGATGACGTAAGGCGTCAAAGATTTCGTTATCTGATAACCCTAAAGCTTTTAAGAGTACCTGCGCTGAGAGTTTGCGGGTTTTGTCGATGCGTACCCACACCAAATCGTTACGGTCTGTTTCAAATTTCAGCCATGCTCCCCGGTTGGGAATTAAGCTAGCTGAATAAGTGCGTCGCCCGTTTTTATCTATTTCTGATTTGTAATAAACCCCTGGCGATCGCACTATTTGGTTGACAATTACTCGTTCGGCTCCGTTAATAATAAATGTGCCGCGATCGGTCATCAAAGGCAAATCCCCAATAAATACCTCTTGCTCTTTGATTTCCCCTGTTTCTTTGTTAATCAGGCGTGTGGGAACATACATTTGCACGGCATAAGTACTATCCCGCCGTTTGGCCTCTTCGACGTTGTACTTTGGCTCCTTGAGTTTGTAGTTATGACCCAAAAAGTGCAGTTCTAGTTTGCCCGTATAATCTGTGATCGGACTAAAGGAATTAAGTTCTTCTATCAGCCCTTCTTCCAAAAACCAGCGAAAGCTTGATCGCTGGATTTCAATCAAGTCGGGCAACAGAAAGGCGGGTTCCATATACGTTTCTTTAGTCATGCCTCTACCTTTGTCAACCTGGTTAAATTTTTCAAAAGGACACTGCTATTTGACGCTTCCCACTGCTAGCCAGTGTCCTTAGCTGTTTGGGAACTTTTTTTACACACTTGCTATTTACACCTGTCGGCAAACGCAGCGATTAAAGCTGGCTGGAATCAGCAATTTTCACAAGCGGGTAATCGCCCCTAATCTGTGACTCAGAAGCCAAAAGCCTACTATAGTCTTGATTCAACAAGAATATACAGTTGAGATATTCCTGAGTTTGATCTACTTTCCTCACTTCCCCTCCAAAAAGCGCGTTAATTTTCTGACGCAGCTCTACAGGTGTGTCTTAAATCCACCTTGATGTTTATACTCTCAGTGATATCCTAGATATTCTCAGACTGAGGGAATGATCCGTACCTTGTCGGCTTTGAATCAGAATCACTTCATTTTGTGCAATTGTACTCACAAGGCAATTTTGTTTAACGATTTTCAATAGGTTCAATACACACCAAGCCGATGTTGTGCAATCTAGCTCAATTTGGGTTGGCACGGTTAGTCATGTGTGGAGAGCATCCGCTTGTAGAGATTTGGAGGATGGCCAAGCCATAACAGCACGGAAAATTCAGATGAGAACTTTTAGGTTCCTTCCTTTATCATTATGGCGCAAGCAAAATGTTTTTGAGGGAATAATACTAGCATATTTTTATCCCCCGATAGTTTTATTTTTTTTAGCACAACTTAACAAAAGAGACTAGGGCACACTTGATATTGACAGACCGAATAATTCACAGGCATTTTGGGTGGTTTGATGGGCGATCGCCTCTAGGGTTTCCTGACGCAGTTTAGCTACTTGTTCGGCTACATAAAGCACGTAGGCAGGCTCATTGCGCCTCTCGCCCCGTTTAGGAACTGGAGCCAGAAATGGACAATCTGTTTCAATCAGTAGGCGATCGCTACTCACCATCGCAGCTGAGGATTGGATCGCTTTGGCGTTTTTGAACGTTACCGTCCCGCTAAAGCTGATGTAGAAGCCTAAATCGAGAAACCATTGAGTTTCTTCTGGCGTTCCTCCCCAGCAATGCATCACACCCCGCACTCTTTCTCCTTTGAGTTCGCGCCATTTTTGCAACACTTCTCTGGTTGCCACAGCAGCATCACGGCAGTGGATAATCACTGGTAAGTTGAGTTCAGATGCGATCGCTAACTGTGACTCGAACACCATGTACTGTTGCTTATAGTTATCAGCTTTGTAAAAATCCAGCCCCATTTCCCCAATTGCTACCACATTCGAGTCAGAACTCGCTAAAGTTTTGATTTTCTCGGCTGTCTCGCTATTCCATTTCTCAGCATCTAAAGGATGTAATCCCACAGCAAAGCTGATTTCGGGAAACTCTTGGGCTATGGATTGAATACTGGAAAACTCATCAGGGTGAACACAGGAATGTACTAAACGCACTACACCTGCTTCTTGCCACCGCGATCGCACTGTTGCTAAATCCGGCTGGAAACTATCAAAGTTGAGATGAACGTGCGTGTCTATCAGTTGCATTCTTTGTCCTTTGTCATTAGTCATAAATTATTAGCCCTGATCACGACTAAGAACAAATGACCCTCCGGGTGAATCCTTCTTTTGTCAAAGAAGCTACCCAAAGGCATACGCTTCGCAATCACCAGCTGCTCAACAGGGAAACTACGCCCGCCACTTGTTTTAATTTTGCAGAGCAAATGCCAGTCCGCTCATGGGGCAGCCCTGCGCTGAACGGGTTAACAGACATAGAGCAAGTGGCGTGCAAACCCTCAACATTGTACTGGCTTGTTAGACGCTCGCGGACTCGTTCGCTTTAGCGTCTTTGAACCAGAAGACGCTGCGCTATGCAAAGAAAGTATTTCACGCCACTTGCTACAACTTTAGGAAAGTTTGTAACCTACTGGCTCCCTGAGTCACAAGAGCGCATTGGCTTACCAATGACTATTCAGCTGCTACTGTTTGAGTTAGGGGTTTTAGTTTATGAGCCAATCTCGACTTTTTCCTTGCCCCATTATTGGGGTGAAGGACACCCCGTTTGATCGCTTTATCGATTTTGCCGTAAGCCTCAGATAACCGAGCTTCTACTTCTTGTTTTAATTCTGGGGTAGGATTAGCTGCATAGACAGCTACAGCATTCAGGTATTTCTTCATCAGCGTGTTGACTGCTGATTTGTAAGCTTTATTACGCAGTCGGTTACGTTCTGCGATTCCGGCACGCTTGAGAGCAGACTTTGTATTCGCCACAGTCAATTCCAAAAATACTATTAATATGTACACACACTACTAGACTTACTAATATAGCATCTAAATTGCCAATGTTATAATTTCCTAAAAAAATTCTCTCATTGGGGATTGGGTACTGGAGATTGGGGAAGAATTTAGTCCCTAGTCCCCACTGCTTAATCCCCAGTCCTTAATTGGGTGTGCCATCAATTTAGGAAATGCGTTAAAATGAGATACATCAAATAAAATAGTAACCCTAACTCATCACGTAAGTTAATCAATGCGATTGCCATAATCTTTCCCTAAAACGGATATGTTGTCCAAGGCAAGGAACTCTAAACAGGTAAGTTTCGGGGATTTCAAAGTATAAAACCGATAGATCGTGTCTGTACACATGTTAACTACTAAAAGTTAGAAAAATAAGTAAAAATTATACTCAGACCCTACCCCCTGTAAATCCGGGGGACTGGATGTACAAAGACACTACCTGCATTAGAGCAAGGAGTGAGGGTCAGGGTATAAGGGTAGTGGTAAATAGCCACGCCCACTTCCTGCCGCTAGCCTGCCGAGGCTTGTCGGACAGAGCAATTAAGTCGCCTTCTCAAGTAAACCATGTGCTGGCAGCCTTGAGAGAGAGTATCAAAAAAATCCAGGTTAAGCTAGAGAAGAGAATTAGAGTCAGCTTCCACACCCCAGTTGGTCAAGAGCAATACTAAATCTCAGGTGTGAATATTATAATTTTGGCATTGTCCTTACTCCATGCTGCGAATCATTACTCAGCAGGCAGACGTCAGAGCAGAACTACAACGGATCTGCGATCGCACCCATGACGAACAGGTGCTTCACAAAGAAGCAACGGTGCGGGAAGTTTTGCAAGCAGTGAAGCGCCAAGGCGACAAAGCTGTATTGCATTACACAGCCGAATTTGACAAACAAACCCTGAAAGCAGAAGAACTCCGAGTTACAGGCTCGGAACTGGATGCAGCCTATCAGCAGGTGTCAAAGGAGTTGTTGGGGGCAATTCGGCTAGCTTGCCGCCAAATAGAAGCGTTTCATCGTCAGCGAGTACCGAAAAGCTGGGTACACTTTGGCGACGATGAAATAGTACTGGGCAAACGCTACACCCCCGTAGACCGAGCGGGGTTGTATGTGCCTGGTGGTCGCGCCGCCTATCCCAGTACAGTGCTGATGAATGCAATTCCGGCTCATGTTGCTGCTGTACCCCATGTGGTGATGGTAACACCACCAGGCCCAGGGGGTGCCATTAACCCAGCAGTCTTGGTAGCTGCCCAAGAAGCAGGGGTGCAAGAAATTTATCGCATTGGGGGCGCACAAGCGATCGCTGCTTTAGCCTATGGCACACAAACGATTCCGAAAGTGAATGTGATTACTGGCCCTGGTAACATATATGTCACCCTAGCGAAAAAACTTGTCTATGGCACCGTCGGCATTGATTCTTTGGCAGGCCCGAGCGAAGTGCTGGTGATCGCCGATGAAACCGCAAATCCGGTGCATGTAGCTGCTGACTTGCTGGCCCAAGCCGAACACGATCCAATGGCGGCAGCAATTTTGCTGACGACAGATGCTGCTTTGGCGAAAAACGTGCAATTAGCCTTAGAAAGACAGTTAGTGGATCACCCACGGCGAATAGACACAGAAAAAGCGATCGCTCACTACGGCTTGATTGTCGTTGTGGAATCCCTCCAAGCAGCAGCAGAATTTTCAAATGAATTTGCCCCTGAACATCTGGAATTAGAAATCAAAGACCCTTGGGCACTATTACCACAGATTCGCCATGCTGGGGCAATCTTTTTGGGTTACTCAACACCAGAAGCTGTAGGAGACTATTTGGCAGGCCCTAACCATACCTTGCCAACTTCTGGTGCTGCCCGCTATGCTTCGGCATTAGGGGTTGAAACTTTCCTCAAACACTCCAGTATTATTCAATACTCCCAAACAGCACTGCAAAATGTGGCTGGTGCCATTGATGTGCTAGCAACAGCAGAGGGCTTACCTTCCCATGCTGATTCAGTACGACGCCGAATTCAGCAAGAAGAGTGATTTGGAATGTTTAATTTTTTCCTATACTGTTGGCAAAAGTCACGCGATAGGTTCAGACTAAAAGTTTGGATGGCGATACCTACGGTAAGCTAGGCTAACGCGTGCCAATTGCTACTCGAAGGGAAGCCTTCTGGCACGCGTCTACAAGTGAGGCATTGCCGACGACAGTAGCTTCTCCTGTTCGGAGACGCTACCGACGCCAGTAGGGTAGACCTCCCCAAAGAACTGACAAAAGGTCTTCGACGCCAGTTGCTACAATGCACTAGCGTTAAAGTGGGATGAAACCGACCTATGGCACAGCCTCGAATATATAAACTAAGTAGGCAGATGGAAAATTAATTTAGTGTAGCTGTCACCAATTTTGCTAGATACTTATGTAAGGGGTCTACTCTTGAGGAGACGAGAGCGGTGCTAAAGAATATCTTGGTGGCTCTGGACGGTTCGGAAATTGCAGAACGAGTAATTCAGACTTTAGATAATTTGGTGTTGTCAAAAGATGCCAAGGTTATTCTCTGTCATGTGTTTCCCACACCAGAGTCAGAGATGGAATTACCTGCTGATAGTCCTCAGCCAGAGTCCCCAATATTTTCTTATTTTCATATTGAAAAACAGCTGCAATCATATCAGGAAAACTTATCAGTCACAAGTGAGTTAGAACTGGTAACTGGTGATCCTGCTGAAGAGATTATTCGCCTTGCCAATATTTACAAAACTGACTTGATTATAATTGGCAGTCGGGGGTTGATTGGGATGAAGCGAATTGTCCAGGGTTCTGTTAGCAGTGAAGTTGTGGAAGAGGCTAATTGTTCAGTGTTAGTCGTCAAACAAAGGTAAAAATTTGCAACAGGAAGCAATGACTATAACCACGCCAAAGCTAACCTTAGTACCCAATAACTTCCTGATAAAACCCAAAAAAGTAGCAGGTTTTCATCCCTGCATGGTTAAAAATTTGACCTTTGACAAAGCTGTTTTCCCTTAAGATAACCAGAGCAAACGCGTACCAAAATACTTATATTCCATATCTCAATAGAGAAAATATCGAGAATTTTGGTGTGTTCAGCTTACTTACTCCAAACGAATAGATAGACTTGCTTATTCGTTTGGAGTAAGTTGTATAAAAAGAGTTTCGTTATCGTTCACAAATTACTAAATTGTGATCAATCTGGTTGATTTCTCAAATAGCAACGCTTACTTTCCTATTCAAGGTGAGCAGTATCTTCAGGGAAAAGTACCGCTTAAGTTTATCAACAGTTGCCTACTAGCAACCGTTGATAGACTTTGTTAAGTTTGTTGAAGAAAAGTCTGTGGGTAACAATAAACGTATGCTAAGATAACTGCGATCAAACAATTAGCTAATAGCTTGACAGGCTTAAGTAGATTAGCAATTAAGACAGGCGCAAAAGTAACTTAACCTGCTCCAACAGGGTAGTTTATTTAAGAGCCTTTATTCCAGTAAAGATGCGGTTAATCGTGTCTTTACGTTTATTCTTTGCCTTCTACTAAACCTCATAATGCCTATTGCCCTAATAGGATAGTTAAGCTGCTGTCACATTAACAGTTCCACCAGCTCCACCAGTAATAGTGCCTCCACTCACAAAAACACTGCCAGAGCCGCTATTTATGATGCCAGCGCCGCCAGCGCCGCCAGACAGTTTAAGTATTAACTTAATTAGAGAGTTAAGTAGAGACACTTTAACAGGTATCTTATTGGAATTTTTCTTACCACCAGAGAAATTCGCTTCTTCGTTGTCGGTTAATGTAGTGAACAATGTGCTTTCCATAATCTCAGTTCTCGTTTGATTGTGGTGATTAAAGTTACGTCACTCCCAAGTAATAGATATAAATAAGAGTATATTTAGTAACTTGTTTGTGCCGTTAGAAGTATTATACGGCTCTTACTAAATAGATCAAGAGATTATTTTTTAAAGAAAGAAAAAAATATTACACCTCTTCCTCTTCAGGAAAGATGTTACATAGTTAGTATTTATACAAATTTAGTTAAAATAAGTTTTTATTTATCAAAAACTCGCAGGCATCGATATATATTGATATAAGTATGGCGATCGCAAAGCTTCATTTTGTTTTTCAAAAAATGTACAAGTAAAGCTTTTTGCGTATTAATACTGATAAATTAACGAAAATGCCCAGAGTTAAAGATATAGTCAAGCAAACCAAACAACATTCTTTATAGGAGTTGTACTTAAATAAATTTCTAAAACTCCAAACTGGGATTCTGGATTTTGGAATAAGTATTTTTATGTAATAAGTTTTTTTTGCAATTTTTTTATACAACAGCAAATCAAGTGAGTATAATTTATTTTAATAGAAACAGGTTTAAATTTGCTTAATTATTTATTAATTGGAAAAAAGCTTTATTATGTTAATTATACAAATATTTTACAAATAGATGAAGAAAGAGTAAAAGTTTAGAGGAAATTGATAATAATTGGGTATTTCTATTAAAATGCGCTATGCGGGTTTATCTGACCAACCCTTGATTAACTTTTTTTAGAGACATAACGGATGTCAACATCTGGGTTGGGTCAGCAACTTGACAAAACCCAAAAAAATAGCAGAGTTTTATCCCTGCATAGTTAAAAATTTCACCAATAGCCTCTTTGTCTTATCATTCTCATAGACTTTTATAGTCCGAAGAATAGACTTCCCAAAATCGATCTGAGCAGATTTTGTATACGTCGCGCAGATGCTCCCTTTATTCTTACTGCGGGTGATCCGTTTCCTCCAGGTGCTCCCTTTCCTCCAGGTGCTCCCTTTCCTCCAGATCCTCCGGTTAATCCAGGTGCTCCGTTTTTTCCCGGTGCTCCGTTTTTTCCAGATGCTCCGTTCTTTATAACTGTAGTAGTAACGTTAACCTCACCACCAGACAAGTTTGCTTCTTCGGTTTCATTGAGTGAGATAAACATTGGGGATGTTTGAGTGCTTTCCATATTTAACCTGAGTTGCCAATTATCAGTTTTGAACTTTTATTTTGATTTTAACAAAGCTGTTTTTACTTAAAATAACCAGAGCAAACACGTACCAAAATCGTTAGATTCGATATCTCAACAGAGAAAATATCAGGAATTTTGGTATGTTTACCTTGTTTATCAAGTAGCAGCGCTTATTTCCCTACTGCACTACTCAAAGGTGAGCAGTATGTTTAGGAAAAAGCGCTGCTGAACCTTACCTACGGTTGCTGGTGGGCAACACCAATGTTAACTTTGTTGAAGAAAAGTAGGTGGGTACTAATAAACCTATGTTAGCTATGTTAAGATTACTGCGATAAAGAAACAGCTAATAGCTAGCTAGGATTAAGTCGATTAGCAATTAAGGCACGTACAAAAGTAGGTTAACCTGCGGCAACAGGGTAAATTATTTCAAACGTGACGCTTTATTTCTTTAAAGGTGCAGTTAATCGTGCTAATCATGTCTTGACGTTTATTGTTTCCCTTTTACTAAACCTCAAAGGTTTGCCTATTGCCCTATCCAAGTTTGATGGCTGGCGCACCATCTCCACCAGCTCCACCAGCTCCACCAGCTCCACCTTTAACTTCGGCTTTGTCTTTAACAATAACCTTGCCCTTGCCGGTATTGTTGATGCCAGCGCCGCCAGCACCGCCATTGCCGCCATTGCCGCCATTGCCGCCAGTCAAGGTAATAGTTGTAACCTTCTTGTTGTAGTATTTCTTGGTGGGAGCCTTGTAATTACCGCCAGATAGGTTCGCTTCTTCGGTGGGGCTTAAGGCAGTAAATAATGTGCTTTCCATGATTTTAGTTCTCAGTTGATTATTGGGATTTTAAGTCGCGTCACTCCAAAGTATCTTTGGTAACTTTTTTGTGCCACTAAATGTATTATAAGGCCCTGGCTCAATATATCAAGCAAGGAAGTGTTTAAGAAATATGTATTACACGTCTAAAGCACCATGCTACATGGTTCTTCTTTATACAAACTTAATTAAAAATAAGTTTTGATTTATCAAAAAATCGCAGGGGTCAATATATATTGATATAAATATAGCGAGCTAAAAACTTAATCTTGTCAAAAATGTATAGATTAGGCTTATCACGTATTAATACTGATAAATCAACGAAAATACATAGGATTAAAGATATAGTCAAGGAAACCAAAGAACATTTTTATACGAGTTATACTTAAATAAATTTATCAAACTCAAAACTGAGATTCTGTATTTTTGAAGAAACTTAGTACGTAATAATCTGTTTGCGGTAATTATTTTATACAACATTAATTTGAATAGATATAATTTCTTTTAATATAAAAGGGTTTACTTCGCTCAAAGATTTATTAATTGGAAAAAAGTTTTATATTGATTATACAAATTTTATGGAAATAAATGAAGAAAGGATAAAATTTTAAAGAAAAATTATCAAGATTTGGTGTTACTACTAAAATACGCTAATTATTTAGACTTAGCTGTATATAACCTTGATATTAACATACTAACTAATCTAACGCAATATGCGGCTTTCTCTCAAACCTAATCCCAACCCTTGTAGGGTTGGGATACATTTAAATTTTCAATCCCAATAACAGCGTGGTTTTTGCTGAAGCTAGATGGTTCATACTGATTAAAGAAGAAACATTGCTAATTCATATCAGGCATGATTTGGAAACTTTAAATCAAACGACTATAACTACACCAGAGCCGCCAGTGGGAGATCCAGAGTTGCCACCAATGGAACCACCGGAAGCAGCACCACTGCCTGCGCCAGCAATATTTCCATAAAAATTGATATAATTTATGGTTACAGTTTTGGGTTGCTTATTAGGCTTTTTATCCTTGCCAAGTTTTTCCCTCCAGACATACTTGCTTCTTTTGTAATATTTCAACAACGAGAGCTAGCGTGTACCAGAATGGGTATATTTTGTTATATCAATAGATATAATCTTGGTGATTTTAAGACTTAGAGGGTTATCATTATCAACTTTTATTGGTTATCTTAAATTTGCTTTGTTAAATAACGTTGATACATCTTGTATCAACGTTTATTGCCCTGATTAAAGTCATGATGTCAGCTATCGCTCCCTGATGCCTAATTTTAAAACTTCAATCATTAACCGATATGACTACATCAGAGATGACAGTTATATTATCCGCAGAAACGCCTCTTACATCACCCAAATTACCAAAAACGACACTACTACCACTAACTGTGCTATAGCTAACCCCAATAATCTTTCCATTAGAATAGATATTTTTTTTCTTCGCCAGCTTATGAGGCTTTTCAGTCTTAGGAGATTTTTTACCTCCAGACAGACTTGATTCTTCGTTTAAAGTGAGATCAGTAAAAAGAGTTTCGCTGTCATTCATGAATTTTAAATTTTGATAAATAAAGTCGATCTTCAACTAGTAAAAAAAGCCAAATACTCGGAAATATCCGGCAGAATTCAGTTACAACGACCGCAAATTGATGCACAACTCAACGCGCTAAAAATTTAAATGACTACTGAGTCCAATGCTACAGGCTATCGTATCCGCAAAAGCATCACTAAAAAGCCCTAAAAATCCCGATTGACTGTGGCTATGAAACAACAGTCAATCAGTTTTTGTTAAGTTTGTTAACAAAAGCAGGTGGGTAATAATGAACGTCTGTTAAGATTCTACGCGTAAGCTTCTAAAACTAAGTCAATTAGCAATTAAGCCAAACGTAAAAGTAATTTACCCTGTTGACGCAGGTTAAATTATTTTTACCGTAAACATCTTATCTCTGTAAAGACGCGATTAATCGTGTCTTTGCGTTTATTATTTCCCTTCTACTGAACTTAATCAATCATTTTCACGATTTTGTTTTATTTCCTACATTGATGATGTTATCTGCACTGATAGTGGTATCGCCGACCGTACCGCCGGTAACGTCTCCAATCTTACTGTAGAAACCGCCCTTATCCTTATCCTTTTTACCAGGAGGATTACCACCAGGAGGATTACCACCAGGAGGATTACCACCACCACCAGATAGGTTGGCCTCTTCACTAGCGGTTAATTCGGTAAATAGTGTGCTTTGCATATTTTTAGTTCTCACTTGATTGTTGGGATTAAAATCAGGTCACTCCAAACTACTAGATATAAACGTAAACTGTATATCTTGTAACTTTTTTGTGATCATGTAAGTATTGTACTGCTTTTGCTAAATAGGTCAAGCAACTAATTGTTTAAGAAATGTGTATTACACATCATCAAAACAGATATTACATAGTTAGTATTTATACAAATTTAATTACAAATAAGCTTGAATTTATCAAAAAATCGTAGGCGTTAATATATATTGATATAAGTATGGCGCTCTAAAAGTTTAATTTTATCCAAAAATGGATAAATTAAGCTGATTAAGTATTAATACTGATAAATTAACCAAAATGCCTAGAATTAAAGATATAATCAAGCAAATTAAACAAGTTTTTTATACCACTAGTGCTTCAATAAATTTATAAAACTCCAAACTGGGATTCTGATTTTTGAATAAGTATTATTATATAAAAATGTAGTTTTTAAAATCATCATTTTATACACCCATTAATTCAAAATATATAATTTATCTTGATAAAAAAACTCCTAAGTTTGCTTAATTATTAATTAGTTTGAAAAAGCTTTATTCTGCTAATACAAATTTTTTGAAAGTAAATAAAGAAAAGATAAAATTTCAGATAAAATTATAAAGATTTGATACTATAGTAAAATGCGCCAATTGATATATCAAACCTAGCTGTATATAAACTTGATATTTACATACTCAATATAGTCAAGGCACTTAATCTGTAATAAAAGCAAAAGCGATCGCTTTCACCCTGGATGGCGAAAACGCCAAATTATGGGAGTTTTGCAAAAAAGCTCATTTAAAGAGAAGACGGCAATACTCGGCAGAATCAGTTATGACGATCGCAAATCGATGCACAACTCAAAGCGCTAAAAATTCAAATGGCTACTGAGTCCAATGCAATATAACAGGCGATGTCTACGACTGGCTACGCCTACGCGCATCTGTAAAAGCAGATATTAGTCGCAACCAACGGGACTATCGGGACAGGGGAATTACAACTCAGACAGAAGTGCAAGAAGCAGAAGCCTTTGCTGAATTAAGCTAGGCAGGAAATGAACCAATATCAGCAGATGGGATATACCGGGGCGATCGCTCTAATTAGCTTAATCAAGACTTACGCAAACAATAGCTGAAAAGAATGATTTTTAGGTAGGGGCATTTCATGAATTGCCCCTACCGCGTGTAGTTTTGCGTAAGTCCTATTAATAAAGCAAAGAATAACCAATGCTCAATCCCCAATCCCCAATCCCTTTACGTCAGTCAATTCAACGCCCTTGAGTTGCCAAAAACTGACGCAAGCTCAATAAACTCAGCGTTTGACCCAAATTCAAGGGCAAAATTGAAACTCCTTCCAAGCGGGATTGTACCCAACCTTCTCCCCAGTACCATTCGTGGAACCCGTCAATGCCTCCGCTAAGTACTAAGCGGAGGCAGTTGAATTTCACAACGTCTACTTGATGATGAATCGCAACTGGCCCAGTCCAGGTAGTAAACTGGAATCCGGGAAGCAGTTCTTCTGGCATTCCTGGCGCAAAGCGTTGCCCTAAGAGCCATTTTTCTAGTTGCACCGGATGCAGCAGACTCTCACGAATTGCATCTGTTGATGCTTCGATTTCGATCCGTAGTTGGCTTTGTTGAAAATTACCCAGCATTTTTATCCGATTACCTAAAGGTGAGACATCGCTATTTCTAATATTGCAAATACAATCACTGATTATTACCGCGTCACTTTTCTGGCAGCAGAGAACTTAGAATAGAAAAAGTGAACTTGTTAAGAAATGTAAGGTTATTCATGGCGGATCAGTTAATTCGTGCAACAGCAGCCGAAGGTGGAATTCGTGCCATAGGTGTGATCACCACACGTTTAACAGAAGAAGCACGGGGACGCCATAAGCTTTCCTATGTGGCAACGGCAGCACTAGGTCGGACTATGGCGGCAGGCTTGTTAATGGCTTCTAGTATGAAGCGAACTGGGTCGAGGGTAAATGTCCGAGTCAAGGGCGATGGGCCTTTGGGTGGCATATTAGTAGATGCAGGCTTAGATGGTACGGTACGCGGATATGTCGGGAATCCATCTGTGGAATTGCCTCCCAATGCCAAAGGTAAGCTAGACGTTGGTGGTGCGGTGGGTGGCGGCTACCTCTACGTTGTGCGAGATATCGGTTATGGTTATCCCTACTCTAGTACTGTTGAACTAGTTTCTGGAGAAATTGGGGATGATGTGGCTCATTATCTGGTAAATTCCGAACAAACACCTTCAGCTTTAGTTTTAGGTGTGTTCGTAGGAGCAGGTGGAGTAACTGCGGCTGGAGGGTTACTGGTACAAATATTACCCAAAGCTGCCAGAGACGAAGCCCTAGTAGAAACGTTGGAATCACGGGTAGCTGGCCTAGCAGGATTTACGCCATTGTTGCAAGCTGGGAAGTCATTGACTGAAATCTTTGGCGACCTGTTGGGAGACATGGGGCTGTCAATCTTTCCCGAACGGCAAATGCTGCGCTTCCACTGTGGTTGTTCTTTCGATCGCGTTTTGGGGGCACTGAAGATTTTGGGAGAAGCCGAACTGGAAGATATGATTATTAAAGATGATGGCGCTGAAGCAACTTGCGAGTTTTGCGGCACTGTTTACCAGGCAAATAGCGATCAGTTAGCTCAACTCATTGCCGATTTGCAAGCTGAATCTACTGTTTCAGAATAAAGTATAAAACAGCACTAATTTTTGAGATTAATAATGGTATTCTGTGGAGAGAGATAATCAAAAAGTAGCTTTTTAATCACGAGAAAGTTACTATGTCAACAATGAAATTATCAATCTAAAACAGAGCGCTATTCAATTATTTTGGTGTGAGAGATGACAGAGCGGGATATTCCAGACAGTTGGTCTTCAGCCAGTGGAAGAGAGCCAGATCAAAACACAAGATTATCCCGAACAGAAGAATTCGGTGAAACTCAACCATTTGGTGTTCCAGCTACTGGTTCTACCTCCAAGTCAGTGAAGCGGCGAAAAAAAAACGATACCGATCGCAAAGCGTCTCGTAGAGAAGGATTACATATAAATAGCGATTCAGAAGAAACTGCCCAACTAAGTAGAAGTTCTGGGAAATGGCCACGCTGGATGAAAAGCTGGACGTTGTGGCTAGTACTGCTAATGTTAATTCCCGGCAGTGTAGGAGTCCTGGCAATGGCAATGCTGCTGAAGTTGCCAGCTGCCCCTAATTGCCCATCGATTTTCTGGCCGCTAGCTAGTGCTTCTGTGCGGCTACATTGCGCTCAGTTGGCGGCTTCTAAGGAGACAGTGAACGACCTATTGCAAGCGATCGCTCTGGTGAAGCAACTACCACAAAATCACCCGTTGCATGGAGAAATTGATCGTTTCATAGAAGAATGGTCACGGGATATTTTGAAGCTAGCTGATCAAAGTTTCCAAACAGGGAATTTAGATGAAGCGATCGCTACTGCTGAGAAAATACCCCAAGACGTGGCAGCTTATAAATTAGTCGATGAGCAAATTGGCAAATGGCAGTCGATTTGGTCAAAGGCAGAAGCTACATACAACGGTGCGATCGCCGAAGTGCGAGAACGGCGCTGGCAATCGGCATTCATGTTATCCGCGAAAATGCTGCGCGTAGACAATCAATACTGGGCGGGTACTAAATACGACCAATTGAATCGTCTAATTGCGACAGCGCGGGAAGATGGCGATAAGTTAGGAAAAGCTGAAAACTTAGCAAGTAGCAAAGTAGTCGATAATTTACTAGAAGCGATCAAGCTAGCCGAGTCGATTGGGCAGGAAAGTTACCTTTACCAAAAAGCTCAGTCAGCGATTCCCGCATTTGGACGCAAAATGCTGGAATTGGCAGAGGCAAAACTAGACAAGCGGGATGCGGATGAGGCGCTGAATATTGCCAGACAAATACCGGAAAGTGCAAAAATACAAGCCGAAATAGATGACTTTATCGCCATAGCTGATGCGAAAAGGAGTGCTTGGATAGGTAATGTTTCTGGTTTAGAGGCAGCGATCGCCCAAGCACAACAAATTGATCCTTCCAGACCAGTGTATAACGAAGCACAGCAACTCATTGCTCGTTGGCAGGTGGAAATTGAAGATGTTGCGAATCTGGAAAAAGCGAGAATATTGGCTAGTCAGGGAACAGTCCCTAATTTAACAGCAGCGATCGCCCAAGTGGATCTCATCCCTGCTAGTAATCCCAGAGGCACAGAAGCTAGGCAAGAGAGCGATCGCTGGCGTGCCCAAGTGGAGACAATTGAAGACCAACCTTACTTAGACCGCGCTGACCAGATAGCCGTATTTGAGGATATTAACTCCTTGCAAGCTGCGATCGCTCAGGCCAGCGAAATCCGTAAAGGTCGTGCATTATATCCAGAAGCACGGAAAAAAATTCGCACTTGGATAGGAAAGATTCAGCGAATTCAAGACCAGCCCTACTTAGATCAGGCACAAGAACTGGCTCAAAGTGGAAATCTCACCGCCGCCATTGGGGTAGCTCAACAAATTGCCTCGTCGGGAAGGGCGCTTTCTGGGGAAGCACAAGCTGCGATAAATGACTGGGAAGGGCAAATCCGCACCACAGAAAACTGGAAAAAAGCACAGGAAGTGGGCGCGGCTGGTACGCCAGAAGCCTTAGTTGAGGCAATACGGCTGGCAAATCGAGTTTCAGACAGTAGCATCTTACGTATGGATGCGAATCAGGCTATTGACCAGTGGAGTCAGCAATTGTTAGAAATAGCACGCTCTCAAGGTCAGTCTGATATGGCCAGAGGGATTGACATTGCCAAATCGATTCCACGCGGTAGTGCTGCTTACAGTGCGGCGCGAGAGCAAATTAAGGCTTGGGAAGAATTTCTCAATCCGCAACCGCAGCCTCAGCTTGAGTCTCCACAATTGCCACCATCAACTACTATTAATGGACAGTAATATCCTTATTAAGGATTCAGTCAACTTAACGTTAAAAGGGCGGTTAGAAACCGCCTCTATACAGGCAAAACCCGCCTTTCCTGCGAAACGCCAAGGGCGAACGCGGGTTAAAAACCTTAATGTTCTCTTAGCCCACGCAGGTGGGCTTTGTTTGTATAGCCGCGTACTCCTACGGAGAAGCAAGCTACGCGTCAGCGTGCCGGAGGCTCTATTCTATTCGCCCAGGCTCTACGAAAATTTATTCCCCGATCGCTTCTCCCCATTCTTTAATTACAGAAAATAGTGATGAGTAATCATCATCAGCAAATGACATTTTCACGGCTGTCTGCAAGATTTGCCGCACTCCTTTAATACTGCTGAGATCCAAATTCTGAGATTTCGCTTCCGAGATAAACAATTCTGTATCTTTAAGCAAGTGTTTTGTGGGGAAATTGGGATCAGCATAATTGCCATCCAACATCCGTTGTAGCTTTTTGTCAAAAGTAGGTGCGTAGAGTGAACTGTCGCGCAATATTTGCATAAACACATCCACATCGACACCCTGACGCTGGACAAAAGCTAGACTCAGAGCAAAGCTAGTTGTTAAAGAAGCTATTAGTTGATTTAGTGCCAATTTCAGCGCCGCCGCAGATCCCACTCGCCCGATAAGTAAAGGTTCTGTCCCAAAATTTTGGAGTAACTTGAAGTGGCGTTCATATTGTTCTGGTTCGGCGCCTACCATAACGCTCAACTTGCCAGCTTTTGCTTCCGGGATACTTCCTAATACGGGTGCTTCTAAATATTCACCACCACCTGCAACAACTGCATCTCTAATTTCCTGGCTTTCTGTGGGAGTAATTGTTCCCATTTGGATGATCGTGCGCCCTTCTAGAGTTTGCCAAGCAGTATCTGAAAGCAACACATTATAAATAGCGGAGGCATTAGTAAGCATGAGGATTACACACTCAGCAGCACGAATGGCGTGGCGCGGATGTGTAGCAATTTCAGCCCCAGCTGCTTGTAGTGGCGCTAATTTTTCTGGGGTGCGATTGTAGGCAACTAGCTGTATATCTGCGGCTAATAACCTTTGAGCCATTGGTAGTCCCATCAGTCCAGTTCCCAGAAATGCCACCTTCATTTTTCATGTTCCTTTGGTACAGCGTCAAACAATTTTGGATTTTGGATTTTGGATTTTGGATTGAAGAAAAGAGCAATCAAGCCACTAGCTGTGTCATTTAATTTTAGATTTTGGATTTTAGAATTATTCCACGTAGCTTCCTTCTGGCGGAGCGAGTATAAATTCAGGCTTAACTCTTGGAGGCGCTGCGCGAACAGACCATCGTGGACATCGCGATCGCATTGTTTGATTCAAATTAATAAAGGAAGTAGTTATTTAAGATTTAAGATGCGATCGCAAATCCCAGTTTCTCTACTCCCTACTCCCTAACTCTGGCAATCAACCACCAGCAGCAAAAGTCGCCATAATTATCACTGAAAGTAAAATACCTGGAGTAAGTAAGGTTACTAGCATTAAAAGGTCGTGAGTGTTCATAATTATTACTTTTGTAGTGTGTTTAACTTTACAGTAATCACTGTGATGCTATTTTAACTTTTCTTTTTTTACGTTTACTCTGGCAGAGTCAATCCTTTTAGTGGTTGAGAAATTTCTCTCTTGTCCAAACCTTTGCTTTGAACTAGGACTCCAAAACCACCTAGTCCTGTGGGATCTATAAGTTGGTGTAGTGCCTCCCGCCGCTTTAGTACCTGTGAGAGGGATTGCTGTTGATCACGAAGGGCAGCAATGCGTTCGCCTAACCCCAACGCCATCAAAAATAATCCCTGCTGAATAAAACCAACATTCCTTAAATTGTACTTCTCGCCCCAGCGTTCCAAAGCCGTAAAGTCAACATGGGCAGTAATATCTTGTCTTCCAATATTGATATAGGGGTTGTCATGGAAACGGTGATGATAATAACACTGTAGCGTTCCTTGCGATCGCCTGGGATTATAGTAACGACTTGCGGGGTAGCCATAA
Source organism: Nostoc sp. JL33 (assembly GCF_017114985.1). Lineage (GTDB taxonomy): Bacteria > Cyanobacteriota > Cyanobacteriia > Cyanobacteriales > Nostocaceae > Nostoc. The sequence goes on along the minus strand of NZ_JABXKP010000027.1, from coordinate 14,985 downwards.
TCAATTGTTAACACATAGCCGCGCTGCAAGCGGTCTGCTACTATACTCAACCAGTCTAAAGCAGCCAAATTAATTTCACTGCGATAGCCATCTGGATATGCACTTTGAGCAAAGTTGATTCCCAGTAAATTCAAATACTCAGCTAGTTGGGGCGTTGAAGGTTCTCCTGTAACTTCTACAAATGCAAAATTTGACCTCTCCCCCAACCCCTCCCCGATGCGGGGAGGGGAGAAAGATTCACCCTTAGTTTCTTGGGAAGGAGGTTGGATTGTCACATAAATTTCTCGCAGTTCTCCCGTTTCTAGAATGAATTGATGCACGGGGAAAGCATCTACTAACTCATTAGAAAAAAAGCAGCCTGCGATCGCATTCGGTGGTATATCCTCTAGATTGCACCAACGCACAGGTAAATCTTGCAAGCGTTGCTGCTGTTCTTGTCTTAAAGTTGGGGACTTTTCAACAATGATGTACTCCAGCGCCCTAAAAAAATCTGGGTAGCGTAGCTGATGATATTTGAGGATATGCAATGCCAGCAATCCTTGACCTGCTCCCATTTCTACCAAAGAAAAGGGTACAGGTTTTCCTAAAATCTCCCACATTTGCAAAAATTGTTCTGCTAGTAACTCGCCAAAGTCAGCACAGAGGTTTGGAGAGGTAAAAAAATCACCACCTTGAAAGCCAATTTTGACTGCATCGCTGGAATAGTAGCCGTGTTCAGGGTGGTATAATACCATATCCATGAATTGGGCGAAAGTAATTCGTTGTTGAGGAGTGGTGGTAATCTGATGAGCGATCGCTGCACACAATGCTGGATTTGAATCCATAAAATTTGATATTGGGGAGTACAGATAATAAATGCTTGCCAGCAGCACAATCAATTTAACCGAAGTGTAAAAATTTAAACCTGTCGTTTAGTGCAGCTATTTGTTAGTGCGGAAGTTTACTTTTATATAAAATAAAGACGCTATTCTGCTCCCTATCTTGAGGCTCGGTAATTTCAAATAAGCCAGAAGCCTTTAAAATACCTTTTAGTGTCTTAATTCCATATTTATTAGGCATACACTCAGGGCCTTGACTCTTAATAAATTTTTCCGCTCTTGCCAGCAAAGTCATATCACCTATTTTATCTGTGTTTGTTTTTTCGTCCTATTTTTCTTAGGACTTCATTCACCAACTCGCGATACTCACTTTTCATTGTCGTGTTAGCCTGCGGGTCGCAGTAAGCGGATAAACCTTTATAAATAACCTCTAAAAGCAAAAATTTACACCATGATTTCAATGAAGAATTCTGTACCCTCACCCAGAACAGACTAAAACTCAATTTTCCGCAGTGGGTTTCTTCGACAATCTGACGAGCGATCGCTAATCCTAATCCTGTTCCTTTACCAACGGCTTTAGTGGTAAACAAATGATCAAAAAGCTTTTGTTTGACTTCTTCATTCATCCCCTTACCATTATCTTTAATATTAATAAGTAGGTAAGTGGAAATATTTATAACTATGTTAAGAAATTTAAATTGTAGGGTGCGTTAATTTATATTTGTTTACTTAGACTAATTTCTTTATTAAGGAAGTCTAAAAATTAAATTACTTCTGCCTGCTGAAAAATAGTTTATTAGGTATTGATTTTTGCCCAAGCGATCGCGATCGCTTGGGCAATCAATTGTGTCCAACGCCAAATTAAACTATAAAAGCTTCTTTCAGCAGCAACTACTAAGTACAAGTAAGACAACTTGCAACTTAGGCACTCACCAACGACACCAGCACGCCATTGGGATCGCGGACACGAGCAATAGTTTGTCCCCCAGGATGGGTTTTAGGGGCATCTAGTGTTTTTGCGCCTGCCCCGATTGCTCTCATATAAGCGCTACCAACATCAGGAGTGATAAATGATATCTGGATTAATGCTGGTGATTGTGTGGCATCGTTGGCATGGAAGCCGCCAGGAAATAACTTCTGCGCTTCGTTACTGGAGGAAAAAGCTAGTGTAGTGCTTCCGGTTTCGATTTCCGCCCAGATAGATTGCCCCTTATCTAACAGAGTGCGACGAACTAGACCAAAAGCTTTTTCGTAAAACTCAACCGTCTTAACTACATCCTCTACCCAAATGACCGTGTAACCAAATTTCACAATTTTTTCTCCTTATATAAAAATCAAATTGAGTATTTCCAACCCACGAAGGTGGGTTTTGCTTGTGTAGACGCGGTTTCTAACCGCCCTTTTAACTCTCCAGAATGTTACGATCTGTTGCGAGAGTTTGTGCCCCTGTTTGCATCATTTCTATATCTAATGGCGACCAATGATGAGGACTTTGGCAGTGATGTGCTACTAGCAATCCCCATAATCCTCTCTTAATCAAAATTGGTACAACTAGGTTGGCGCGAACCTGCATATTGCGGAGAAAATCGCGGTGGCAAGGCTGGATTGGCTCTAATTGAATATCAGCGATCGCTCTTACCCGTCCTCCTAAGTATAAACCAGCATACTCGTTGTTAAAACAATCATCTGGGCCAGTGGAACCAAGTATTGAGAATTCTTTAGAACTCAAAGATTCAAAAGTCACCTGTCCTTGCCACTGCCCGTAAAAATAATACAACACCACGCGATCAACCTGAAGCGATTCTCTGAGTTGATTAGTTGTTTGCCGGACTAACTGATCGCGCTGCATTGTTTTAACAAGGCGATCGAGCAAATTTTGCAAACCCTGTTCACGGCGATCGCGGCTATGGTGAAATTCTGAGTCAGAATGAATTTGCACAGTTATATTATAATTACGACTAAGTAAATGCTGCCGGATTTATATAGTAATTTATTAGACCTTATATAAACACATTCTTGCATTTATACCAACAATTCATTTTAACCTAACCCCGTCCTAACAAACATCCCTCTCCTTACTAAGGAGAGGGACAGGTTTTGCGTAGCATAACCAGGGTGAGGTTTTCTTCCGCGATTAGATAGATGCTAATATTTCTGAATCTCCAAACATTGGCGCAAAGCTACGGAAAGCTGACAATGCTGCTTCTTTAACAGTTGCATTCACAATCGGAAATGTAGTGAGGATGTAGCTAAACTCATCTTCAGTTAAACCGTAAAGGTGTGCTATCATCCCATCAAGTTCAGCGCGTAACTTAGCGCGTTCTGTTTCATCGGTAACGCCTTGTTGATGGGAAACTAGACCGACTTCTTGCGCGAGTTCATCAAATTCTGGTGTCGTGCAGATGAGTTTGGCAGCGCGTTGTACAATATCGTTGAAGTAGCGATCGTTTTTTGTTAAACGTGGGACGGGTAACTGGTAAAGATAAAAAGAATTAAGATTCGTAGTCATACGTGAGCGAAGAGTATAGTCAACTACGAAGGTATTTAGTAATGAAGAAAGAACGAGTAACTCCGAATTTGATATTCTTAAATCGTTATATCTATCTGTATTGTGATGGAAAGGAAAATTTACTGTAAGCGAGTTACCAGCAAATGACCAAGCTGGAATTACAGTAGATATTAACGTTCTTTCATTGGTGTTGGAAGCTATTTTGCGTATTGCCAGTCTATAAACCTCATAATCATTTTTTAAATCTTCGGTAACTTTCCCATTAAATCCTATTCTTTTCGCACGTTTATGCAAAAATACTTCTCTTAAATCTGATTCTTTAATCCAGTAATGAGGTTTATCATAGTCATGCTTAAAATGCCAAATCATTCCTCCTTCATATAAGGCATACTTAGTTGCTGATTGCTGAAAATACTTTTTTGAGCGAGTCATGTGAAGCTCTTCACCGTAAAGCTCAAGTCCCCAACCCAAGTGAGAATCAGAGAGCAATGGATAACTCAGTAACTTTTCAGTAATGTCTAAATCTTCTCTACTCCTAAATTCCATTATTGACATAGAATCAGGTGAGAAACGGCGTACTAATTCAACACTGATAGAGAAGCTTTCATCATTGGGAAAGTTTTGCAGTTCCTGCACATCATGGCGCATGAATGACGCTGGAAATTCTTCAGTTTTACTACCCTTCTCAAATGTGAGGACAACAAACTTAAAACTACGATGAACTCCTTCAAAGATTTCTTTACGGTTTTCAAAGCAGAATAATCCAGATATTTGAGTTTGATTAAATAACATTTCCCGTAGTTTTTTTGCTCCTAAGTCGGTGTAGATACCACTAGGAACAACGATGCCACACTCACCACCTGGACTTAATAAATTAAAGCACTGCTCCAAAAATATTTTATAAAGGTTAATATCAGTGCCTACTTTTTTACCGTTTATAATAGGGACTTGATTTTTATACTGTTCAGATAAACGGTAATAATCACTGATGTAAGGAAACTGTTTTTGATAATCTAGCCAAGCCGCAGCAATTTCTAAGTCTTTAAGAAGTTTTTCTTGTTCCTGCTCAAAAGCATGAATGTCCATCTTCTTCTTTGTGACTAAATCGTTGTAATGGGCAAAGAATTCTTTTGCATTCGGCTTAAATACTTCCCAAGGTGGATTCGTGATAATTGCATCAAAACCGCCGCGTTCTAAAACCTTGTCAAAATGATAACCCCAGTGAAAGGGCTTCAAAGCTGCAATATCCTCAACCTTCAAAACCCGCTTCAGTGATTTTCCAGTTAACTGAACTTCCTCATACTTGATACCCAAACGCTTACTAAACTCATCCAACAGCAAAACATTTAACTTTTCTTGCGATTTGTTGTTGAGTTCCTCAATATTTGTGCGGATGTGTATCAATCGAATCTCTTGAGGAGTATCTGTATCGGGTAATTCTTTAGATAAAAAAGCGTGTTTTTTGTACAGTTCAACAGATTTATTCTTTTCTTCCAGAATTTTCTGATATTTATCTGCGGCTAAAGACTGTAATAGATTTCCTTGTAGTGAATTTCCCACAGCATCAAAAGCAGTATCATCAACTTTAATCAATCCAATTAACGAATTACCCGCCATAATATTAAAATCAATATTAGGTAAAGGCTCTAACTCTTCCACATCGTGAGCCGAAGAAACCAAAGCTAAGAAAAGACGTAATTTAGCAATTTCTGTTGCTTCCGCCATGATATCTATACCATAGAGGTTATCAGAAACAATCCGCTTCTTGATAAAATAAAGTACTGATGGATGAGAACTTTGGATATCTTCAAGCGTCTTTTTCAGAGAGCAATTACCCATCAATTGAATTGTCCCAATTACCGCACTATAAACTTGGATTAGCGTCTTCATCGCCGCCACAAGAAAAGCACCCGAACCGCAAGCTGGGTCAAGAATTGATAAATTAGGAAGAATATCTTCCATTAGCAGATGACAAACATTTGTATCCAACTTGATGAGAAGTTCATTGATATCCTCAAATGGCTTATACTTATCAGATAGCGTATCATTTACGCGGTCTACAATTAACTTGTGAATAGTTCTGTCACAAAGATATTCTGTAATCTGCGGTCTAGTATAATATGCTCCAAAAGCCTTTTGATTAATGTATTTTTCAAAAATATATCCTAAAACATCGGGATTTATCTCATCATCTTTCCCTTCCGGCGTATCATCCAGATTCCAAGAATAACGCTCAAATAAATCTAGAACTTGTTCAAACGCCTCATCAACTATAGAAATATCATATTTATCTTCAATATGATGTTTGAGAAATAGACCACCATTCAGATATTTAACCTTTCCTACCAATTCCTGTACAGATAAATCGCGGTCAATCTCAGGTTTAGCAAAGCTTTCAAAAAACAAAGCCTTGAGAAATTCACTATAAAAATAATTATCACCTTTTTGCTTACTTAACTCCAGCTTATTTTGAAGATAATTTAAATCCTTATTATCAATAAAACCCTTACGTTGGAGAAAATAAACAAACATCAGGCGATTGAGAATTACCGATGTATACCAACGTCTATCTGTCTCATTATCAATTCCTTGAACAAACAGCAAAAACTTCTGGTGTTGCTCTTGAAATTCCTTATAAAACTTCTTAGTGACTGGCTCAACATCAAACCCACGTTGTAGTTTATAAGCAATTTCGACAACAGTCGGTTCCCCATGTTCTAATTCAGTAATATCAATGACTAAAGAACCAAGCTTGCTTAAAAATAAATCTCCGGGTTGACCTTTCACATATAAATGGTCACGAACAAAGCTTTTACTTCCTTCTCGTTTCACCCAATACCAAAGACTACGCGTGCGTTCTTGGGTAATAAAGATTAAGAGATTTTCAGCTATGAGTTTAGTAATTTCTTTGTGAATATCAACTCTAGCTTTAGCGTCTGGTATTTTCCCATCTTTTGCGGTGATTTCAAAGATTGCAACACCTGAAAGTTCAGCAATTTTCTGGTATAGATATGACTTATTCTCAATCTTTAAGGTGACAGGTTTTTGTCTGGAAGGTTTAGACCAACCTAATTCTTCTATAAACAAATCACTAAATTGAAAGTTATAGAGTAAATCGCGTGTTCGTTGAAAATTAAGTGACATAATTTACCTTAAATAGCTTGGGGAAAAACAAGCATGGTAAACTAGCCACTCAGAAAAGAAATCTGTGGCTCTAAAAATAAAATCCACCAGCGCGGACTTTAAAATACCCTATTTATACGAGTTAAATTTTTAACCATGCTCTTGATACCTTTATAAATCCTTTATCTTTGATTAAGGTTGAGTAATATTACCCAAAGTTATTGATTTATTTCAGCGCTGACTTTATTTGTGCAGCCACAATTTTTAATCGTCACGTATATTTGCTGATTACTTTATCAAAACAGCCTCATTGCTTTATAAAAATACCTAATTACTTTCTCAAAATACTTAAATGCTTTCACAAAACAAGCTTTTGCTTATTCAAAAGAAGCTTTTGCTTGCTCATTTTAGTGTTTTCCGCAAGCAAAACAAGCTTTTGCTTATTCAAAAGAAGCTTTTGCTTGCTCATTTTAGTGTTTTCCGCAAGCAAAACAAGCTTTTGCTTATTCAAAAGAAGCTTTTGCTTGCTCATTTTAGTGTTTTCCGCAAGCAAAACAAGCTTTTACTACTCAAAAGAAGCTTTTGCTTATTCAAAACAAGCTTTTGCTTACTCATTTTGGTGTTTTCTGCAAGCAAAACAAGCTTTTACTTACTCAAAAGAAGCTTTTGCTTTCTCATTTGAGTATTTTACGCAAGTAAAATCAGTAAAAAAATTGTAGGTTGGGTGGAGGCTTTGCGTAACCCAACATCCTGATATATGTTGGGTTGCGCTCCGCTCACCCAACCTACTATATCTGAGACGCTCCCGAATCTATTTCTATTTATCTCGTTCCCAGCCTCCGACTGGGAATGCCTGATTAGAGGCTCTGCCTCCAATCAGAAATTGAGTCAGAGACTCAATGAATGCGTTCCCAGTCGGAGACTGGGAACGAGTATTCTGACTTCTGAATTCTTCTTCAACTATTTCACCATTAACCAACTAAATATATCTGCTGGCGTAATTTCCCAATCTGCTAATACATTAAGAACAGTCAATTTATCATGATTATATTTTACTTCTGGCAACTTATGCAGAGCCTCAAAATAGGCATTCCCAGTCGGAGACTGGGAACGAGGTATCATCGTTCAAAACAAGGATTATTAGGACTAAAGTCCTTACTACAAACTTTAATTTACGAATTAGGAACCCTCGAATAATCCCAAAGAACAAATAATCTCAGGTTCTCGCTTCTCCATTTCTTCAGTCACAATACACAAACGGTCATCTATCCGTAGCGACACGACTAACTCAGCCAACTGCTGATTATTAACCCCGCTTCTCAGTTGACGATTCAGAGTATCAATGGCTGACTGTCGCAAAGGATAACGGTAAATTTCATCAATTGCTTTTAAAAGTTCTTCACTAACAAATAGTGTTCCCTTCATATCTTCAACATAACCCTTCAGCCGTTCATAAGTGCGGAACCTTGCACCTGATGGTCGCCCCAATTGACCGCCGGCATTTTTCTCTTCTTCAGCAATCAATTCAGCGCCCTTTTTCACTAACTCGTGATGCTGTTTGTCTCTGGGTATCGCTGGGGTAGATTCTTCACATGCCGCCACCCGAAGAACTGTTAATTGTGATTGAGTAACGCTATTTCCATCGCGGTCAACATAAATCAAAGAATCATTTCCCTCAGTGGTTTTCATATAAAGCAATACCCCCTCCGGTTGCACAGGTTGAGAAGTATGGGCGCGAGTAGAATAAACCACATTTTGCATTTCTTCAATCGTCTTTTTCAAGCCGGGATTACCATCAGTGGCTTTTTTCCAGATTTGAAATGCTTCAGATGTCAAGTCAACTTCTGTATCTTCTTCACCATCTAAAACTCCAGATTTCTCGTTGTAGAGGTCAAGAATTACCCGTGCATCATCATCTTCAAAAAAAGCTTCATCAGTTCCTACCACTTCCGCATTTTCTTGCAATCGTTTGCGGAGTCGTCCCCGCAAATTAATAATCCGTTCTACTCCCTCGGCTGGTAAAAAAGAATAACAAAGAATTTGGTCAGCATTTTGTCCAATGCGGTCTACCCTTCCGGCGCGTTGAATTAAACGAATAATCGCCCAAGGTAAATCCCAATTGACGATAATTGCACAGTCTTGCAAATTATGACCTTCACTCAAAACATCGGTAGCTATTAAAATACGCAACTCATCTGATGATGAAATTTGCTCACGTTTTCCATTACTCACAGGGCTAAATCTTCCCGTCATTACTGTCGGGTCTTTAGATTGACCTGTCACCCCAGCTACATTAGTAATATGACTCGACTGCAAATTATCTGCAAGGTAGCGGACTGTATCGGCAAACTGTGTGAAAATTAGTACTTTATCTTTAGGATGAGTTTTTGTTAGCAGTTTAATTAAAGCAGCAAGTTTTTCATCTGCTTGAGGATTCCACTCGCCACAGTCTTGCAACACGTTAATCAGTGCTTTGGCATCCTCTAACAAATCCCGTTTCAGTTTTTTAATATCAAAAAGTGTAGAACGCAACCACTTAAATCGTCGTTGATATCGGCTTGTATATTCTTGGTAAATTGACTCTGCTCTTTGACGAAAAACTTTCTCTGTTTTAGATGCCTTGTCATCGTCGTTAAAAAAAGCAGTTTCTTCTCCTTCCTCTGTCTCTACTTGCAGCAAAGTAGTAGAATCATCTTCTTCCGTTTCAGTATCAAACAAAGCTGCTGCCACAGAATCAGCATCTTCATCATTATTCCTTGTATCTAATAACTCAGCATCCTGAGTTCCAATCGGAATATCAAGCCCCTGCTCTAAGGCATATAAATAAATGAAGTTCCGTAAAATGTGGCGTTGAATTGATTGGATAAAAACAACACCACTACTTTCTAAACGTTTAAACAAATTAGTGCGAGAAAAACCCATTAACCTCCTACCACCACGAAATAAGCTATTAATAAAGCGTTGCTCGGTGTCTGTAGCGGGTTGTTTGGGTTTAGCAATAACGTAATTTCCTAGCCCATAACGAGGTAAATTAAGTTGATTAATTACTTCGACTACTAACTCTGAGTAAAGATGAGAATAAAAGTCAGTGTTAGAACCTTGTAAAGGAAACTTGAGACTCCGAGGTACGCGCTGGGGAAAATAAGAATGTCTGCCATCAGAAAATTCTAAATATTTCCGCCCTGTTTCATCTGTATGGGCATAATTATCTTTAATAAAAGAGCGAGTGCGCCGCACCATGTAACGCTTCATCAATTCTCGCCAGTCATCAGGATGTTCACTTTTCTCAAAGGCAGCTAAGGAACGCACAGAACATTGATGCTTTCTAATAAACTCTAATTCTCCGATAGAACTGCCACCAAGTTGATTAATTAAAGCTTCTGGCCTTAACCCTAAATCTTCGTCTTCTGGCACAAATAGCCGCAGTTGGGCTGAAAGGTCAAGATAACTTTTATTGTAAGGAGTAGCAGATAATAAAATACATTTGCTTTCGTTAGCAGCAATATATTCTGTAATCGCTCGATAACGTTTACCTTCGCGGTTACGTAAGTTGTGACTTTCATCAATTAACACAACTCGGTAACGGCGGAGTTTTGGTAGCTTATTTTGTACTTGACTAATGGACATAACTTCGGCAAGTAGCCGATAATTATTTACATATTCTTGCCACATTGGCACCAAGTTTTTCGGGCAAAGAATCAATGTTTCTAAATAACAATCTTCTTGTAATATCTTAGCTAGGGCGGTTCCAACTAAAGTTTTACCCAAACCAACCACATCGCCCACTAACACGCCACCACGCCTAGTTACATGACGCGCTGCTAGCTGCACGGCGGCTTTTTGGAAGTCAAACAAATTGTTAAATTCGCGGGGTATACGAAATTCTGAAAGTCCAGCGATCGCTTCATGGGATAAGTGGTAAGCTATCTTCAGGTAGATGTAGTAAGGTGAAACTAACTCAACTCTTGCCCAACTCTGATCAATAATCTCTGCTAGTTCTTGAGATATATCTACACAACCGTAATCTTGCCAGCGATCGCTAAACCATTTTTGCAGTTTATTGCAAGCATCGTGATCTAAAATATCAACATTTAACTCCCCTTGTTTCGCCAATCCTGGAAGAGTTAAATTACTACTACCCAAAAATCCCACAGTTGGAGTATTGGGATCATTACGATGCACAAGATATAACTTGGCGTGGAGGGCGTGACGGAGAAACAGTTTAATAATTAGTTTCTGACTTTTTAGCTGATGACTTAACCGCCGCAACCCCGCTTCATCCTGATTAGTCGGCGCACCGATAGTCAACTGCTTGCGAAATTCCGAAGCCATGCGTTTTTTAAACCGCACAATGCTACTGTTATCAATCCGTCCATCAACACTACCAAGGCTAAATGCCGCATGAACTTCATCACTGGGTAAGCTTTGCATCCCGATTAGCAAACGGCAACAAGCCTTTTCACTACCAACATACTGTTCGATTAAATCATCAATTCTTCGCCAACCTCTAAGGTTGAAGTAGCCAACGCAAAAATCTGCCCGATAAGAGACTTTGAGAGTTTCTCGTAAAATCGGTAGCAGTTGTAAATCAATGTTGTCAAAAATCCGGGGCATTATTTAAAACTCTTAAAAACAGAGCATTTATAAATATTTCGTACCTATGTTATAGCGTTTCTCATTTGAATGAGATACACGGGTAGGGGCGCACAGCTAGCTGTGCGTCCCTACTGGCTTCTTCTTACCCACATTTTTGTAATATAGGACTTACGCACGAGTTAGGGACTGACAAATAAAAAAATACTCAACTACTTCTTGTGGGGTGGGCGACACGAGAGCCTTAAGCCAGAGGCGGGCAAGATGCCCACCCCACAAGATTGGGTAATTTATTTGTTGTCAGTCCCTTAGTCCTCTTGAGAGGACTTTAGCTATTAGCCTTGGAATTTATTCCCAGGCGGGATGGCAACGAAGCGGAAGATTTATAAAGATGTTGCTAATAACAAGTTTCAAAAGAAAGGTTAGGAAGGAAAAAGCCTTAACCCAAACGTATTGTGATAAAATCAGCAGTTTTACCCAATCCTAAAAAAATAGAGCAGTTGCACTGTAATACAACTGCTCTAAAAAATACTTAGATAGATATTATCTACCTATCCACAGACCCCATGATGATGTCAATGCTGCCGAGGATGACCACAACATCTGCAACCTTCATTCCGCGCAGTAAATGTGGGAGAATTTGGAGGTTGTTGAAGTCGGCTGCGCGAATCTTCCAACGAAAGGGGAAGACATTATCATCGCCAACCAAATAAATTCCCAATTCACCTTTGCCACTTTCTACACGAGAGTAGATTTCACCCTTGGGAATCTTGAAAGTAGGGGAAACTTTTTTGCCGATGAATTGATAATCAAATGCGTCCCATTCTGATTTTTTACCTGCGGCTAAACGTTTAGCTTCCAGATTTTCGTAAGGGCCGCCAGGAAGTCCTTTAATTGCTTGGCGAATAATCTTCACAGATTCGCGCATTTCCCGCATCCGTACCACGTAACGGGCAAAGCAATCACCGGCGGTTTCCCACTGCACGTCCCAGTCGAAATCGTCATAGCATTCGTAATGGTCAACTTTCCGCAAATCCCATTGCACGCCAGATGCGCGTAACATTGGCCCAGAAAGTCCCCAGTTAATTGCTTCTTCACGGGTGATAGTACCAATACCCTCAATACGTCGCCGGAAGATGGGGTTATCGGTTACTAAGCGTTCGTACTCATCAATTTTGGGTATTAAGTAGTCGCAGAATTCCGTACACTTATCTACCCAACCGTAAGGCAAATCGGCTGCTACTCCACCAACGCGGAAGTAATTGTTATTCACCATCCGATAACCTGTGGCGGCTTCCCACAAATCATAAATCATCTCCCGTTCCCGGAACTGGTAGAAGAAGGGAGTTTGAGCGCCCACGTCAGCGAGGAAGGGGCCAAACCACAGCAAGTGGTTAGCGATACGGTTCAACTCCAGCATGATGACGCGGATGTAGCTAGCGCGTTTGGGGATAGCGACACCTGCAAGCTTTTCTGGGGCGTTGACAGTAACGGCTTCGTTGAACATTCCCGCAGCGTAGTCCCAGCGACTGACGTAGGGAACGTACATAACATTAGTACGGTTCTCGGCGATTTTTTCCATTCCCCGGTGTAGGTAGCCGATAACCGGTTCACAGTCAACCACATCCTCGCCATCCAGGGTGACAATTAGCCGCAGAACCCCGTGCATTGAGGGGTGTTGTGGCCCCATGTTTAGCAGCATTGGTTCAGTGCGGGTTTCTAGTCTGGTCATAGATTTTGTGTTCTCCTGTTGTGTTCGTGTAGCGTGCCAAAGGCAAAATTTGGAATTGAACCGCCCAGATGCCAACCAGACCCAATTTATCTTGTTTGTGAAGCCAAACTAAGGACTGTAGTAATCTGTTAAGGGTATCGATGGTCAGACGCGGTGACAGGGAAGCGTCAGCCGTAACCCGTCAATTTCAACTGGGCAGATTATTAGGGGCAATACTTTTAGGGGAAGCTACCTTGAGAGCGTCTACATGTATTGCCCATACAGGGGTATGTTGGAGAGGGGGTGACAGAGGAGGGATTTTACTTGATGTTTCATTTTGTTGCACTTCTTCAATTATTATATGGAAGCTGGATATCAGGGACTTGAAGCGCAGAATTTTTCCCATATTCCCGTTTTGGGTCGGGAAGTAATTGAGGGTTTGACGGTACGTCCAGGCGGGCATTATTTAGATGTGACGGTAGGCGGTGGTGGTCACAGTCGCTTGATTTTAGAAGCTGGATTGGATGTGCGGGTAACGGCGATTGACCAAGATGAAGATGCTTTAGCAGCAGCGCAGAAGAATTTAGCTGAATATAGCGATCGCGTACAATTTATTCATAGCAACTTTGCTGCCTACGAGTTTACCCCTAACACTTTCGATGGTATCCTCGCCGATTTGGGAGTAAGTTCTTACCATTTAGATCAGGCAGAACGGGGTTTCAGCTTTCGCCAATCCGCGAATTTAGATATGCGAATGGATCGAGGGCGATCGCTAACTGCTGCCGATGTGATTAATAATTGGGATGAAGCGGATTTAGCAGACATTTTCTTTAAGTACGGTGAGGAGAGATTATCGCGGCGCATTGCTAGACGCATTGTGGAACGGCGTCCTTTGCACACAACTGTTGAGTTGGCAGAAGCGATCGCTTCTTCAGTTCCCCCTAAATACCGTTATGGTAGAATTCACCCCGCTACCCGTGTTTTTCAAGCTCTGCGAATTGTCGTTAACGATGAGTTAAAATCCCTCGAAACCTTTCTAGATAAAGCACCAAATGCCCTTGTCCCTGGTGGCAGAATTGCGATTATCAGTTTTCACAGTTTAGAAGACCGTCCGGTGAAGCATGGTTTAAGAAATTCACCTTTATTAAAGGTCTTGACAAAAAAGCCGATTATTGCATCAGAAGAGGAAATTGCTAATAATCCGCGATCGCGATCGGCCAAACTGAGGATAGCCCAAAAGGTGCTGTAACTACAATCCAGCCTTAAACTGCTCCATCTCGTGGCTCAGAACTGCTGCGAATACGCTCAATGAACTTAGGATAATTTTCTAAATCCTGTTCTGGCTGTAACGCTGGCATTTCAATCCAATTACCTTCGATATGTAGCTTATCCACATAAGCGTAGAAGGCTTCCTGATCTTCCCGATGAGCAAGAACGTAATCATGTAACTCTTTCTGACTCATTGCATGAAAATTAGGCTTGCTCATCCTATGTATCTCCATTTACCGTTAGGCTATATCTCTACGATATTTTCCTCACCTGCTAATAAAAATAGATTTTTTGTCCGTTCATCCATACGAACGATATTAATAGGCAAGTAAAGCTTAGTAAACCAGCAGCACAATATGTAGCACTGTGTTTTTTGTTCTGGTGTAGGAATAATCTAAACTCCTTAACATTTGTTAAAGTTACTGCTAAAAAGAAATTCTCAATAACCTGCGATCGCGATCGGCCAAACTGAGGATAGCCCAAAGAGTATTCTAACCCGCAGATCCCCGACTTCTTTAAAGAAGTCGGGGATCTTGTTTTTCACGAATGATTCAGGATTGCTATAAAACAACGATCTGTTAATCTAGCGTTGTTGGAGAGGTGAACTACTCCGCCGTAAGACGGACGGAGCTTCCCAATTCATTGGGAATAGCCAAGAGAACTCCGTAGTTCTAGTTGGTCTGACATTCCCTCCAAGGGCAGGAGTCCTGGTTCCCAAGACCCAAATCTTTCTCTTGCAACATATACCTATTAGCTTGGTTTTCGCTTATGGCATTGATGGTCAATATCAAATAATTCTATCAGAAAATCTTGGGGATTCGTCATCCATAAGCGTATTGTTTTTGCTGACGCAAAAAAACAATACGCCTATGCCCTACTCACCCCCCGCTCCCTATACCTACCATTAGAGTACATTGAAGGTGGGGAGTGCGATTCGTTCAGCCTAAATCCATAAGGAGGGA
>NZ_JABXKP010000007.1 GCF_017114985.1 Nostoc sp. JL33 | reverse complement strand
CGCCACTGATTCCGAATACAGAATTCAGTGGGGGACTTACGGCGCAATAGTTAAAAACTCGCCAAAGAACAGTTTCGCTACCAAAAGCTTTAATCTCCTTGCAGATGGAGTATCACTCAGGCGATGGCGAACGCGAACAGCGTCTGCAAGAGTTGGCGGGCAAAGCGATCGCCAAGCAACTGAAGCGATAGACTAGGACTAAAGCCCCCCTTAGCCTCACCCAAGGAGGGGAATAGATCAAGTTCGCTAACCCTGGCTGACAATTTATTGTGGAAATTATTCATCTGACGATGGTAAGCTGAGTAAGGCAATAGCTGGGAAATGCCAGTTTTAAGCAATTCCAAGAACTTAGCGTAAGTTCGTTATTCTTGGCGACTGGGGTCATAGGCAAAGCAATCAAGTGTCGCAGCAGTTTCGCTAGTATCTGTTAGCTATGGCTGTTTTCCCAATCTTACTAAGATTGGGTAGAGGCAAAAAAGACACTTCATCGGATGGACTGGCGGTTGAGAAAACCCTCTACAAAGTTGGTCTGAACAGTTAACAGCTTCCTGATAGATTAGATACAATTAGCAGCTGCGTTTAGTTGAGCGATCGCTTGTTCAAAGCGAACACTAGAATTGACATGGTGCTGCACTAGCCGATTTGACATAGTATATTAAACCTTTTACCTGCTGGCTCTGGCGAAAATTTTTGATTCAGGGCAAATTAAGACTTATATTCAAGGGCAAGGTTGTTTTTTGAAGATGAAGTTAGCCAAAAAGGGGCAAAAGGCACCCAAAAGATATGTCTAATGTCAAAAACGCAGTTCTGATCAGAGTAGGAAATCTAAAATAGATATTAAATTGAAGAAAAAACAACGACCATCGACAACCGTCAGTCCATTTTACTTTCTGTAAAGCGTCACCGGGTTGTTACGAGTGCTGAAACACGATTACATGCAAGTTTCCCAGGATCAGCCTATTTATTCTGAGGCTCCACTCCAGCTGCTATTGTTTGTCGATGAACGCCCGAAGTCCCGACAACAGGTGCAGCGAATACGTGCTTACTTAAAAGAATTGCAGGCTGAGTATAGTTTTGAACTTCAAATTGTCGATATTGGACAACAACCTTACTTAGCAGAACACTTTAAATTGCTCGCAACGCCAGCTTTAATTAAAATCCATCCTGAACCACGACAGATTTTAGCTGGGAGTAATATCATAGCGCAATTGAAAAACTGGTGGCCTCGCTGGCAAGCTGGTGTAGACACCTACTTAAAATTACAGTCAGACTTACAAGAACGTCTAGACGACAATGCTAGGGCGACATCACTCAAATCCACTATCCGTTCAGTGGCTGTTTCTGCTGAACTAATCACACTCTCAGACGAAATTTTTCGCTTGAAACAGGAAAAAGATAACCTCGAAGAGCAGCTACAGTTTAAAGATCGGGTGATTGCGATGCTGGCGCACGATCTTCGCAATCCGCTAACTGCTGCCGCGATCGCCATAGAAACTCTCCAAACTAACTACAATGTAGAGACAGGGCAATTCCAGCGCCTCAAACCATCTTTGACGGCACATTTATTAAAACAAGCCCGGAATCAAACTAAGATCATTGATCGGATGATTGCCGACCTTTTGCAGGTAGGTCGTGGCAAAGATACAGAATTTCCTATTTTACCACAAAAACTACAGCTAGGTAAACTCTGCTTAGATGTACTCGAAGAATTGGGCGATCGCTACACAGCCAAATCCCAAGAGGTAGAAACGGATATTCCCAATGACTTACCATACGTCTATGCTGACCCAGAACGCATCCGCCAAGTGCTAGTGAATCTGTTGGATAATGCCATTAAATACACCCCAGTAGGTGGTAAGATTAGCGTTGCCGGATTGCACCGCACTACCCAAAAAGTTCAGTTTAGTATTCGCGATACTGGGCCTGGTATTCCTGTAGAGAATCGCGATCGCATCTTTGAAAACCACTTTCGCCTACAACGGGATGAAGGTACAGAAGGTTACGGCATTGGTCTTTGTTTATGCCAACGCATCATTTTGGCACATTATGGTCAAATTTGGGTAGACTCTGCCCCCAATAACGGAGCATGGTTCCACTTCACACTGCCAGTTTATCCTTCTTAGGTATAAGGTATTGACAAATGCCAATTAAGAACTTGAGATAAAGCGATCGCGCCCCTTGTCCTTTGCTTGGTAGAGTGCTTTATCGGCTAGCAAAATCAAATCTGAAGGCGAGGATTCCCAAGTGGGGACAATAGTCGCAATGCCCATACTGAGGGTGAGATATTGACTCACAAAAGAACCGTCATGAACAATTTGCAAATCTTTGATTCCCGCTTGTATCGCTGCGGCAACATGGACTGCGCCAGATGCAGGGGTGTATGGCATAATCACAGCAAATTCTTCCCCTCCATAACGCGCTACTAAATCTTGATGTTTTTGTGCCTTAAGGCTTAAGAGAGCTCCCACTTTTTGTAAACAGATATCCCCAGCAGGATGGCCATATTTATCGTTATAAAATTTAAAAAAGTCGATATCACACAAAATCATTGACAAAGGAGATTCCTTTTGTATTAAATCAATCCACTGATTCTTGAGATAATCGTCAAAGCGGCGACGATTTGCCAACTCAGTTAAGCCATCTACATTGGCCAGATGCTGCAAATCTTGGTATGCCGTCTCTAATAGTTTGTTTCGTTGCGCTTGCCGTACCAGTTCGCGCAACCGATGGCGCAATACAGCGAAGTTAATTGGCTTAGTGACGTAATCACTCGCCCCTACTTTAAAAGCATGGTTTACGGATTCCTCATCGTCCAAGGATGTGATCATCAATATGGGAGTACGCTCCCACATCTGGGAGATCACAGTATTGTTAAGGGGCGAGTCAGTATCAAAGGTTGTAACGGCTGATATTAAATTATTCTTTGCAATCTGGCGCAAGTGCTCACAGCAGGTAAAGCCATCCATCACAGGCATTACAGCATCTAGCAAAACTATATCGGGTTTGATAGTCTCGTAAGCATCTAAACATTGTTTACCATCATTGACCTCGACCACTCGATAATTTTCTTCTTGCATAACTTTACGCAACAATACTCGGGTGATCTTGTCATCATCAGCCACTAGAATCAGTGGTTGTGGTGTACGAACAGGAAATGGGCTTATGCCTGACATGAGTTGCCTTCCACTTCGGGGACTATCTTGAAAAAGGCCGTGCAACTCAATCGCATCGGGGCGATCGCTCTTTTCATCAATGCCAGGATTAGCGGCAAAGGTGTGTGTGGCTTCACAATCAACTGTTTTTTGACAATAGACTGCTCAATGTTAGTGAGCCAAGCAAGCGGTAGATAACTAAGTTGCATAGAGAATCTATAATTAGAACACGAAGGCAATTGTTACCTTTTTGTTCAGCTATGGTTATCAAAGGAAATATTACTTTTATCTTTCCCAATAGTTAAAGTTAAATTACGATTTTTTGAGAATTGCAAATGCACACCTTAATTATTTAGTTCTGTAGTTAGTTTAGAAACCTCGCCAGACAGGGCAAAGTAATTGCCAAAATGCGCTCAAAAGATAGCTAATAGTAATAAATCTCATCTGAACGAAATTTATTTAGTCTATTCGCTAAGGGGTTGCGAGGGTTTAGTATAATTACATAATATTGAGATTAAACTAGCTGCAAAGTTTTATTTTCCAGTGGCTCTGGCTTAATAAATTAAGATTAATGTTTTGAGCAAGTAAATCCTATAATTACTTCACATACAGCACATAAAACCATCATCTTTTGCGCTAGACAAACAATCAGAAGTTCTTACAAAAAAATCAAAACCTATTTAGATTCACTAAATTTTTAAAATGCCAGACCCATTAATGTATCAGCAAGATCACTTTGTTGTTCTAGAAGCAAATCAACCAGAACAATTTCTGACACCATCAGAGTTATTAGAAAAGCTCAAAACAACTCTCCAACAACTCGAAATTCAAGATTTATCACCTGACTTGCAAAAGTTTGAAACTGTGGAAGCTCAAGCACAATATTTGCTCGACACCAGTTGCGAATTAGATATTGCTCCTGGGCAATATTTGCAGTGGTATGCAGTTCGTTTAGAAAAGTAACTTTTTGGTCAATGGTTAAACAAAGAACAATTCAGAATTCAGAATCACTCTCGTGGGGGATTTAGACCTCTTGCAAAAGTCAAACACTCGCCCAAAAATAAATTTTCGGGCTAATAGCTCATATTATGTCCGCTTGATTACTTATTAAACGCGAAGAACCCCACCCCGCCAAAGCTGCGCTTTGTCTCCCCTCCCCGCAGGCGAGGAGGGGATTAACCCTCTTTTGTCACTTTCGGCAGATAATAATCTGTAACTCTTACCCAGACAGGATTTTACCTATAGAGCTTTGTTTGGAGGTTTCTATTAGTTTGCGATGCCTTCTCTGCGAGACGCTACGCGAACGGCGGGCGCAGCCATCGCTAATCTTCTCAGGAAATCTAGGTTTGATCATTTAGCCTCAATTTTTATTTCCCCAGAGTGACAAAAGAGGGTTAATAGGCATCGCCTCTAACCTCAGATGAAAGGATGCCTACAAGCACTCGTACCAAATCTTCTAAACCTTCAGGAACACGATAAAGTTTAATATCTTCTACAACCCGCTTATCTTCTCTATGAAGAGTACCAAATTTCCAGTCATCTCCATTGGTAACTGCTCCATATAAAATAGGTTTTTGATCGTCTAGGGACTGATCAAGAGCGATTAATTCTACTGCTAGCTGTGTAAAGCCTCTTCTGATATCTGATTGTTTTGCTTCAATCACCAATAGGGAGTTAGATTTATGTAAGTAATAATCAAAAGTACCTTTGAGTTGTTCATTAACATTAATCGGGTACTCACTATATAGTTGAGCCTTTGTCTGAGCACATATTTCAGCAAGGATAGGTGCAATTAAAAATTCCCGTATTGATATCTCGGCAATTGGGTTAAAAAGCTTGATATTGCGCTGCAAATAATTTTGTAAAAATTCTAAATAGCTCAGTTCAGCAAAGTATCTTGGTAATTCTAGCTCTGTGCGATCGTAGGTGTACTCAAACTCAGCCAAGATGTCTATTGTTGGGTTGGGCAACAAAAAGTATTGACTAAAAGTGTAACTTTGCTCAGGTTTTAAAATTCTATATTTGCTCATGATTTTTCTCGTGTACGAACCACACCGGAGATATTATGGCTGGGATATCATTGAGCAATGCGCTACCAAAACTCCTACCGCATTATTGGATTGGACTGATACCAAAAAGCTTTAATGTGGGTAACGATAACTTATAAAGCAATGGAGCTTTGGTAGCGATAATTTTTGTTATTGACTATTGACTATTAACTCTTTTTGAGTATTAATCAGTGCTAGTTCAATTTTATTTTCAGATGGCTGGGTTATTTGAATCTCCAATCCAGGGCCAAAATAGTTGGTCATTTTTTCCTGCTTTTTTTGCCACACATCAATTGGTATTAGCGGTGAATAAAATTCTAAAATTAGAGCATAGCTCCCATTAACTTCTATTTCTCGCAACCCTGTGACTGTTGGCCGTTCCTGGTCTGTGGGACTCAAACCTAGAAAAGAAAGTGTTGTATCTAGATGAGCATCTTGACCGTAGCAATATCGGGTGATGTCTTTGCGAATTTTATTTTGAGTATCAGTTGCTTGCTGCTCGCGCAGTATCAATGCTGACGGTGACGTAGTTTCGGTAAATGGTACTGGCTTAAGTTCATTAGCTTTCAGCGCCAGCCCTCCCAACAATAAAGGAATCCCGTAAAAAAATCCGACAAGATTGAGTGTGGCATTATTACCAGCATAGGCGACAAAGCCAATGATGGTTAATATGCCGCCGATCGTTAAACCGAGTGTTCCCAAAGAAATTTGGCGTAGCATGAGCTTAAATTAGTATAAATTATTAATACCTCAGTTTTATTATCATCGGCTATGACTAACAAATTAGGGAAGAGTATTAACTTAAGTCAGTAATTAGGTGGTATAAATAAACAAAATACTTAGATCCTCGACTTCTCTACTTCTCTAAGAATTGGGGGATCTATCTCCTGAGCGTTTGATGTTTAATTACGTTGACCTACTTAGTGCCCCAGAATATTGGATTTTGAGTTAACTTTAAATTTAAAGGTAGTTAAAGATAGGAAAAAAATAATGGATCTACAGACTATAAAAGAACGAATTGTTGTGGTTCAAAGTAAACGCGAGTACCTGTTAAGCCTACTAGAGCAACCAAACCTGGGAACTTTGAGAGTTGACGTAAATCAGGCTTTGGAAGAACTGGATGAATTAATTGATGAATTTAGACGCACGATTCCGGTAGAGTAGAAATATCAAAAATTGCGTCGGTCTAGCCGTCAACTTCAGGCTATACCGACGCTTCTTAGTAGTATCATGTCCTCAAATCCCCAGAATTCAACTAAGCCGGAATTGTCGAAGCAACATAGCTGTATGATTTATCCTGCAACTGAACCATCTGCTGCACGCTGACCTAACTGCCTAACTAAAGCAATAAGTTCGCTTGTGGGTATATCTTTCTTGCAAACGTCATCAAAGCTAGATATTGCCTTTGCCCCCTGAAAATTTACGTCTTCCACTGAGGAGTAAGCAAGGATCTGGGTGGTGGGAGATATAGCTTTAATGTGACTAGACGCACTCCAGCCATCCATGACTGGCATCTGTAAATCTAGAACAATCACGTCAGGATGGCAACGTTTAACCATTTCTATAGCTTCTTCACCATTACTGGCTAAACCTACTACTTGAATATTTTCCTGGCAAGAAAAAACTAATTGTAAGGTTAAACGAGTCAGTTCGTGGTCATCAACTACTAGAACACGCAAGGTAGAAAGCTCACAGGATAACATTAACATTGAGGGGAAAAACAAATTTATTTAGAATAACCCCTCCAGTTTATGGGAATAAGTGCCAGCACTTACTCTATCCTATGGTTGAATAACTTGTGTAAATCCATGACAAACAACTTAGATAACTTCTGAAAAAATTCAAGTTTTCTAAAAAAACTAAGTTGAGCTAGTTGTTAAGTTTTTAATCAATCAGGTTTGAGGCTACGCCACTTGAGCGTAATGCCATATTCATGAGAATTTTTTGTGAATTAGCTTCAGGAGAATCATCATAGGGACGCCGTTGAATATAACTGCCATCAGCTTGTAATTCCCAAGCTTGGCGATTATCTGCGAGCATAATTCCCATAATTTCTTGCAAATCTTTAGCAATATCTGGGTCTTTGACTGGGGTAATTACTTCGACTCGGCGATCTAGGTTGCGGCGCATCCAGTCGGCACTGCCGATATAGATTTCCTCCTGTGTGTTGTTATGAAAATAAAAAATGCGAGAATGTTCTAAAAAGCGACCGACAATGCTGATTATGCGAATGTTTTCACTAATGTCTTTGAGTCCTGGACGCAAACAACAAACGCCCCTGATAATTAAGTCTATTAGTACTCCGGCGCGGGAAGCTTCATATAAAGTGGCGATAATTTCTGGATCGACTAGGGCATTCATTTTGGCAACAATGCGTCCAGAAAATCCATTTTTAACATTTTCGATTTCGCGGTGAATTAGTTCCAAAAAGCGATCGCGCATATTCACAGGCGCAACCAGCAACTCTCGATAAGACTTTTGTCGTGAGTAGCCTGTCAAGAAATTAAATAAATCTGTGATGTCAGCACCCAATTCTTCACGGCAACTGAACAATCCCAAATCTGTATACAGCCGTGCCGTTTTGGGGTTATAGTTACCTGTGCCAATATGCACGTAGCGACGTATCCGGTCTTTTTCCCGCCGTACTACCATGACTGTTTTACTGTGGGTTTTCAGCCCCACTAAACCGTAGACAACATGAACACCTACTCTTTCTAGTCGTTTTGCCCAGTAAATATTATTCTCCTCATCAAATCGCGCTTTTAATTCCACCAGCACGGATACCTGTTTGCCATTTTCGGCTGCGGCTATTAAGGCGTTGACGATGGGCGAGTCGCCAGAAGTCCGGTAAAGAGTCATCTTGATGGCTAACACATTCGGATCGTAGGCAGCGTGGGTAATAAAGCGCACCACTGTAGCCGAAAAGGATTGATAGGGATGGTGTACTAGCAAATCCTTTTCCCGAATCACAGCAAAAAAGTCTTTTCCTTCGTCCGTCTCCAGTGCATCTGGATCTAAACTCGCTTCTCTTAGTCTTTGCAGGCGTAATGGTACAACAGATTGGCGTGGTGGATCTTTGAGTTCCGGCAATGGCAAAGCCATAAAATACATCAAATCCCGCAAGCCCAAAAGACCGTCTACTTCGTAAAGATCACTTTCTGTTAATTCCAGATCATGCAATAATCGCGATCGCACTATTTCAGGAGTCTGAGACTGAATTTCTAGCCGGACTGGACTTCCACCCAAGCGCCGTTTTCGCAATTCCTGTTCGATCGCTAACAACAAATCATCTGCTTCATCTTCTTCTAAGACCAAATCGGCATCACGGGTAATGCGGAACGGATGATATTCTTGAATGTTCATCCCTGGAAATAGAGATTCCAAGTTATGAGCGATCGCTTGTTCTAAAGGTACACCAGTCCAGTGGGCAGGTTTATCGTTTTTCTGATCTCCCAACTCCGGCGGTATGGGTAAAAATCGGGGGAGAACACTGGGGACTTTGACTCTGGCAAAGAATTCTTCTTCGGTGTCTGGGTTTTTGACCACAACAGCCAGATTTAGACTGAGATTAGAAATGAAAGGAAAGGGATGACTGGGATCAACAGCCAGAGGAGTCAAAACTGGAAAGACTTGTTCCTCAAAATAACTGTTGAGATGAGTCCGTTGTTTTTGATTCAAATCTATGTAATCTAGAATATGGATGCCATGATTTACTAGTAGAGGACGAAGTACTTGCTCAAAATGTTGATGCTCTTTCTTTACAAGAGGAGTCAGGGTAGACCTAATATCGTCTAACTGTTGTTGTGGTGTCCGACCATCGGGAGTTAACAGGGTAACTTTTGCCTCTACTTGTTGCTTTAAACCAGCAACGCGCACCATGAAAAACTCATCCAAATTAGAGTTGAATATTCCCAAAAACTTCAGGCGTTCCAGAAGGGGTGTGCGATCGTCACAGGCTTCATGTAACACCCTGCCATTAAATTCTAGCCAGCTTAACTCTCGGTTAAGATAATATTGTGGATCGTTGAGATTGATGGGGGTAGCGCTTTTCTTAGATTTTGCCATAATTACCTAAGGGCAGGCAGATGTAGCCCATTTAAATGGGGGACAATAAATATAGTAAGTTAAATGGTGCTTGAGCGGAATGTTCAGGCGATCTTTGGGTGTACTGATTCTCTACCTCGCTACTGTTAAATCAAAAATCTATTTCGATCTAGATAACTTCAGTTAAAGACTAAAAAATAAACTCGCGTAGCCACGAAAGCGAATATTACTAAGAAATTTTTTTGGTTTTGCGTCACCGAATAGCGATCGCTTTGCACCATCGCATAGCGTTTCTTTCAGAAAATCACTCTAGCCAACCTATAACTCAATACGCTTGGGTTAAGGCTTATCCTCCCTAACCCTCCTTAAAAAGGAGGGAATTAGAGCAAGCCTTTTTAACGTGTGGGTTCGACGAACCTCTTCCTGGCTTTAACTAAAATTCAAGTCTGTCCCTCTGGGAGTTTTTGAGGGACTGTTTTGTGTAGTAAAACCTCTTAGAGGTCTTTGGATTGGGCTAATTAGGCGGACACTATATGAGCCGTCGAATTCACATCTTTTTAAACTTCCCTAAAATCACCAAAGTTAGAAAAGTGAGTTACTTTTTAATCGTATAAACACCTAATGTGGGGATATTCAGTCAAAAAAGTGGGTGAGAAAATATGTTTCAGGCTACTCGCCGCCGTCTGGCAATTTGGTATACTGCCGTCACTGCTGTATTACTATTACTGTTTGCAAGTGGCGTTTATTTATACGTCCGTAGTACATTAATTGAGCGGATTGATGATACCCTCAACCATGTAGTGGAAATAGTGGAGCGTTGTCTCACATCCAGCCACTGTGCCTCTACGCTCATATTTGAGCCAATTAATGCTGATGCAGATAAATTTCGCATTAATGTAGAAGCCAGTTTTCGTGACAATACCGATGCCGTAGAAGATGACCACATCGACCTAGAATGGTTTAGTCCGACTGGTGAATTACTTTGGTCAACGCTATCCGAACCCCTAAATATTCCCATTCATACCAGCCGCACTGGTGAAACTGTGCGCGTAATCAAGCCAGAGAGTGAGAATTCAAAATTAAAGACGCGATTAATCGCGTCTCTACCGTCACCACTGTTATTGCGACAAGTCACACAACGGGTGGAAGTGGGACGGCAAGTATTAGGATATCTGCGTGTTAGTCATCCCTGGTTTGAAGTCACTAAACCCAGTCGCCAGTTAATTTTTGATTTGGCGCTAGGTATTGGGTTAATGGTGCTTTCTGTAGGCGCAAGTGGTTGGTTTCTTTCGGGTAAAGCGATGGAACCTGTAGGTGAGTCTTATCAACGTCTCAAACAATTTACTGCTGATGCTTCCCACGAACTTAGAAGCCCCATTACTTTGATTCAAACTAATGTGCAAGTTGCCCTTGCTGACTTAGATTTAGCAGAGACAGAAACGACTACTTCTTTGCAGTATCGGCAACAGTTAAAGGTGGTGGAACGGTTAACGCAGCGTTTGGGTAAGTTAGTCAATGACTTACTGTTCTTAGCACGGCAGGATAGTGGTATTAGCAAGGATACTTTTTCAGCTTGTCCGTTGGATGCTTTGCTGATGGAGGTGGTTGGAGAACAACAATTGTTAGTCTCTGAAAAAGAAATCGCCCTTTCTTTAGACTTAGTTGATCCTCCGGCATCCGAAACTAGCCCGGAATTACTGGAAAATTGGTTTACCCTTGTGGGCAATTGGGATCAACTGGTGCGGTTGTTCACAAATTTAATTGCTAATGCCTTGCATTACAGTTCAGCAGGTGGACGGGTAAAAGTGGAATTGGCGCGGATAGAGGGAATAAATCGCGTTTCTGGACTACGTTACACCAGTGCCCAGTTGCAAGTTAAAGTCAGTGATACCGGAGTTGGAATTCCAGCGTCAGCACTACCACGCTTGTTTGACCGCTTTTATCGGGTAGATCCGGCACGTACTCATACAACTGGGAATACAGCTACAGCGATCGCTACTGGTTCAGGATTGGGATTAGCGATCGCTCAAGCTATTGTCGAACATCATCAGGGTCATATTCAAGTTGAAAGCACTCAAGGCATTGGCACCACGTTTATTGTCACTTTACCAATAACTCTTGAGTCTTAATTCGGCAACAAATATTTGTTTCCTTTGATAGATGTAAGATTTAAGTTCACTCAAGCAAACTTTAACTATTAGGCAGGAAATTTATTTTCTAGCGGTATCTTATTCAACAAGACAATTTGACTATTACAAAAATGTAGTTAATAGACTTCTTGCATAAATGAAAAAAAGAACCCCACCCCGCCTTTAAGCTAATCGGCATTTAAGTTGCATGATCAAGGCGGGCTTTTCGGCCCACTCCACAAGAATTTGATAAAATTTAATATGCTTTCTTAGATGTGTTTTAGCTTAACTTACGTCAAAGTCTCCCCTCCCCGCAGGCTCTTAGGGGCTGGGGATGGGGTGTTAGGGGACTTTTGCAAGAGGTCTAATCACAATGATTAAAGTCTGTGGACTTATTTGATGATTGAGGTTTTCAGTCTTGAGAATGAAATAGATTTATTTTTTTAGATTATTTCCGCGTCCTTAGCTAGAGACTAAAAATCGAATTTTTTGTTAAAATTTATATTTAATCATCGATTAAACACCATAATTTAATTTAGGGCTTTAAAAACTATTTAAAAAATAAAAATTTAAGTTTTTCTAGGAGTCAATAATGAATATGAAATTTCCAAAAGTTCGCAAGTCCGCTGAATTATTTGGCGCTATTTGTGGGGGATTACTGATTAGTCTGCCAGGCATTTATCAAGCAGTAGCACAAGAATCTACTCCCAAAATTAACCCTTGTCCGAAGATTTTCTACGAAGAACCACATAATAATCAGGTTGTAGTACCACAGGGATGTCCTCCCAATGCACTAACACAAAGACAAGCTGCTCAAGGGGTTCTTCCCGTGCCTGCTACCCCATCACAAGACCAAACAAAATTGGGTGTCGGCGGTGAAACTCCAGAACCAGGTGTGAGACTACCACGCCCAGCCTCTGGAGAGCAAACTCAACAGCCGATACCAGAAGGGGGTTCCACTAACGAACCACCACAAACCCCGATCGCGACGATCGCACTGGCTAATGGTAAAGTTACTATCAGGTTTGTGAATGACACTGCGGCTAATATAACTTATCAAGTCATCGGCGATACGGCACCGCGATCGCTAGAAGGTAAGTCAGATGTAATATTGCAAGGTTTAAACGCACCAGTTACGGTGACATTTCAACGACCAGATGGCGGACAGTTGATAGTGACTCCACAACCCTCTTCAGAGCCAGGAAGCTTGGAAGTTAAATTTAACGAAGCCACCGATGCAGCACAGGGTAGAAGTGCTTTGAGAATTGAACGCAACGGTTCAGTGTTTTTGAATTAATTAAATAGTCGCAAAGTAGGGGCAATTGATGAATCACAGGTGTCAACTTAACGTAAAAGCTATGTCCCGCAAGGAACTGAAGTTCCTTGCTAATAGCGAAAGTCATCTTAAGATGACTAAAATCTAGCCAAAAATCTTTAGTCTACTTGAGTAGACTTTAGCTAAAAGCCAAAGAACTTTAGCTCCAGGCGGGTGAGTCAAGCCGAAAGTTTTGCTACTTTTAGCTTCAGTTGACACCAATGTTGATGAATTGCCCCTACTTGTGCTGAAGCATTTTAGTTAGCTGATCTAGCAATTGCGCTTCTTGTTTGCTGTCTTTTAATGTCCGCGCCAGTATAATCGCCCTTTCATAAAAATTGCGGGCAGTTAGGTAATTACCTTGCTGCTCGTATAATTGAGCATAGGACTGAAAAGATTTTAATTCTTCTGGCAAATTTTGCAATTCTTCAGCGAGTGTTAAACGTTGTTGTAGTAAGTCAAAAGCCCGTTGGTAACGTTTTACAGCACTGTGAGCTGTAACTAAACCGTCAATTGCCCGTAATTCATTAGTGCGATCGCGGTTAGTTTTAGCTGTTTGCATTGCTACCCCATAAATGCCAATGGTATCTTGATAATTTCTAGATGCTAAATAAGCATCACCTAAATTATTTAGGGTATTTGCTTGGGCGATGGCATCGCCAGTCTGACGGCGGAAAATTAAAGCATTTTCGTACAATTTAATCGCCTTGTTATAATCTCCCAACCTAGCTGCTACCAAACCCAAATTACTCAAAGACAATCCTTCACCTTCAATATTTTTGACATTGTGAGCAATTGCGAGTGCATCTTCAACTGTTTTACCAGCAGCAGCAGATTCGCCTTGTTGTAGTAGAAATGTACCGATATTATTCAGCAGAAAAATCTGAGATTGTAAGTCTTTAGTATCACGAGCGATCGCTAATCCTCGTCGTAATGAATCTTCCACCTCTTTTAAACTACCTAGCTGGACATAAGCCTTTGCAAGCAAATTGTAAGTCAGACCTTGTGCTTTCAGGTCACCAATTGAATGATATAGTTGTAGTGCCCGTAAGCAAGACGTAATTGTTTTATCGGCATATCCTGAAGCGTATTGTTGTTCACCGATACCCAGTAAACTGTCTGCTTCATCTCTTGATTGTCGCCCAACAGAACTATTTAAAGGGCGGTGGAGTTGTTGGGTAATATCAACTGCACCCGCCGCGATCGGACTCAGCAAAAAAGTAAACAGTAAAAAGCTGTGTAAAAGTATCTGGGGAGGAGAAATCGCACCTACGCAAATTAAGCCTACCTTTTGCCTGGGAAATACAAGCTGTTGTTTCATAAAAATTACCCGTAAAATTGCGGGTTTAAGTAGAAGGTCTAAGAAGAAGTTTTAAGTTTTTAAATTGAAGACAACCAATATACGCGTTTATACTTAAATTATGGTTGAGCAAAATCTTCCCCAAAGTATATGGCGCGAATATCTGTGGGTAATTTGTCCTCTAGCATACGATAGCCTTCCTGGAGAGAATTGGCTACAACACTTGGAGCGATCGCTTCTCCTTCGGCTTGGAGATAGGCAGCGATTCTAGTTTCGCTCCAGTGGAAAGTTTGAGCCATTAACACCATCAATCGCAAAAGTGGTGGTAGTTGGTCTAATGCCTGTTCTACATAGCACCATAGTGGCGGCGAAGTCGCTTGAAGAGAATAATGAATTGCTTCTGTAGGTGGTAGTTTAATCTCGTTAATACAGAAAGCTGTCATATTAATTAACCAATTTTGAATCGTTAAGGCTTCCTCGCCTGATTGAGAGGCGGTTAAATTTAGTCCACCGAGTTCGTAGTAGATATGCCGCCAGGTGAGGGCAAACAGATAATCTGCCTGCACAGGCGATCGCGCCGAATGCCGAATTAAGGTATAGACTATGGGACTATAGCGGCAAAAAATCACCGTAAAATACTTCCCTGCCTCTGGATAGCGCTGGAATAGAGTCAGTAGTTCATCGTCACTGTGATGAAACAGCGACTTCACCAGGGGGTGATTAGATTCCGGAAAATGAGGAATTTGCACAAGCCTTTGAGTTGATAGTTGTTAAAATAGTTTTGAGAATTGAACTACGGGAGTTAATCGCATAATATCTTGGTGTTGCCCAGTTTGTAGCCCAGACTCAGACTACTTGAGTATTGATAAACTAGAAACAAAGACTTAATTTTAGTCTTAATCGACAATCATAAAATCGGCTCCCTTATAGAATCCTTATTTGTTCATGGTTATAGCAGTTAGTGTGATATCGTTCCTGCTCAGTCCCCTTACCTTAGGCTCCTTTCTGCCTTCCCTGCCCTTAGATAGCTTGTTCTCCACCCAAGGCATTATGGTAATGCTGCTAGCAGCTTACGCTGGTGCCATGTGGATGTTCCTCACCAGTGCCCCAAAAGTACACACTGTAATGGTGTCAGATTTGGAGATTGCCCGACAGTTGTATGAAGGGCTGCTAGATTTGCCAGCAGCTGAGGTGCCATTGCACTACTACTACAACTACGAACAAACTATAGGCGCAACTGGGATTGATCCACTATATATGTCTACAGGGCCGAGCTTGTCTAGCAAAATGATGAATAATGCCAATGATGGGCTGTGGTATCAATTGAAGAAAAACACCCAGCTACACGTCATTACTGGTGCGAGTTTAGGTATCAAAAATCAGCAACGCCACGTTTGTTTTGACCATGACTGCCTAGAAATGATTTTAATGCGAGTCGAAATGCGCGGTTTGAAATTCAAGATTCGTAACCAGAAGCCCCTGAATTTTTTGGTTAAGGACTATGAAGGGCGGGTTATTGAACTGGCTGAAGTAGCGAATTAGTCGTTAGATTTTAGATTATTTTAGGTTGGGTGGTGCGATCGCTTGCCGCCTTCGGCATCGCACCACCCAATATTTTTTTATATAGCAGGTGAAGCGTAGCTTGCCGCCTCCAGCATCGGTCTACCATTGATTATTTAAAGTCATTATCGGGTTTTGCTAAATAAAAGCTTATGACTGTTGAAAAGATGTACACATCTTATCTGTATAAAACAGACTTCTATACTTGGACTCAAGAACAGGTTAGCTTGCTTAAAACTCAACAGTGGGATCAATTAGATACGGTTAACCTGATTGAAGAAATTGAAACTTTGGGCAGAAGAGAACGGCAAGAATTGAGAAATCGGCTAGGAGTATTGTTAGGACACCTATTAAAATGGCATTTTCAACCTGAAAAACGTAGCAATAGCTGGTTGAGTACAATTCGAGAGCAACGTGTTCAAATTAAGCTGCTTTTGCAAGATAGCCCTAGCTTGAAACCCTATCTTGATGAAGTTTTCTTCACTGTTTATGAACTAGGTTTAGCTTTAGCAATTCGAGAAACTGAGTTGGGTGAGCAGGTTTTTCCAGAAATATGCCCCTACACTTTAGACCAAACTTTGAATCCTGAATTTTTACCCAATGCGAATCAGGTTGATGAGTAAGCGAGTAATTACCTCAATACTGTTTTATCGCGGTTCCCAGGTGCATAAAGTACATATCAAAACCTCACCCCCAACCCCTCTCCTTAGTAAGGAGAGGGGAGATAAAACACAGCTTTATCTGAGGTTAAGCTCTACTTCACTCTTATTAGGAAACGCTATATCACCGTAAACCGTGGCAAATAAAAGCAGCCCAGTAACGAGGATCTGAAAAGGGAAATTGCTGAGTAGAGTTTTCGATTTCTTTAATTCGGCTGTTCAATTTGGCATACATATTATATTCAAGCTTCCATTGTTCATGGTCGATAGAACCTGAAGGATATTTTTTTCTATTTACTATTAGTTCTTTTTCCCTTGCTTCTACTTCCTGAAATATTTTATTTACGTCTACTTTTGTAAATTCCCGTAGCTGAATTTGGGCTTGCTGTAAAGCTTCAGGACGGTTTTTACCTTCTTGTCGCTGCTGGTAGGAGAAAATGGAAAATAATGCTGTGGCTAAATCATTAACTGACCACAAAGTACTAACAACGCTTCTAGCACCTGCACACAAAAAACCTGTGGAGAGAGTCAGAATATCATCAGTTAGCGAAGGAGTACCCAAATTAGTTTCGCAGCAAGATAAAAACACTTCTACAAGTTGAGGTAAACGCCAGCTTGGTGTCATCAATTGCCCTAATGTGATGCAACCATCAGCTAATTTTAACTGTGATTCTAAAGGATTATCGAGGCGAGATTGGGCATGGTGGCAGGAATGAAGTACTTGAACTTGTTGTGCCAACTGTCGATAGTTTTCACAAGTGGCTTGACTGCTGCCAATTAATCTCTTCTCTGGTGGAATATTGTACATTTGGGCAAGTTGTTCGCCTTCAAATCTGGCACAGGGAAGGTTATCTTCAGCATCTTCTACAGTTCCATATTGTAGAGATATTTGATTAAATGTGCCTACAGTGTCGCGTTGTTGACAAAATTCTAAAATTTGACAACTTGGGGTGTAACGAATCAGAAATCTATCTCCTAAATATTCCTGATATTCTCCTGTAGGCAAAGCAGCCAAGGGAATCTGATGTAATAACAGGTGAGGTACTAAAATTAATTCTTCTATTCTTTCAAGATGTTTGAATATAAGTTCAGATATTTGCAGGCGTTCAGCTAGTTCACGGAGAATATTGTTAATTTGAGTTTCCCATTTTTTGGAATCATTCATATAAGGCAATAACCAATTCTGGTTAATCCAGCCTTGCAACGTATCTAATCCTTGTCCTATGCAGGTGTGGAGAGTAATTTTGTTTTTCTGCACGACAAAAATATGGGTGTCGCTGTTAGTTGTGTAGAAACTGAGGATAGCTGTATTGGGCTGATCAATTAGCTTTTGAATTTCTGACAAGCTGAGGGGGTTTACTTGAATTTCTCCAGCTAATACGGGATCTTCGCGTCTGAGATTTTCCCAAACTTGTTGTTTTTGGGTTTCTAAAGATGCGATCGCTTCATTGTAAGCTTCCCAAGCAGCGCGTGTTTCACTGCGATTATTTTCAGATTTATGGCTTTGGCGTTCTTTGTCAATTTGTTCTTGCAGTTCTTCATACTGCTGTAATAACTCTTGAACTTTTGGGGGGATTTCTTCACCTTGAGAGAGGTTGTAGCTTGCCATTAAGTCTACCAGGCGTTTAGAGCGCGATCGCTCGGAGTATTCAAAGGCTTTTTCTATTTGTCCAGCGTTGATGCAAGCTTGCACCATACTTTCGTAAATGCCGATGGATTCTTCTAGAATCTTTTGACGACGTGATTCAGATTTTACCCAACTGCGACTAAGTTCCACAGCTTCAATTGCAGGAGTGAAACCTTCAATCGCTTCCCACCACAATTGAGACTGAAAAGCAGCATAACCCATATTACGTGATGCTTTGAAGCAGTGCTGGGGAAAGTCAGTGGGTGTAAAAATTTCTAAGGCTGCTCGAAAACACTCTATCCACTTAACTGTCTGCTTAAGGTCGAGGAGATAGACATTGCCTAGATTCATCTGTGTCTGTGCCCATTTTTCAGGAAACTGATTGCGGGTGTAGACTTGCAAAGCTGCTTGGAAGGCAGAAAGCGCCAAATTCAGATTCTCTGACTTATCACCAAAAATTTGCTCACTTTGATCGCGGTAAACATTGCCCAGGTTGTTTTGAGTATCTGCCCAATCTTCGGGAAATACACTACGGGTGTAGACTTGCAGAACTGCTTGGTTAGCTGCGATTGCTATATCTAAATTTTTCTCTTTGTCACCCTCTACTCGTTGACGATAGTCCACCGCTAAATTCATTTGTGTCATCGCCCACAGTTCTGGATACTCATCTCGACTACGAACTTGCAAAGCGCTTTGGTGCGCTATTATCGCTAACTCAAGGTTTTCTGTTTTGTCGCCCCAAATCCTGTCACGATAAGCATTACCTAGATTGTTTTGAATTTTTCCCCATTCTCTAGCAGACTCCTCACGAGTGAAAACCTGTAAGGCTTTTTCGTAGGCATCAATAGCAATTTGCTGGTTCTCGGCTTGGTCGCCTTTAATACGATTGCAACAGGCAGTAGCTAGGCGATCTTGAGCATCAGCCCATTGTTTAGGAGATGTTTCAAGACTTAATACTTCTAACGCAGTTAGATGGCAAGCGATCGCCTCTTCTACATTTTCAGCGCGATCTCCTAAAGGAAATTCTGAAATTATACTACCGAAAGCAGCTAGAAGCACTGCCAAGATTTTGTTTGCATCTTGTGAAGCCAAATTATTCAGTTTAGAGGTTGCCCAGCTACGAAAACGCTGAATAAAAAGATTGTCTCGCTCTAAATATGTTTGTAGAATTGGATGCACTGCATCTAGATGACCATTCCTCTTATCCATTGCCAGCTTCATCTGAAGCAAAAAACGGGAAAATATTTCCGAGTCGCTAGATAATAAACCCAGTTCTTCTGTAAGCCCATTGGCAAGCTCAATTAAAAAGTTAGCTGACTGGTCATCGCCTTCTTCAGCTAACTTTATGGCTACTATTTCTAGAGCCTTCACCAAACTAGAATCAATCAAATTTCGGTTAGCCATCAACATCTTTGGTTTCAACTTATCGGGACACTTCAGCAGCGCAAAGATAAGCTCAAGATAAGCCTTTTGGCGTTTTATATTTCCCTTTTTGGGTTTGCCTGCGCCGAATCCTTTTGCCATATTGACTCAGTTAACCTCTCACCTACAACTTATTCAGCGCTACCTTTAATTTCTGCCAACTTCTCTAGCAATTCTTCAGCTAAATTCAACAACTCACTTTCATCAATTTCATCACTAGTTCCGCGATTACTTTCTCCACCCGCTACACTAGCAGCTAACACATTTTTTACAGCAAAAATCCTATCTTCTTCTTTCGAGAACCTCAAGCATCTTTCCAACTCAACAGCAATTTTTTCTAGCGATTTATCTTTTAGCTGCTTTCTTACCTTCACCACTACCAAGTCATCACTTTGAAGGAAATTAGTTACTAATTCTACAAAACTTTGCTGCCCATCTTCGTCTTCTCCCCATGTTTCTAGCCAATCTCCATCAACATCATCACAATATAAATGAGCGGCTTCAAGCCCATACTTCATGATGTCATCCTGCACTTTTTGAGCAGCTTCTACAGCTTGTAAAAAGTTCTGTAATCTCTGTTGACGGTCAGATTGTTTTTCCTGAACCATAAGGACTCACTTTGTTAAGTAATAAGGTGGCTATACAAATCCAGTAAATGAAAGTGACCGACAACTACAAATTAAATTTTAAATAACTACTTCTACTAAGATTATCGCTGTTATCTAATAATATGATGTAGCACCAAAGTAGACTGTAGTCTGTGTCATCCTAAAAATCTGCCAATTTCTCCAGCAATTCCTCAGCTAAATCCAATAACTCAATTTCATCAATTTCATCACTATTTCCACGATTACTTTCTCCACTCCTCACATTAACAGCCAAAACATTTTTCACAGAAAAAAGCCTATCTTCTTCTTTAACTAGACTCAAACATTTTTCCAACTCAGCCGCAACTTCTTGGATTGTCCTTGTACCCAAACGCTCTCTCACTTTCACCGCTACCGAATCGTCACTTTCTAGCAGTTTCACCAAAGCTGTTCTCAGTCCATTATCCTCACTGGAAAACTTCTCAACGGCTACACGCACATATTCCCGCACGCTCATGTTTGCCGCCAATGCCTTTTGGAAAACTACATCTGGTACGTCTACCAGCAATACACCTTCGTTATCGCTAGCTTGATATAAGTCATCTCCTTGTTTGACGGCTATCAGCAAATCTGCACCTAACGCGTGTAAATAGTGCAAAACTGATTCCAACTCATGTTCCTTTAACGCCGACTCTAACTTGGACACCGCAGCTTGTTTTACTCCCAGTTTTTGAGCTAGCTGTGCCTGAGTCAATCCTGCTTTATTACGTATTTCCCGCATGGCATCGGTAAGATATAGGCGCAGATACTCTAATTTTCCCGCCAGAATAACCTCTGGTTCGTCGCTTACCTTTTGCTGTAACCAAGCTTGAAAATTAGGCTTTTTCATTACTTTTCCCTCTGCTGCAATTCACGCAATCTGACTCTTGCAGGTTCTTTATCTCTATCTTTGATAGCGCCGTCGTATTTCTTCATAAAGGCGTGCAGCACCACAAACTTCTGAGGAGTCGCAGCCGTTAAGATAAACCGGGGATTATGTTCGCTCTTAGTCATACGTAGCTCATACAAGTCATCTTCCAGCTTGTCAAAGATGCCACTGGTAAGTGATGCGAGTCCTTTGTCGCACAGGTAGCCAAGATTAACTTGCAGACGCTTGGTTTCGGAAGCACTTAGTAATGGCTTTGGTGGATTTTCTGGTTTCTCCTCTTCAGGAATCATCCTGATGAAAAAAGCCAGCAAATCTTTGGGGATTTCCCCATTGACATCTAGATAAAGTTCCCAAGTCCAGGCCACTTCCTACCTCACAGTATAGTATTCCTTATAAGGAATGTCAATCACATTATTCCTTTAAAGGAATATCATATAGAATAAGTGAGTGCAACTTAGGTAAATAAAAATGGTGCGCTATGGCTTTGCCTAACGCACCCGACTGTTGAATAGTGAATAGTACTTACTAGCTCAACTGTTCAAACTTAAATTTCCCTTTAATAAACTTGTTAAAGTATTGACCTTTGGATGCGGCATTGTCTAATTCATCCTTAACACTGGGAGGTACTTTGAAATACTCGTAAACACTTCCACTATCAAATTCAATAGTCAGTGTTTGAGTTTTCGACTCATAGGTAAATTGCTTGATAACACTGCCTTCAGGCTTGAGTAAAGGGAAGGCGATCGCATCCCGAATACTGGCACAATCAGTTAATAACATTACCAACCGATCAATCCCAATCCCTAAACCACCCGTAGGCGGCATACCGTATTCTAAAGCTGTCAAAAAGTCTTCATCTACACCTTGGGCTTCTAAGTCGCCAGCAGCTTTTCTTTCAGCTTGGGCTTCTAGGCGTTCTCTTTGCTCAATCGGATCGGTAAGTTCTGAGAAGCTGTTCCCAGTTTCTCGCCCGACGATAAATAACTCAAATCTTTCCACCAAACCAGGTTGAGAACGGTGAGGTTTTGCTAAGGGCGAAATTTCTACTGGGTAATCAATTACAAAAGTAGGTTGAATTAAATTAGCTTCTACCTTCTCTTCAAAAGCTAAATTCAGTAACTTACCAATTGATTTTGCTTCATCTACACCAGGAATCCCAGCATTTTTACTTGCTGTTTTTGCTTCTTCCAAAGTTTGGAACGAATTAAAATCCAAGCCCGTAACTTCTTTAACTAAATCGTGCATTGTCACTCGCCGCCAAGGTGGTGTTAAATCTATAGGTTCCCCTTGGTAGGTGATTTGCAATGTGCCGAGTACGTCTTGGGCAACAGTGGTAATAATCCCTTCTGTCAGCGCCATCATATCGTTGTAGTCGGCGTAAGCTTGGTAAACTTCAATTGTCGTAAATTCGGGATTGTGTCGAGTCGAAATTCCCTCATTGCGGAAAACTCGCCCCAATTCAAACACCTTTTCAAAACCGCCCACAATCAACCGCTTGAGATGGAGTTCTGTGGCAATTCGCAGATACAACTCCATTTCTAAAGTGTTGTGGTAAGTGATAAATGGACGCGCATCTGCACCCCCAACTTCGCTTTGCAGAACAGGCGTTTCAATTTCCAGAAAATCCCGTTCTTCCAAATAACGACGAATACCAGCAGTAATTTGGGCGCGACGCCGGAAAGTTTGCCGCACTTCCGGGTTAACAATCAAGTCAACATAGCGCTGACGGTAGCGCTTGGCAACATCCGTTAATCCATGCCACTTGTCGGGTAGGGGCAACAGGGATTTAGTCAGGATAGTATATTGTTTAACGTAGACAGATAACTCGCCCTTTTCAGTCCGTTTAATAGTACCTTTGGCTCCCAGAATGTCGCCTGCATCTGTGAGTTGTTTCAAGTGATTGAAGGCATCAGCATCAATATCTGCCATACCTTCTTGGATGCGATTTTTGTCTAGATAAAGCTGAATTGTGCCGGTTTCATCTTGCAAGGTGAAGAAAGCCAGTTTACCGAAAACGCGACGCGCCATAATGCGTCCAGCGATCGCAACTTCTAAATCAACTTCTTCACCACTGGCTAAATCGGCAAACTTTTCTTGCAACTGCGCTGCATGATGGGTAGATTCCCAGCGATAGGCGTAGGGATTAGTCCCTAGCTGCTTGAGTTGTTCTACTTTCTCCAGCCTTGCGGCTCGGATATCTTCTTCCGACATGGTAACGAACTATTCAGAGGGCAAGATTAATTATAGATGCTGCAAAAGTTGAGAGGAAGAGATATTTGCAGTTTGCAGATGATATCGCCTAAAAATGATCTGCGTTGGGATAAGTTCAACAATTCATATCCCATTTTAGAGGTTCTGAATAGCCGGATTGGCAATATTATTTTGAATCAAATTAGTCAAATTATTTATAAACCGTCTCAAAGAGCAGACTGACAGGCTTTGCGAGCCGCTTTGGTACTTTCTGCGGGTCAAGACGGGTAGGTGTCGCTGATTGAAATTATTAAGAATTATCCGACAAATAAAGTGGAAGTTGATGGCGTAGTTTACCGCCGTAGGCATCGCTTGGAGAGTCCATACCGTCAACTCCCTCGCTTGCAAACAAGCCTAGAAAATAAATTTTCTATTTAGTAAGCTAAAGTTTCTAAAGTTTCCCTTAAATACCGTTGTACCTGCTGTTCCAAGCGAATTCCCTCTAATTGAGCATCGCGTTCTAGTTGCCAGCGTTGAAAACCGGAACTAGTGGAGATCGCACATTTGAGGCTATACCAAATTTGAGTATCAGCAGAAAATTGGCGATCGCTAGAAGTTGGAATTTGAGCCATAGTTTCTCATTCCTTTGTTTTAAGTTCAACGGTAACTGAGCATTGGGCATTGGTTATTCTCCCCCTGCTCCTCTGCTGCTTATTTCTAGCCTCTTAAAGTAAAATAATATTACTTTGAGGACTGTTAAGAATCTGTATTAATCCTAAACAAAGATTGCAACAACCGGGGCACGATTTGATTAACCCGCACCCCTAAAATTGTGAAATCCTGCTTAATCTTTTCTAAAGATAATGGCTCTATGCCAGCGAATTCTGTCTCATTAATCACCAAAACTCGCATTACGCTCACAGGTATTTGTAAAAAAAGATTGCTGCCCAAAAAGGCTAATCCCGCAAGCACTAGTGCAACGCTGCGCCATTGTGGGAGAAATTTAGCTGAATTTGCTACTAATGGGGCAATTTGGTAGAGATGCCACAGCACCCAAACCGACAATACTGCTGCCACTAGGGCTAGTATCCGATTTAACTTTGTATTAATTAAACAGAGAATTTTTCGCTGCCGCTCAGTCAGATTTTCTGGCTTTAAGGCTATTCCTAAAAGAGCAAATATATAAAAAGGGCGACGCAATTGCATCCATAGCAGGGGGAGAACACCAATGGCGGCAACTAAGAATAGCTCCATCCACACTGGCAAAAACGGCTCGCCCACAGACAGGAACAATAAGCAGAGTACTAAAAAAACAGGCAACGTCGCCAATCCAGCGACGTGAATCCACAAAATAGGTTCAGAGCGAAATGAATGCATTTTATAAAAAGTTGTGAGTTAAGAGTTAGGAGTTAGGAGTTAGCAGCCTTTAACTCCTAACTCCTAATTTATCACTCCTAATTTCTAACCATTTTACCCTCAACACTATCTCGTTAAGGTGAGAGTGCGGCGTTTTGTAACCATTTGATAGGCTTCGATGATGTCACCTTCAACCCAATCATTGAATTTATCTATGCCGACACCGCATTCATAACCGGCGTTGACCTCACGGGTATCTTCTTTCATCCGTTTTAAGGAGTCAAGGACGCCTTCAAAGATCACCTTACCGCCGCGTCGCACCCTGACTTTGCAGTTACGAACTAACTTGCCAGATTGAACATAGCAACCGGCAACAGCACCACGACCGACTGGGAAGACGGCACGTACTTCGGTTTGACCCAAGGGTTCTTCCACCAACTCTGGTTCCAAAAGACCTTCCAAGGCATCTTGGATATCTTCTAGGAGTTTGTAGATCACGTTGTATTCCCGGACATCTACACCCGCTTCATCGGCGGCTTGTCTAGCCCCACTGGCGAAGGTGGTGTTGAAGCCAATAATCACAGCGTTACTAGCAGCTGCTAAGTCGATATCTGTCTCGGTGATTTCCCCAGCAGTAGCCAACAGCATCCGAATTTGGACTTCGTTTTGTGGGATTTGCTTGAGCGCTCCCACAATGGCTTCCACCGAACCTTGTACGTCTCCTTTCAAGATCAAGTTGAGTTCTTTCAACTCGCCTTCTTGTGCTTGAGCCGACAGGGTTGTAAGGGTAACACGACCTTGTAACAGGCGGGATAGGCGTTGTCTGTCTGCGCGATCGCTAGCGAGTGCTCTGGCTTCTTTTTCGTTCTGGAAGACCTCGAACTCGTCGCCTGCTGCTGGCACATCACTTAAACCTAGCACCTCGACAGCAAAGGAAGGAGAAGCAATGTCTACTCTCTTGCTTCTGTCATCCACCATCGCCCGGACTTTACCGAAAGCCGAGCCAGCTACTAAGATATCTCCCACATGCAGGGTGCCATTCTGAATTAGCAGGGTAGCAACTGCTCCCTTGGCTTTATCCAGATGTGCTTCAATTACAGTTCCTTTGGCGGAACGATCTGGGTTGGCAGATAGTTCTCCAACCTCTGCTACCAAGAGAATCATCTCTAGGAGCGTATCCAGATTTTCACCTCTGATAGCGCTCACCGGAACCATGATTGTCTCACCGCCCCAGTCTTCTGCGGTCAGACCATACTGGGTGAGTTCTTGTTTCACCCGTTCTGGTTGTGCCCCTTCTTTGTCAATTTTGTTGATTGCAACAACAATTGGCACTCCTGCGGCTTGGGCGTGGCTAATGGCTTCAATCGTTTGGGGACGGACACCATCATCAGCAGCCACTACCAACACGGCAATGTCTGTTACCCGCGCTCCTCGTGCCCGCATAGCTGTAAAGGCTTCGTGACCTGGGGTATCCAGGAAGACTATCTGCTGCGGTTTGCCCTCATGTACGACATCCACATGGTACGCACCGATGTGTTGAGTAATACCGCCAGCTTCGCCAGCAGCCACTTTTGTTTTGCGGATTGAGTCGAGCAGGGTTGTTTTACCGTGGTCTACGTGACCCATAATTGTCACGACTGGCGGACGGCGGTGGAGATATTCTCGGTCTTCTACGCCGACCATTTCCGTAATTTTCCGAGCTTCTGCTTCTCGCTCGGCGGTTTCGACTTCTATTTCTAGTTCTTTTCCTAGTAGGGTAATTGTGGGAATATCCAGATTTTGGGTGATACTGACCGCCATGCCTTTAAGGAACAGGATTTTTACAATCTCTGTATCGGCAACGCCTAAAACGTCAGACAGTTCTTGCACAGTCAACGGGCCTGTGATCACCACTTTTTCTGGACGGTCACGCTTGGTGTCAGCTTCTTGTTGGCGACGGTTCTGGTGATGGTCGCGGCTGGAACCAGACTTGGAACCAGACTTTCTCGCTCTTGCAGTTGGGGCGCTAGCAAGGGTTGCGCCTGGCATCTGTACAGGTCGAGTCGCTTTAGGTTTGGGAGGACGGGCGATGGAAAGGCTGACTTGGACGGTGGCTGGTGAGTCGAGATCGTCATCATCCAGCAAATCTTCTTCAAACTCATCATCAAGTATCGGCTTGATCCGCTTGCCTTTGACGCCAGCTTTAGCCTTCTCTTTAACTTCGTCAATGATTTCCTCTTCTACCCACTTTTTGCCGCCTTTGGTCGGGCGAGGCGGACTTGGGCGTTTTAAATCGAGGAGATCAGGGGCGACTGGTTCATCACCCAATCCTTGAGATTTGCCGGCTATTCCTGACATTTGTCTGGGTGGAGTAGCGATCGGCATTGCGGCTGCTACAGCTTCACCTGGACGTGCTGGTCTGGGTCGTTGCCCTTCTCCTAGTTGTGATGGTGCAGATGGTCTATTGACCCTCTGCTCTGGTCTGCTGGGTGAAGGGGTGGGACGAGCCTGTCTTTGTGGTGCAGCTTGTGGGGACTGGTCAGTTGGCAGTTTAGCGACTTTTGGCTTAATTTGTTGATCGCGATCGCCTTCGACGGGCCGTAGCCGTTGGTCGCGTTTGAGGATCGGTTTGTCTGCTTGAGATACCTGCTCATCTGCCACCTCGGCTTCTTCCGCCGCAGGTCTCGCTGGAGGGGCAACTAGTTGCGGTTTTTGAGGTTTTTCCGCTTTCGGTCTGGGTGGAACTATTTTTTCCGGTTTTTGGGATGCTATTTTTTCCGGCGCCTCATTTGGATTAGGCGTTTGTTCCAAGTCTATGACAGTAGGTTGCTCTTGGGTCTCAGATTGATTCCGGGGTACAGGTCGAGTTGGTACCGTCGGCTTCATGGGTGAGACTGGTGTAGCAAAAGGCCGTGGAGGAGAGGGAGGATTAGCTTCAGACAAGGCAGCTTGGGTATTGTTAGCAAGTGACGCCTCTGGGGCGTTGGAGGTAGTATTTCTCAATATTTTGGGTTTGCGTATTTCCAAAATTTGCTGTTTGTGGGGTGCAGCAGGTCGGTTACGTCCGCCGTTCGGTGGTGAATTTGGCTTCTGGCTGGTTGTACCTAGTTCCTTTTTGGCCGACACACTCGTGGCTGCCAGTTTTTCTGCTGCCGCGCGAATGTTTTCTGCCTCGGATTCTGAAATCGTGCTGCTATGACTTTTGACCGAGATGCTGAGCTGCTCGCAAATTGCTAATAGCTCTTTGTTATCCAAATTCAATTCCTTTGATAATTCATAAATTCTAACTTTGCCGTTGTTCATCCACTCTTCCCCTTTAATTTACAGTTTTAGCGGATGGTTGCCTGGGAGTGCGACATCTCCATCCTTGGATTACTGTTTTTAGGTTGCCGTTCAGTTTTTGCCGGTGCCTCCAATCAGGAAAGAGAGATGTTTCGGTTTAATAATGGCATCTCCACCAGGAATGATGGTTGAGGGACACCCATAAAAATTCCTTAAATAAAAGATTTTTATGGGAAGCCTTGACGCCGAACTGCGCCTGGGCGCTACCAGGTTGCCATTTTTTTGTATTTTCTTGTTTTGTTGATTCTGAGTCTTCCACAACACAATCGAGTACATCTTGA
Organism: Nostoc sp. JL33; assembly: GCF_017114985.1. Lineage (GTDB taxonomy): Bacteria > Cyanobacteriota > Cyanobacteriia > Cyanobacteriales > Nostocaceae > Nostoc. The sequence continues at coordinate 158,698 of NZ_JABXKP010000007.1, read as the reverse complement.
TTCTGGGAATGTTGCTTCGCCCCTCTTAAATATATTGGAGAGCCGAATGCCTTTTCCACCCATTTACTATTTTGGCAGTGACATACTTCTACCCTGACCTGCGGTACAGTGTAGGCTTCTCAGCGACTCCCGGTATTCCGTCGGACATTAACTGAGCTTTGTTTTAATTCCACGGGATGCCCCACCGCAGAACTTGAATAATACAAAAATTTTCAACACTTTTGTACCGTCAAAGTTTTACTTGCCCACAGAAAACTACTCTAAATTTTATTTTGGGTATTGCTGGGGGCTAGACGTTGCGACAAGCTTTGGTACAGTGTTTCTGGCACTGATGCATGTAGCGATCGCCCTAGTCGATTTTTTTTTTGAGCCGCTTGTAAGCAACTCGTTTCAGGACAAATATAGGCAGAACGCCCCATGCCCTGATCTAATTGTACCTTTCCCGATGGAAAGACGCGGACAATCCGCCAAAACTCATCTTTTGAGCCTACTTTCCGGCAACTAATACAGCGCCGATAATTTGGTTTCATCGATTATCTGTCATTTCACTCCAGCATTCTGGGTGTAAAAAGAAGTTTATTATTACTATTTTTTACTTATACCAAGTAGCTTTTGAGAAAATAATCCTTGAGACTGAGACTACAATCAACAGTATCAAAATTTTACAAAATTTATCATTTATTCGTCATCGTTATTGTCAAAACTATCCTCCTCTTCTAATTCGTCCTGATTTTCATCCTCTAATTCTTCCTCAAAGTCAAGATCATCTTCCTCTGGTTGATATTTCGTTCTGACCGCTGCAAATTTGGTATCCTCTGCTGCATAGTCATACTTAGCTTTGTCTTTGATGTCTATTTTCCAACCAGTCAGGCGGGCTGCTAAACGGACGTTTTGTCCTTCTTTGCCAATGGCTAAACTCAGTTGATCTTCAGCCACAAGTACGTGAGTTTGCCGACTTTCTGGGTCCATTAGGCGTACTTCATCAACCCGTGCTGGACTTAAGCCATTGGCAATGTATGTTGCTGGGTCTGGTGACCAGCGAATTACATCTATTTTTTCACCGCGTAATTCGTTGACTACGACTTGAATTCGCGATCCCCTGGCTCCGATACAAGCGCCTACTGGGTCTACATCGCGATCAAGGGTATCTACTGCTATTTTAGTCCGGGGGCCTACATAACGGGAAGGGGGGTTTGCCTCCCTAGCTACGGCAACAATCCGTACCACCTCATCTTCGATTTCTGGGACTTCGTTGGCGAAAAGATAAACCACCAATCCAGCATCAGCACGAGACACAAGCAACTGTGGCCCTCGTTGCTGACCTTGGGAGACTTTTTTGAGATATACCTTGAAGGTGGCATTTGCCCGATAATTATCGTTAGGGAGCTGTTCCCGCTTCGGTAACTCGGCTTCTACTTCTGGCTGGCCAAAGCCACTGCTAACAGCCAGAACCACCGATTGCCGCTCAAACCGCAGGACTCTTGCTTGCAGCACAGTTCCTTCTAAATCTTGGAACTCTTCTTGCACCATCTGGCGCTGTTGATCGCGTAATTTTTGTGCCAGTACCTGCTTGGTTTGCATCGCCGCCATCCGACCAAATTCTCCTTGGTCGGGGGTAACATCCAGCACCACAGAATCTCCTAACTGCGCTTCCGGAGCTACTTGTTGAACTTCCTCTAGGGAAATCTGGTGGTCTGTGTTATCGACTTCTTCGACAATGGTTTTGGTGGAAAGAACGCGAAATCCTTCTCCTTCAATATCGAGTTCTACTTCAAAATTCTGAAAATAATCTTCGTCAAACTGTTTGCGCTCTAAATTTTGGGCGCGACGATAACGTTCGTAGCCTTTGAGTAGTGCTTCTCTAATAGCTGATTGAACTGCAAGACGGGGTAAATTCCGATCGCGACTTATACTTTCAATTAATTCTTTTAATCCAGGTAAAGTAACCATTGACATAAGCAATCTCCTTTAAAAATCAGGGAATGGGGAATGGGGAGTGGGGAGTGAAAACTACGCATTAGATAGAGCCAGGGATTAGAGAATAGCTTTACACTAGCCCCTAATCTCTAGCCCTTAGTCCATAACCTCTAGCCCCTAACCTCTAGCCTTGAGCGAATCGCACTCTAATCTCTAACTCCTAAGCCCTAGCCCTTTGTTTATCGGCGCTCGTCTAGCTGCACCTTAGTAATTAAGGAGCGGGGAATTTCGACTACACGACCTTTTTGGTTTAAGTAAAGTGCTGTCTCATCTCGGCGAATCAACTGACCAGTCCACTCTTGTTGTCCGTCGTAGGGTGGCGAAGTGGAGATGATGACAGGAAATCCTTTAAAGGAAATAAACTCCCTGTCTGTTACCAGTTGCCGTGAAATACCAGGACTAGACACTTCCAAGACATAGGCATCTGGAACGATTTGGGCAGTATCTAAGGAGGCTTCTAAAGCACGGCTCATCTTCTCACAATCATTCAACCCGGTGTCTTGCTGAGGATTGCGAATGTCTACCCGCAACACTGGTGGACTTTGGTTAGTGTGAAAAACTACGCCAACCACTTCCAATCCCAGTTCTTCTGCCACTGGTGTCGCCAAATCAATAATTTGTGGAACTAAAGGATGAGCCATGAGAGAATTCAATAAAAAAAGTGGGCATCGACCCACTTCCTGCGATAGGTATATCTTCCAAGAAGTCTTGTGACGAACCAATGATGATTCGCCTAATTCGAGTTTAGCGCATTTCTTTTATAGTCGCGCATTGGCGAAAAAGGGCAATTCAATGCAAGGATTTTAGATTTTGGATTTTGGATTAAATTTCAATTCTTTAATCGTTCGACTGAGGTTCGCGTAGCGTCTCAAAGAGAAGTCGAAGTCTCAAATCTAAATTCTTCAATTCTTACTCCCCTGTTCTTTCTACCCTTGGCGTATTTCTGGCAGAGTATTGGCTTTATCCACTACTGCTGGAACTGATACTTGTGTTCGTAGCTGCCTGGTTTGCTCGATAATTTGGTCTATGTCTTCTTGGGACAAACGCTGGACGTAGTTGAGTTTAATTTCCTCTAAGAAGTCAAAAAGTAAACTCTGAATTTCTGAAAGTACGTGTTTTTCCTTTATTTGCGCTCCCAAGGCGTCGCTGAAGCTTTCTACGAGTTTACTGGTGAGTTTTGCGCCAACAGGGTCTTCAACAGCGCTAACTAAAGTTTTGTAAAGATTAGTTGTGATTTGGGTTGCTAGTTGTTCGCTTAAGTGGGTTTGGGCCTGTCCCACGCCAGGGAGGTTCTGGAGTTTGCGGTAGACGGGGACTTGATGGAAGACGGTTTCGATATTGTGGCGCAAAATGGCAACGATCGCAGGTTGAATTTCCGGTAGCACTTGGTAGACAATTGTTTTTAGCAAAAGACTTGCGATCGCTTCGACTTCATTCACATTATTAATATCTATGTAGGGACGTAAATTTTCCTGTTGTGAGAGCCAGTGCGTTAACTCACCCCGCCGAATTGAACCTTGAACCTGATTAATTACCCTCACCACTACAATTTCTGTAAGTTCTTCGGCAAAATTGGCGACAATCCCCTGATTAATTTGCTTTCGCACTGGATGCAGATTAAATAACCGCGCTTGATCGAGGCGAATTAATACAGGTATGATTCGCAACCCCCGCCAAAATGGCAGTAGTAAAAATAAATCGTACCAACGCCACAATACTGCTTCCAACCAGCTAAAACCAGGATGTTGGCGTCTGAGCAAGAAAGTACGCCCCAGCAATTCTACGCCAAATAAAATCACAAAAGGTAAGTCAATAATCCAGAAATCATCAACAAATTCCCCATTTTCCCCGATTTGGCGGTAGTAGTTAGAGGCAATCAAAGGGCGGATGCTTTGGTTGAAAAAATTAATTTCTTGAATCCAGCCATGTTGTGATAAGTAAGGTTGACTCCAAAAAGTGGCAAAGGACTGTTTTGCAGATTCTTTGCCGATGCGATCGCGCATCCGCCTTTTGATTTTTTCTAGGGTACCACTCTTATTCACTCCCGCAAACGGGTTGCTGTCAATCATCTCGCTACTAAGACGACTTATTTGTATTAGCCTGCTATTTACCTGAGACGACTGTAACCCTGTTTGATTGACTTGTTCTTCTAATGCGTCTACTGTTTCTAGATAACTTTTTGTATCTCGATGAGCTTCAATACCTTTTATTGGGTCATAAATCTTAATAATTTGGGGAAGTTTTCGCAAGTAAAAATCTCGCCAAGGTACGTAACTTAAATCAAACAACACTAAACCTAAATTTACGGTGGCAGTAATTGCCATAAATCTTTCAAACCAAAGATTGCGCTGCTTAGAAGATTTTATGTCTTTCATATTTTGTTAGATATTATACATTCTGGGAATATTTTGAATATAAGCTCTTTGATTTATTTTCGGCTTTTTCCAAGAAATTACAGCAATTTGCAGTTTAGTAGACCCCAGTAGGGGATCATATCTGTTCATGCGTGTCAACTTAACCTTAAAAGCGCGTGTTGGCGAATTGATTGCGGGGTCTAACCCATCAGCCTCAATCCATCTTAATTTCTTTAATTTGAGTGCGTTTCAAGGACTTTAGCTATTAGCCCGCAATTTATTGCAGGGCGTGAAACCAACGCAAAACAATGTTTTAAGGATGGGGAGTTTAACCCATCCTGAATTGACCAACAGCCTCATAATTCGCCCTGGCTTGAAGTTGACACGGGCGCACATCTATGCATCCATACTGTAATTTAGTGTTCAAGAATGATAACTATCTTTGCTAATACAAGATACTCCTTTGGATGGATGACATACAATAAACTTTGTAATTTAAAGTGAATTTTACAAAAACAATTCACAAATTATTCAAAAATCATTAAATAATCGCGAAAAAAGTTATTAAACAAACTTAAAATGCAGCTGTTAACCTTTATAATCCTGCTGATTTAATCCAAAGGAGTTTTAAGTATGTGGTGTGGGTTTGGAAAATCAAGCGCGACCTTTGCTGTTACTTGCCTGATAACTGCTAGTGTGGTAATTGCAGACACAGGTTTCGCAGCCTCTCAACGTAGCTATACGCCCCAGCAATTCCGTGCTGTATTGCGGGGGTTAGGCTATAACGTCAAGGTAACAAATAGTCCTTTGACGGATCAAGAAACTAAAAAGGCAATTCGTGAATTTCAGACGGGTTATAAGCTAAAACCAGTTGATGGGATAGCAGGGCCAAAAACCCAACAGTTTGCTGCTAACATCGTTCAAATTCTGCACAGAAATTTGAATGCAGTGGTGAAGCCAAATCCTCCCCTCCCGCGCGATCATTTTTATGGTTCACAGACGGAAACAGTGGTGAAGGAGTATCAGAGGAAATATCAGTTGCAAGAAACTGGAATTGCTAATTTAGCACTCCGCCAAAAGCTGAATGAGGAAGCAAAGACAGTCTTCAGTCAGCCGACAGCTACACCAACAACTACACCAAGGGCTACACCAAGGGCTACACCAAGGGCTACACCAAGGGCTACACCAACTACAACACCAAGGGCTACACCAACAACTACACCAACTACAACACCAACACCAACAGCTACACCGACGTCTACACCGATGTCTACACCAACAACTACACCAACAAGTACACCAACAGCTACACCAACAGCTACACCAACAACTACACCCTAGTTGCCACAAAAAATTCCTACCTCACTCAAAGCCTCAAGTCATCTGATTTGGTTCTTCTAAGGGTCTGCCCTTGGGTGTAGGTAGAGTTGGACGGCGGTCATTGTAAGGCATAGGAATATATTGCACGCTGGGTCGCCCTCCTTGTGGCTGTGGGTACTGATCCATGAGATCATAAATAGAATGGGGCAGTCCGACGGTTACGGGCAGCCCCATTTCTGTTGCTTCTTCAATAGTGATGGGATAGTCATGGGTGACGCGCCCAGTTGTCAAGGCTTCAATAATCGATTCGATATTTTCTGGCAGAACTTTTTGTTTAGGTATACTGTCTTTTAGCAGAGTTCGTACAAACCTCTGTACCTGCTGAATTGCTTTGCGTGAGAGGTCAGCCATAATTAGAGTTTGGTCATCAATCTCACTGATGGGTTTATCTTCAACTACTTTTAGGATACTCGCTGCGGGGTAATTACCCAGTTGGGGATCAACTGGCCCCAAGACAGCATTAGCATCCATAATAATTTCATCCGAGGCGATCGCCAGCATTGTACCCCCACTCATGGCGTAGTGCGGTACAAAGACTGTGACTTTTGCCTGGTGGCGAATTAATGCTCTGGCGATTTGTTCTGTAGCCAAAACCAAACCACCAGGAGTGTGCAAAATTAAGTCAATTGGCACATCTGGGGGTGTAAGGCGAATTGCTCGCAATATTTGTTCTGAGTCTTCGATAGTAATGTAGCGAGATATGGGAATTCCCAGGAAGCTAATGGACTCTTGACGGTGAATCAGCAAAATCACCCGACTTTTACGTTCCTGCTGGAATTGTTGTAAAGCACGCAAGCGCCGATATTCTATTTGACGTTTTTGCCAAAGGGGTTGCAAAGAAGTCAGAAGGAGGAAAATCCAGAATAAATCACCAATACCAAAGCCCATAAAAATTATTGTTCAATAATCACGGTTGACGTTATTATTGTCACAAATTTGGAGCGATCGCATTTCTATCTGTAGGTTTAAAAGTCACTAACCACACTCAGCAAAAATATTATGAATTACGTTAGCGTAGCGGGGCGTAGCCCATTACGAATTACGAATTATTTATTATCCGCGTCGCCAAATCTTGATAGTGTCGTCATCACCACCGCTAATTAGGATTTGTCCATTGGCACTGAAGGCGACGCATCTAACATAATTGGAATGCCCTGTAAGTGTGCTGATTTCTCTGCCACTGTCTACGTGCCAGAGTTTGATAGTGTTGTCCCAACTGCCACTAGCGAGAAATTGCCCATCCTGGCTAAAGGCAACTGACCAAACTGAATCAGAATGACCAATGAGAGTACGAATTTCTCTGCCTGTATTTACATGCCACAGTTTAATCGTGTTATCAGCACTGCCACTGGCGAGAATTTCCCCATCCTCGCTGAAGGCGATACAGTTGACGAAGAAGGAATGACCTGTAAGTGTGCAAATGTTCTTGCCTGTGTATACTTGCCACAGTTTGATGGTGTAGTCATTACTGGCACTAGCTAGAAGTTGTCTATCCTTGCTATTCGTTGTCGGCGTTCTCGGAGAGTAGGCGACTGACGAAACTGAGTCACAATGACCTGTGATAGTTTGGATTTCTATGCCTGTGTGTACCTGCCACACTTTAATTGTGCAGTCAGCACTGCCACTAGCCAGAAACTTGCCATCTGGACTAAAGGCAACGGAATTCACCCAATTAGCATGACCAATGAGAGTACGAATTTCTTTGCCTGTGTTTACATCCCATAATTTGATTGTGTTATCCCAACTACCGCTAGCTAAAACCCCCCACTTCAGGTCTGCGATTCTTGCAGATTTGCCTGACTCCCCTTGATAAGAAAGCTTTGAGGAGATTGGGCTAAAGGCGACGGAATGAACCATACTGGAATGACCAGAAGACCAACGACCCAGTTGACGCACTAGCTTGCCAGTACGCAGTTGCCAAAGTTTGATAGTCTTGTCATTACTGCCACTAGCAATAAATTGCCCATCTGGACTAATGGCGATCGCATGAACCATACTAGAATGACCTTTTAGGGTCTGTACACATTGCCAGTTCTGTTGATCTAATACAACAGGTCGAGATGGTTTAAATCTAGACGTTATCGCTAGGGTAGATGACTTTGCTGTTACATCCTCCCCAGGTTCAGTTCCCAATAAATCTAACCACTCCTGCACAGACTGCGGACGATAGGTTGACTCCAGATCCATTCCGCACATAATAGCCTGATTGACCCTGTTGCTGATGTTAGGATTAAAATATTGTGGTGGTTCTAAATTAATATTGTGACGCCGATCATCTGCACTCGTCGGTATAACGCCGGTGAGCAAATTATACAAGGTAGCAGCTAGGGCATAGATATCAATGTATTCGCCTCGTGGCGCTTCTGATTCATACTGCTCAGGTGGGGCAAAACCAGGAGTGCGATACACTGTATGCTTTTGGATCATATTGGGAATAAATTCTCTAGCGATGCCAAAATCTATCAGCACTGCTTCTAATTTATCAATGCGGATCATAATGTTACGTGGTTTCAGATCCCGATGCAGCAGTCCTTTAGAGTGAATTAGGGTCAAAGCCTTGCCAATTTGCCGGATGTACAGCAGCGCTTCTGCTTCTGATAGCACCCCTACCCGCCTTAAGCGCTGTCCTAAATCTTCGCCTTCGATGTAATCCATCACCATGCAGGGCAAATTTCCGTCATCGAAGATGGTTTCTATCTGTACTATATGAGGATGGTGACACACCGCCAGCCGAACTGCTTCATCCCGGAAGTCTTGCCGTAACTTGTTTCGGTGGAGTATCCAAGCGGGGTGATTCAGGATTTCTTCTTTGAGAGTTTTAATCACTCGCAGTTGATTTTGTTGATTTCTGGCAAGATAAGTAATGCCAATTCCGCCTTCGCCTAGTTGGCTTTCAATAATGTAGCGTCCACCGAATAAAGACTTTCCTGCATTCCACACCATTAGTAATATTTGACAATTCCTGGTATTTATTTTGGCACGGGATCAGAACAGCCAATACGAATTTTTGGAAATTCAATTTTGTTTTGCTGTTGTAGCTTTTTGGAACTTAGTTACTTAAAGAACATTTTCATTAACCTCAATAATTACTAATATAAAGTTGGGTATACCCTAATATTTTTAGCTAATTTATCACCTTTACACTAAAATATTTAATTAATTGCTCATGCTAGAGTAAACAATGACTTTAGTCATATTTGCTGATAATAATTTGACTTGTAAGTAATCTGAAATTATGCTGAAAAATCTGAATTTGAAACAAAAGTTTACAATTCTGCTACTTGTAATTCTGACATTCGGTTTGAGCTTGAGTGGATTTGCTCTTTCTTCTCTGCTCAGGGAAAATGCTAAACAAGATATTAGCTCAACTGCTCTGATGCTCATGCAAACAATGAGTTCTGTTCGTAAATACACCAGTACTCAAGTGAATCCAGAGCTAGCTGATAAATTGGAAACTGAGTTTTTGCCGCAAAGTGTGCCTGCATATTCAGCACGGGAGGTATTTGAGATTTTACGGAAAACAACAGACTACCGTGATTTCTTTTATAAAGAAGCAACTCTCAATCCCACAAATCTTCGGGATAAGGCTGACAGTTTTGAGACGGAAATTGTAGAAAGGTTCAGAAATAAATCAGACCTGAAAGAATTGAGCGGATTTCGCTCAATTCCTGGTGGGGATATCTTTTATATTGCTCGTCCGCTACCAATTTCGGAAGAAAGCTGTCTGAAGTGTCATAACACACCTGAAGTTGCACCTCAAAGTATGATTACTCTTTATGGTGCAGCAAATGGATTTGGGTGGAAGCTGAATGAAATTGTCGGCGCTCAAATTATATCAGTCCCTGCGAAGAATGTGATCAATAAAGCTCATCAGTCTTCCTTACTCATTATGCTAATTGTATCAACTATATTTATAGCGACTATTTTGTTAGTCAACTTTTTCTTGAATCGACAAGTTGTTATGCCTCTCAAACGCATGACTCGCATAGCCGAAGAAGTTAGTACCGGACATATGGAAGTTGAATTTGAGCAGATGTCTAATGATGAAATCGGTAATTTAGCTAAAGCTTTTAGACGGATGCAGTTAAGTTTAGAAATGGCAATGAAAAGAATCAAACGCACTCAGGGAGGTATAGGGGATTAACAATTAAAAATTCACGCATTCACGCATTCACGCATTGTTCAAATATCTATGAAAATAAGCTTTTTTTGAATTCAAAAGCTGCTTTAAAGTCAGGAATTTCCCTGGCGATAAGTTCAACAAATTGGTCAGGCGAAATGTAAGGATTTGGAGCTAATATTTCTTCTATAATCAGATTTGCCATTGGCCCGATGTGGTAGGCTAGCTTTTGCTGACAAGATTTGATAAACGCTGGTTTGAGTGAAGGTTGTTGTTGTTCAATTTGCCCCATTTGCGGACTAGCAGATGAACTAGATAAACTAATTATTGTTTCTCCAGGTTGGTTGTATGACGGCGATATTGCCGAGATAGCCTGAAATTCCGGGTTAAATACCGTGGTAGGCAAATCATCAAGCATGATTCCAGGAGTCATTGCCACTTCTGGTTCTCCAATCCGCTCTAAATCTATAAGAACTTCCCTGGCTGTTTGGTATCGCTTGTTAGGTCTATCTGCCAACATGCAATCGAGTATTTGAGCTAAACTATCAGTAATATAAGTATAATAACGCCAGTTCCATTCTAAGGAATACTGATCAATTAGTAAAGATGGATCTCTACCTGTGAGTAGTACAATAACTGTTACCCCCAAAGCATAAAGGTCACTAGAGGGAGAACATAAACCCAAGCTAATCTGTTCGCGGGGAGCATATCCCACTTTGCCGACAAGGGACATTTTGCCAACAAACGTCACCTGGTGGTTGGAACTTCTCGCTTCATTCATGTCAGCAATTTGCTTGCCTACACCGAAATCAATCAGCACTGGCAGATCCTTGCCATCAGGTAACATGATGTTGTCAGGAGAAATATCTCGATGGATGATGTTGTGCTGGTGGACATATTCCAAAACAGGTAGCAGATTCTTTAGCCACTGTATAACTTCCTCTTCAGAAAAATTTCTTCCTTGACGTTGAAGTTCTCCCAGTAGCCTAGAATATGTTTTACCGTCAACATACTCTTGTACTAGGAATAGCCGACCATCTCCTTCAAAGCAAGCCAAAAACTTGGGAATTTGAGGATGTTGCAATTGATGAAGAATTTTTGCCTCTCTTTTAAATAAGTTGCGATATTGTTCCAGTCCACTCTCCCCTGTGCCAATGGGTGCAAATTCTTTGAGAACACAAGGTTCATTAAACCGACGAGTGTCAAACGCCAAGTAAGTTCGCCCCAATCCTCCCTGTCCCAGAAGTTTTTGGATAATATAGCGGTTATCGATTAGAGTTCCAGCAGCTATCTCTGGTCTTGTCATAGGGGACTGTGACATCTCATCGCACTCCTAGCGATTTTATTGTTGATAAATTATCTAGTTTGCTGAAAGTCAGAAGCTCTAGCAGATAAAGGCTGATAATATCCTTAAAATTGAGATTAGCACCACTACGGAGACAAGGAAATACACTTTTCTACAATTTTTTAATGGTCTTGTGTTACAAAATAGACGATTTTTACCGGGGTAATTTGATCATAGTACTTATATTTAAATATTTTAGCAGCCGCAACATAACCAGTGTCTGCGGTAATATCTGCGAATATCGCCTTTAAAATTTGCTGCTGAACCTTATATTAGCCCTAGTAACCCAATTTACAATGACTTTGGGAAGAGTAACGAATCGCACTAAGAAAAGCCCAAAGGCTTGTGTCGCCTCGTTAAGAGTTTTAAGACTCTTAATGTATGACCAGAGGCTCTGCCTGTGGTCAAGAAAGAGGAGGCTTTGCCAGGACTTACGCCATTGCGAACAGTAACGATATAGCATAACATCATAGTTTTTCTGAAAAACTGACGTTGCTATAGACTTCCTGAAGGAAATATTATATGTATTTCAAGTGGTGAATATGCGTTAGCGCAGCTCGTCGTAGACATCGCACTCAAAAGTTAATCTTTCTGGGAGCAAATATTCTTATTAAATAACTGCCTTGGTATCGGCTATCAAACTTTTGAGTACAGGTGATTCCTTAAAAGCAGAAAATCATGCTGCGTATCAGAAAAGACTCCTGAAGCTACAATAATTCATCTAGTTCATCAGGATTCACACCTAACTGACGCAAACGTTCTGCTAATTGTTCTGCTTTTCGTTTGGCTTGAGCAGCTTCTTGTTTAGCTTCCGTAGCTTCTTGTTTAGCTTCTGTAGCTTCTTGTTCAGCAATGATAGCTCGTTGAGTTGCAGCAACAGCTGACTCTGTAGGTGCGGGAATTAATTCTCCTTCTAAAGTGAACCATCTTAACCACAACCTTTCAATATCTCGAAATGAACCCTGCCATAAGCCTAAACTTAAATTTATCTCTGGCATTAGTAGGCATCCATCAGTCAAATTCATCGGTTCATAGTGACCACCGACTAACTGAAAAGCCCGAAGTTCATTAGTGTAGCGACTAAAAACAATATAGTAGGGAATCCGCAAAATTCGTTCATAAACTTCCCATTTGCTAGGAGGTTTATCTGCTGCACTTTCTCTTCTTGTGCCTAAATCTTCGTCTTCTGTACCTGGAGATAATAACTCAACAACCACGAAGGGATTTGCTGGCTCTTGCCAAGTTACATAACTTAACCTAAGTCCTGCCTTTTGTATAATTTTCTACCCCTACTACACCAAACCAATCTGGGCGCTTACACCACAAAGGATGCTGAAGATCATAGTAGAGATTAAGGTCAGCAGCACTATAAACTAGCTCTGGATTCCAGTTAATGGGCTGAAAAGTTAAGTATAAAAGTAAGGGTTGTAAAAAGAGAAAATCATCTGGCAAACCTGGTTCCTCTGGGTTGTCACTTGGTAAATCATACATCGTTGGTAGAGTTTCCCAAGGAGGAAGCGGCGGGTCAGATTGAGGAATATAGTGCGGAGAAGAAGTCATAGTAAAAGTATAATTTGAGATTGTTCAGATTACAGTAACAACTTAAATTCCGCAGATTCTCCTAATGCTTCATTGACTACGATTAACTTACCCTGTTCATCAGCATTTAATTGGTGGTTAGCATTGAGCAATTCAATTCCATAAATCGTGCCATCGGGAGCAATGTCTACATTCATTTCTTCGCTGACTTGAATTGTTTCTACTTGTGCAGTTTTGTCTTGGAAATAGATATAAGCTATGTTGTATCTTGGATCGTAAGTAAGTTTCATTGAAATTTCCCTTTTAAAAGTATTTAACGATGACTGTAATAACTAACCAGTATTCTTTCTCTTGAACAGCTATTGCCTCAACTTTTTTAGTACTATAAAACTTTCCATTCCATTCAGCATTGAAGGGAAAGTTACATCTAAATCCAGTTCTACCAGATTGAGCAGGAAAAGTAACACCATGTTCGACTGTGGCAATAACTTCTGTTTCTGTTGCCCCACGTTCATTTAATCGCGCTTGTGCATGAGGATGCAACCTGACGTTCATATATGCTTTAATTTTAACTCCCACAAATCCTACATTTTAATGGACTTGCGTTATTAAACCGGAAATAAATTTCTAGGCAGTTTATGCTAATAGCGAAATACTTTGTCAAGTATTAATACTATTTTGACGCTATTATTGCCAGACTAGCTGCGTCGCCAAATTTTGATATTCCCGCTATCGTCGGCAGCAGCAAGCCAACCTCCATTAAAAATAAAGGCGACAGACTCAACTGAATTAAAATGACTGAGAGTGCAAATTTCTCTACCTGTTTCTACTTCCCACAGTTTGATAGTTTTGTCTTGACCACCGCTAACCAGAGTTTTCCCATCTCTACTAAAGACAATGGAATTTACTCCATTGGAATGGCCAGTGAGAGTGCGAATTTCTTTACCTATTGTTACTTCCCACAGTTTCAGGACTTACGCAACTGGTACAGCGCGATAGCTTCGCTCGCCGCAGGCATCGCAATTTAATAGTACAAATGTATTGAAGAGCGTAGATGTCTTTGATGATATATGACTCTAATTATTAACAATAATAAATTGTGTAAATTCATCTGAAAAATTTTATGAGAAAATAAGCTGTGGGTGTATGAAAAAATCAGTTAGCAATGAAATTTACTAAACTTAATTATTGTCAATATTTACTTAGTAGTCAAATTAACTATACTATGACTAATTTAGCAGAACACTTAGAAAATATTAGTCATGATAAAATTAATTATTATTTAAAGAATGAAAGGTTAACTCCTCGTTTACTTTGGGAGAATGTAAAAGATTTAATTGTCGCTGACGAAGATGCTTATATTATCTTTGATGATACAGTTTTTGTTTGTTCAATGTTGGTTTGGCTTAGACTTAAGAATTTAGCTTATCAAACAGGTCAAACTATTTATAGAATTAAGCACAACTTGCTTTCTAATTATCTGATTCAGCAACTAAAACGTCCAGACGTTTGTATGCGTTTGGTCTGATTTAAAGTACTGCGTGGCAGGGCGAAGTCTCGCCGCTCTTTATGCCAGTTGCGTAAGTCCTGTGAATGTTACTGCATCAGAAAAGCATATTTTCTCACCTTACCACAGGCAAAGAATGCAGCGCGTTAAACCAAACTATTGAATGTAGCTTCTGTCTTAGTGTCTGCTTTGAAAGTTCAAATTTAGAAAAGGTGCGATAACAAATTATTAGAGTGTATTCTGAGCTTGATTAATTTACAGACGCTTGTGCCTCAGAGTGTAATCTCGTAGCTATGCGGAATAGTTCTTGACCTGTGTGTAAATAACGCTCATCGTAGCTCAAAGGAAAATAAGCCAACTCTTCGAGTCCATCTGCTACTTGATTAAGGCTGTAGTAGAGGTGAGCCGCCGTTCTTGCTAGACTAGGGGGATTCGGCAGGGAGCGAAAAGTAATTTGTGCCTGCTTGAGGTCATCTCGACAAGTTTTTAAGTATTCCTGAAATTCATCTAACAACTGATCATCAAAGGGATCAGCTGCTAATTGCTCCATTTGCTCCTCTAGGGAATAGAGAATACCACAAACCAGACGATTGACTGGTTGATAAACTTGGCGCAGCCATTCGTCTACTTGCTCGTCAGCTTCCCGCCCTGTTTTTCGTCTTGTCTGGTAATGCTTTTGAACTGATGCTGTACGCTGTTGACGATCGCTATTTAATTTTTGGGAATCATCTTGCAGTTGTTGGTCATAATTACGACGATTTTGGTTATCGCCTAAAACCTCATAGGCTGCATTGATGCGGATAATCTGCTCGTGATCGGCTGTTTGGTGATTACTGTCAGGATGAAACAACTTAACCAAGCGGCGGTAAGCTTGCTTAATCTCCGATTGGCTAGCACTTGGACTAACTTTGAGAGTTTCGTAATGGTTAGAAACGTGCTTAGAATTGACCATTAATTCAATGTATCGTTAACTGACGCTAGCGGCTAACCTTGCCTCCAGGTCTTGGAACAACGGCGTACTCAAATACCTCTCACCAAAACTGGGCTGAATCATTACAATTAAACGTCCCCTATTTTCTTGACGTTGGGCAACGCGAATTGCTGCACATAAAGCTGCTCCACTGGAAATGCCAGATAGTAGCCCTTCTTCTTTTGCCAAACGCCGACTGTAGGCGATCGCTTCTTCATCGGTGACGGTAATCACTTCATCAATCAATTTTATCTTTAGTACTTGGGGAATAAACCCAGCACCAATTCCTTGGATTTTGTGTGATCCTGGCCGTCCCCCAGATAATACTGGGCTATTGGCTGGTTCAACTGCGATCGCCTTAGAACTAGGCTTGCGTGCTTTAATCACTTCTGCTACACCACTGATCGTACCACCTGTGCCCACCCCCGCCACAATTATATCTACTTGTCCATCGGTATCTTCCCAGATCTCTTCTGCTGTAGTTTCCCGATGCACTTTTGCATTGGCTGGATTGCGGAACTGCTGCAACATATAGGTATTTGGTGTCGTATTAACTATTTGCTGCGCTCGCCCAATTGCCCCACTCATGCCTTCCATACCTGGTGTTAGTTCTAGTTCTGCTCCATAAGCCCGCAACATTACCCGTCGTTCCCCACTCATTGTTTCTGGCATTGTCAAAATTAATCGATAACCCTTGGCTGCTGCTGCCATTGCTAGGGCAATTCCTGTGTTTCCAGAGGTGGGTTCTACCAATACTGTCTTAAGAGGAGTAATCAGCCCCTCCTCTTCGGCGGCGTTAATCATACTCACCCCAATCCGGTCTTTGACTGATGCCGATGGGTTCATGCTTTCCAGTTTCACTACAATTTCCGCAACACATCCTTCGGTTTGAGGAATGCGGTTCAACTGCACTAGCGGAGTACGGCCAACCAGTTCTGTAATGTTACGAGCTATTCGCATAATTTAGTCCTTAGTTATTAGTTATTAGTTATTAGTCATTGGTCATTAGTTTTCAACAAAGGACAAATAAGAAATGACAAATGACTCTTGATTAAATGTAGTACATGATATCCAACTGCCGCCGGGAATCTCGTTTTTCACAAAGCTCTTGGAGTGTATATTTTTGCAACACTGAATTTGCCGCGCGACTTGCTTCTTGCCAAATTTCTTCTATAACCGAACTGTCTACTGTTTTAGAATTAACGTTTTCTTCACCAGCCCGCGCCTCTAACCCTTCTAAACACTCCAAAATCTCAAAAAGAATGATTTTCCGGGGCGATCGCGTCAACAGATAGCCACCTTTTGATCCGCGCTGACTCTTGACTATACCCCCACGCCTCAAAGTTGCTAGCAGCTGTTCCAGATAGCGATCGGGTATGTTTTGTTGTGCTGCAATTTGTCGAATTTGCAGAGGTTCGCCACTTTCGTAATGAGCGGCCATCTCTAATAAGGCCAGAATTGCGTATTCCGATTTACACGATAGTTCCACAAGCAGCAATAAGTTAAGGGTTAGGAATTAGCAGCAAAGCCTTGGAAAGCTCCGCCTCCAATTAGGAGTTGTGAGTCATTCAATTTGGATTTTAGATTTTTCCTTCAATCTAAAATCCCAAATTCAAAATTGGTATTAGGATATTACGTAATATGTAACTTTATACAGCCAAGCTCTATTAGAAAAGCTCGCTCAGATAAAGTTGCTCACGGCATAAGTCACTTGTGGAGTGGGCATTACAATCACCACCCTCCTGTGGTCTATTCAGATAAAATCCGCGATAACTCATAACTTCTAACTCACAACTCCTAACTTTTATAGTATACTCCGGTTACATACTGGGGTTTATTCATTCTTGCTAGCGACAACAAAAATCCCCGCCTGATGGCGGGGAGCAATAGAGTTGAAAATTCTCAGTGGATAGTCAACACTCTAGAAGGTGAAAGTTGTTCTCAGCGTACCGATAATCGCATCGTCGTTATTGCTGTTTTGACCAGGAGAGGTCAACCAGATTACACCAGGGGTAACAGAGATGTTATCCGAGACACGATACTTGTAGAAGCCTTCAAAGTGATAAGGTATATCATTACCAACAAAACCTGGTCGGTTAAAGGAATAGGGTTCTGCACCCGCGAAAAGACCTAAAACGTTACCCTTTTTACCGAAATCAGGTAAGGCTACCCCAAGACCATAGCTCCAGGCTTGATAATCATCATTTGCACCGAAGCCGATGACATCGTGGTAAGAGACGAAGCCACTAATTGACAGCTTGTCGCTGGGTCTAAACGCAGCCTCCACGCCGTAGGAATTAGTTGAAGCTCCATTTATAGTTAGAGCGTTAGCTTGATTAGTACCTACTACTCCAACATTTGTAATTCCGTTTGTCGCGGAAGTTGAGTTAAATAAAGCACCACCTGCGCCACTATATCCGTGAACATAAGTAGCAGCTAAAGCCACGCGATCGCCAACACTAAAGTTTAACTGTCCTAAAGCAGCATAGTCACCGTTGGCTAGACCTTGACCTAGACCAGGATTATTAGCTTCCGATGCCAAGTAACCCGCAGTGATTGAACTATTTCCCAAAATACCGCCACCTTTACCAAGGGGTAGATTCAGCCCTATACCTGCACCGTTACCAATACGATAGATGGGACTTTCAGAAGCAAAGGTAGATAAAGCGCCGTTACCGCCATCGGTGTTGTCAAAAAAGTAAGGATTATTGACGGCTGCATAATGGCTGTGTCGTCCACCACTAGCTGCTAAGTAAACGTTGGCTGGGCCTATGGGAACTTCATAAGTCAAGCGGTCTATAGTGACAGAATTGCCACCAGTGCTATCAACTTGAAATGTTTGTATGCCTTCAGCAGTAGGGATCTGATTCCCAGCGTTATCAAATTGTGAAAAGGCTATTGCATTACCTGCTGCAAGACGAGTATGTAAAACGTCTCTACCGGTGAAGCTGGTTTGCAAGTCTAAACGTACCCGATCTTGGAAGACAGTATTGTTGTTGTCACCAGTGTTACCCCCAAACACATCAGTAACGCCAAAAATGGCTTCACCGACTAGTTTGGTAGTAGTCGAGAACTGATTAGCTTCCAATTCAGCAGTCCGCGCTTCTAAGGAATCTACACGACCGCGTAGGGTTGCCAATTCTGCGGAAAACTCTTCTTGCAACCGTTGTAAGGTAGCTAAATCTTGTTTGGTCACCATGTCAGCTGTTGCTGTGGCGATCAATTCGTTAACCCGATTCAAACAGGCATTCAAACCAGCGGCAAATTCATACCGGGTTAAAGCACGATTACCGCGATAAGTGGCATCTGGATAACCTGCAATACAACCATAGCGCTCAACCAAGGACTGCAATGCTTGGAATGCCCAGTCGGTGGGTTGTACGTCGGAAAATTGCGAAACCGATGTTACTTGAGACTGAGAGGTATTTTGCTTGCCTTCGTTACTGTAGCGGTTAACTTGATCTATGGTTGTTTGAGCCAATATTTCTGGCTGTTGGGCAACTTCCCCTACACCCGGTTGTTTGGCTGCTGATACTTCAGTGGTTGTGCTTGGGGCCGCCATTGCTGTTGTCGAAACTAACAATGCTGCTCCCAAAACTGCTGGGCTAACCACTAAGGATTTCCACAAGAGATTAGACATTTTCCTTTACTCCTCACACCTTGTTTAGATAATTGGCTTCGTTGCACTTAATTCTCAAAAATGCGATATCTCAATGAAACCTTTCAATGAGGCATACTTGCCACTACTACAATTTTAGTTTTTGCAAAGCTAATAAACGATTAACTTAGGGTTAAAAACTTATCTGATTAACTTATGCAAAAACATATGTTCATATCATAACATTATAAAACATCTGATCTATATGGCAACATTGAACCGATCGCCTTAATAACTGTCACACATACTTATGTAAATATCTAAGTAGGGAGTACGGTTTAGGGGATTCGCTCCCTATTTACTCAAAGCTTTAGACACTTAGCAGCTTGTCAGGAAAAATCACTTCTTGCACTTAGTCCTATTAGAAATCGCACACCAGTTAGAACACACTGGCTCGGCTATATAAAATTAGGCAAAGCCTTCTGGCAGGGTAGCCCGCATAGTGCAAGATATCAGAAGAAATCACTTAGTTGATTTTGGCAATCACCCGTGCTAAATCAAAGTCTGCTGGCGTCAACCCACCTGCATCATGTGTTGTGAGTATAATCTTTACTTTATTGTAGGAAATCTCTATATCTGGATGATGTCCTGCCGATTCAGCCGGCTCCACCAGTTTATTTACAAACTCAATTGCTTGGATAAAATCCTTGAATGTGCGGCTAATCTGCAACTTAGAGTCTTCAACAGTCCAACCTGACAGAACTTTTGCCTGTTCTTGAATTTCCGCTTCGGTGAGTAGTTGTGCCATATTAAAAAATTCCTAGTTATATGTTTGTTACATTTTGCCTTTGACAAAGGCAAACCCCTTTTATTCTCCACGGAGAAAGGATCGGAGGATAAACTAGACAGAATGCGTATGTGTATATTTAAATCAGACTTGGTAGATAGACGCTATTGTTCACATCTGAATCAGTTGCCAAGGTTTGAGCCAAAATATTTTTCTTTTTAACAAAACTTAAAGGCGTTGGCTAGGAAAAACCATAGGCATTGCCATCTAAGTTTTAAAAGCAAGCGTTGAATAAAACAAAAATCACCTATAAAAAACTATCCGCTCTGATTTGGATCAGTTGATCTAAATCAGAGCGGTCTAGCGGGTCTTCAGGTTGCAACCAGACTGCCGGAAGGAACTCCGAGCTTGCCTAGCTACTTGAGCTAACTTAGTATCTCAAAGATGACTAAGGCTAACTTTTAGAGAACAGCCCCGGCACACAGCCGGCTAACTGCAACCTGATGACCCATGGATTTACTACTTTCTATCATGGGCATCACCTCCTTATTGCCTAAGCGGTCTTAGTTTTCAAAGGGCAGAGCATTTACTCTGGGTTTATCACCTTCACCTAAGATAACACAAATTTAAAGATATTAACCATATACAAAAAAAATCCCCCACCTTTTGGTGGGAGATCACTAGAGAATGGGGAATATTGACACTTTATTGGCTTATTACAAGGAGATATTTAATCTGGGTGGTGTCAATTTTGGGCAACCACAACCCTGATTCAAGTCATGGTCGGCTTTTAATTCTTAGAGAGCGTTACCGCGAGGTAGAACTTCCTCAGGGAATACAAATTGTTCGTGGGGTTGATCTTGAGGAGCCATCCAGGCGCGGATACCCTCATTCAGCAAAATGTTTTTGGTATAGAAGGTTTCAAACTCCGGGTCTTCCGCCGCCCGTAATTCTTGGGAAACGAAATCATAAGCTCGCAGGTTGAGTGCTAAACCGACGATGCCGACGGCGCTCATCCACAAACCTGTGACTGGCACGAACAACATGAAGAAGTGCAACCAGCGCTTGTTAGAGAAGGCAATACCGAAAATCTGTGACCAGAAACGGTTTGCCGTCACCATTGAGTAGGTTTCTTCCGACTGGGTTGGATTGAAGCCGCGGAAGGTGTTAGCACCATCACCGTCTTCAAACAAGGTATTTTCGACTGTGGCACCGTGAATCGCGCACAATAAAGCACCACCCAATACCCCAGCAACACCCATCATGTGGAAGGGGTTGAGTGTCCAGTTGTGGAAGCCTTGCAGGAATAACAGGAACCGGAAAATTGCCGCTACGCCAAAGCTGGGTGCAAAGAACCAGCTTGATTGTCCCAAGGGGTACATCAGGAATACGCTGACGAATACCGCAATCGGGGCAGAGAAGGCCAGGGCGTTGTAAGGACGGATACCTACTAGACGCGCAATTTCAAATTGCCGCAACATGAAGCCAATCAAACCGAAGGCTCCGTGCAGGGCTACGAATGGCCACAAGCCACCCAGTTGGAACCAACGGGTGAGGTCGCCTTGGGCTTCTGGGCCCCACAACAGCAATAGGGAATGTCCCATGCTGTCGGCAGGGGTGGATACTGCCACTGTCAGGAAGTTAGCACCTTCTAAATAGGAGGAAGCTAATCCGTGGGTGTACCAAGAGGTGACGAAGGTGGTGCCGGTCAGCCAACCGCCTAGTGCTAGGAAGGCGCAGGGGAATAATAATATCCCTGACCAACCTACGAATACGAAGCGATCGCGCTTGAGCCAGTCGTCTAGAACGTCAAACCACCCTCTACTGGGGGCGCGTCCAACTGCGATGGTCATGAGAGCAAATCTCCAAATGGTTATAAGTACAGGTTGTATCTGTATTATAGATGGCTATATAAAAACCTTCTATAAGCAGAAAGTTAACTGGGTTCTTAACCTAGTTTACAATTTTTTACATACCTTTAATCATATTAGGTGCAAATCGCTAATTTTTCTAGGGGATTTGTCATAAAAATTAATTTTTGCTCTAGATGAGGTCAAAAAAATAGTCCGGGGGCAGAGGGAGTAGGCTTTCAAGGGTAGGTATTTAAAAGTCAGGCAGTAGAGAGGGTGATTTGAGAGACATGAAGTTGTGAAGTGAAACTTTGCCAAGGCTCAGGGAAAAAACCACCTAGAGGTAGTGGAAGGCGATTAAGTACAGCACAGCAGCTTTAATAATCAAGAATCCCCGGTGACAATTACAAACCAATCTGCTGCTACAGTTTCATTGATATTAGGACTTACGCACGAGTTACGGAATTACGAACCACAGAGGCGCAGAGGACACGGAGAAATCAGAGTTTCAGAGATATTTTGCGTAAGTCCTAGATATGACTAAATACGCTCAAAGTTGATGCATCGGCCGCTAATGCTAAAGGTTTTTTGGCTTCTGGCCAAAGACTTAAAATCCCAGATAGTAGTGGAGTAAAACATTCTGCCCCTTTTTTAAATACCTAGCCTTGAAAGCTGCTCCCTGTGCTTTCCTATCCCTGCTCCCCTCCTTGCCATTTTTCTAGTAGATCAGGGCGGCGATCGCTTGTTCTTTGAATTTGTTGTTCGTAACGCCACCGCGCGATCGCTGCGTGATTCCCACTGAGCAAGACATCAGGCACTTTCAAACCGCGAAAATTGGCAGGACGAGTATATTGGGGATAGTCCAATAACCCTTCCTCAAAACTTTCTGCTATGAGGGACTCAGTTTTGGCGACAGTTCCAGGTAAGAGCCGCACTACGCCATTAATCAAAGCCATTGCTGGAATTTCTCCACCAGTCAGAATAAAATCCCCTAAAGATAGTTCACGGGTTACCAAATGCAGCACCCTCTCATCCACTCCTTCGTAATGCCCGCAAATAACTACTAACTGGTCATAATTTGTCGCCAATTCTTTCAAAAGAGGTTGATTGATCGTTTGACCCTGTGGACTCATCAAAATTACTTCTCTTCGGGGTAGAATCGGGCGCGACTCCACAGCGCTAAAAATAGGTTCTGGCTTCATTAGCATCCCAACGCCGCCGCCGTAGGGTTCATCATCTACCTTTCGGTGCTTGTCAGTGGTAAAGTCCCGTGGGTTAACCAGATGCACTTCGGCAATCTGTTTGGCTAAGGCTTTACCGAGTAGCCCAGAATTGAGAACAGAGTTAAAACAGTCAGGAAAAAGCGTAACTATATCAAAGCGCACAGTTATTCGTATTCGAGGACACTAATCTTAAATTTGAATGTCTAGCAAACACCATCAAGCCAAGGTCGGGTCAAACTCCACTTAAACTTTATCAATAGTATCTAAAACTACCAGACCTCTTGGATTTTAGATGGAATCAAAAGTTTTTCTAATTACTTAATTTATGTTTAAATGTTGTGACAACTACATTTAAATTAATAATCATATCAAGTTAACAACTTCCAGGATGCATCGAGCCAGCCTCAGAAAAAAGCATAGTCTTATCTGCTCGTCCCCAACCCTAGAGCAGGAATCTAGCCCCCTAAAGACTATTTTGCCCTGCTGCAAGTGGACAGGTGAAAAACAAGGCGCTGGCTTTGAGGAATGGGAACGAACATGTTTAGACAGAGGTAACGCGAGCATTAAGCGAGAATTTGGAGAGTGCCTGATCCAGTTCCAAACTTCCAAAAAGTGTCCTCTCGAAAGTTGCAAAGCGCAAAAATCATGGCTGCTTCTGAACCTTGTTAAATTCACCTGAAGTTGTTGACAGGAGAAACACAATGCCGCAATTACAAGCTAAATCGCTAGAAATGAGGACACCCCAAGCAACAAAAACCGCCGTTCTGGTTATCGGAGGCGCAGAAGATAAAGTTCATGGGCGCGAAATCCTACGAACTTTTTTTGGACGTGCTGGTGCTAGTAAGGCTTATATTACAATTATTCCATCTGCCTCTCGCGAACCCGCGATCATCGGTGGTCGCTATATTCGCATTTTTGAAGAAATGGGTGCCCAAAAGGTAGAGATTTTAGACATCCGCGAACGGGAACAGTGTGAAGCCTCCCAGATCAAAGCATCCTTAGAAGCCTGTAGTGGGGTATTTTTGACAGGAGGAGACCAGCTGCGTCTGTGTGGCGTATTGGCAGATACGCCAGCAATGGAAATTATTCGACAGCGAGTGAGAGCGGGGCAACTGACGTTAGCAGGCACCAGTGCAGGAGCGGCAGTGATGGGGCATCATATGATTGCTGGCGGCGGTAGTGGAGAGTCGCCAAATCGTTCCCTAGTCGATATGGCAACGGGTTTGGGATTTATTCCAGAAGTAATCGTTGACCAACACTTTCACAACCGTAATCGTATGGGGCGACTAATTAGTGCGATCGCAGCCCATCCCGATCGCTTAGGTATTGGGATTGACGAAGATACTTGTGCTGTGTTTGAACGGGATGGTTGGCTACAAGTTATGGGTAAAGGCAGTGTTACCATTGTCGATCCCACCGAACTCACCCACACCAACGAACCCCATGTCGGTGCTAATGAACCATTAACCGTGCATAATTTACGTCTCCATATCCTCAGCTACGGCGATCGCTTCCACTTGTATCAGCGCACTGTATTGCCTGCTGTACACCGAATCTCCAGCTGACGGGATAGAGTATCTGAGGTTACACTGAGTTGACCGCACATTTATTATTTCTTACCGTAGAAAAATGATAAGAATACCATGTAAAAAGAAAAAACTGTTTGCAATGAACAGTTTAGCGGTCAATTACAGTAAGAAACTAGAATTTTGGTTCCGAATCTCCATCTACCTATTCCCATGAGAATCCTCAAGATCCAGACCTTACGCGGCCCAAACTATTGGAGCATTCGACGCCACAAGTTGATCGTCATGCGCCTCGATTTAGAAACCCTTGGCGAGACACCCTCGAATGAAATCCCTGGCTTTTATGAAGGATTAGTTGAGGCGCTGCCGAGTCTGGAGGGTCACTATTGTTCGCCTGGCTGTCGTGGTGGTTTTTTGATGCGAGTCAAAGAAGGCACTATGATCGGTCACATAGTGGAACACGTAGCCCTAGAACTCCAGGAATTAGCTGGTATGCATGTCGGCTTTGGTCGCACCCGCGAAACAGCCACACCCGGAATTTTCCAAGTAGTGATCGAGTACCTGAACGAGGAAGCGGGACGTTACGCTGGACGAGCCGCAGTGCGCCTGTGCCAGAGTATCGTTGATCGAGGCCGTTATCCCAAAGCAGAACTAGAGCAAGATATCCAAGACCTGAAAGACTTCACCCGTGATGCTTCCTTAGGCCCTTCCACAGAAGCGATCATCAAAGAAGCAGAAAAAAGAGGTATTCCTTGGATGTCTCTGGAAGCCCGCTTTTTGATTCAGCTAGGCTACGGCGTGAACCAGAAGCGGATGCAGGCCACAATGACGGACAACACCAGCATTCTAGGCGTAGAACTAGCTTGCGATAAAGAAGCGACTAAACGCATCCTCGCGGCGGCTGGTGCGCCAGTACCCAGAGGTACAGTGATCAACTTCTTAGACGATTTGGAACAAGCTATTGAATACGTTGGCGGCTATCCCATCGTCATCAAGCCCCTGGATGGCAATCATGGACGTGGGATCACCATTGATATCAGAACTTGGGAAGAAGCTGAAGCCGGATACGAAGCTGCCAGACAAGTTTCCCGTTCAATTATTGTCGAAAGATATTACGTTGGGCGCGACCACAGGGTACTGGTGGTAAATGGCAAACTCGTAGCAGTAGCCGAACGCGTCCCAGCTCATGTGATTGGCAACGGCAGATCCACGATCGCCGAACTGATTGAGGAAACAAACCTTGACCCAAATCGCGGTGAAGGACATGATAACGTCCTGACCAAAATTGAACTAGACCGCACCAGCTACCAGCTGCTAGAAAGGCAAGGCTACACCCTAAATAGCGTGCCACCCAAGGGTACTATTTGTTATCTCAGGGCAACAGCAAACTTGAGTACAGGTGGTAGCGCCGTAGACCGTACCGATGAAATTCACCCAGAAAATCTTTGGTTGGCACAACGGGTAGTGAAGATTATCGGTTTGGATATCGCCGGACTCGATATTGTCACCACAGATATTAGCCGTCCTCTGCGGGAAGTGGATGGCGTAATTGTCGAAGTTAACGCCGCTCCCGGCTTCCGAATGCACGTTGCTCCAAGTGTGGGCATCCCCCGCAACGTCGCTGGCGCAGTGATAGATATGCTGTTCCCTAACGAGCAATCTAGCCAAATTCCCATCCTCAGCATTACGGGCACTAATGGCAAAACCACTACTACCCGACTACTAGCACATATTTATAAACAGACTGGAAAAGTAGTAGGTTATACGACTACTGATGGAACATATATCGGTGATTACTTAGTAGAAGCAGGCGATAACACAGGCCCCCAAAGTGCCCAGGTCATCCTCCAAGATCCGACAGTAGAAGTAGCGGTATTGGAAACTGCTCGCGGTGGGATTCTCCGCTCTGGATTGGGCTTTGAAGCCGCAAATGTCGGTGTGGTATTGAATGTAGCCTCTGACCACTTAGGAATCGGCGATATAGATACCATTGAGCAGCTAGCTAACCTTAAGAGCGTAGTCGCAGAAGCCGTATACCCTGATGGCTATGCGGTACTCAATGCCGACGATCGCCGCGTCGCCGCCATGTCAGAAAAAACTAAGGCTAATATTGCTTACTTCACCATGAATCCCGACTCGGAATTAGTGCGGAAGCACATCCAAAAGGGCGGTGTAGCGGCAGTATATGAAAATGGCTATTTGTCAATTGTTAAAGGTGATTGGACACATCGGATAGAAAGAGCAGAAAATATACCTTTAACAATGGGCGGACGTGCA
Organism: Nostoc sp. JL33; assembly: GCF_017114985.1. Taxonomy (GTDB): domain Bacteria; phylum Cyanobacteriota; class Cyanobacteriia; order Cyanobacteriales; family Nostocaceae; genus Nostoc. The sequence goes on along the minus strand of NZ_JABXKP010000007.1, from coordinate 132,245 downwards.
CCGTTTATGATTGCCAACGCTTTAGCTGCAAGTTTGGCAGCATTCGTGCAGAACGTCACAATTGAGCAGATTCGTGCTGGTTTGAAGACCTTCCGGGCTTCAGTTAGCCAAACACCGGGACGGATGAATTTATTTAATTTAGGCAACTACCACGCTTTAGTGGACTATGCCCACAACGCAGCCAGTTACGAAGCTGTAGGTTCCTTTGTGCGGAACTGGACTACAGGACAACGGATTGGCGTAATTGGTGGGCCAGGCGATCGCCGTGATGAAGACTTTGTTACTTTGGGGAAACTAGCAGCACAAATTTTTGATTACATCATTATCAAAGAAGACGATGACACGCGCGGACGACTACGGGGATCAGCCGCCCAGTTGATTATTCAAGGCATCACCCAAGTTAAGCCTGATAGCCGCTATGAATCAATTCTGGATGAAACCCAAGCGATAAATAAAGGCTTAGATATGGCTCCAGATAACAGCCTGGTGGTAATTTTGCCAGAAAGCGTCACTCGCGCGATTAAGTTAATTAAGTTGCGTGGTTTAGCAAAGGAAGAGACACACCAACAAAATCCCGGCACAACTGTCATCGATTCCCAAAATGGGATCACACCTTCTTCAGTTGTTAATACCTTACTGTAGTCAGGAATCAGGAGGAGCCAACGCACTGCCTCCTGTATTCGGACTCCTTTGATCATTGTTTTTCTTCTTCCTGATTGGTTTCCTCGCTGGGAGTTTTCATCTCCTCCTTAAAACCTCGTAGGGTTTTGCCCAGTGCGGTTCCTAATTCGGGAATTTTTTTCGGCCCAAAAATTAGAACAGCGACTATGGTAATTACAGCTATTTCTGGCCATCCCAGTCCAAACATATAAATTTCCTCTAAGGCATCTGTAATTAAATATAGACATTGATGGCTCAAATCTGATGAGTTCGCCAGTGATCAGCGCTCGATCCTCTTGCAAAAACCTACCGTGTATACACAAGTCAGTCTTAACAGAATTTACGGTTTATCGAATAGTTCCAAAGAAACCTCACCCTGGTTCTGCTACGCAAAACCTGTCCCTCTCCTTGGTAAGGAGAGGAATGTCCGTCAGGACTCTTTGAGGTTTTTGTTTTGGGTAATTCGATGACTTGTGTGTACACCGTAGCTTGCAGAAACAGGGTATAAATAAAACCAATAAAACAATACCTTCGCCATGCTAGTTATGGGGGAGTGCGATCGCAGAAGTTGCGATACACTAGTCTGGTAAATATCGCTACAGAGTTAGTGAGGTTTGCAGGTGAAAAACGAAGAACTCTTGCAAATTATCGAACAAGCTGCCAGAGAAAAGGCAACGGTGCTAAATCTTGATAACAATCAATTCAGCAGCCTGCCCCCAGAAATCAGCCAACTGTCCAACTTGATATCGCTAAATCTCCAGATATCCCATCTATTTATGAATTACGAATTACGAATTACGAATTATTTTAAAACAGTCCTAACTGTACTGACTGGTTATTATCAATCTCAAAAGCTAACCAGCGTCTTTGTAAAGTTTCTGCAACTCGACCTGTCATATTAGAACCAGCAAGCAGCACCAAATTTTGTTTCGTAGTAAGGGTTACAATTAAATCTTATTTAAACTTTGTTAGTACATTTGTAAGTCGCAAGACAGTATTATCCATAAAAGCATAAGTTTTCCAAGTATTAGCTATTTTTTTAGAGCAGTTTGCTGGATGAATAGGGCAATGTGCCAAGTATCTGCACTCATAATAGTACATAAGTTCTATATCGAGTATGGTCGAGACAGAACTGGACACGTTGAACAAAGCAATGATCAGCGCAACTAATTATCTAATTGGATTTGTAATTGGCAAACCTAACCAATCGCTTAATTCATAAGCTAGCCATTCCAGTTCGGCTTCAGATTTGATCGCACCACTAATACCACCAAGCTGATATTTTTTTACTCCTACCCAAATATCCAATTGTGCTGGAACGGCAATTCTATTGCCCTCAGAGTCTTTAGTAAAATGTTTGGGAATGTAAACCAACTTAGTAATACTTTTTCTTGGGGCTGCACGGGGACGATAAAATTTCCCAGCAAATAACTCCCAGGTTAGGGTAATTTGTTCTCGATTCAGGCGTAAGCAGATGCGTCCAAATAAATGAAAGAGAATTTTATACACCATCACAAAGCCAGCACCCCAAAAGGGAAGTGAGAACATGGCAAAGGGAATGTTGATAGGAAAAGGTGCCGAGAGTGCGCCAATTGTCCAAATGAGGATAAATGAATTCCAGACGATCGCAAATAAACCTGTGAATACTATTGATGCATCAAAACCAGCTGGTGGAACGATAATTTCTAGAGAATCCTGATTTTTCGTTAGTTGAATCTTACTCCCATCTGGTTTGTTAATAGCCAAAGTAGGCAAGTTTGTCGGTTGCGGGTTCTCTAAAGCTGCCATCGCTTCGGTAGCAGAACTAAAACGCCGTTCTAAACTCGGTTCAATCATCGACTTTAGCCAATTGCTAAAGCTGGGACTCAGATTAGCCGCTTGTTCAAACTGAATGCGAAAATCTTTTTGGGGTAAATCGGCTGGGTGAGTACCCGTGACTAAATAAATTAAAGTTGCGCCTAAACTATAAATGTCAGATGCTGCAACGGTACGTCCGCCAAATTGTTCTGGTGGCATATAGCCATAGGTTCCTACTACAGTTCTTGTCCCGCTTTCTGTGGCGAGGATAGTCTGCACTGAGCCAAAATCTACCAGGTAAACTTGACCGATACTATTACCAGAGCGATCGCCCAATAAAATATTGCTAGGCTTAATATCACGGTGAATTACAGGCGGATACAGCCCATGTAAGTAAATGAGAATCTCTAAAAGTGCTTTGGCTATCTGTTTGACTTCTGCTTCTGTAAAAGTCCGCCCAGTTTGTAAGTATTGCTCTAAAGTTTGTGCAGGAATATAAGTTTGTACTAGAGCAAATCCTTTGATGGTTGGTAAATTTACCTCAAAATAGTTTAAATAGCGAGGAATTAAGGGATGTGCTAAGTTTTTTAAAGTTTCGGCTTCTCGCTCAAACAGCTTTAGTGAATCCCACTCAAAGTCACTACTAAAAGAGAGTAACTTGATCACAACTAATTCCTGAGTTTGCAAATCACGAGCTAACAACGTCCGCCGCCCTGCTTTTTTTCCTAATAGCTGCTGAACTTCGTAGCGTAGACGCGTAGCGTCTTGTCCCTGGACATCGCCTAATATTTCGCCAATCATTATGGTTTCTGATAATGCTACTGCTGAAAAGTTTTTAGAGCTTATGGCTTTTCAATTTGGCAAACCGATATCTTTAGTATAATTGCGTAGTTCTATGCCCTCCCAACTTTGGCCTTATATTTCCCCTGGTATTCCCGATGAATTGTTTGAACATTTGCCAGGAATTCCCCTGAGCCAGCGAGAAGTCCGACTACTATTAATTGCCCAACTGCGACTAAAATCAGATTCTGTGTTGTGGGATATTGGCGCAGGCACGGGTACAATTCCGGTAGAGGTGGGGCTATTGTGTCCAGGTGGACAGATTATTGCTGTGGAACGGGATGAAGAAGTAGCTAATCTGATCAAGCGTAACTGCGATCGCTTTGAAGTGAAAAATGTCGAAGTAATTGAAGGTAGTGCCCCAGAGTGTTTACATAACCTCAAGCTTACCCCTCACCGCGTTTGTATCGAGGGAGGCCGCCCCATTCAGGAAATACTGCAAGCAGCTTGGCATTATTTGCCACCATCCGGTCGGGTTGTAGCCACAGCTGCTAATCTAGAAAGTCTGTATGCTATTTCGCAGAGCTTTTCTTTGTTAAGGGCTAGAAATATCGAAGTCGTCCAGTCTGCGGTTAACCGCTTAGAGACGCGCGGCTTTTCTCAAACCTTTACCGCCGTTGATCCTATTTTTATCCTCAGTGGTGAGAAACTAGACTAAATCTAAAAGATTTTAGATTTTGCGGAAAGTCGGAGCGCCGGCTTTTGGCGATCTGTTAGCGCAGCCTCTTCGACGCAGGAGCGTCACTTTCCAAAACAGATTTTAGATTTTAGATTGGGGATTTAGGTCGTAGATCATAAGCAACCAAGCCACAATTACCAATCCCTAATCTCGAATATCTAATCTCTAATCCAAAATCCAAAATCCAAAATCCAAAATACTTCTATGCCCTGGTCTCGGATTATTAGTGGAATTGTTGCGATCGCTCTTGCTCTTTCTGTTACCCTTCTGGGGGGTTGGTACTTTACCATCATGTTTGCGGTTATCATCTTTTTGGGTCAACAGGAATATTTTAATTTGGTGCGAGCCAGAGGCATCGCTCCCGCCGCTAAAACTACTATGGCTGTCAGCCAAGTTTTGCTGGTGATTTGTACCCTTGATGGCAGTTTAGCTGATGCTGTGATGCCAATAGCTGGCACATTTATTTGTTTTTACCTGCTGTTTCAACCAAAATTTGCCACGATCGCTGATGTTTCCGCTTCTATTATGGGGCTATTTTACGTAGGTTATTTGCCAAGTTACTGGGTGCGGTTACGAGCAATTGATAGTGCTGCTTTTAGCAATCTCCCTTTCGGAGGTTACTGGCCCACAATTTGGACAGATTTCTGCCAAAAGGCAAGTTCCGCTTCTTTACCACAAGGTTATACAGCAACACTGCTAACTTTTTTGTGTATTTGGGCAGCCGATATCGGTGCTTACACGATTGGCAAATTCTTTGGGAAAACCCGTCTGTCTGAGATTAGCCCGAAAAAAACTGTAGAAGGCGCTGTTTTTGGCATTACTTCAAGTGTTGCCGTAGCGATCGCCGGAGCCTATTATCTACACTTGCCCAGATCCCCATTCACTGGTTTAGCATTGGGTTTGCTGATTGGCATTGCTAGCCTTCTAGGGGATCTTACCGAATCTATGCTCAAGCGAGATGCTGGAGTCAAAGATTCTGGACAATTAATCCCCGGTCACGGTGGTATTTTAGACCGTACCGATAGTTATATTTTCACAGCTCCTCTGGTTTACTATTTCGTGACATTGCTGTTACCACTACTTAGTAAATAGGTGAGTTGGGCATTGGCCAAACAGGGCATTGAATTGGGGAGCTACTAGCGCCGTGGGTGGGTTTCCCGACGCGTCATGGCGAGAAATGGAAGCGGGGTTCTAAAAGGATGTTTTAAAGCTCCTCTGTCCGGTAGCAAAACGTTTTAGAGGAATCTGAAAGTGCAAAGATACAGCCAACCACTTTTCAAACAACCTCTAAGAATAAGTTGCACATCGCGTGGTATTTAGTATTTTTTAATTTGTGATCATCAAGGATTAACGTTAATCCGTCCACGACATACCAGCTTGCCTGGGATCAGCGTTAGTGCTTGGATATCGACATCTGAGCCAAGATCCAGATTGTACTGATGATTGTCTTTTAACATATCTCCTTGGTCGGGCTTGATTTGGATATGTGCCACTTGCAACTCATGCCCACTAAGTAACTGTAAGCCCAGACAAATCTCTAGAGGTGTTGTTTTACTATTGGTTACTCTCATGCCTCGCAGTATAATTTGATTGTTATCAAGGATAATTTCTTGCCAATTAATTGGTTGTGACTGTGGGTAATGTGTTGGTAAAACTTTAACCAATAGATCACTCAAAGCAGTAGATAATAAGTCAGATGAGAGAGAAGCATTGAGATCCTTCTCGTCTACGATCAAATCCCCAACCACTGGTACTGTTTCTAACAGTCGCAGAGGCTGTCCCTTGAGTACCGAGCCGATATTTATCCGAATATTTTCTGCGATTAATTGAATTTGTGTAATCAGGAGACCTTGATAAACTGCATCAGTAGCAAAAATAGATACCGAGGGGATGCGCCCAGAGAGAATTTGGCGATCGCTGGCTTTAATTTCAACTTCTAATTCCGATATTTGGCTCACTTGCGCTCTCAACCAGAGCTTTAGTGCTGTTGTGAGTACCTGCGTAATTATGCGGAATTTACTTGCATTTTTTGTTTGGGAATTTAGCTCTGGCATCTAACCAATCTGTTTATGAGTATTTGCTCAACAACCGAAGAGAAATTAAACAAGCTTTAAATGTAACATTTATGCCTACTCGCTACAAAATGCAAATATCATTTAATTGTTAACAGTAAATAAGCAATTTCCACATGGAGGCACGGTTACAAAAAATTCTCGCTCAATGGGGTATCGCCTCACGTCGTGAAGCCGAAAAAATGATTAGGGACTCACGGGTGCAGATCAATGGAGTATTGGCACATTTAGGTCAAAAAGTTGATCCCGAAAAAGATGCGATCGCTGTGGATGGTAAACCCGTATCCGAAAAGCACCGTCCGGCTTTAATATATCTATTGCTGCATAAACCTGCGGGAGTGGTTTCGACTTGCTACGACCCTCACCACAGGCCAACAGTTCTGGATTTACTACCGAAAGAATTACGAGAGGGTTCAGGTATTCACCCAGTTGGACGTCTAGATGCAGACTCTACAGGAGCATTAATCCTGACAAATGACGGAGAACTGACATTTGGACTAACCCATCCACGTCACAGTATTTCCAAGACTTATCGTGTTTTGGTCAAAGGACATCCCCCAGAAACAGTACTACAAATGTGGCGTCAGGGTGTGATGTTGGAGGGTAGAAAAACCAGGGCTGCCAAGGTACAGCTAATAGAACGTTGTGCCGAGCAAAGCTTTTTAGAAATAGTGTTGCAGGAGGGAAGAAATCGTCAAATTCGCCGTATAGCTCAACAGTTAGGATACCCAGTAATCAAGCTGCATCGAACTGCTATTGGGCCAATTCAATTACAAACACCAAAAGAACCCTTTTTAGATGAGGGTAAATATCGTTCCCTCAAAGATCATGAGATTCACTTTTTGCAAAAGCAAATAATGCAACCTAATTATTGATTCAGTGGAATTAAGGAGCGTCAGCAGGCATGAAATGGCCCAGAAAGAAGAATAATCACCAACCATCAGTTTTATTAGAGCAACAACGAGCCGAAAAGTTGGCAGAATTGGGCGCTAAACTTTTGGCATTGCGTCAAGAACAGGGTCTATCTCTAGAGCAAGTGGTTGTATTGACCAGGATTCCCCGGCGATTATTGCAGGCGATCGAAGAAGGTAATTTAAACGATCTGCCAGAACCAATCTATATTCAGGGTTTGATCAGGCAATTTGCCGAAGCACTCGGCTTGAATGGAGTAGAATTTTCTGGCACTTTTCCAATCAGTTCTGCACAAGTGAACCCCGAAAGTATGGGGAATATTTCACCCCTTAATCAACTACGTCCGATTCATCTTTACTTTCTTTACATATTCCTAATTGTCTGCTCTGTAAGTGGCTTATCTCAGTTATTAAATAACGCTGTGCTACAAGCAAGTAATAGCCAAAACCAGCCATATCAAAAACAAAAGTCCGTTGTTAAAGCAAAACTAGCCCAAGGAAAATCAGTGGAGGTTAAACCGATCAGCGATACCCTGAGCGGCGTTCAACAGAGACAGGCTGTACAGATTGGTGTCACTTTGAAAGCGTCATCTTGGATTCGCGTAATAGCCGATGGCAAAACCGAGTTTGAGGGTACTTTACCAGAAGGAACTCACCGGATTTGGAAAGCCCAAGAGCAACTGACAGTAAAAACTGATAATGCTGGTGGTGTGTTGATGAGCGTCAATCAAGAGAAAGCCAAGCAAATGGGAGAGCCTGGGAAAGAGGAAGAAATTAGGATTGCTGCTAAACCTAAGTTTTGAGATGAGGGAGATGAGGAGGACAAGGAGGACAAGGAGGACAAGGAGGCATTTACTCCTCCCTCTTCCTTGTCTCCCTTGTCTCCCCACTCCCCACTCCTCATTGTGCTTGCGGGGCGCGTCCATTGAGTCTGGTAAGAACTTTTAAGCGATCGCCTAATTCTTGTGTCAACGCTGACGCTTGATAGCGCCACTCCCAGTTACCCTCAGCAACACTGGGAAAATTCATCCGCGCTTCGTTTCCTAATCCCAAAATATCTTGCAAAGGAATAATCGCTTGGTTGGCTATGGAACTCAAAGCTAGGCGAATTAAATCCCAGTGGATGCCTTCAGGACTAATACAACCTAAATAAAGCAAGAGGTTTTGCTTTTCGTTGTCGTTGGCTGAATTAAACCAGCCTACAGTTGTGTCATTATCGTGAGTCCCGCTATAAACTACAGCATTTCGCGGGTAATTAAATGGTAAAAATGGATTACCGGGATCAGAACCAAAGGCAAACTGCAAAACTTTCATCCCAGGAAATTCATACTTGTCTCGCAGCGCATCTACTTCTGGTGTAATTACTCCCAAATCTTCCGCCAAGACAGGTAGTTTGCCCAACTTCTGTCTAATCACTTCAAAAAAAGCATCACCAGGCGCTTTCACCCATTTACCATTCATGGCAGTTTGTTCGCCTTTGGGCACAGACCAATAAGCCTCAAAGCCTCGGAAGTGGTCAATGCGAATTATATCTACATAATCCAGCATTGCCTCAAAGCGCTGTACCCACCATTTAAAGTCTTGTTTTTGCAATTCCTCCCAGTTATAAACCGGGTTTCCCCACAATTGACCGGTGGCGCTAAAGTAATCTGGTGGAACTCCTGCCATTTGGGCAGCAACTCCTGTCTCTTCATCTAAGCAAAAGATGTCGGGATGCGCCCACACGTCCGCGCTATCGTGAGCTACGTAGATGGGGATATCGCCGATAATGTCAATGCCACGCATATTGGCGTAACTTTTTAGGTCTGACCACTGGCGGAAAAACTCAAATTGGACGAATTTGTAATAAAAAATCTCTCCATTCAGCCGACGCTCTACATCAGCTAATGCTTCCGGTTCCCGCTTCACAAGTTCTCGATCCCATGTATGCCAGCTTGCATTGTCGTTAGCATCTTTGAGCGCCATAAATAAGGCGTAATTATCTAGCCAATAGGCTTTACTATCGCAAAAACCTTCAAACTCTTTATGCTGGATAGGCGTAGCATTGGTTCTAAAGTTTTCACAGGCTTTTTTGAGTAACCCAATCTTAATTGGCACAACCTGCTGGAAATCTACCTTTTCTACCGGAAATCCTGGTAAATTAGCAAAGTCTTCTTCAGCTAGCAAACCCTCATCTAGGAGTTTTTCTGGATTAATCAGCAGGGGATTTCCTGCCATTGCCGAGTAGCACATATACGGGGAATTGCCGTATCCAGTAGGGCCTAAGGGTAAAACTTGCCAATATTGTTGATGGCTCTCTTTGAGAAAATCAATGAAGCGATAGGCTTCTAAGCCTAAATCCCCAATGCCAAATCGACTGGGGAAAGAGGTAGGATGCAGCAAAATACCACTGGATCTAGGAAAAGGCATATTTAACCTGAATTATGGAAGGAAGCAATTGTCTGATCAACACGCAATGCGATCGCCCAAGGGGCAGTGGCAAAGCCAATCGCATTGAATTTATCATGCTACGTTCAGCTTTGAAAGCTGCCGGTAGTAGGTAGCGGGGAGTGAAGAGTCGAGAGTGGGGGGGCAAGGGGAATAACAAATGCCCAATGTCCAATTCCCAATCCCTAATTAATCCAAAATCTAAAATCTAAAATCCAAAATTGCATGGCTTACCGAAATCCTACACCGACAGTTGATATCATCATTGAATTAGTAGATCGACCTCATCGGCCAATAGTGTTAATTGAAAGACAGAATCTACCCTTAGGTTGGGCTATTCCTGGTGGTTTTGTGGATTATGGGGAAGCTGTGGAAGTGGCGGCGCGGCGAGAAGCCCAGGAAGAAACGGGTTTGCAGGTGGAGTTAGTTGAACAATTACTGGTGTATTCTGACCCCAATCGCGATCCGCGTCAGCATACGATTAGCATTGTGTTTTTGGCGACAGCTACGGGTGAACCAAAGGCTGGGGATGATGCTAAGGGTGTAGGAGTTTTTGAGTATTGGCGAGTGCCTAATAATTTATGTTTTGACCACGATCGCATTTTGCGCGATTATTGGCGATATCGGCATTATGGGATACGTCCGAGGTTGGGGTAGGAGGAACGAACCGCGAAGGCGCGAAGGGCGCAGAGAGAAGAGGGGAGAGGAATATCTGGAATTCCCCAACATACAGTTTGTGTAAACGTTCTGTAGAAATAGGTTGGTGTTGGGAGGATGTCAAAGCCAAGATTCTAAGACTAAGGTTTGTACTTGTTGTATCCTTTGAAAATCGCTGTCTCCTGAGACGACGGTGAGGTTATAGTGCAGAGCAGTTGATGCTATCCACAAGTCGTTATCACTAAAACCTAATTCTTGAACTGTAAACTTTCTACGCTTTGCTTTATCTTTGGGGCCAAAATGTTCGACAATTTCCCCTTTGAGGCTACCGTAAACATCGGCAACCCCTCCACTAATGGGATAAAGGTCAATGGTTTGCAGAAAAGTTCTGACAAAGCGAAGATTTGCTTCTTGTTGAGAAGACTTTTGCACCATGTAAAGGAGTTCACCTTGCACAATCACGCTAGTTGCAACTCCTAAGCCGATGTGTTCTTGTAACCGACGAATGATGTTTGTTTCTCCGAAAATGATCCGGCTACAATGATTGGTGTCTAAGAGGTACATCACTAAAATTCAGCCGGGGAACGAGTTTTGTAAACAAGTTGCAAGCACTCCTCAAAATCTTCCCCTTGCCAGGTTCCGGCAAATTTTAGCAAGTCTTCTGCTTTAGAGCCTCTAATAATTGGTGTTGCTTCCTGTATTTCCGGTTTTGTTTCATGACTGGAAGTATCATCATTTTTTTCCGTTGACAGGTCAACAGATATTTCCTCGGTTCCTGGTTTGGTTTTGAGAAAACGCAAAAAATCTAGCGTTTGGGCTAGTAGAACATCTGAGGATGATTCAATTTCTTGGAGTAATAGTTCTTTAATATTCATCGATATTTTGCAGTCTGTCGTAATAGTATTATACGAGTGCGATCGAGATGCAGACCTGACGGCATTATGGGATACGTCCGAGGTTGGGGTAGAGGGACGAACCGCGAAGGCGCGAAGGGCGCGAAGGAAGAGGGAAGAAGAATACCTGTGACACAAAGTTTTTGTGATTATACTGTGTCAGTGGTATTCAAAGGTGCATTATGGATGCTAAGGAACTTTTGGAGAAATACGCCGCAGGACAACGGAACTTTCAGGGAGCAGTACTGGCAAATGTAGACCTCAGAAATACAGACCTAATTGAAATAGACTTATCGAATACCGACCTGATTGGTGCAAATTTTAAAGGTGCAGATTTAAGTAAGGCAAACCTGACAGAGGCAATAATTAACGGAACCGATTTTAGTAAGGCATGTCTGACAGCCGCAAATTTCAGTAAAGTAAATGGTAAAGAAATTTGGTGGAAGCGGGAACTGCAACAGCCGTCAGCAAACTTTAGTGGCGCAAACTTAAGCAGTGTTAACTTAAGTGAAGCAAATCTAGGTAGTGCAAACTTGAGTCACGCTAACTTAGACAAGGCAAATTTAAGTAATGCAAATTTGAGTAATGCAAAACTAAGAGAAGTGTCCTTGGTAGGAGCAGATTTGAGTAATTCAACACTCAGTAATGTAGACTTTAGTGGAGTTTCCCTAGTAGGAGCAGATTTGAGTCGAGCTAACTTACAGGGCGTAAACTTTCAAAAGGCAAATCTACAGGATGCTAAACTGCAAGCAGTAAATTTAAAGAATTTTAATCTATCAGGCTTAAATTTGGCTGGAACTGATCTGGCTGGAGCCAATCTCACACAGGCAAACCTCAGACAATCTTCTCTCCAAAGGGCAAATCTGGAGAGAGCAGTTCTGCAAGGAGCAGATTTGAGAAAGGCAAATTTGAAGGAAACAAATTTGACCAGAGCAGACTTGACTGATGCTACTACTTATGGATGGCTAATTGAGGATGCTGACTTCAGTCGTGCAATAATGCCAGATGGAGAAGTCTACAAGCCGATTGCTCCTGAAGCGGAAATCGGTAAACAGGAAACATCGTTAGAGAAAGTAATATCTATGACTCGTAAAGTAATTAATACTGAGAACGCACCCGCTCCAGTCGGCCCTTATAATCAAGCGATCGCAGCTTCAGGTCAATTTGTATTCGTCGCTGGACAAATTGCCATCGATCCCCGCCTTGGTGATGTCGTCTACACTGATGATGTCAAAAAGCAAACTGAGCAGGTAATAGCTAATCTTCAAGCCATCCTCACAGCATCTGGTGCGACTTTCCAAGATGTAGTGAAGACCACTGTATTTTTAGCTGATATGAATGATTTCGCGGCGGTGAATGCCGTTTATGCTAAATATTTCCCGGAAGATACAGCCCCAGCGCGGGCTTGTGTTCAGGTATCGCGCTTACCTAAAGATGTCTTAGTAGAAATTGATGCGATCGCAGTAATTAGCGGTTAGAAGGAAGGTATCAATGAGCAAAATCTTAACAGTTATATTTGATGGTTCTGTTTTGCGACCAGATATACCACTTGATTTAGAGCCAAACAAGCGCTACGTAATTACTATCGTTTCTGAGGATATTAACTCATCTGAAACTAAAGCGGCTGATGTGTGGGATGTATTAGAAGATTTAACGGGAACAGTTGATGCACCCGAAGATTGGGCAAGTCAACATGACCATTACCTGTATGGCACACCAAAACATCAGCCTGAAATTAACACATGACAGGTGAGCGAATATTTTTAGACACTGTTTTTATCCAAGCGTTACTAAATGCACGCGATCAATACCATATCAAGGCTAGAACGCTGCTACCGCGTGTCCAAAGCGCCGTAGAAGTATGGTTAACTGAAGCTGTTTTAATTGAAGTTGGTAATGCTTTGAGTGCTTTTAATCGCACAGCAGCGATCCGATTTATCCAGCAGTGCTATCAAACATCAAATATGTGTGTTGTGAGTGTAGACACAGAACTCCTCAACCGTGCTTTACAGCTCTATCAGTCCCGTCTAGACAAAACTTGGGGACTAACTGATTGTATTTCGTTTATTGTCATGCAAGATCAGGGCTTAATCATTGCAGCAACAGCCGATCAACACTTTGTCCAAGCAGGTTATCGAGCGCTTTTACTGGAAACAGAAGCTTGAGTTATCATGACTTGAAAAATTAGAACTTCAGCAGCAGAGTTGGGAATTGGCAATTGCAAGTATTTTTGAGTGTTCCCCTCTGATAAATGCGATCGCTATCTTTGAGTTTGCTCTTTATATCTTGGTGTAGAGCTAGATAATGTTGATAGTTTCCTGCCCATTCGACAAACACTTCATCGTCAGAAGTTTCTCCTTGGCTATATTTGGCAAAAAAATCTTCTGAATTCATTTGGTACTTTATTTCATAGGTATTTAACTGTTTGCTAAGGGCAATCAGCGCATCTAGTGAAGATGTATATTCGATGATTTGTTTACGCATTGATTTCTGCATTCAGTTTCATTAGTTTATACTAAACACTTTTATCACTTCATCGTCGAGATAGTTGATTTTTAGTTTAAAGCAGGGAGAGGTTTATCAAACTTGCGTTAATTATCTATCAACAATAGCGTAGGCGTAGCCCGTCGTAGACATCGCCTCTACAATTTTGGGAATACTGAATACAAGTATCCTAAAGTAGTATTAAAAATGGCAGAAAATCGTATCAGTGCCAACTTAGCCCCAGCAGACAAGGAAGCAGTCATGCAGGCGATCGCTACAATTAGAGAAAAGTTACCATTTTTGATTGATTTGACCCCTGAAGACCGGCGAAAAATGTTGAAGATGGGAGATAAAAGTCGAGCTTTTGTCAGCAAAGCTTTAGAAGTTGCGACACAAAACCCTAATTTTTTGCCTCGTTCTTTTGATTTGGAAGAGATGCGCCGAGATTTAGGGATATTTGAGGACTTATATCCGGTGCTTTTGTCTCTAACACAACTGCAAGAACTAGTAGATGATACCTGTATAGCTGCTGCTAGCGAAGCGTATGCCGCAGCATTAGCAATTTATAGCTATGCCAAAGCTAGCGGTGATGTCACAGGTTTAGATGCAGTTATTGATGAGATGGGACGCAGGTTTAACCGCCGTTCTAAGAAAAAGCAACCCGAAGTCCCAGTTAGCTAAAGTCTAAAGTAGGCGATTACAGCAGTTGTAAATTTAGTAAAATATACGCAATTTGTAGGGGCATAACAATGTTATGCCCTTTTCGCGTTTTGTATCCCAAGATTTTTGTAACCTGCGAAGGCAGGTTTTGTTTGTGTAGCCGCGATTTCTAATCGCCAAAGCATTTTTGAGCCTCAGAAGGTCAACATCGAGCCTCAGAAGGTCAACATCGAACCTCAGAAGGTCAACATCGAACCTCAGAAGGTCAACATCGAACCTCAGAAGGTCAACATCGAACCTCAGAAGGTCAACATCGAACCTCAGAAGGTCAACATCGAACCTCAGAAGGTCAACATTGAGCTTAGGGATTTCCAAGAAATAAATTATCCATCTTGTGGGGTGGGCATCCTGCCCGCCCTGAATATGGGACGGGTGGGGACACCCATCCCACTACAAAATTTGGGATGTTTTTTTATTTGTCAGTCCCTTAAATCAAGGTTACACGTAAAAATTACCCCTGCTCATATCTTGCACCTAGCCCTGGCGATTAGAAATCGCACGCCAGTTGCTCATGGGGGAAACCCCCAAGACCGCACTGGCTTGGCTATACAAACAAAGTCCGCCTACGCGGACTAATGCAAAATTAGGGTTTTCAACCCGCGCAGGCGGGTTTTGGCTGTGTAGCCGCGACTTCCAGTCGCCTGGTGCAAGATATGAGCCTGCTCATTTGACGACGATCTGACTATTTTCGCGTTACTTCCTCTTGACTTCAATAGATGCCATCATACCCTTGTCTTCGTGTTCCAAGATATGGCAGTGGTAAACAAAAGTACCTGCAATACTTGTACCATTCTGAACGCCTCGGAAATCCATTCGCAGTTTCACGCTGGGAAACGGGGTGTTTGGGTTCCCGTTCCAAATAGGTACATTGATTGTGTCGCGCATCATCCCGATTTCACTCGCATCGGAACTGTTCAAGACGAGGAAGTGGATTTGGTGGATATGGAAAGTATGGATTACCAAACTTCGGTTTTCCACGATCCAATCCTCAGTCGTTCCCTCCTGAACCGTGATATCGGGAGTCTTGAAGTTTGGATCATAAACTTTAGGCTTATTTGGCTCTACTGTGATGTAATACTGCTCTGGTTCTACACCAGCAGCTGTTTGAGAGAAGTAGAGCTTGCGCTGTTTTACAGGCTTGTTCTGATTTATTCCAGAAAAGCGATCGCCCGATACCTTGGTTAAGTCAACCCTTAACTCAGGATTTGAGGCTGAAGCAGATGATGCCGCTTGCGTCTGAATTCTAGCGATCGTTCGTTGTGGGTTATTATAATTTTGTGCCCCTGTGTTATATTTGAGCGTCAAAAACTTGGCATCCGCGACCGACGCTTGCGGGCCTTTGATCATGAACTCTGCCCTTCCGGCTGGGGGTACAAGAATGTGGTAGACCGATTTAGTCTGGTTCTGCAACTGACTATTAGCATTGATAGGAACACCATCCATCGATACTAATTGAAGCGGTTGAGCAATGCTATTGTATTGCAGTTGCAAGTCAAAGAAGGTATCCGCCGCAGTATTAGCCACACGCCAAAACTGTTGTTCATTGGGTTTCATTTGAATGATCGCTGGCGGATCGTAAATACCCCCACCTTTATACCTAATTGGAACTGAGTTGATGGAAATATCCCTCGCTGGTTGCTGATAGTCAAAATATTTTAATAGCTGCGTATCACGCAACACAAACACCCGTTCTGGAAGTTGAGCAGCTTGCTTGTTATACTTCCCGATGCCTTCAATAATAATCGCACCTGTTAATCCACTCAGCACTTGAGCTTGACTCTGCATGTGGACGTGTGGGTGATACCAATATAATCCCGGTGGCTCTCCCTGTGGAATACTGACATTGTACTGGAAAGTCTGTTTCGGCTCAACCACCGTCCGCACAACTTCGTCCTGATGGCATTTTGAAGATATACTCAAGCCATGAAAATGCAGGTTGGTTGAATTTGGGGGTGCCATTCCTCCAGGATATTGGCGCTGACAGTTTTGGTCTTGTATTCCTTTTGCTTGACCTGGTAATTGGTTAGTCAATCTCACTACTAAGTTTGCGTTACCTGGACTCATCCTCAGCGTTGGTGCTTGCAAGTTACCATTGGCAACATAGCAGTTTTGCTTAGGGGCAATGTTGACAACCGTAAAGTTTGCCGGATGAGCGGCATCAGGATTGCGGATTTCTGGTGGGTTTTTGACAATGCTTCCCACAGGCGGTAGAGCGCAAACAGAAGATGAGGATATGGTTTGCGCCCTCACTTGTAACGCATATATCACAACAACAAGAGCAACAAAAAGACTGCCAGCAATCTTCAACAGTTGCCGCAGTTGTCTTTGCTTCAATACCCTTGGAAGTGCTGCAAGCTTTAATGCTATTCGTCTAATAATTCTGGTCATGAATGGTTTGGTTTTTCCCTCAAAGAAGTTAATTAGCACTTGCCATGTATATTTTCCAGGTATGGAATAAACAGCTAAGTAAGTGAGCGAGGAAATTTCCAAATATATAAGGAAATATAAATTCGGCAGATACCTTGCAAATTAGTTATTTCACCGTTTTTTCAAAACTAAACACATATTGGTTTTATCGTGCCTACCTACTTATTTAGATTTAAATAAGCTAAAAAATATTTCCTAGTGGTGCAGATTACAGACAAAATTAATCTATTAGAATATGGTTTATAGATGCAAGCTATTGACTATAACTTTATGGAAACTTCAAATCTGACGGCAAAGTATAGACATAAAACAATATCTGTAACACTAATTAATTCCCACTTCGTCTGAATTCCAAAAAGACGCAAAAAGCTATTAATAGGAAACTTTGGATCACAAGCTGCATTGCTAGGCTAGCAAGAACCGCAGGCATCACTTCATTCCTAACTTTTGTCAAGTATTTGCAAAAGTTGGGAATGAAGGTAAAAACCCTGCACTAAGGTGTTCCACATTTAACTTGCTCCCATTAGGGCGGGCAAGATGCCCACCCCACAAGAGTTAGGTTTAATTAGGTTATGCAATTTAGATGTTTTTCAGCTTACTACCGCACGGCGGAAGTCACGCATTCAAAAGTATTATGGAATAGGCTTTTTATGGATTTTAAATGGTTGCTCTATTTACGCCGTGGTGTACTACGTTGTTAGGCTGTGGGTAATTGATCATAAAATTCCGGTTCAATATCTGGTACTTTCGCCAAAGCTGCGTCATATTTTTCTCGACTGCCGAGCTTTGCTAACTCCCCTATAGGGCTTACGCACTGTACAAATGCATCGTGATGTGCAATAAATTCTATTGAGGAAGTTTTCAGGCTTTTCTTAATTATCCTGCGATGCCTACGGCGGTAAACTACGTAAATAGATCATGCTGTGCCCCTACAGCATGATATGGTTTTTAACCTTGATTCCTATTTGGTATTTCTTGTCAATGTGTAAGTCCTACCCTAAATAAATTTCATCTACGACTAATCACAATTGCTTAGTAGGCAAGCATAATTAAATGTAATATCTGTCATTGCGTTCGCCTCCGGTCTGTCTGCGACACGCTATTCGCGTTCGTAGAGAGGAGGAACGACGAAGGCGAACAGGGTGCCGCAGACAAGCGATCGCAATGACTAACTCACATTGTTACGGGCGATAAACGGCATTTGTTACCTCTACACCAAAACATCTGTAGCTCAACTGAGCGCTCATCGCCCTTGTAATCACAAACTGCATTGCGTAGTGCTGTGCCGCTACCGTGTATAGGACGCTCTAAGGGGGAAAATTCAAAGTCTCTGACGCCACATGCTTCTCCCTCTCGTGAGACGCGCAATTTCCAAGTCGGGAAACCGCACCTGTAGCAGTCGCTCCTCTTTTTAGGAGAGAGATGAAGAAGAGAGGTTTTCCAGATACCGTGAAAAGTCAGGTCTAAATCCACTCAAACCCTTGTATAACTAAAAATTCTTTAGCTGGTTCCAAAATATCTTTCCTTAAAATCAGGCTGACTTTTGGAGAACTAAGATACAAACGAAAACGCTCAATAAATAGTTGGTTAGCAGGTTCAATTTTCCTAATGGCACTCCAGGGAATCAACAACGGCGTAAGTCCCAAGCTAAACAAGGGGAAAATACTCAAATAAATCCCTTGAGGATTTATACCAACATTTAAAGTTCCTTTGTAGTACACCAAACCCACAGAACCGGTGTTCATTCGGCAGAAGTTTAGTGGCGGCGCTTCTTGGGTGCGGTAGAGTTTAGCGAGACGATTCCAGTCATGACGGAATAGAAAAATCATGACTATCGTGATAAGTGGAAAAAAAACGATGTATATCCAATCAGGGATATGTGGCATTTGTTTTTAAACGATTGATGATTAACGCTTTCACTGTAAGCGATGTCTAACGACAAGCCTCAGTGCGTCTCCCTACTCACCAATCAACCACGTTCCCTTGAATCTTTACAAATTATCGAAGCATCCCGATTAAAAATTGCTCAATAGAAACCCTATTAATTCAAAAAACTGGCCTTAGTTAAAGCCAGTTTTTTGATTTTGTTGCAAACTTTTATCAAAGCTTACGGCCGAGTATTAAGGGAACACACTTGAAAAGATATTATTAAACTTTCTCATTAAAATGTCAATATTTCACTACTTATTTCCGCAAAACTTGCTATTAGGTATCGCTGCTTGCCTTAAATTCTCAGGCTGCGCTTCTAGACTCTTGTTACCAAAATGCTGCTTCATTAGCGCCGGGACTTGTGAAGCTTGAATTCGGCTATGGCGCGTTTTATCTGGCATTACTAGGTTAGGCCCAGCTTTACAGTTCTTCATACAACCAGTGCCCTTGATTGTAACTTGGTCTTCTAAACCGCGATCGCTTAAAGCAGCCTCCAACGCCTGACAAACCGCTTTACCACCGCGTTTCATGCAATCAGACTTTTGACACACCAAAATCGTGGCTTTAGTCTTAGCTGGTTTTACCTTGACATTATCAATAGATGGGGGTTCTTGTACTGGGGCGATCGTTTCAACTCTCCCCATCTCAGAACGCGCCGCCATTACACGTTCAGCTTTCAGTGTAACTGTGCCGTTCTTCAAATCATGTTTTTTGTAACCAACAACTTGTAACCAAGTCCCTGGTGGTAAGCGCAAGTCAAAAGTAGCCCGTAAATGTTTAGCTAATTTAATGTAAGACTCACCCTCATGAGTCCCCAGCAGTAAGCCTTTAAGCTTATAGCCATCTTTAATAACAAAATTTATAAACCTGCCTTCAAGGCAAAATTCTGATACTTCTGTACTCTGAAATACACCCATTTTTTTGACCTCCTTTTAACTAGTACAAGCTATCAAGCGAGAGATTCTTAGCAGTAGCCACAGATTATAACTATTGCTAACGACTATACCAGCAGCGTTCAAGAGTCAAAATCTGGTCTTGACGGAAGGCTGTAAATTGCCGTATCACACTCCAAAGTTGAACAGCCGCAATAGGATTGCCAATTTCAACTTTCAATGGCTGGTTAGCCGCACAACTACAGGGAATGTCTAACTCCTTTAGGCGTTGATAGACTTGCCACCGGTCTGCCCAATTCACCTCTACAAGGTGCTTTATTTCTATTTCTGAACTAAACGATTTCAAGCGAATTGCCCTCAAAGTGCAACAAACTTGCAGTAACTACTACGATTTAACTCCCTGCTTTTTGAAAGTCTTAGGAGTTTAGCCTGTTAACACTAGCATACATTAAGTGCAAATAATTATCATTAATTTTGGAAAAAAAAATTAAATTCTTGCAGTCATCCCATGAGGGAGAAATCAATTCACGCATTCACGCATTGTCCCTTACGCGTCCGCTATTCGCGTTTGTAGGGAAGGGGCAGATGTAGCTTTAACGAACCGCAGGGTGAGAGGTAAGGGAAAAAATTCTACTCTGTCTTCCGCATCTCCCGACTCTCTAGGGAATTACGCACACTTAAGTTTGAATGTCAATAATAATAAATACATGCAACTTGATGGCACGCTCATCAAGTTGCAAACAATAAACTTGAGATTTTTAGTAAGCAAAAATACAAAATCTTGTGATGGCGAATCGACTTGCTCTTAATTATTAAAATGTTAATATGTAAGGAATAAGCAGTTAAAATCTATAACTGCTAAAAAGCGAGGAGAACAATGTCTGAAACGCAAACTTTGTTACGGAATTTTGGTCATGTATATGACAATCCCGTCTTGCTGGATCACAGCGTCACTGCTCCAGTTACAGAAGGATTTAACGTCTTATTAGCTAGTTTCCAGGCACTATACTTACAGTACCAAAAGCATCATTTTGTAGTTGAAGGCTCAGAATTTTACTCTCTGCATGAGTTTTTTAACGAAAGCTACAACCAAGTACAAGAGCACGTTCATGAAATTGGGGAACGCTTGGATGGACTAGGTGGTGTGCCAGTAGCCACTTTCAGTAAGCTAGCAGAATTAACTGTTTTTGAGCAAGAATCTGAAGGCGTATATTCCTCTCGCCAAATGGTAGAAAATGACCTAGCCGCAGAACAAGCCATTATTGGCGTAATTCGCCGCCAAGCTGCTCAGGCAGAGAGTTTGGGGGATAGGGGCACACGCTATCTCTACGAAAAGATTTTGTTGAAAACTGAGGAACGTGCTTATCATTTGTCTCACTTCCTCGCCAAAGACAGCTTAACCTTAGCGTTTGTTCAAGCTGCTCAAAGCTAAAGCTCTGATAATCTAGATTTGTCTACCTAGACTCAAAGAAAAAGTTGGCAGCACTAACTCTTAAAATAATATAAAAAATGGCAGAGAATGGTATCCCTATTTCTCTGCCATTTTTAATCTAAGTAAACATATTTACATAATATTTAACATTGAAAATATTTAGCAATTAGCTAGTTAATAAACATTCTTAATTAAGAAATTTATTTGTGCTGAATAATCAGGATAGATATATGCCAAAATAAATTACCATTTGTTGCCAGGTGTCATCAGCTTAAAGAATAAAGATTCGCAAAAGCTTAATAAATTTAAGCATGACAATTAAATAAAATTAGAAATACAAAATCATCGTTAGGTATTGGGCATTGGGCATTGGGCATTGGGCATTGGTTATTCTCCTTGTCTCCCTCATCTCCCTCATCTCCCTCATCCCCCTCATCCCCCACTCCCCACTCCCGACTCCCCTCTGTGTCATCAAACTTAGAAAATCTTAATAATAAAAAGCACCAGAGGGGGTAAAGACCCTTAAAATAATCAGGATTTGATTTGTATTCTCGTACTCCAAGGCAACGACTATGCCCCGCCGTGACGACCTCCGGAAGATTCTCCTGTTAGGCTCTGGTCCAATTGTGATCGGACAAGCCTGTGAGTTTGACTACTCTGGCACTCAAGCCTGCAAAGCGCTGCGAGAAGAAGGCTATGAAGTGGTTTTGGTCAACTCCAACCCTGCAACGATTATGACCGACCCGGAAACGGCAGATCGCACTTACATTGAGCCTCTGACACCGGAATTGGTCGAAAAAGTCATTGAAAAAGAACGCCCTGACGCTCTACTACCGACGATGGGAGGACAAACCGCCCTCAACCTCGCCGTTGCTTTAGCCAAAAATGGGGTGTTGGAAAAGTACGGCGTTGAGTTAATCGGCGCTAAACTACCAGCGATCGAAAAAGCCGAAGACAGAAAACTTTTTGGTCAGGCAATGGCAAAAATCGGAATAGCTGTGTGTCCTAGCGACACAGCCGAATCTTTGGAAGAAGCCAAAGCTGTTGCCCGCCAAATTGGTACTTATCCCCTGATTATTCGTCCAGCTTTCACAATGGGTGGAAGTGGCGGCGGTATTGCCTACAACCAAGAAGAATTTGAAGAAATGGCACAGGTAGGTATAGATGCTAGCCCTGTTTCGCAAATTCTCATTGACCAGTCTTTACTCGGCTGGAAAGAATATGAACTCGAAGTGATGCGTGATTTGGCAGATAACGTGGTGATTATCTGCTCCATCGAAAACCTTGACCCTATGGGTATCCACACTGGCGACTCGATTACCGTCGCTCCCGCGCAAACCCTCACTGATAAAGAATATCAAAGGCTGCGGGATATGGCAATTAAAATCATCCGCGAGATCGGCGTGGAAACTGGCGGTTCTAATATTCAATTTGCCGTCAATCCGGTTAATGGGGATGTGGTTGTAATTGAGATGAACCCCCGCGTTTCCCGCAGTTCGGCTTTATCTTCCAAAGCCACGGGTTTCCCGATCGCTAAAATTGCCGCAAAATTGGCTGTGGGCTACACCCTGGATGAAATTCAAAATGACATCACCAAGAAAACTCCCGCGTCCTTTGAGCCGACAATTGACTATGTGGTGACAAAAATTCCCCGCTTCGCCTTTGAAAAGTTTCCTGGTTCAGAACCAGTGCTCACAACCCAAATGAAGTCAGTCGGGGAAGCAATGGCAATTGGGCGGACATTCAACGAATCCTTTCAAAAAGCGCTGCGATCGCTAGAAACAGGACGCGCTGGTTGGGGTTGCGACAAAGCTGAGAAATTACCCAGTGGCGAACAAATTCGCGCCCAATTGCGGACACCTAACCCCGATCGCATTTTCGCCGTGCGTCATGCCTTGCAGCAAGGAATAACCATTGAGGAAATCTATGAACTCACTGGTATTGACCGATGGTTCCTGGATAAATTGCAGCAACTGCTAGATGTCGAAAAATTCCTGAAACGGACACCCTTACAGCAATTGACAAAAGAGCAACTTTATGAAGTGAAGCGGGACGGATATAGCGATCGCCAGATTGCCTATGCCACCAAAACCACCGAAGATGAAGTTCGCGCTTACCGCAAGTCACTAGGAATCATCCCAGTTTACAAAACCGTGGATACCTGCGCGGCTGAGTTTGAAGCATTTACCCCTTACTACTATTCTACCTACGAAGAAGAAACAGAGGTTTTGCCAACAACCAAGCCAAAAGTATTGATTTTGGGTGGTGGCCCCAACCGCATTGGGCAGGGAATTGAGTTTGATTATTGTTGTTGTCACGCCGCCTATGCCTTGAAGGGAGCGGGGTATGAGACGATTATGGTCAACTCCAACCCAGAGACAGTTTCGACAGACTACGATACCAGCGATCGCCTTTACTTTGAGCCTTTAACAAAAGAAGATGTTCTTAACATCATCGAAACTGAAAATCCCGTCGGGGTGATCATCCAGTTTGGCGGACAAACACCGCTAAAGTTGGCTATTCCTTTACAAGAGTTTCTTAACAATGACACATCAGGACTGATCACTAAAATCTGGGGTACATCACCAGATTCTATTGACATGGCAGAAAACCGGGAGCGGTTTGAAAAGATTCTTCAACAGTTGAATATTTCCCAACCGCCTAACGGTATCGCTCGGACTTACGAAGATGCGCTGATTGTCGCCAAACGCATTGGCTATCCGGTGGTGGTGCGTCCCAGCTATGTGTTGGGGGGACGGGCGATGGAAATCGTTTATTCCGATACTGAGTTGGAACGCTACATGACCTTTGCGGTACTAGTGGAACCAGAACATCCGATTTTGATTGATAAGTTTTTGGAAAATGCGATCGAAGTTGATGTAGATGCGATCGCTGATCATACAGGACGGGTGGTGATTGGTGGCATCATGGAACACATCGAACAAGCCGGAATTCACTCAGGAGATTCCGCTTGTTCCTTACCTTCCATTTCCCTATCACCAGCAGTTCTCAATCAAATTCGCACTTGGACGGTGCAGCTAGCACAAGCGCTGTCAGTCGTGGGATTGATGAATATTCAATTTGCCGTTGTCGGCGCAAGCAGCTATTCTCCCCAAGTTTACATTCTGGAAGCCAACCCCCGCGCCTCCCGCACAGTCCCCTTTGTTTCTAAGGCAACGGGCGTACAGTTGGCGAAACTAGCATCCTTAATTATGTCAGGCAAAACCTTAGAGGAGCTACACTTCACCGAGGAAGTTATTCCAACCCACATTGCTGTAAAAGAAGCTGTATTACCCTTTAATAAATTCCCTGGAACTGATACAATATTAGGCCCAGAAATGCGCTCTACTGGTGAGGTGATGGGGATTGACAGCGACTTTGGGCGTGCCTTTGCCAAAGCGGAAATGGGTGCTGGGGAGCATTTACCACTGACGGGAACTGTATTTGTATCAATGAGCGATCGCGATAAACCTGCTGCGGGTGCTGTGGTGAAGGAATTTATCGATTTGGGCTTTAAAGTGATGGCTACACTTGGTACACGCCGAGTTCTTCTCGAACACGGGTTAAATATTGAGTTGGTGTTAAAACTCCATGAAGGTCGTCCCCACGTCCTCGATGCAATCAAAAACCAGAAAATCCAACTTATTATCAACACACCTTCAGGGGAAGAAGCTCAGACTGATGCTAGGTTAATCCGTCGCACAGCTTTAGGTTACAAAATTCCGATTATTACTACGATCGCGGGTGCAAAAGCTACCGTTGCCGCCATCCGTTCCTTACAAAATACGACTTTGGACGTAAAAGCCATCCAAGATTACTGCGCGATCGTCAGTAAGGAGTAGGGAGTAGGGAGTGGGGAGTGGGGACAAGGCAGATGAGGGAGCAGGGAGCACAGGGAGCAAGGGAGAAGAGTTTTTCCCTCAGCAAGAGCAGCACCCCGCCCCTGGAGCCTCTTTTCAATGCCCTACGCCCTATGCCCCATGCCCAAGAAAAATTAAAGAATTGTTATAAGAGAATGACTATAGTTCTCATTGAGATACTTTAACAAATATGAGGAAAATTATTGAAACCAGATAATTTCTTAAATTGACTTCTAGTCAGCCTTGAGAAAATGGGCGACATTGCATGAACTGGAACAGCCAGGAAATTTAACGTCGCCATCTAGCCAAAACATTCTCATAAATGTTACAATTGTTAATAAGGTTCCCATAGAAAAATGTTTAAGAAGCTACCTTTTATCTAACTGTAGATACTTGTAAAAAGTAGGAAATAACTGTAATTTTTAGCAGTTAGTAGCCCAAATTTGATTATTATGAGCAGCCGACGAGTTGATCGGGCGCGTAAGTTGCAAACCATAGCATGGGTTCCCAGTCAGACTGGGTAGCACCCTAACAAAGCATCTATCCCTTAATGACCCTACCGCCAAACCCATCATTACCAAAGAGTAGCGCCATGAAGACCGCTCAGACAGCCACAGACCTCGTGCGGACTTACCTGCGTGAGATTGGCCGTGTGCCACTCTTAACCCACGAGGAAGAGATTTTCTATGGTAAACAGGTGCAACGTTCCTGTGCTTTGCATCAATCAAGAGAATGTCTTGTTAGCCAGTTAGATCGTCAACCGACTTTAGAAGAGTGGGCTAAAGCGACAAAACTAGAACCAGCAGAGTTGAACGAAGTGATCGCTGATGGTGAAATTGCCAAGCGCAAGATGGTAGAAGCCAATTTGCGGCTGGTAGTGTCCGTTGCCAAAAAGTACATAAAGCGCAACGTCGATTTACTGGACTTGATCCAAGAAGGTAGTATTGGTATGCAACGGGGCGTGGAAAAGTTTGACCCCACCAAAGGCTACAGGTTTTCTACCTATGCCTATTGGTGGATTCGGCAAGCAATCACTCGTGCCATAGCCGAAAAAGCTCGTACCATTCGACTGCCTATCCATATAACCGAAAAATTAAATAAGATTAAAAAGGCACAGCGCCAATTGTCTCAAAAGTTGGGACGCGCTCCGACAGCTGGTGAGCTAGCTGAAGAATTAGAATTGACCCCCAAACAAGTACGAGAGTATCTAGAAAAGGCGCGTTTGCCCCTTTCCTTGGATTTGCGGCTGGGTGATAATTACGACACCGAACTTGGAGAAATGCTGGAAGATCCAGGAGCATCTCCAGAAGAGTTTGTCATGCAATCTTCTCTATCTTATGACTTAGATCGCCTGATGGGCGATCTTACGCCACAACAAAGGGAAGTGATCACGCTGCGCTTTGGCTTAACTGATGGGCAAGCCCTGACTCTGGCTAGAATTGGTGAAATACTGAACATCAGTCGGGAACGAGTCCGGCAAATTGAGCGGGAAGCCTTAACCAAACTTCGCAAGTCTAAAGCCAGCATGGATGAATATTTGGCAAGTTAAAGGAAAGTTAGGAGTTAAGAGTTAGGAGTGAGGAGTTAATTAAAAACTCCTCACTCCTAAGTATATTTATTGGGGTGAGAAAATACGCTGACTTTGGTACGGTTACACCTACTTCCACTCTTGGGCTAGGTTGTTACATTAGTTGACAGGAAGACCAAAGAGCTAGCTAAGTCAAATCCAAAACAGGCATTTAATATTCAAATCACAAGCACCGCAGCCAGTAGTGGTAGTTAAGGATCTAAAACATGAATAACCCATCCAATCGTGTCTCAGAATTTTTTAATAGCGAATCAGAAACTAGCGATTTATTATGGCAGTACGTTAAATCCTTGAGTCCAGAGACAGTTACGCAGCTATCCAAACCTACGTCTACCGAAGTCTTTCAGGTGATGGAACGTAATATTACCGGACTGTTGGGAAATCTACCTTCAGAACATTTTGGTGTTACTGTAACTACAAATCGGGAAAATCTGGGTCGCCTTTTAGCCTCTGCTATGATTAGTGGCTATTTCTTGCGTAACGCTGAACAGAGAATGAATTTTGAAATCGCCCTACAAGGAGATGAAACCAACAACAGCGAAGTTGACTAGAAATATAAAATTTAGGAAATCCTATCCTATATTGTTGGTCTGATAGCTAGTCACAGTCAGGGCGATAGGAATTTCAAATAAGCCTCTGCGAAATCTTTGCCTCTAATTCCAAATCATACATCAGGTCAATCTTTTTAAAAAATCCAAAATACTGAAAAATTCAGGTTGAAATCTAAACGCATAGGTACTTCTCTACGAGACGCTACGCGAACGCCTTCCCGCAGGGTAGGAACGCGGAAGTTAGCCTAGAGTAACGCGGAGTTTTTGGATTTGGTTATCTGTGAACTCATCTAATTTGGTAATTAGTTTAACTAAAGGCATATTTCTAAATGATTAATACACATTTGTGGATAAACTAAGAGCGGTAGACGACCTTCCCAATAAATACAAACTCGGCAGAGTTAAAACCAGTCTGCCGAGTTTTGTTATTAGTCAAGATTCAAAAGTCAGGAATTTTTCCCCTACTCTCGATTTCCCAAATTCACAATGAGTAAAACCAGTTCTTTCCTACCCCATAAAATCATTGGTGTTGCAGTAATTTGGAATGACCAAAAGCAAATTTTAATCGATCGCCGTCGTCCAGAAGGAATGATGGGTGGTTTGTGGGAATTTCCTGGTGGTAAAATTGAGCCTGGTGAAACTATCACCGAGTGTATTCAACGGGAAATTTCCGAAGAACTGGGAATTGTAATTGAAGTGGGAGAGCATCTGATTACTATTGACCACACCTATACAGACTTACGCGTTACCCTCACAGTACATCATTGCCGTCATCTTACAGGTGTTCCCCAACCTTTGGAATCCGATGAAATTCGCTGGGTAACTTTGGAAGAACTGGAGCAGTTTACTTTTCCTAAAGCAAATACTCAAATTATTGCTGCCTTAAAAAGGGACTGGGGAGTAGGAAAGACACAGGGAGATGAGGGAAATGAGGGAGATGAGGCAATACGGTTCGGTTAAGGCAAGAGACGCGATAAATCGCCGTCTCTACAAAGAACTGATTATTGTAAAGACGGCGATCGCGTCTTTGCGATTAGCGGCGTGTCATCAAAAAACCTTATCCGAACCGTATTGGGAGATAGGGGGGAAATAACCAATGACTTTTGACAAATGCCCAATCCCGTAACAATCTATTAATTGCATCAGGTTGAGTCCCGCAATTTCCTACAATAGGCGCAGGGACTTTGATTTAAGGTGTCAGCAAATAAATGCCTAAAACCGTTACCGATGTAATGAGCCGCGATCCTATTGTCGTCCGGGCGGAAACTCCACTGAAGGAAGCTATCCAAATTCTCGCAGAACGCCACATCAGCGGATTACCTGTTGTGGATGATGTCGGTAAATTAGTGGGCATTATCTCAGAAACCGATTTGATGTGGCAAGAAACTGGTGTTACTCCACCTGCGTACATTATGTTTCTTGATAGCGTTATCTATTTACAAAATCCTGCTACATATGATCGTGACTTGCACAAGGCACTAGGGCAAACCGTTGGGGAGGTGATGAGTAAAAACCCGATTAGTATTTCCCCTGATAAAACTTTAAAGGAAGCAGCCACAATCATGCACGATCGCAGCGTTCACCGCTTGCCAGTACTTGACAGTACGGGTCAAGTAATTGGTATCCTCACTCGTGGTGATATTATTCGGGCAATGGCAGCAAGTCAAGATTAGTCAAAAATAGAGACGCGATTAATCGCGTCTGTACAAAAGCCAAAAATAGAGACGCGATTAATCACGTCTGTCTTTTTTATACCTTTGAAAATCAAGGATAACTAAATGAGTATTACTTCGGAGTCTGTTAAGCAATTGCTCAGTTCTGAGGATTTAGGCGATCGCTTACGTGCAGTAAATCAAATTCGCCAACTGGAACCTGCGATCGGCTTTGAATTGATTCAAACTGCCATTGGCGATCACAATTCCCGTGTCCGTTACTCAGCAGTGAGTCAAATGGATACACTCGGAACGCAGGATTTACAGTTATCCTTGGATATCTTGCGCGATCGCTTGCTTCATGACTCCGAAGTAGATGTCCAAGCAGCAGCAGCAGACTGTTTGGGTGCCCTGAAGTTACGTGAAGCTTTTGAAGATTTGCAGCAGCTTTATCATACAACCGATGAATGGCTAATACAATTCAGTATCATTGCTACATTAGGAGAGTTGGGCGATCCACGAGCCTTTGAACTACTCAAAGAGGCACTCTCGTCAGAAAACGAATTAGTCCAAACTGCTGCTATTAGTTCTTTGGGTGACTTGGGAGATGCACAAGCAGTTCCCTTATTGGCTCCCTATGCTACCAATCCAGATTGGCAAATTCGTTACAGACTTGTACAAGCCTTGGCTCGTTTGCGTAATCCAGAAGCCAAATCTATATTAGAAACTTTGGCTAATGATGAAGTAGAAGCGATCGCAACTGAAGCCAAAAATTCTTTGCAATCAGTTTAAGTCTATCTAAGGTTAAGAAAATTCACCTTTAATATAGATTTATCTGATACTAAAAAATTCGACCTGGTTGGTAAATTTTGCATTCCAGCCAGTCGAATAGATAAATTCAAGTTACTTTTAGTTGCTAAAAGTAACTTGATGATATTTAGGATAAGTCTATTGAACGAAACTCTTACGGCGGCGAGACATGGCCATGACTGCACCTACTGCACCTAAGCCTAATAATGCAGCTGGTTCGGGAACGGAAGTTACTGCAAGACCAGTAAAAGTGGCTTTGAATGTTTTACCAGATGTGTAGTCATTTTCTGCATTAGTATCTTGAGTAGAAAAAGTGATATATCCGGTTCCATTGGTTTTGTTACCCGATCCATCATCAAAGAATCCAACGTAATTCAAATTTATATCTGTTCCTGCGTTCTGTGTTGTGAATGTTGGGGTACCCAAAGACGTTAAACTAAATGTATTTGCTCCATCTCCTAAAGTACCAGAGGTTGCAAATACACCTAAGTCAAGAAAAAGAGAACTCGATGTTAAGGGGTTAGTAACGTTGAATATGTGAGCTGCGTCAAATGCTGTAAAACTTCCAGTTTGTAATGCTAGGGAAGCTAAACCAGGGTTAGGGGTAAATTGTAAGGATGTATTTGACACTGTAACTGTAGTAGCAGGAAACCCAGCACCACCGTAATTAAAACTACCATTGAGTGCAGCAGCTTGAGCTGAACCAACAGATGTAAACAACCCAGTAGCAGCTAAAGGAATTGCAGCAGTAATGGCTAAAGTTGCATTTAGTAATGTAGATTTAAAACCAATCATTGTTGTTTGAGGCTCCTAGGAATAATTTTAAATCAGAGCAATTGCTTTACTTTTAATCTCAGTAATTTATAGAAAATACTGTCAGTGAAAGCGAAACTTGCGTGATGTATTTCTTATCTCCATAAAATCACATAGATTTAGAGCCTGCAATATTTACTTAGTGGTCTTCATCACATCTTTAACGCATTACTTTCCTTCATGAAATTTTAATTGCCTACATATCTGCGCTTCGTATATATTTCATTTCATCGGGTTTAAATTGTTGGCGATCGCTATAGGGGTTCCCAGGTGCATGAAGTAGATATCAAAACCTCGCCTCTAACCCCTCTTGAACTCACAAAGAGGGGTTAGGGGTGAGGTAAAGCGGTACGTCACTCTTATTAAGAAACGCTATAACTGCTACGTATTACGGCTGTTCTCAAATCTGTCAGATTAAGAGGCAAATACCTGTGGCCAAGTTGTCACAACGAAAACTACAACTGCGGCGATCGCTAACAAGCCTTGAATCAAATTTCCAACCAAAGACCCGACTATAATTCCTATACCCGCCTTAACCGCTAACCCAAATTCACGTCGGTAAATATACTCACCAATAATTGCTCCCAAAAGCGGCCCTAGTAAAATTCCTAACAGTGGGCCTCCAAAAGGCAACGTTGGCAATAATCCCAAAAATCCCACGACCAAACCGACAATTGCGCCAATTTGCCCCCACTTGCTAGCTCCAGCTTGTTTTGCTCCTACATAACTTGCTAAAAAATCTACTCCGACACTGAGCAGTAAAACTATAATTGTCACAATTAGGGGAATTTTGATAGCCGCAAAGGAACTACTAACGATTCCCCAGACGATAATTGCAATTAAAATTAAGCTGCTACCAGGAATGGCAGGAACTACAGCACCAATGATACCTACAAGCATTACAGCAAGTAATAGCCAATAAATAATTTGCATAGATAAATTTCTAAATTTCCGAGGGGCGCACAGCTAGCTGTGCGCCCCTACTGTATATTCTATCTGGACAAGATGGTAAAAAATGCCTAGACTTTAACCTGAACCAAATATGTTTTTCTAGTTCAATCTGGTAAAATCTCTCTCTAGATCGCTCTTGGCTCGTCTTGGTAATTGTCGGTTATGGGGACTAATTCAGTTGTTGGGCAGATACAATTTACACTGTTCAAAAAACTCAATAGCAAGCGCGTTACTTGCGGTTTGTTTATTAACCCATAGCCACAGGCGTAGTGAAAGCACAAGCCGTTCCTACTGAAACTGAACTTCCCAAACACTCCAAGACAAAACTCAAAACTAATGACGAGAAAAATTTTAACTGGACTGAGTTCAGAAGCCTACGAACACCCCTTCGATCGCAAAGCCTTGGCTTCTTTGCAAAATATGCCCGGTGTCTCCTTGCTACTCAAAAAAGTTAATGAATACGGCATCGATCGCTTACTCAGGCTGCAAAGCCTTGGTAGTGAAATTAGAATTTCGCCCCGTAATTTTCCCCAATTGCATGAAGCATTTGTAGAAACCTGCCAAATTCTTGATGTTGCTCCACTTCCTGAACTGTGTCTGTTTCGAGGCACAGGCCACATTGAAACCTACATTGTTGGGGTAGAAAAACCCCTTGTTGGTATAAATTTAGATGCAATGGAGTGGCTTGGCGCAGATGAGTTACTTTACGTTTTCGGACACGAAGTCGCTCGCATCAAGAGTCAGCACATGGTTTATCACCAAATGGCAATTGTTATGCCAAGTTTGAAAAATTTGTTGAACAGTACCACACTGGGGGTTGGTGGCTTGGTAGCTAGTGGTATGGAACTGGCTTTATATAATTGGCGAATGATGGCTAGGTTCACTGCTGATCGGGCTGCAATGCTGGCTTGTCAGGATATTGACGTAGCAACTACTACACTGATGAAACTCGCAGGTTTGCCAGATGAGTATTTGACTACTGCTGTAATTGAAGATTTCCTTGTTCAAGCCCGTGAGTTTGCATCCAATAGCTTTGATCCTGTTGATAAGGTTACGAAAATATTAAGCTATACAGAACCTGGACTTTCCTGGGTAGTTATGCGGGCTGGCGAGTTATTAAAATGGGTTGATTCAGGAGAATATGAGAATGTAATTCAACTGAAAAATTTAAAGACACCAGAAGAAGCGGAAGAAAAAGAAGGAAATACACTGGAAGAAAAGGAAGGGTGGAATTTTTTGACTTCTTGGTGATTGAATTTTAGATTTTAGATTTTAGATTTTGGATTGCTGATTTTAGATTAAATTCTAAACTAGCCAATCACCTAAGAGCCAAGAGTAACGGCTAATTTATCAGCAATTCCCGCAATCCAGTTTTCATCTTGTTTGGTGTAACTGCGAGGAGCATTCGCGCCCAAAATTAAAGCACCTTGGTTGCCAATAGGTTGACAAATTACACCTTGAGTATTTTCTGGTAAATAATCAAATTCAAGCCTACCTGGATATATTTTTAGCGCAACTAAATAAATTGGCTTTTGTTTTTCGAGTACCTGTTTTAAGATTACTCCTGGTACAACTTCAGATTTTGTACCTAGAATCCCGCGACGCAACAAAACTTTACCTTGATAAAAAACCACAAGCGATCGCGTTACTGTATTGGTTAACAATAAATGAGATGCCCAGGCTAGCTCTGTTTTCACGGCTTCAGGTAAATCTGCTGCTAGTACAAAACCAACTTCACCAATTAGTTCTACAATATCAGGCGATCGCGGCTGAACTTGCTGCCAAATTAAACCCGTTAAAATTAACACCGCACTCAAAATCACGCCTACCACATCACCACGCGATTGAGACTGGGTTAATTCTGGTGTCAATAAACGGTTAATCAGCAAAAGCACAGCGCCTAGCCCACCGACGACAATGGGTAGACGCCGCAAAACTCGATTAGGATCAGGTTTAGTCATCCTTGGAAAAAGTTATGAGTTATCAGTTATGAGTTATGAGTTGAAGAAAGTTTTTAACTCCTCACTTCTAACTCCTCACTCCTAACTATTTTCACTCCTCCCCTGGTTCAATAATTCGCTGGAAAAGATAACCCGTACCCCGTGCTGTGAGAATCAATTCTGGGTTGCTAGGATCATCTTCTAACTTTGCCCGCAAACGGGATATATGCACATCCACTACGCGGGTATCCACATGACGCTCTGGTGTATAACCCCAAACTTCCTGCAAAATTTCCGAACGAGAAAAAGCTTCTCCAGAGCGACTGACTACCAACTCTAGTAAGCTGAACTCCATACCCGTCAATCGAATTCGCTCATCGCCTTTGTAGACTTGTCGCTTATTCGTATCGATTTTAATATTAGCGACATGGATCACACCAGAACTAGGAATGCCAGAACCACTGGTTTTGTCTACCCGCCGCAACACCGAGCGAATTCGAGCTTCTAGCTCCTTGGGGGAAAATGGTTTAACTACGTAGTCATCAGCACCTAATTCTAGCCCGGTGATGCGATCGGCTACATCACCCAAGGCTGTTAGCATAATAATCGGGACATCTGATTCTTTTCGTAATTCTTGACATACACCATAACCGTCTAGTTTTGGCATCATTACATCCAAAACTACCAGGTCAGGATCAGTTTTGCGAAAAGTTTCCAAAGCTTCTTCCCCGTCGCCAGCCGTCACTACATCGTAGCCAATCATGGAAAGGCGCGTTTCCAAAATCCGGCGAATGCTGGCTTCGTCGTCTACCACCAAGATTTTTTCTTTATGGCTTTCCAAGTTTCTCAAGGCTCCTTCACTAAAAATTTACATGATTAATTTTTAATACCATAATATTAAGATATCATTCCACCAATTGATTTGGAAAAAGCTCTAAATACTACTATTATTGGTTTTTAGTTTTTTTCAAGAATTAAGAAAATATTAAGATTATTTAATAATATTTAAGAATGGCAAAGTCAAAAACCTTTTTCGTTTGTAACGATTGTGGAGCAGAATCATCTCAGTGGTTTGGTAAGTGTCCAGGTTGTGGCACATACAATTCTCTAGAAGAGCAGATTACTATCCAGTCTTCAGTAGATGTACCCAGTCGGGGGGGAGTGAGTAGTTGGCAATCAACTCAAACCAATGGCAAATCTCACTCTAAACCAGCTAAAGCGCGAGCCTCCTTAACATTTGACCAAATTACTGATCGCCAAATTGCCCGTTGGGAGTCTGGTTATGAAGAATTGGATCGGGTGCTTGGGGGTGGCATTGTCCCTGGCTCTATGGTGCTGATTGGAGGTGATCCGGGTATCGGTAAATCTACTTTATTACTGCAAGTATCAAATCAACTAGCACAGAAATATCGCATCCTTTACGTAACTGGTGAAGAATCGGGACAGCAGGTAAAATTACGAGCTTCTCGTTTGGGAGTATCAAAAAGGCTAAGTTTGGTGAATGAGGAGAAGGGAACAGTAGTAGATACTACACTTCCCATAGACCATGACAGTATAGGTGCAGATTTATATGTACTGCCAGAAACAGATTTAGAAGAAATTTTACGGGAAATAGACTCTCTAAAACCCAACGTGGCGGTGATTGATAGTATCCAAACGGTGTTTTTTCCGGCGCTTACTTCTGCACCAGGTTCGGTGGCTCAGGTACGGGAATGTACCGCAGCACTGATGAAGGTAGCGAAGCACGAAGATGTGACTATGCTGATTGTGGGACACGTCACCAAAGAAGGAGCGATCGCTGGGCCGAAAGTTTTAGAACACTTAGTAGATACGGTGTTGTATTTTGAAGGCGATCGCTTTGCCTCCCATCGGTTATTACGGACAGTAAAAAACCGCTTCGGCGCAACTCACGAAATCGGCATTTTTGAAATGGTGGCCGAGGGACTGCGGGAAGTCTCCAACCCCTCAGAGCTATTTTTAGGCAACCGTGACGATCCCGCTCCTGGTACTGCCATTGTCGTGGCTTGCGAAGGCACTCGCCCGATAGTTGTGGAATTGCAAGCTTTGGTGAGTCCCACCAGCTACCCTTCACCCCGTCGTGCTGGTACTGGCGTAGATTACAACCGTTTGGTGCAAATTCTCGCCGTCTTAGAAAAACGCGTGGGAATTCCGATGTCCAAGTTAGATTCTTACGTTGCTTCTGCGGGTGGGTTGAATGTGGAAGAACCGGCGGTAGATCTGGGAATAGCGATCGCGATCGTTGCCAGTTTCCGCGATCGCATAGTTGATCCGGGTACAGTATTGATCGGTGAAGTTGGCTTAGGCGGACAAGTGCGATCGGTTTCCCAAATGGAACTGCGGTTGAAAGAAGCTGCTAAGTTGGGATTTAAACGAGCGATCGTCCCAAAAGGAACAAAATTTCCTGACCTTAACATTGAGATATTACCAGTATCTAAAGTAATAGATGCAATTATCGCCGCCATCCCGCATCAGGAACTAACAAATGACGATTTAGAACCCGATGAAGATGAGTAACCATAGCTTTGCTTTTTCAGTGGTTGGGGGGATCAATACAGTAAAACACCACAGCAAAGGAGAATCCACGATGACAACCCTTAGCCAAGACTATCAAATCACTTGGGAAAAACTACCCGATGATTACAAACTGCCAGATGATCCAGTGGACAACATCAACCAACCAGCCTTAGCCGCAGCACTTACACAAAGCTTAGAACTTGCCGGAAAACTCCCACCCAATGCGCTGACGCCAACTAATTACGGCATCTGCGCCACATTAAATGGCAAAATCGTCGTTAAAGCTCCAGACTGGGCGTATATTCCGAAAATCGGTGTTGATAGAGAAGAAGTAATACGCAGTTATACCCCCCAATTACAAGGAGACATCCCCGTAATTGTGATGGAATTCCTTTCTGATACAGAAGGCGGGGAATATTCCATTAAACCCACTTATCCTCCTGGTAAATGGTTTTTTTACGAGTGCGTCTTAAAAGCTCCAAACTATGCCATTTTTGAACCTGATAGCGGCAACTTAGAAGTTTATCGCCTAGATCACAATACAGGCAGGTACATTGTACAAACCTCCAACGAAAACCAACGTTACTGGATAGGGGAAATGAATCTTTACCTTGGCGTATGGCAAGGTATGCGTGAAAACCACACAGGAAATTGGTTGCGGTGGTGGGATGAACAAGGAAACCTATTACTCTGGGGTACTGAATTAGCTGAACAAGAACGCCAACGCGCCGAACAAGAACGCCAACGCGCCGAACAAGAACGCCAACGCGCCGAACAAGAACGACAACGCGCCGAACAAGAACGCCAACGCGCCGAACGACTAGCAGCACAATTGCGGGCTGCGGGAATTGAACCTGAAGATTAGACTTCTTGCAAAAAATTTAGGTTTGCTAGATTAGCAAATTTTTCGCTAATCTAGCATTTTTTAAACAGTGCGCGGAAGTCCCCACCTTCATAGAAAAACGTAGCATCTGTTAAAATTGTGCGATCGCCTGCTGAAAAGTCAGTTTAAGACTGGCTTTACCTGTTTTCGGAGATGTCTATTAAGAGGATGTTTGAAAAGTATTTTTGGTAACATCAAAGCCTCCCAAACCTAACCCTCCTAGCCTGCATTCTTTGCCTCTGGTAAGGTGAGAAAATATGCGATCGCAGCATCCCCTAAACCTTTTGTAGCGATCGCGCCAGCCCCAGATGCCACCAAGCTACCGAAACCAGGTATAAATTTTAAGGCAATATCAGCAATACCGATCATGCCAAGATTTGCTCCAAGACCTACTCCCCCATTTACAAAAAAGTCTTTGACAGTTTGATCAGAAAACTTCCGTCCACTTAGCCAGCCAATATATGTAACCATAAAAGTCTGAATAGTAGCCACAACTGGTATCGCTGCACCTGGAATGGGATTGATAGAAACAAAAGTACACAAAGTCGCGGCTACACAGACAAAACCTGCCTCCGCAGGTTAAAAACCCTTCATTTTTTCTTAGTCCACGGAGGTGGACTTTGTTTGTGTAGTAGCGAATTCTATTCGCCCAATACTTTTAAAACATCCTCTAAGCTAATCTTTAAAAAATGCGTCGTTTTTGCCAGAGAATACCCTGTAAGGCTTTCAGTATCGTTGTAAAATTGTCCGAAGTGTTGATTCCCCTAACCACTGACAGAGAAATTAGTTTATCCTGGAAACAGAAAAAGATTAAGAAATTTTAAATTCTGCTGCTACTGTACTCATGCAATGTATTGTTAATCGCCGCGCCCAGTTTTCAGCAAGTCATCGCTATTGGTTGCCAGAACTGAGTGAAGCCGAGAATATTGAAAAATTTGGTGCTTGCTCTAGATTTCCGGGACACGGACATAACTATGTCTTATTTATCTCCCTAGCCGGGGAATTGGATGAATATGGCATGGTGCTAAACTTGTCTGATGTGAAACACGTAATTAAACGGGAAGTTACCAGTCAATTGGACTTCTCTTATCTCAACGATGTCTGGGCAGAATTTCAACAAACTCTGCCCACCACTGAGAATATTGCACGGATTATCTGGCAGAGGTTAGCACCTCACTTGCCTCTAGTCCGTGTGCAGTTATTTGAACATCCTGAACTTTGGGCAGATTATATGGGAAACGCAATGGAAGCCTACCTCAGCATCAGTACTCACTTTAGCGCTGCCCATCGGCTAGCTCATCCTAACCTCAGTAACGAAGAAAACACGCTTGTTTATGGTAAGTGCGCTCGTCCCAACGGTCACGGACACAACTACCATCTAGAAGTCACTGTCAAAGGGAAAATTGACCCACGTACCGGCATGATTATTGATTTAGGTGCCCTGAATCAAGTGGTAGAAGATTATGTGGTAGAGCCATTCGATCACACATTTTTAAACAAAGACATTTCTTACTTTGCCGAAGTTGTGCCCACGGCTGAAAATATCGCACTTTATATTAGTAATTTATTGCGATCGCCTATTCAGGAATTGGGAGCTAAACTTTACAAAGTGAAACTGATTGAAAGTCCCAATAACTCCTGCGAAATCTACTGCACGGAGTCGGAATCAGATTCAGTCAGCGCAGCCGTGAATCACCCAGTATTGGCACAAGTTTAGTTAATTAGAAACTTAGGCATAAGACATAGGGAATTTATATCATTCCAATGCCCAATGCCTAGCTAGAAAAGTTTACTAACTAAGCAGTTGAAACCAGGTAGCAAAGGACTTGTCAATTCATCTTGACTAAATAAAGTAACTGCTAGCTTTAATGCAGCTTGTTCACGACGATAAACCTCAACTTTTTTCTGTATAGAATCGCAAGTCCAATATTCCTGAACCCCTTGCACCGAGTAAAGCTTTAGCTTTGTTTCCCTGTCGCGTTTCTCATTTTTTTCGCCGGGTGATAAAACCTCTACTACTAACTCCGGTGCGCCCGTAAGGTGTCCAGCTTCATCTAGCAAGTATTTTAAGCGTTCATGACTTGCCCACACCACATCAGGGATTACATTGTCAGAATCTGAGAAAATAATTCCAGGTGCGATGTCTGACGACAAGCTGCTCCGCATCTACGCAGCTTTACCTAAACCAGTTTCATCTGACCAATTGTTAAGAAATGTAACAATATTGCCACAACTTGATTGATGATCCCAAGTAGGTGCTTTAGTCACAAATAGTTCTCCATCGATAATCTCATAGCGATTCCTGCGTTCACGAAGTGTCTCGGAACGAGAATCGCTAGCAAAGAACTCTAGGTCAGCAGTCGTCCAACGCACTGGAGTTGTTTGCATAGAAACCCCCTAGCATTTTCTTAAATCATATTTTAAAAATACCGACGACGGGCGGAATGTCGCAAATAGCGATAAATGCCCCAGGCTAAAACTCCAAAAAAGAGATTTAGCAAAAAGCGAGTAAGTATAAACCACAATATATCACTGTCAAAAAACTTGGACGGACTCAAGGGACTAATTTTGCTGGCTAAGAGAAACAGCCCAAAAATAGCATTTCCACCCAGCACGAGGGTAAACAGCACTAAACTCCTCTGCCAGTAACGGCGTTGGGGTGTACGGACTGAAATCAGGGTAATTACAGGTTTACCTTGTACTTTTCGGAGTAATTGTTCCAGTCGCCAAAACATCCACAATAGAAACGGAAATAAACCATAAGTAAGGAAATTTAGGGGTATTGAGTAACGTCCAGCACTAGATAGGACATTAACTAGGGCATGACAAATTACAGAATTTAGCCAAGCCCTAAAAATTAACTTCCTGTCTCGATTTAATCGAGTGTGGGAGGAAATATAAATTCCCAAAGCATATCCCCAAGGCGCAGAGAACATGGCGTGGACTGGCGTGCCAATAGTCCGGTCAAGAATTGATGCGGTATCGTGGAACAGGTAAATCCAGTTCTCCTCGGCAGTGAATCCAAGGGTAGCGGCTATAGTGAAGAGGAAAACCGTAGACTGAAGTAATCGATACCTGCGTTGCAGATAGCAGGTTGGGACAACAACTGCTGCCAATTTGCAGCCTTCTTCAATTGGGCCTACTTCCACAAGCTGCCGCAAGGCTATACCAGGAAGCGATCGCTTGATCTGATGCCAGTCTACAAAAGAGTTGGCTACAGTTTCAAAAACCCTTTCGAGGCTCAGGGCTAAAAGACCAGATATTGCCCCAATGATAAAGAACATCAGCAACTTTAACAAAGGTGGGGCAAATGGCACTCGACAATAGTAGTAGCCTAGCAGCAGCAAGGGTGGTATGGCTGCCCACAACACTAGAGAAAAATCAACCACTCACCTGAGCGATCGCTGTGCGGTGACGGTGGGTATTGTTAGTGATAGTGGGAGTTTGGAAACCCGCTTCAACAATAGCCTGCTCAATGTCCAAAGCGAAATATTCATCTAAATACGGTTCGGTACTTTTGAGCAACGTCAAAATGTAAGCTGGCATTTTCTTGTAAACTTCAGATTTGGGATTCATGTCCATGATTGCTAAGTAGCCACCGGGACGCAGCACGCGCCGCATTTCAGCTAAAATCTGTCGGGTTGACGACTGGGGCAATTCATGGCACATCAGGAAAATGGAGACTAAATCAAAAGAGGCATCAGGTAGTCCAGTAGATTCAGCTTGGGCATGAAGCCAGTTTATTTTAGCTTGGCGTTGTTGGGCGCGGTAATTGGCAACGGCTAAGAAGTAGGGAGATAAGTCCAAACCTGTAATTTGGGCATGGGGATAAATTTCTTGCATGGTAAATGTACTCAAACCCACACCGCAGCACAAATCTAGGATGTCTTGGGGTTGATTGGGGATTTGAACTTTGAGGATATCGTGGTAACTTTGGCGGAGTTTAGCATCTCCTTCGGCTCCAGCATCCTGCCAGATTCCGGCATGGACGGTACGAGCAGCAACTTCTAGCTCCCAAGCCGCTTTCCAACTGAGGTTTCCGCCTTCGTAGGCATGGAACGGCCGCAAGTAGTATTCTGGGTAGGAAAGCTGAGGATTTTGTACTTGAGCTAGATCAGCCTTCCAATCACGCGCCTGTAGTGTTTCGACTTCTTGCGTCCAAGGCACACCAATTTTCTCGGCACGTTTAATCATCATTTGTCTAGCTTGATGTTTGGCTAGGTTAGCTAAAGGCTTGATTGCCAATATGCCATTTACCAAACGGGAAGCAAAGCCAGGATTAGTGTTTACAGCAGCAGTCATAAGTCAGTTTGCATTTAACAGCCTTTTGTACTTATGACATACTTGCTGGAGGCGAGTCTAGATGCAAATTGAAAAACATTCTGGAGGGTGGGGAGTGGGGAGTGGGGGGAGATGAGGGGGATGAGGAAGCAGGGGGAGCAGCAGAGAGAAGAATTAATAACCAATGCCCAATGGCAATGGCACTAAGATAAGCCCAAACGTATATTCTGTAAGGGTTTGAAGCACTGGGATGTGACAAGCGAGGGAATGCAGTGGAAAAAAACACTTAATTCGCGGAATAATTCCGCGAATTAAGTAGTTGACAAATACAAAATTCTCCTACACAATATTTTTTCTAATCAAACAGTTTTGAGGTCAGGGTAGAACGAAGTTCCACACCTTCTCCCACGAGATAGGCGATAACTCTACTAACTGCATTATGGCAACTTTTATCAGTGTCTAAAAGTTGAGAGAGAAACGCCCATAAAGTAACAATTGGGTCAAATAATCGACGGCTATATTTTATAAAAAGTTTAGCCAGAGATTCTTGAATCACCGTGTCAGGTAACAATTTTTTAAAAGGTAGTCCTAGACTTTGGGGAAATTTCTGTTTGAGTATTTTGACACGTCGAGGCACAGTAGAAATAGTCATTTTAAATCGTCTCTGGTATTCAGTCATAGTTTGCCTGTATACTAAAAACTTTTTCTACTGTAGTCGCATTGTTTAGTTAAATACTATTTTTATTTTCTGGAGATCCCTAAAGCCCGCTCAGAAGGTTTGGCGCTCGTTGCTCCGAGCATCGTTGCAAACGAGGTGCGGCTCGTAGATCCCGTCCCGAACCTTACGCCTCCACGGTCGTGCGAGGTTCGGTTCGCTGTCGTCCAAGTCAACGACCGCCATTACTGGTTCACCGTGCTGCGGACACTGCACCAGCCATTTCCCGCGAGGTGAAATCAGACCAGACGGTGCGCCTTCGGACTGCGTGAGCGCGGCATAGCTGACCCAGTAGCTGTTCATCGCCGCGAGTGCCTGCGCCTGGGTAGCGAACACTCCCTTATTATTCGGCGTACCTGGGCCAGCTGTCGAGAACAGAACGCAATCGACATCGAGCCGCTCGTACTCGCTGAACACTTCTGTAAACTGACATTCCATGCCAACCGAGCATCCAAACCGTAGACCGTCAACCTGGAACGTCACCGGGATGGAGCCTGGTGTGTACATGAAGGTTAGCTTGGTCTTCGACAGCATCCGCTCGTCGTATCGCGTCACTACCTCGCCCCGCTCCGAGATGACGTACAAGCTGTTGTGCGGACGGTGCGGTGGTGTCAGCCGATGCACCGAACCGAGAACGACCCACAGCCGTAGCTCTCGCGCCAAGGCAGCCGTCTGGTTCAACTCCTGCTGGAGAACGTCCCACTGGACTCGATTCCAGTCTGCTGCCCCAACTTGATCGCAGCCAGCGATGGACATGATGCGCTTATGCGGAGAACAAGTAGCTCCCTCTGGGAAGTGTACAAGCCTCGCGCCCGCTTCGTGTGCCTCGCACATCAGACATCGGATCTCCCGCCCGCTCTCGCGCAGTTGAACACTATTGCTAGGGTCAGAGCGAAGCGTGGTTTGCGCTACGGCCATCCGTAGGCGTTTCGGTTCCGGCATGGCTTCTGTTTCCATTCAATTAATTTCCCCTAAAGTGGGAAGTTCCTCAATTCAAACCTAGATTCTGCTTAATTGTAGCCAACTGCAAACATAAATTTTGACACTCCCCCGAAACATTGAATTTACTACGCTTAGTAGCGATCGCAGAAAAATTAAGAACATGACTAGGGCAGACTCGAGGTTTGTGCCAACTAACAAGATTTTCTAATCTTGTATTTTATTTTTAGTTCTTGAAGCGTTTCTTCAATAATTGATTCTGGTAACAGTTCTTTAAAAGGTAGTCCAAATTTATTCTTGAGGATTTGTACTCATAGTGTCACAGTAGTGTTTATGATGTTGGCTTGCTCGTCTCCTGTGAAAGTATTTCATGAACGAGCTTCGCTTTTTCTACCCCCAAAAACTTTTGGACAACCGTACATCATTTTTCTATTGGCGATGCCGAAGGCGGTTCGCTTTGCGACCATCGCCTGAACCATACCATTACTGCTCATCCAGCTTTTCAAGCTATAGCCCTTATTCTACATAGCGAATAGCTTTTCTTAGTGCCATTCTTTTATACCCCTATACCCTTACACCCAGAAACCAGTTATATCAATGTTTTACGGTTAACTTAGTGCCATTCGCCCAATGCCCTATTTTGCAGTATTCGGCTTCAGAGCTAACAACATCTCCAATTCACTGGTGGATTTATCAGGGCTAGTGGCGGTAATACCAAAACCACGAATGGAACCCAGGATGGTGATGGTATCGGCGTTAGATGAGATAAAACTATTGATCAGGGGCACAGTTTTAGTTTTATCCATATCTAAGTAGAAATAACCGCCATTGGGCTTTTGCAAAGAACCAGTAACAGCTTTGAAGGTGTCGCTATTGTCGAGAGATGGATTCTTGCGATCGCTAACTGCCTCAGCAATGGGGCCACCAAGAGCTACAAATACAGTATCTTGATCCAGCCAACCATGTGCCAATAAAGCTCCTTGTTGGGGGATTTGCCATTCAGTTACGTCTTTACCAGCGATATTTTTGTTGGCGATGTTAATTCGTTGAGTTTTGGCGAGGGTATCCAATTTTGTGAAGGTGGCTTCGGCAGTTTTGCGATCGCTAGTATCAAATACTAAAGCACCTCCAAAACCAACACTTGCTAAAACCCCTTGATTTGATGGAATTGCACCAAAGGCAAATTCTCCATTCATCCAGCCAAAAATATCCTTATCCAGGTCTATATTCACAAATTTCAGTTGCGATCGCACCTGTTCTAGAGCTTGCTTCATTTGGGGATAATCTTTTGACTGTTCTACTACCGTTTCCCAGCCACGGCTGATGCCACTTCCGCTAATCAGAGCAAAGGTATCAATCGGAAATTGCCCGACTATATTCCCAGGAGTTGATTGATACTGAAATTTATTTAGTTGTGGATCTAAATTCGCGATCGCTTTTAGCCGCACTCCTGCATCATCAACACCAACACCCGCTACCACAGATTTTATCTGCTTCAGTTGCGTCAGGGTTTGTGCAGGTAACTGCTTTGTCTGCGGACTTGCGGCTGATAATTGCTGTACCATACCTGCATAGTCTGGTACATAAATTTGGGCGAGGCTGTTTTTGACATCCACTCCTTGGTTGAGAATGCTGCTAGCACCTTCTTTACTGGCCAAAGAAGACTGTCCCTTAAAGGTGTCAATTGCTTTTTCTACAGCTTGCTTTTCCGGGGCTAATACCAAGTGACTATTATTTAAAACTACGCTATATGTCGGCTTGCCATTTTGTCTAGTTTCGATAATTTTTTCACCTTGGTAGTCAGATTCCTGGAATTTCACCCCTTTTTCTGACTTCAATTTATTAGCAAAATTCAAGGCGCTGAGTTTGTCCTTGATTCCCACTACTATCAGGATATTCGGTTTCTGTTGTAAATTTGTCGGTACATTAGATCCCCCAGACGGCACGTTTAACTGTGCCGGTTTCACAGGATTTGTTGGCAGTACAGCAATCATCACACCACCAGCCCAAGGCTTTATGTCTTTTTCATAAGAAACGTTACTGTTACTGAACATTTGCTTATTGAAATCTTCCAGACCTTTAGCCACTAACTTTTGTGCTTCTGGAGTACCAAACTGCTGTAACTTTGCCCAGCCTTGAGAGTCAGTAGTAATATAAGCTGCCATAAATGCTGTTGAAGGTACTACTTTAGCACTGTCTAGAGCATCTGAGCTACCTCCTGATGGGCTTTTAAAATAGGTATAAGTCGCTATACTTCCTGCTACAACTACAGCAGCACTAACAGCAGGAATGAAAAACTTTGATTTACTTTCAGGCATT
The DNA here is from genome assembly GCF_017114985.1 of Nostoc sp. JL33. Classification (GTDB taxonomy): domain Bacteria; phylum Cyanobacteriota; class Cyanobacteriia; order Cyanobacteriales; family Nostocaceae; genus Nostoc. The sequence goes on along the minus strand of NZ_JABXKP010000007.1, from coordinate 87,587 downwards.
TTGTTATCCTCTTTTGCTCCGATTGTCACCGAGATTTATACAAGTGTCATTGTAGAGTTTTCGGATTTATTAATAATCGACGCTCATTGATCGGTATTTACTGATAAAATTAGTAGTCCTATAAGTTAGCAGTCTAAAATTACCCTCAAAAATACTTCAAAGGGATGATGGGCGAATCCGCAAATGTTATGCTGTTCATCTCAAATAAGATAGCCTGTTCAGCAGCAGCAAGCTATCCTAAGTTATAAGAATAATTAGGAGTATTTGTACTTAATGAGAATCTATCGAGGTGCAAGAGACTCTTGACCCGATGACAAAAAAGTGCAAAACATCAGGAAAAGTAAATGCGGGAGGGATATGGAAAAAAATCCAAGCATCGGCAGCCGACCTTCGGAAATTCGGGTGAGATTAATTTCAATCCCCCAATCCCAAAGGGGAGTTTTCACCTCCGTAATGCCCTGTTGGGGAAATACATTAAGACACCGCTATTTTGCTTAACTACATCCAGCCAAGCCAGACTTTTCAGAATTACAAGGTCAGTAAGGATCAATGTCGAAGTCTTATTTTGATACAGATAATAACGGACACAAGCCTTTTGAGTTACCGGGAGCAAGACCACACTACAACCCCGATCGCCCCGGACAGGTAGAGCATATTTTTCTCGATCTCAGCTTGGATATCCCCAAGCAAAGCTATCAGGGTACTTGTAGCATTCGCCTCTTGCCAATCTGTAATGGCATTGACCGTTTGGCTTTGGATGCTGTCAACCTGAATATCGAGTCTGTGCAGGTGGACGGGGCGCGAGAAAATTTTGACTATGACGGGGAACACCTTTCCATCCAACTTTCTCAGGCGACTCAGATTGGTAAAAGCTTGCTGATTGCGATCGCCTACTCGGTGGCAAAACCGCAACGCGGTATTTATTTTATTCAACCAGACAAGCACTACCCAAACAAGCCCACCCAAGTTTGGACTCAGGGAGAAGACGAAGACTCTCGCTTTTGGTTCCCCTGCTTTGACTATCCAGGACAACTGTCTACTTCGGAAATTCGCGTGCGTGTTCCCAACCCTCTTGTGGCGATTTCCAACGGCGAATTGATTGACACCACAGAAGATGGTGATTACAAAATCTTCCATTGGTCGCAGCAACAAGTTCATCCTACTTACTTGATGACTTTGGCAGTAGGTGATTTTGCTGAAATTGGGGACGAGTGGCAGGGTAAACCTGTTACCTACTACGTAGAAAAGGGACGGGAAGAAGATGCTAAACGCAGCATGGGCAAAACTCCCAAGATGATCGAATTTTTGAGCCAAAAGTATGGCTATCCCTATGCTTTCCCGAAATATGCCCAAGTTTGCGTCGATGACTTCATCTTTGGCGGGATGGAAAACACCTCCACAACCTTGTTAACAGATAGATGCTTGCTGGATGAACGCGCCGCCTTAGATAACCGCAACACCGAAAGTTTAGTCGTCCACGAACTCGCGCACCAATGGTTTGGTGATTTGGTGGTGATTAAGCATTGGTCTCATGCTTGGATTAAGGAAGGGATGGCTTCCTACTCTGAGGTGATGTGGACAGAAGAGGAATATAGTCCAGAAGAAGCAGCTTACTATCGTTTATTGCAAGCTCGTCGTTACTTCAGTGAAGATAGCAGCCGCTACCGCCGTCCAATGGTAACACATATTTACCGAGAAGCTATTGAACTTTACGATCGCCACATCTACGAAAAAGGGTCTTGTGTATATCACATGATTCGGGCCCAATTAGGAGATGAATTATTTTGGCAGGCAATTCAAACATTTATCCAAGATAATGCCCACAAAACTGTAGAAACAGTAGACTTACTTAGGGCGATTGAAAAAGCAACCGGACGTAATCTTTTGTTCCTCTTTGACCAATACGTTTATCGTGGTGGTCATCCCGATTTTAAAGTAGCTTACTCTTGGGATGGGGATGCTAATTTGGCAAAAATTACGGTAACTCAAACCCAAGCTGCTGAAGATAAAAATGGCAGTAAGGATTTGTTTGATCTAAAAATACCTATTGGTTTTGGCTATACGCAACAGTCAGAAGTCAGGAGTGAGGAGTTAGGAGTTAAAAATAATTCTAAACTCATAACTCCTAACTCACAACTAAAAACTTTTGTAGTGCGGGTGAATGAACGTGAACAAAGCTTCTACTTTCCCCTAGAAAATAAGCCCCAATTTATCAGCTTTGATGTGGGGAATAATTACCTGAAAACAGTAGCTTTGGAGTATCCACTAACAGAGTTAAAAGCACAATTGGAATTTGATCCCAATCCGATTTCGCGCATCTATGCAGCAGAAGCTTTGGCGAAAAAAGGCGGGTTAGAAGCTACGATTGCACTATCTGCGGCGCTCAAAAATGACCCATTGTGGGGTGTGCGTGTGGAAGTGGCAAAACAACTAGCCCAAATTAATTTAGACCAAACCTTTGATGGCTTAGTTCTTGGGTTAAAAGATAAAAATGCTTATGTGCGACGATCTGTAGTGGAAGCACTTGCTCAAATCAAAACTGCTGAAAGCTATAAAGTTGTAAGAAGGTTAGTGCAAAAGGGCGATCCCAGCTACTACGTGGAAGCAGCAGCTTCTCGTGCGATCGGGGTGATGTCTGCGACGGGCTTTGCCGGAGCATCTGCTAACTTGGAAGAAAAACCCAAGGAAGACAAGGTATTAAAGCTACTAAAATCCGTTTTAGAAGAAAAGGCGGGTTGGAATGAAGTTGTGCGGGGTGGTGCGATCGCCGGTTTAGCTGAATTCAAAACTTCCGAAGCAGCTTTAAATCTGCTGATCGAATACACCAAACTTGGTGTACCACAACCCCTACGTTTAGCCACAATTCGCGCTTTAGGAAAGATTTCTGTAGGTCAAAGTCCGGTTAATTTGGAACGGATTTTAGAAAAATTAACAGAACTAGCCAAAGAAACCTTCTTTTTAACGCAAGTGGCGGTAGCAGCAGCATTGGGAGAAATGGAAACACCCAAAGCAGTCGGGATTTTGCGATCGCTAGTTGACCAAACAGCCGATGGGCGTGTACGTCGCTATGCTGAAGAAGAAATTTCCAAGGTGCAAAAGAATATTGGTTCAGAAAAAACCCTGCGTCAATTGCGTGAAGATTTCGACCAACTTAAACAACAAAACCAAGAATTAAGAAGCCGTTTAGAAAACTTGGAGGCCAAATCTAAATAGCACTACATGATAGTTAAAACTAGCTAATTGGTAATTGGTAATTGTGGCAAAATCACTACCAATTACCAAAGCTGTACTTAACGCTGGATGTAATTTTTATGATAAATTTGCATAATATAATCAATCAAAAAGCTTCTAAATCTACACTCTCTGGCAAAAATTTATTTTTGATGTAGCTGATAGCAAACATGGTTACTGAGTGATCATATCCTGCTTAAATTTGCATATTAAATATTTATATTTACGTAAAGTATAATTAAGAAAAGATAAAATCATCGAAAACTGGGGTAATGAGTTGTAGTTTTATAAAGTATAATTAAGAATAAAGATAAATAAATCTAGGCAGTAAAATCAGCTAAAAACGCCTCGAACAGTATCCCCAAAGGGTAAAGTTCTAGTTGTTTTAGATAAAAGACTACCGCTATCCTAAACTTGCAACTAACTTGTGGCTTAGGAGAAAAACAATCATTGTAAATTTTTCAGTTGAAGAGGCAAATAAAGGCGTGGGTCAGTTTCAACCTACTCAGCTAAAACTCTATAATCCAGATGCGATCGCTCGCTACTATAGTTACCGTCCCTGGTTAGCCTGGGGGCGACTGCTGAAAATTATCTGGTCTTTTGCAGGATTTCTACTCAGTCTCAAGTGGGACGAATGGCTAGATCAAGTTGAGCAGAACAAGGGTAAACGAGCTATCCAGTTACGAGAACTGCTCACTGGACTGGGCCCGACTTTTATTAAAGTTGGTCAAGCCCTTTCCACCAGACCAGACCTGATACGCAAAGATTTTTTAGAAGAACTGATAAAGTTACAAGACCAGTTACCACCTTTCGATAATGCGATCGCTTACCAGATTATCGAAACTGAACTAGACCGCCCTATTCACGAAAGTTTTAGCGAACTGTCACCTAACCCCGTAGCTGCTGCTAGCTTGGGTCAAGTATACCGTGGTCGTCTAGTCAGTGGTGAAGAAGTCGCAGTAAAAGTGCAACGCCCCAACTTACACCCGGTAATCACACGCGACCTATATCTGATGCGTTGGGGAGCAGGTTGGCTAGCTCCTTGGTTGCCTTTAAATCTCGGTCACAACCTAACTTTGATTGTGGACGAGTTTGGCACAAAGCTATTTGAGGAAATTGACTATATTAATGAAGGCCGCAACGCCGAAAAATTTGCTATCAACTTCCGCAACGACCCGCAAGTAAAAGTTCCAGGCATTTACTGGCGTTACACCAATACCCACGTTTTAACCCTGGAATGGATTGATGGCTTCAAGCTGACAGACACTAAACGCATCCGCGAAGCAGGTTTAGACCCAGAAGGGATCATCCAAATTGGTGTCACCTCAGGATTGCAACAGCTGTTACAATACGGCTTCTTCCATGCTGACCCCCATCCCGGTAATTTGTTTGCGATGCCTGATGGACGTATGGCTTACATCGACTTCGGCATGATGGATCAGTTGGAGGAAACTACCAAAGAAGCGCTGGTGGATGCGCTAGTGCATTTGGTGAATAAAGACTATACCGACTTAGCCGAAGATTTTGTAAAATTGGGATTTCTGACTCCAGACACGAATATTTGCCCGATAGTGCCAGCATTAGAGGCAGTGCTAGGGAATGCTATTGGCAAAAATGTCAAGGATTTTAACTTCAAAACTATTACCGATGAATTCTCGGAACTGATGTATGAATATCCTTTCCGAGTCCCGGCGAAGTTTGCTTTGATTATTCGTTCCCTGGTGACTCAGGAAGGTATTGCCCTTAGCCTCAACCCGAATTTCAAAATTGTTGAAGTGGGTTATCCCTATATAGCACGGCGGCTGCTAACCGGGGAATCGCCGGAATTACGGCGGCGATTATTGAATGTGTTGTTCAAAGATGGTAAATTTCAGTGGCAACGGTTAGAGAATTTGATTGCGATCGCTCGTACCGATAGCAACTTTGATGTATTGCCCACAGCCCAGATGGGGTTCCAATATTTAATGTCGGAAGAAGGCAAGTTTCTGCGGCGGCAGATGGTGCTTGCTCTCACCGAAGATGACCGCCTCCATACTGAAGATGTCCAACGCCTGTGGAACCTGGTTAAAGATGACTTAAAACCGGATCGTTTATTAAATGTAGCGATCGGCATTTTAACAGAGTTATCCAGAGAGGGCGCAGCTGCTATCCTTCCAAAAGCTACATTCCTGGGGTCTTTTGCTGGCAACCAATCAACAAATAAAAAATAAAAAATCTTTAATATCAATTAGGAGTTTTTATGTACTATTTTCCTCTGCAACCGCCTTATTTCCTATTACTTGTTGGCTTTCTAACAGCATTAACATCTGGTTTGGCATTATCTGGCACTTTGAAAGTAATTGTGCAGAAATGGCCAAGCGAGCGCACAGAAAATACTAAGCCGCGCTCCTCACTTAAACAATTACTTGTACCATTTATCGGCATAACTGGCGGTACTTGTCTATTTCTGTCTTCAGGCTTAGAGATATTTGGCTTCCCATCCTCTTTAGCTTTAGGAGTCGGTCTACCAATTAGTCTGTTTACTTGTTTATTAGTTTGGTTGCAACTGGGAAGTATGATGACATTTATAGAACGCGAAGGAATGCAATCTTTAGATTTAGATTCTTTTTCTTAGATAGTAGGACGCCTCACCAACATACAAACCCCCGTTACAAAACTTAATCAGTAATTATTTTAAGTTTAATTTTGCTTAATTATTTAGTAATTCGATCCTTGAAATTACGATAGTTAAGCTTAATATTGTTGACTTTTTGATTTAAAAAACTTGTAGTAGTCTTTTGCAGACGCATTAGCGGATTCTGGCGCTTAAAGCTTTTGGGTCTTTGTTCTGGCGACTTTAAATACCTATAATGCAAAAACACATCTCGATATGGAATCTTAACATCTTCAGCAGCGCAAAGTTGAGTAAAGTTTGATGAACTTATACTCATATAGTGCAGATATGTCAGCCGCCGTCCTTGGTCGTAAAGGATATTATCTACAACATCAAATTTAGAAGCCCAATGGCAACCAGTCGCTGTATCGTGATGAGCGTAATTGTAGTAAGAAACTCCACTACGTAAAACTAAATAGTTGAGAACTGTTTGATCGGAATCTGCCCATGCCAGTGCATCAGCTTCACCTGCTTCTAAGTTTTCTAGTAGATTGGCTAAATTAGCATCGTCAAAAACTCCCTTTTTAGAAGCAAACCAACCAGAACAAAAAACGTGAGTGCTGATATTTTCTATCGGAAAAATCTTTTTTAGCTTATCTTCTGGCCAGTTGAAAATATAATTCAAATCGGATTTATATTGAAAGTCATTCGTAATCCAATCAGATTCATCCAACTTCTGATAAACATCATCGAGTGATTTCATCAACAGCGTATCTCCGTCAAAGAAGATAAACTTGTCAAATGGGCCATCTAGACAGCAAAGTTTTCGATGCCTTTCTATGCGATAATTATCTGGCAAACCATATTCTTGCCACAATTTTAACGCTCTTGGGTGAGCTTTCCAGATACGAGAGCCAAAGTTCTCCCAGTAGGCTATGGAATCATAATTTTCAAATAAAGTAACATTATCTCTAGATGCAATCTCTGCCTTTACTTTGTCTAACTGATCATTATATGGAATTACACAAACAGGAATTTCTCTACCAGCATTAGCTTCTATACTATTGAGTAACGCCACTAATTGGTCATAGACAACATCATTCGCTAAGATGTAAATGCCATCGCTCATTGGGATACTCCTAATATTAAGTACGGGCAGCAACAAAGGGAAATAAACGGCGAGTCAATTTGGAAATGAAAGCGAATTTACCCTCATGGAGATAGCGATAGTGTTCCCACAATTGCCAATAGGGACTACCAGTTTTCATCCGCGTACCAGCCCAGTGGAGATATTTTAGTCGTTGTCCTCGGTCATACAGGGCATAATCTTGCTGTTGAAAATTTTGCGAACCCGCCCAACTACCAGGCCCTCCCCCAGGAATTTTGACAAGATTACCACGTTTGGAAATTAATTTTAGCACTAGATAATTTAATATTGGTTGGTCTGTAACTCCTTCAGAAAAATCAAAATATTCTCGATGCGCTGCACACTCGCGCAAAGCTTCATCCATTTGTTGTTCGGTAATAACTCCTTTTCTCGAAGCCCAAAAGCCACTGTTGAAAACGTCTTCAAGTTGGAGTTCAGAAAAAATTTGCTGCTCTTTCACAAATGGGGAAAAGATATTTCGCAGCTTGTCATTAGCATGATGGTAATCACAACAGAAGAAATCTACTTCTGAAAGTTTGTCTAAATTGTCGGCGATTTTTTCAAAAACGACAATATCCGTATCTATATAAATAAATTCATCTAAAGGGCCAAACCACGCCACCAGTTTACGCATTTTGTTGGGTAAGGCGAGGAAATCTCGATCAAAAATTTCTCCGATGCGTTTGGTAAAAGTATCAATAAGTTCTAAATCTGGGAAGATTTGGACGTTGTGTAACGTAGCAAGCTGTTCTGCTACTTTGTGATAACTTTCATTAAAAGGTATGAGATAAACAGTCACTTCTGGGTCATAGTAACGAATGCTATTGAGTAAAGCGATCGCATTATCAATAACACGATCATTGGCAACAATATAAATGCCCCGACTCATAAATTATCCTTGGTTAATTAACTTAAATTTTCGCAAAGCTCTTGTAAGTAAATTCGGTGCTGGAGCGTCATTATAACTCTTAGGAGGATTTTTAAAGACTGGACGCTTCTCTGGCTCGTGTAAATAACGATAGTAGAGAAATAAATCTCGATAGGGAAACTCAATATTTTCTCCAGCACAGACTGCTTGATTGATATTAGGAGGAACCCCAATGTAATGAAGATAAGTTAGTCGATTACCTTTGTCATAAAGAAGATGTTCTCGTTCCTCGAAATGCTTAGATGTGGCAGAACATCCTGTTGCTTCATTATCTGGCAGTTGTTGAGCAAAGTTATAAATCGAAAGATTAGACCTCATTACCATGTAGTTAATCAGTGGTTGTTCGCCAGCACCACTATACAAAATTTCCGCCTCACCATTTTGTAAATGGGATATCAGCCGTTCTCTTTGTTCTGAGTTAAATATTCCCTGTTTTGCGCCATAAAAGCCTGAGCAAAATATTTCGGAATCAATGCGTTTTTGCTCGAAAACTTCTAGTAATTTTGGAGAATTAACATTATATATTTTACTAACGTCTTTAAATTGGAAATCATAGACAACAAAATCATAACTATCTAGCTTTTCAAACACTGTCGCTAGTGAGTTCATCACCAAAGTGTCTGCATCTAAATAGATAAACTTATCGAATGGGCCATCAAAAGCGCAAAAACGACGGTGAGCGCCATAAAGACGGGATTTACTGCGATTCAATCTTTCTGGCGCTGCTGTGAGCATAAATTGATCCCAGCGATTGATTGATTCTTGATCATCGTAAATAAATACATTAGGGCGTTTAGCTATTTCATCAGCAATTCGCTGTGTCTGATCATCGAAAGGATAGATACAAACAGGAGTTTCTAAACCCAAGATAACATCAATACTGTTGAGCAAAGCCACCAGTTGATCGAAAACATAATCATTGCCAAGGGTACAAATACCATTCATAATTTATGAGTGTTGAGCAACAAAGTTTGACAACCAGTTAAGCAGGTTTAATTTGCGTAAAATGATTTGACGTGCTTCTGCGATCGCATCTCTAGCAGCATACCAAGCATCAGGTGTAGCTGTCACTTCTTGGATGTAAGCAATGCCTTTTTCATCCAAACTGGGCAACCGCAAAAAACTACCGGGTGGCAATAATTTATCAGCAGCAGGCCCACCATAATAAATTGGCAGACACCATGCCAGCAAAGAATCCCACAATTTTTCACTTACATACCAACTATTTTCTGCATAGTTTTCAATTGCCAGATTGTAGTAGTATGGTGCCATTCCATGCCATTTATGACCAAGTTCTCCTTTTGTTGGCGACCATGCAGGTAAGTCACGCCCATATAAATCGAACTTAGTCTCGCTGGCTTGCAATGATTTCAAAAAGTCTAAGCGCTGGCGATGGTTAGCTGTCCGGCTAATTCCCGAAGTTATCCAACTGCATGGGGCAATTTTTTCCGGCACTGGCATTTCATTTAAATCCTCAAATGATTTGGCATGATACCAAATAGCAGGCATATAATCGGGATTGGGCGCAAAGTCATCGGGGCCGGAAACATGACCACAATACTTTTGAGCTTCCTGATAATTCCGCTTACTTATTTCTACAATTTCATCTAAGGGCGGTTCGCGGAGAAAATAAATAATCCGCTCTTTCGGTACACCACATAATAGAGATTCTATATTTATTTCTGGTTTTTGTTGTCGTTTACGAACAATATCTAACCAGGATGGTTGTGGGGATGGTTGGGGAAAATCAAATTGATATAGCAACAGAAAGTCTGGCTTTTCGGCTATTTTCAACATTTGGATGTTGTCCCAAACACCAAAGTGGTGCGGGGTTTGTTGCCATAACCAATCTCTGGTTTTAGCAAGACCTGAATAGCTGCTAATCATCCCAACAGTTTTGATAGTCATAAATCGAATATATTCGTAGTTAGTTTTCAGTTAATTTTTGTATCGTTACCCCAGAATTGGTGGGCGCTGATCTTCTTCTACGTAGCTTAATATTTTAGTAATTCTATTCTCCCAAGAAAATTGCTGGGCAAAATCTATACTAGCTGCATAACCCTCTATTTTTCTGGGATAGGTTTCTAAAGTATGTTGAATAGATTGGGCAAGTTTATGCGGGTTATCTGGTGTACACCAACTGGCAATTAAAGGTGATGTCTTGAATTCCATTAAAGGTGGAATCTCAGTCGCAACTATAGGAGTACCAGCAGCCATGTACTGAAAAAACTTAACTGGATTCGTGAAATCTGCTGATTTTCCCGCGCAGTGAGGATGAACTAAAATATCAGCTGCTTGAAACAAGCTGACTAATCGTTCCCGTGGAAGTATCCAGCCTAAGAATTTCAGGTTTTCTACATTTTTATCTCTGGCTAGTTGTTGATAAGATTGTACTTGTGCTTCTGTACCACCTGTGATCACAAACTGAATTTCTGGCAATTCTTTAGCAGAATCAATTAACAGATCAACCCCTTTGAAAGGATACAAAGCGCCGGAATAGACAACTAAATGCTTACGTCCATTTATGAGCAATTCTTGACGCCATGTTTCGGCGAGTTGGGGCTGTCTGACTGAAAATGATTGATTGAATCCGTTATGTAGCCAAACGACTTTTTCAGATGGTATTCCATATTCTATTAAGCTTTGCCGGATCGGTTCTGACTGAGTTATGGCTATTTTAAAATAGGGACTGTGGACAATTTCTGGCTCAAATTTTTGGTCTGGAAAGTAGTGACGTTCATAAATAGTAGGAATTTTATTTTTGATTGCAGCTTTGACAAAATTCCAATCCCGCGTGTGGACAACTTTCGTATTCGGTAGGATATGAACCGGTAAATAATATTTGGTTACTACTGTACTGGAGTTAGTAAATTTGCCGCCTATTTTATCAATAGGCCAAGGCATTGGTAATGGAGCAATTTTGAGCTTTTCTTGAACATCGTAAAATTCTATAAATTCTCTGCCGGGTCTTTTGGGTTGATAAGGATAAATTAACGATAGGAGATTAACAGAAGAATTTTTTTTATCTGGGTAGATTAAAACTGAGGAGTAGCCTAAGTTAGCTGCTGCGTTGGCACAAAGAACATCATGAATTTCGTGTGCTGTGTCCGGTTGTAGTGATAACTCTCCGGTGTAAAAAATATATTGATTTTTTTTTAAAGAATTTATCATTATTTTGGATGATCGGTTTTTCAAGATTTTGGTAATAATACTTTTGTTAATTGCAATAACTAAAATTAAACTCTATTTTCGAGAAGCTTTAATATATCTAGTAGGGAAATAGCAGAGTCATAAGATTCTGCAATTAATCGATTTTGTTTTTGGGGTTCGGATTCTAATTTATCGGCTAGCAAGCGCAGAGAGCTAAGGAGGGGATAGAGACGTGTCCGAAACTCATCCGAGATATGACTAAAGTTTTGATACTGCTTATTTCCATTTTGATTTTGATCTATATCTGACGATATCTCCCAGTTACTTTTCAGGTTAATCACATCGTCGAAGACATCAATGGCGTTGAGAACTCTTAAGGCTGAATTGTATGATTCCTCAATTAATTCTTGCCGCTCCTGGGAATTGTCTACCAGATCATCAACTAATAGTCCGAGGAAACCAATCATTGAGTTAAGCCTTGTCCGCAGTTCGTGAGAAACTCGGTTAAAGCTGGGATTAGTTTTGGTGGAAATTTCCGGCTGATTAGTAAATTGCATTGAGTAGAGGCGTGAGTAGTAACTACCTTTTTGTAAAAGTTCTTGATGGGTGCCGATTTCTACTACACTTCCTTGGTCTAAGACGGCGATTTGATCGGCTTTTTGGACTGTGGAAAGGCGGTGAGCGATTACTAGGGTGGTGCGATCGCGACTCAAATCATCAAGTGCAGCTTGTACTAAGCGTTCGGAAACGGTATCTAAAGCGCTGGTGGCTTCATCTAAAATCAAAATTTCGGGATTTTGGAGTAGTGCGCGGGCGATCGCTAATCTTTGTCTTTGTCCACCAGATAACATCACGCCGCGATCGCCAACCTGCGTATCAAATCCCTGGGGTAATTTGCTAATAAACTCATAGGCGTTTGCTCGCTTTGCGGCTGTGAGAATTTCGTCATCACTAGCCTCTGGTCGTCCATAAGCAATATTCTTCCCCACCGAATCATTAAACAGAAACGTATCTTGACTGACAATTCCCATTGCCTTCCGCACCGATTTCAAATCGAAATCTCGCAAATCTATTCCGTCTAGGGTAATACAGCCAGATGTGGGGTCATAAAATCTCGGTAAGAGGTCTGCCATTGTTGATTTACCAGCACCAGAACTACCCACCAAAGCCAGAGTAGTACCGCGTGGTAAATATAAATTTACGTCTTGAAGTACTATATTTTGATGATTAGGGTAGGAAAAACACAGATGCTTAAAATGTACTCCCTCTGTTAATTTCTCATAAGGAATCATCCCGCTACTCATGAACGGCTTATTATCTTGTCGTAAAAAATCAGCAACAATATCCACGCTAGAAGCAGTATTAGCAAAGCTACTCCGAAGAGTATTTAACTGAGAAATAAACGGGAGCAGTCGCAATAGCAACAATAAATATGTAATCAAAACGGCTGAGACAGAACTAAGCTCGTTGGCAAATAAGGTGCGACCCAAAAAGACAATCGCTATTAAGGCGATAATGCCCGTCACCTCGCTAACTGGTGTAATCGCCTCAGAATTCACCTGCGACTGAAAATCTGCTTTTTCTCGGTCACGAATTAGCTTTTGAATCCGTTTATATTCTCTGTCTTCATTTCCAGTTGCCTTTACTAGGCGAATTCCATTTAGCATTTCTAACACAGAGATGGAATAAGCTTTCGACATCTCCGAAAGCTGGGCACCGAAATCTCTTGAGCGGTAAATTGCATACTGGTTTACGAACGTCACCAAAGTTAGCAACATTGTAGTGGCGATCGTCAACTGCCAGGAGATTGACAGCAACAAAGCCACAAAAACTAAAATCGTAATTGCCAGGATGATTAACCGGATGACACCGCCTATAGCACTAGCAGCACGACTAATTTCTCCCCCAAGGCTGTTGATTAGATCACCAACTTTCATTTTGCTGTAATAATCTATGTCAATATCTAGTAATAACTTCAACCCGGCTTCTCGCATATCGGATGTCAAGGTTCGCGTTAAAGAACTCGACACCAAAGTACCGACATAGCCAGCTAAATTTTTTAAAACAATTGTAAATATGATTGAGCCAGCCATCACCACTAGGCGGTAACTTTCGGGAACCTGATCAAAGGGAGAGATAATAGCTTTAATAATTGGCGGAGCACCTGTTAAATCCACAGGTTGACCGACTATTTGAAGAATTACTGGCACAATCAGTGTCGTACCCACACCGTTAAATAAAGCGCTAGAAAATCCGAATAAGATTGTAAAAAATATCCTAGCTGGATAAGGTTTAGCAAATTTTACTAGTAGTTTGCTGTTAGACATTGGGGATTTAGATTATAAATTTCTAATTTGATCGCGGCAAGAAAAAAATGTTATACATAAAACTTCTGTCAATCCAGAGCTATTCTTACATGATAGATATACTATGCCTGTTACGATATTTTCAATTGAGTTAAATCTAGATTAATCATAGATTTATAACCATGCACCATTCTCACAAACGGGAAATTAACTCAGATAAGGTAGATGCCATAGCTTCTAAGCTATACTTTTCCAAACATCTTTCTCTAGCCTTTCTACCTCGCTCCTTTGCTTGTTCTACATCGGCAAATATTAGTTGAATTTGTGCAGCAATTTGTTGGGGAGAACTAGGATCAACTAAATAACCAGTTTCTGCTAAAATTTCGGGAATATCTCCAACTCGTGTGGATAACACAGGTTTACCCATTGCCATTCCATCTGTTAACTTCAGAGGAAATTGGGCACGAGCAATTACGCTATCTCGCTGAGGAACAACTACAACGTGAGCAGCTGCTACAACCTCAGGCATAACCTCTACAGGACATTTTGGCAACTTGATAATCCAGCGTCCCCATTTTTGAATCAACTGCTGATCATAATCATCGTAAGGGCTGCCTCCCACAATTACCAATTTTAAATCTTGCTGATTCAACTGATCTAACGCTATTAAGACATCTTCAACCCCCTTGTGAGGTCTTGGCGCACCAGGAAACATGAGAACTCGATACTTTGTCAAACCATAACGCTCTCTGCTGACCTCTGGGTTATATTTCTCAGGGTCAAACATGGCGGTATCTTTGCCATTAGGCAAATAAACACCCCCAAAGCGGTCTTGAAGAAACTGAGTATCTATCGTAATCCCATTAGCACGAGATACTAAACTTTCCATCCACTGGAGATAAAGTGGATGATCTGGAAATCTCAATGCACCATTTTTTTTTAAAATGTCCCTGCCAAATTGCTTAAGACTGGGGCGATACTTCCATTCAAAACCTCCATGCCAGCTAAGTTCCCAGTCATCCATATCTAAAAGCAAAGGACGACGACTAGCTAATTTATGCAGTAGAGACAGACCAAAACTTGTCGGTTTAGGTTTGACTGCATAAATAATGTCGCCATCTAGTTTTTGCCAAAGTTTTTTAGCTGAAGTAAAAAACTCAGGATAGTTTCTACCATCAATAGCAACTACTGGTATCCCTACTGGAGGAATAGCATATAATTCCTGCCCAAATAAAAATCCGACAATCTCAACTTCATAACCGATTTTTTTTAGAACTTGAGCTAGTAAAAATGCTCTAACTGAGCCTCCACCAGACAAGTCACTCACAACTAACGAAACTTTTCCTTTCATATATTAGTTGCTTTAGTCAGTATTGATATAACTGCTTTTGGGCTTTTTGAACAAGTTGATGATCTGGGAAAAAATCGAGATAATTTTTTGCGATCGCGGGCCTCGATAGTTTTCATATAATACAAAGCTGGGAATAATTAGCCGAGTTTGATAAATTAGCTTGAGTAAATAACTATGATTAATCTTGATTTTTTTATTTAATAAGTACAAAGGAGGAGAAAACATTTTAATTAGCCGAGCAAAATTATCTTCCTCTTTTTCTCTAATTGCTTCTTTAAGCAAAAAATCTATACCTACTTGGCATAAAGGGATTAAATCATCATGCTTACTGCACACTGTCTCGTATAACAAAATGTAATAAGCTTTCATATAAGACCAGTTATTAGTTCTATTAGACTGATGTTTCGTATAATATGCTCCGATCATCGGTGTGTAGACAAAATTAACATTGGCAATTAAAAGGTCTATTGTAAAATCTCTATCTTGCAGAGCTTTTAGGCGCTCATCAAATATTTTTTTCTCCTGCACATCTTTACTCATCAATAGACATTGCTGAAGTAAGGGAAATGGAGAATCAGCTAGAAAATCAGGGATGAGTAATCGCTCAATTAATTGCTCTGGTGATAAAGAACCAACTATATTTTCCTCTCTGTTGATAATTTGCTGTTCTTTGTCTATAAATACCCGTTCATAATCTGTATAAAAAACAGTATTTTCTTGAACATCCAAGGCACTTAAATGATCTAATTGAAATTTAATTTTATCTTCGTGAATCCAATCATCTCCATCTAGAAACTGAATCCACTTCCCTTGTGCCTTTTTAAACCCAAAATTCCGACTTGAGGATACTCCGCCATTTTCTTTATAGAAGTAGCTGACTCTTGAATCTAGACTGATCAATTGTTGAGCAACTTCTTGTGTATTATCAGTAGAGCCATCATCTACCATAATACATTCAAGGTCAGTAAATGTTTGTGATAGTACGCTTTTAACTGAGCGCTCTAGGTAGCTAGCTTGATTAAAACAGGTAACAACGATTGAAACAAGGGGAGTCATTGATTAAACATTCTTCTTGGTGAAAAGGTATAGTTTAGAATTCACGCCGGAGAAAATTAAGTATTAGCAAATCAACTAAGTTGGTATTTTGATTGAGATATTGGCACGCTGCAAGTAATATTTGAGAAGTGCTGTATAGATACGGTCTCTTGATGGCAATGCATACTTTTTCTCAGGTTCACTGTCATGTGAACCCCAGATGACTGGGAAAGGATTTGGTTCCCAGACAATGAGGTTTTTCTGTTCGTCATAGCTGTAATCAAAAGCCATAAAATCAAAACCTAATGCTTTGCGTGCCTGCTGCAAAAGATGATGATTCGGGTCTTCTCCACTGAAATAAGCAATATCCTCTGCTATTATTGATTCATTAATTACGCGATTATCGTTGTCGCGTACTTCCCAAGATTTGGAAACCATTAAAGGGCCAGGGACACCTTCATCTCCCATAGCGAAGTAGCGATACTTACGATACAGACCATCTTCTCCCCTAACATCCAAAAATTCTACTGCAATGGGGGCAAGCATCTTTTCAAAAGGGATGTTTTCCAACTCATCAAGATTTTGGACGAAAAAGATTTGGCAGCCATGCACCCAGTCTTCACGAATAAAGAAGGGAGTTGACAATCCTCCTTGTGTCTTTTTGAAAGCTTCTAAATCAGTAATCGGCACTGTTTTGGCGGTGCGAATGCCCTCTACGTTACCAATGCGCTGTGCTGCCAGTGATTTAATTGAATTTGAGAGGTTATCAATGGGATTAACAATGGGAATGTTGCGTTTTTTACATTCTGCTTCTATTAGCTGGGCATATTGATAAATATGCGGAAATCTTTCTTTGAGGGGATCTTGTAGCCAAGGTATCAATAGTGCATAGCGATCCCAGTCATTTATCTCACAAGGGAGATAATGGAGTTCAAACAGATGTAGTGCCTCAGGTACATTTTTACTGACCCAATAAAGAAAGTAGTCATTGTATGTAGACTGGTGATCTGCCTGTCGCAAAACAAGGATGCGCTTGGGATATCGGACGTTGTTCACAGCATCCCGGATTGCTGAAATTACCTGTTGCCGAAATTCTTTGTACATAGAGGATTTGTGACGTTAATATAGTGCTGGATGAAATTTCGATCAGATGTGGGATATTCGGCGCTAAAAATCTTAGTTGATTTTTATTGACAAAACTTTCTCATTGTTATTATTCGATAAATAAGGTATTGATAGACTAGGAAATGGTTTTAATATAGGCGATCTCTTACTTTTGAAGTTTTTCAGGTCAACGATGAATCAGCCTTTAATTTGTGAGCAATTATGGGAAAGGGTATATTTTTAGTTAACCCTAGATATCAAGTTTCAATAAAAGCCTAAATAAAGCTAACGCCATATTGGCTAGTTCGTCTACCGAAATTTTACATATAAATGATATTTTTTGATACAAAATATCTACTCATAAGAAAGGCAAAGGTAATGCAGGTAATCCGTCTTGAGGCACTCTCAGACAACTATATATTTTTACTGTACGATACACAACATGGTATCGCTGCTGTTGTCGATCCAGCGGAGTCTCAACCAGTATTAGAGAAACTGGCAGAATTAAAAGCTGAGTTGGTAGCAATTTTCAACACGCACCACCATAACGATCATGTGGGTGGTAATAAGCAGTTAATAGGAGAATTCCCGCAACTGATAGTTTACGGAGGTGCCGAGGATCGTGGTAGAATTCCGGGACAGCAAGTGTTTTTGCAAGAAGGCGATCGCGTCCAGTTTGCAGACCGGATAGCTGAAGTTTTCTTCGTTCCTGGCCATACCCGCGCTCACATCGTTTACTACTTCCCCCCCGAAAAAGCTGGTGAGACAGGCGATTTATTTTGCGGCGATACCTTATTTTCTGGCGGTTGTGGTCGCTTGTTTGAAGGAACACCGACCCAGATGGTAGATTCTTTAAGCAAACTGCGATCGCTACCCGATGATACACGCGTTTGGTGCGCCCACGAATACACCTTAAAAAATCTGCAATTTGCTTTAACTGTGGATGGCGACAACGCCGACTTACAAAGGCGCTTCAATGAAGTGAAGGCTTACCGTAGTCGAGGAGAAGCTACCATACCCTCACTGCTGGGAGTGGAGAAGCGAATCAATCCCTTTTTACGTTGGGATCAGCCATCATTACAATTAACTCTTAAGAGTAGCGATGCAGTGCAAACCTTTGCGCGGATACGGGAAATGAGAAATAACTTTTAGCATTGGGCATAGGAAAAGAGGAGGTAGGAGTTTTTGAATTTTGAATTGATTTCTCCCCACTCCCCCATTCCTGGAATTTTCTAGCGCTAATAGTTGCGATCGCACCCTTCCTTTCGCTAGGATCTGTAAGCTTTAGGCTATGGGCAAAGCTACTTGGGGCAATACACTCATTTCAGGAGTTCTAAGTTCTGAAGAAACACTCGTTATTCAGGACTCTTTACTCAGTAGGGGCTAAACCCTAGCTATCCGCTAACAGCACTCACCACTCAGCACTGTTTTGGTGAGCTATGCTGCCCAAACCCAAATTAATCATATTTTACAGGAAAAACGAAAAACGATGGCGAAACGCGTGCAGTTAGTTTTAAATCAGGATATCAGCAAGCTGGGAAAATCTGGCGACTTAGTGGAAGTAGCTCCTGGCTACGCTCGTAATTATCTGATTCCCCAGAAATTGGCAACCAATGCCACTCCTGGTATTCTCAAGCAAGTAGAACGCCGTCGTGAGCAAGAGCGTCAACGGCAATTAGAACTCAGACAACAAGCTCTTGAGCAAAAAGAATCTTTAGAAAAAGTTGGCAGCTTGACAATTGCCAAGCAAGTTGGTGAAAACGAAGCAATTTTCGGTACTATCACCACCCAAGATGTTGTAGATGCAATTAAGGCAGCTACCGGTCAAGAAATCGATCGGCGTGGCATTACCATCCCCGATATTAACCACCTTGGTGCTTATAAAGCCGAAATTAAGCTGCATTCTGAAGTAGCGGCGCAAGTCGATATTCAAGTAGTCGCTAGCTAAAAGACAGCAGGGGGAGCATAGGAAGCAGGGATAGGAGTAAATAAAAACTCCAAACTCTTGTACAGACGCGATTAATCGCGTCTCTAGCAAAATCTCAAAACTAAAATCGTTTATGGCTGAAGAATTGAGTTTTCAAGGCGATGGTAGCAATCGCCTCCCACCACAAAATATTGAGGCGGAAGAAGCGATTTTGGGGGGTATTTTGCTAGATCCAGAAGCGATTAGTCGAGTTAGCGATCGCCTCCTTCCCGAAGCTTTTTACATTAGCGCTCACAAAGATATTTATCAAGCAGCTGTCAGGCTCCACGCCCAAGGTAAACCCACAGATTTGCTCTCAGTCACAAGTTGGCTGACTGACCATGAAATGCTATCCCGCATAGGTGGTAGAAATAAATTAGCAACTCTGGTAGACCGCACAGTATCAGCCGTCAACATTGACGGTTTAGCAGGGTTGGTGATGGACAAATACCTGCGGCGGCGCTTAATTAAAGCTGGCAATGAAATTGTACATCTTGGTTACGAGACAGAAACCGAATTACCACAGGTTTTAGATCAGGCAGAACAAAAAGTATTCGGAGTTACTCAAGAACGTCCCCAATCGGGTTTAGTTCACATTTCTGATACTCTAATTAATAATTTTCAGGATATTGAGGATCGAAATCAAGGCATCGCCTTACCTGGTATTCCCTGCGGATTTTACGATTTAGATGCTATGACTAGCGGCTTTCAACGTTCTGATTTGATTATTGTCGCTGGTCGGCCATCAATGGGAAAAACGGCCTTTTGTTTAAATATTGCTCATAATATTGCCGCTTCTTTTAAATTACCAGTTGCTGTTTTCAGCTTGGAAATGTCAAAAGAGCAACTGACCCAACGGCTATTAGCTAGCGAAGCGCAAATTGAAAGTAGTTATCTGCGAACTGGAAGACTCAGCCAAACACAGTGGGAACCTTTAAGCCGTGCTATTGGTATCCTTTCTGAGATGCCGATTTATATTGACGACACGCCGAATATTACAGTTACACAAATTCGTAGTCAGGCAAGAAGACTGCAAGCAGAACAGGGAACTGAATTAGGATTAATTGTAATAGATTACTTGCAATTGATGGAAGGAGCAGGCGATAATCGAGTTCAAGAATTATCAAAAATTACGCGTCAACTCAAAGGTTTAGCGCGGGAATTATCTGTACCAGTTATTGCTTTATCTCAGTTAAGTCGAGGGGTGGAAGCACGTACCAATAAGCGTCCGATGTTATCTGATTTGAGAGAGTCTGGTTGTTTAGCAGGCGACAGTTTGGTGACATTAGCGAACTCAGGACTGCAAGTACCAATTAGGGAATTAGCAGGTAAATCTGGTTTTGCAGTTTGGGCGTTGAACGAAGCTACAATGCAGTTAGAAAAGGCAATTGTTAGCAATGCTTTTTCCACTGGTGTAAAGCCTCTGTTTACTATAACAACTCGATTGGGCCGAAAAATTCGTGCCACAAGTAATCACAAATTTTTAACAATTAATGGTTGGTGCAGACTAGATGAGTTAAGTCCGAAGGAACATCTGTGCTTACCTAGACATCTGCCTAGTTCTGGTGAACAAACCATGACTTATGCCCTTGCAACATCCTATTGTGACTCTACGGTTTATAAAGCAAATTTAAGTCGAGAAGAATCTCTAAAAGAAGACACAGTTGTTCAATCAAATAAACTGCAAGCAAGTCCAAATTGCGATATTTATTGGGATGAAATAGTTTCAACTGAACCTAGTAAAGAAGAAGAAGTATTTGACCTCACCGTTCCTCGTTTAAATAACTTTGTTGCTAATAATATTGTTGTTCACAATTCTATTGAACAAGACGCGGATTTAGTAATAATGTTGTACCGCGATGAATATTACTCTCCCGATACTCCCGATCGCGGCATTGCAGAAGTGATTATAGCTAAACATCGCAACGGCCCTACAGGTACTGCAAAACTTTTATTCAATCCACAGTTTACAAAGTTTCAAAATTTAAAAATTTAGCGATATCAAATAATTATTTGAGCAATGAATGAGCCTGATTTACTCATTAATGATATATTTTTGCCGAATAGTCATTCTCTATTTGATAGTCTTATATCCATAATTAACTGGGATGAGCGTATACGGGCACGAAAAACAGCTAGTTTTGGTTCACCATATAACTACTCAAACATTTATTACAACTCATGCCCGATGCTGAATGAGTTACTTCCTATTATCGATCGGCTTGAAAAACACTTTGGGTTTCGACCAAACAACTGTTTAGTAAATTATTACACAAATGGTAACTCAACAATGGGATTTCACTCCGACTCAATTGATGAACTCATGGATGATACTGGTATCTCTATTATTTCGTTAGGGGCTGAAAGAATAATTACATTTCAAAATAAACAAGACAAAAACATTGAACATAGTTACTTACTCAAAAGTGGTTCTCTACTTTTTATGCCTCAGAAGACGCAGCAATACTGGAAGCATGGAATTCTCAAGCAACCAGAAACATTCGGGCGTATTAGTCTGACATTTAGGTTGTTGATATAGTTGCGGCAGTCCGATCAAAGTTACAGATACTTTTTCTTATGTTTTCTAGCTGTACTTCTGTCCCATCTGTACTCTGAAATACCTAATTTATCTGATAGGGCATTGGGCATTTAGAAAAGAGAGAATAGAAACTTATTTTAATAATTCCCCCTAGTCCCCAGTACCCAATCCCTAGTCCCTAGTCCCTATTTAACTCCCAGCAATTCCACATCAAAATGCAGGATGGCGTTAGGCGGAATCACACCACCAGCACCACGAGAGCCATAACCTAACTCTGGGGGGATGATTAACTGACGACGACCGCCTACTTTCATGGTGCTAAGTCCTTCGTCCCAACCTTTGATTACCTGTCCAAGGCCAATTTTAAAGCTGAAGGGTTGGCCGCGATCGCGTGAACTATCAAACTTAGTACCATCTTCTAGAGTGCCGACATAGTGAACTTCAACCGTTTGTCCAGATTGAGGAGTCGCCCCAGTCCCCTCTTTTAACTCGACATACTTTAATCCAGAGGGGGTAGTTACGGCATTAGCATCATCAGACATAGTATTGCTCGCAATTAGAGTATTATTTTCAGTTAAAGTTGTGGGCGCTGGCGACGTTTGGGTTAACTCAGCAGCAATGGCAGTATTCTGTTTACTGCCTACTTGCCCCACAACCAAAAGCACAAAACACACCAGCATGAACGCCACGCTGAGGAAAATTGGTTTCAAAATCAGTTCTCCTTACTTAGGTATCCTGGCAAAAACATTACCAACAGGACACAATTAGTTTAAATCAGAAAGGACATCTTAACGCCAAAGCTTATTTTCCAAATCGCGCAGTTGACGCTCTAAACGGTCAATTCTACCGCGCAGCTCGTCCACTTCCGACTGACGAGCTACCCCCAAATCCTGCATCATATTCCGCATTTGCCGTTGCATTTGGACATCGAAGTTTCCCTGTTCCGACTTTAACTGCTGGGCAATATCATCTATTACCGCCTTGGCTTGCTCAGGATTGAGCTTACCGTCTTTAACTAAATCATCACTAACTTGGCGCAGTTTTTCACCTACTAAAGACGTTGTGCCAAGACCCACCATCATTAACTGTTGCAACCAGTTATTGCTGTCCATACTTCCTTCCTCTTATTTATTTCAAACCAGCCGACCCTTGCTCCTGAGTGTAGGCAATCAAGCTATGCTAAAAGCGTAGTTATTCTAGCCTACATCTCTATTTTGGCAAATTAGCAAGCACAAGGTTCAAAGGGCGTGGTTATAGAACTCCTCAAGTTTAAAGTGCCCCGAATCTATGGGAAGATTTTATCCAGAAGGATGCACAAATTTGGACAACAGCGCTGGCTGAATATCCTGGATTTCTCGGTAAAGAGGTTTGGATCAGCCCCAATGACCACAGAGAAGTTATTTCATTGGGCAACGCTGGAGCAGTGGAAAGTCTTACTCCAAGCCGATTTGCAGACTATCGAAGACAAATTCATCCAACTACTGGGAGAATCCTATCCGATACTGGAGTCAGCAGAGTATCAAGTACGGAAATTTCGCCATTTGTAGGTGAAAGATTACTCGCAACTCGTAGGGCTGCATAGCTGTGCGTTGGTGTCTCCATTTTTCAAAGTAGGGAGAAGTTAAATTTCTGCACGCCATTTCTGAAGGGCTATCTCGTAATCCTCTGTTTTACTCTGATAAACACTCCACCAATGAAAAAATAGTCCTAACCCCCATCCTAAAACTGGGAAGATAGCCCAAAAATAACTAGGACTAGTGATTAAATTCAAGAGAATGAGGAATAAATTCACCGCTAAGAAGGAAACAAAGTGTGCCCAAAACGCTCTACGTCGGAAAGTATTAAATGTGCGTCTCGAACCTTCCTCTTCTTGTTGAGCTAACCACTTTTGTTCAGTTGTTTCCAAAATATTAGAAGAAATACCTAAGTCAGATGCCATTTCTACAAGCTCTTCTCGTGAAAATTCAGTTTCCTGTTTACGAGTGAGTGCTATTTGAAGGATTTGTTGCACATCTTCGGAATCGTAAGTCATTTTAATTACCTGATAATTTTGTGTGTAAATACGCTTTTGATTTTACGAAGTTTTCGATAGGCTTCGTCCAATTCAGTTAGCAAATGCCTCCACATTTTGCACTAAATACTTAGTCACATTCACAAGCTTATTATTTTCTCATAATCGATTTAGGGCTACTGTATTTCTCAATACCTCTATATTGCTTTTCCTAATAAGAATCAGGTACAGCTTAACCTCACCCCAATAAAGCTGTGCTTTATCTCCCCTCTCCTTGGTAAGGAGAGGGGTTGGGGAGCCAGTGTGTTGCGGGGTTCCAAGAGTTGTAGCAACTGGCGTGGTAAGGTTTTGATATGATCTACTTCCTGCACCTGGGAAGCGCTATATGACAATGCCCTAACAGCGATCGCTCTTAAGATATTAAGCCAAACATTATCTGAAACTTGAATGCTAGTAGTGTCAGAAAATGTTGACAATTGTCAAGGTAAAATTATCGCTTTTGAAGGGTTTTTTGATGTTAATTAAAAACCCCGGTATTTGCATCGTATTTGGATGCAATAGACACATCAATTTTAGAGAAGTAGTTCCAAAACGTTGTCTCATATAGATTTTAGTTTGTGTAATCTGACGATCGCCACTCTCTCGATTTGGGGAATTGGATACTCAAGTGCAATTCCCACTTATTCTTGTGCCTATGTGGTTTTTGAGCTAATTCATTCCGCCTAACAACTTCCAATAAGCGTAAATTTCAATTTATCGGCCGTAGATTGATAGGTAGAAAGCAGCAAGTGCAACTCACACGTCCTATGAACAACAATATTCTTAACCTAACCGTCCCTCCAGTTGCGATCGCTATCATTGGTGGTGGCTTTAGCGGTTCTCTGGTTGCAGCCAATCTTTTACGCAACGCAACTATGCCATTGTCCATCAAGTTGATTGAACGTAATTCTGAAGTGGGTAGAGGAGTTGCTTACGGGACACCAGTTGACTGTCACTTGCTGAATGTGCCTGCGGGTAAGATGAGCGCATTTGCTGATGAGCCAAATCACTTCCTCAACTGGCTGCACAAAAATGGGCACCAACAGGTAACTCCATCTACCTTCGTTCCGCGTCGGGTTTATGGGGACTATGTGCAGGCGACTTTAAAAGCAGCACAGGTAAATGCACCGGCTAATGTGCAGCTAGAGAAGATTGTGGATGAAGCGATCGCCATTGAAACAAAACCGACCAATACAATAGTCTATCTGAGCAGTGGCCAATGTTTGCATGTGCAAAAAGCGGTGTTAGCGTTGGGCAATTTCCCGGCAATTACGCCTGCACCGCTTGCCGTTTTAGACAACCGCTATGTCAAAGATGCTTGGTCTGCGGATGCGATTACCGACTTAAATCCAGAGGATGCTATTCTGCTGGTGGGTACTGGGTTAACAATGGTAGATGCGGTTGTTTCCCTACATCAACAAGGGTTCCAGGGACAAATTCATACCGTCTCGCGGCACGGATTGATGCCCTTTAAGCACAAATCAACAGCAGCTTATCCGGCATTTATTAATCTAGAAACTGCGCCAAAAACGGCGCGAGGACTGCTGCATGTGGTACGTCAAGAACTGCGCCAAGCCCTTACCCAAGGACACGCTCAAGATTGGCGGGCGGTAATCGATGCCATCCGCCCAATTATTCCAGAACTTTGGCAAGCAATGCCATTGCGGGAACAGAAGCGATTTCTCCGCCATGTCAAAGCTTATTGGGAAGTTCACCGTCATCGGATTGCTGAAGGAATTGCCGAAGTACTGGATGCTGCAATCGAGTCTGGTCAACTCAAGCATTACGCAGGTCGGATTCAAAGTTGTCAGGAGTTAGAGAATGGAGTGAATGTGAGCATCTGCGAACGGGGGACGCACAAAAATATCGTTTTGCAGGTGAAGCGGATTATCAACTGCACTGGTGCAAATTGTGATTACCGCAGATTGCAGCACCCATTGGTGGCTAGCATCCAAGAACAACGGCTGATCCGTCCCAACACATTGTCAATGGGAATCGACACTGCTCCAAATGGTGCGGTGATCGATGCAGATGGAAATACATCTCAAATGCTGTACACCTTGGGGACACCGCGCAAAGGCAATCTTTGGGAAACCACTGCTGTTCCCGAAATTCGCGTTCAGGCAGCAAATTTGGCACAGGAGTTACTGAAATCTCTGAATCCAAAACCCGATGCTACTACTTTCGGGTTGAGGAAACCTGGTATGTTATTTCGTCAACTATTCGATAAAGAATCTAGTACTTATACTTACCTAATTGCTGACCCAGAAACCAAAACAGCTATCCTAGTTGATCCTGTGTTGGAGCAGGTCGAACGTGATCTTCAGATATTGCGACAATTGGGGCTGACCCTGCGCTACTGTGTAGAAACTCACATTCATGCTGACCACATTACTGGAACAGACAGACTCAGGTCACTGACGGGTTGTTTGGGGATTTTGCCTGAGAATGCAGCCGCTACCTGTGCAGACCACTACATTGCCGATGGAAATATGTTGGAATTAGGGAACGTGCAGATTCGAGCGATCGCTACCCCTGGTCACACTGACAGCCACATGGCATACTTAGTCAATGACACTCATCTATTAACTGGAGATGCCCTGTTCATCCGGGGTTGTGGTCGTACCGACTTCCAAAGCGGTGACGCTGGCTCACTGTATGATGCCGTTACTCAAAAGCTATTCACATTACCAGATGACACCTTGGTATATCCCGGCCACGACTACCAAGGACAGACAGTATCCACGATTGGCGAAGAAAAGTGCTGGAATCCTCGTTTTGCTGGACGCAGCCGCAATCAGTTCATCGAACTAATGAAGAACCTCAACTTACCCCAACCGAAAAAGATGCTGGAAGCTGTACCTGCAAATCAGCATTGTGGCAGAATTTTAGCTGCATTGGATTATCAAATTTGAACTTTATTTAGCTATAAAAAGGGTAAGGCGATGTCTACGATGGGCTACGCCTTGACACCTTTTCCATTGAGAATTGTATGGCGATGTCTAACGACAAGCCAGTGCGCGTCTACACTCTATTGTTTTCCGAGAGTGACAAAAAAGGGTTATTTTTTCTAACTAATTGCTTTCTTTTTCTTCAGCCATATTCCCAACAACCCACCAGTAACTATTATTCCTCCAATAGTCGATGGCTCAGGCACAGGTTTTACACTCACATTATCCAAGTATA
Source organism: Nostoc sp. JL33 (assembly GCF_017114985.1). Lineage (GTDB taxonomy): Bacteria > Cyanobacteriota > Cyanobacteriia > Cyanobacteriales > Nostocaceae > Nostoc. The sequence continues at coordinate 61,001 of NZ_JABXKP010000007.1, read as the reverse complement.
AGAATCCATATTTATCCCAATTCCCAAACTTTAATTCTGTGGATGATGCGTCTGCCGTGAAATTGAACTTATATTGCGTGTATGGTTGAAAAGAAATGTCTTTTTGATCAAAAATCTTATTTCCACTTACAAATGTCTGAAATTGATTATCAAGGTCAGGTGCCTCATCTATAGATGCTAAATGGTAACTAAGTTCGTATTTCTGACCAGGTTGTGTAGAAAGCGTCTGTGATATGTAGCTGAGGTCTATAAATCCACTAAGTGATAAGCCCTGATTACCACTACCATGCTGAGGAAAATTGCTTATTCTTATCCCTGATATATCCATCGGATTACCAGATTTAGTCCAGTCTGTAATATTAGGATTTGTAACATTGGGATTATTAGGATCTACGAGCGGATCGAGTTCAAAGCTTCCATTTTTAACAAGTTCTGCCGCTTGTGCGGCTGCATTATAAGTATTGGTAATCACAGCAGTGCTAATTAAGGTAGTAGTAACACTAAAAGCAATAATTGAGAGTTTTTTAGTTAACTTCATGAAACTTGACTCCAAATAATTCTAAATTCCGACAATTAAAACAAGTTGATAGTTATATCCATGCTGGCTCTAAGTAGTGTCAATCAAACTGAGCATTTTATTCTGGTTTCTGAGAGTTAGCTATTGATATGGATAATGATTCATACACTTAAGGCAACCTCTCTATAAACCCATAATGGAGTTTTTTAATCAGAAGAATTTCAGTGGCATTCTCGACACTATGGAGCCAGACATTGCTTGGGCTTCTAAGACAATAAGGTTAGCTTGTCATCTGTGGTTTATTTATCCCCGTTGTTTTCTCCTTGATTGTTAAGGTGTAGCTTTGACACTCACATCATCCAAATATAAAAACGCATACTTTGCTAGGGAACCAAACTTTATCTCTGTGGATCTTGCTTTTGCTTTAAAATCTAAGGTGTATTGCCTATAAGGTTGGAAAGGAGTATCTTTTTTAACAGAAACCTTTTTTCCATCTATAAAAACCTGAAATTTATTCTCAAGGTCAGGTGGCTCCTCTATGGATGCAAAATAGTAAGTAAGTTGGTAGTGTCGACCAACAACTGTAGGGATAGTCTGCGATATGTAGCTAATGCCTGAAAATGCACCAAGCGATAAACCTTGGTTACCAGTGTGAGGAAAGTTGCTAATTGTAGTACCTAGAGCGCCAGATTTAAGCCATCCAGTAACATTAGGATTTACACCGTTAGGATTATTAGGATCTGCCAGAGGGTCGATTTCAAATCCCCCGTTATAAATTAGCTCTTTTCCTTCCGCTTGTGCTACTGACTTATAAGTATTGGTAATCACAGCAGTATGAAGCAAGGCAGTGCTCAGACTACAAACAATAATTGAGAGTTTTTTAGTGAACTTCACGAGACATTACTCCAAATAGTTCAAAATTCACGACAACGAGTACTTAATTGATTTAGTTTGCAGTCATTAAGGCAGGACAAAGCCATAATTATTTTTGAAGATATTCTTGGCAGTACTACCACTTAAGTAGTTAGAAAAACTCTGTGCCGTCGATAAAACTTTAGTTCTGGTGAGTATACCCAGTGGATAGATAATCGTATCACTCTCTGCTACTTTCGCACTGTCTACGACTCTTACCTTCTTAGAAATGGCAGCATCGGTTTTGTAAACGGCACCTGCGCTGATAGTTTTAGTTACACCTGCAACTACAAGAGTTTTATTTTCAACAGCAGTTAAAACGTTACGCACATTGCTAGCAAGGTATAATTTAGGACTAAGAGTAGTGAAAATACCTCGCTTAGTCAGAACTTGTTTGGCATAATTTCCGGCTGGCACAACTGGAGGAGTACCTGTATAGTCACCTATAGCAATGCCAGTAATGTTGGCGTTGGTCAACCCATTGAAGCTAGTGAGACCTGCACTACCAGCACTAATCGGAAATGTCGTAGGAACAATCAAAACTAGACTGTTTTTGACGACGTTTTTACGACTACCTGGAACCAATTTACTTGGAGTTGAATTCTGCAAAACATTTATTTGGTCGTTGGCAGCAGAAATGAAAATATCTGCTGGTGCTCCTGCTTGTATTTGCTTGAGCAAGGTACCAGAAGCACCAAATGTATAAACAACGTTGACACCTGGGTTAGCATTTTGGTACTGAGTCTTAATGGCATTCAGCGCATTTGTTAAGCTGACAGCCGCATACACGTTAAGTGTGGTTGCGGAACTTGCTGGTGAAAAATTGACAAACTGTAAGCCAATTACCAACATCATGCTGGTAATTGCCGTAGCAATCCAAACAATAAGTCTTCTTCTGTTCATAAAAGTTATAGTTCGAGGAAAATATTACCTAAAAGTCTCATTGTTGATATACCTGACTTACGCACAGGCAACGGAAAAACCAACCACAGAGATGGCAGAGGACATGGAGAAATGAGAGTTTGAGTATTCTGGAAATAAACGGCCAATCACAATCGCTAAAAGTATTAGTGTGATGAACCATTTATTATTTCCAAGTAGAACTACACAAACAGCGAGTGAAATGTATTTAGTGATGAAATAATATCAGTTAAATAGGCTCATTACCAACAATTTTGGTTAGAGAATCCTGACAAAAAGCTAGTACAAGCAAATCTAAATACTATAAAAGCGCTGAATAGCTTACCGAGTAGAGGTTTTATTCTAATTTTTCTAGTATTCCTAAATATTTAAGCTATACCAACAAAATACTTTTAACTAACTTTTTTGGTAAAAAAGTGCTGTATTCATAGTAGTGAACAGCGATCGCCCCTACTTTGGTGTAGAAAAAGGAGCGCTTGTAACTCACCCGCCCAAGACAATGCACATATTATTTTTTATTTGTATAAAAATATGTAAAGTTTTCTATCGTATCAATAAAAGATTTGATTTGACATACGTCTACCGATAGATAGATTTTATTAAACAAGTAGTTTAAATTTGTAACAGGTTACACAGAACTTAGGTAAAACACATGGCCAACATAATTGACACTGCCACTAATAATGGTTCTTTCAATACACTAGTTGCAGCAATTAAAGCGGCTGGTCTGGTAGATACACTGCAAGGACCTGGCCCATTCACCGTCTTCGCACCCACTGATGCAGCATTTAATAAGCTTCCACCAGGTACAGTAGACGCATTACTCCAAGATATTCCTAAGCTCAAGAAAATCTTAACCTATCATGTTGTCTCAGGGAAGGTACTGGCTGCTGATGTAGCTAAACTGAAGACAGCTAAAACAGTTGAAGGTTCAGATGTGAAAATTGATGCTTCTAATGGCGTCAAGATAAATGATGCAAAAGTTGCAACAGCAGATGTTGCTGCTGATAACGGTGTCATCCACGTAATTGACACAGTTTTGATTCCTGCATAAGCAAATCTCAGAATAGCGAATGCTATTTCTGGGACGGCGACTACCTATAGTCGTTTCTCGATTACAGTCTGGTTGAATGTTTTTTATTAAACACAACTACCAATAAATCCATCTAGATACTGTCTAGATGGATTTATTGTTTTATGCGTGTATAAACGTTGGATTGCAACGTCTCTCTAATTAGATGTAATCAAATTTTTAGTTTTGCCAAATCCAAATAACGGATACCTTCGGGGGAAATGTCAAAACGGCAAGGTAAGACTTCTAAACCAAGAGCGATCGCATCCCGTAATAATTTACCATATATAGGATCTGTGCGATCGCCAGGGGAAAACTCAGTACAATCACTGCGATTGATAAAGTAAAGCATCACCGCACGAGTTAGAGGTAGCAGCGCCATTAATTCTCGCAAGTGCTTTTGTCCTCTTGTAGTCTCCGTGTCAGGAAATAAGGCTAATCTCCCCTCAGACAAAGTTGTATTTTTAACTTCTAAATAAATCGGGCGTTGCTGATCACTTCCCGTCAAGAAAAAATCCACTCGACTTTTTTTATCTAGCCCATAAACTACCTCGCCCTTGATTTGGCTATAGTCGCCCAATTCTGGGAAAAGATGTTTCGCCAAAGCTAGCTTTACCACCCGATTGGGCAAAAAAGTATTTATACCTACCCAAGTCGGCTCATTGTCATGTACCTGAATTAGTTCTAAAGTGTAAGCCAATTTGCGGTTAAGATTATCGCTTTTGGAAAGCTGTACAGCACTTTGGGGAGTCGAGACTCCAGTCATTGGCCCTGTATTGGGACAGTGTGCTGTCACTATTTCGCCAGAAGTAAGTTGAACGTCAGCAAAAAACCGCTTGTAGCGTTTTAGCAGAATACCTGGATATAAAGGTGGGTAACGGTAAAGCCAATCAATCATTATGAAACCTTGTTGCTGTTAGTAAATATACGTCGATTTCTTCCCCACCGAACCCCCATCAGCAAATCTTTTCAGCAGCTACTCATACACCCATAAGCATTACTCCGCCCTGTGACAGAATTTGAGTAATTTGATATATCATAAAGTGTCAAATTTTGTAGTTAAATTAACAACATCTTAATAAGAATTAGCATATACTAGGTGTTATAAGCCTCCCATAAAGGAAAATCTGGGAGAATTTCAACATGCAAGGAGGTAAATCCTATGCAAAAAGTGTGGACATCAACGGAATTAGAATATGCTTTTCTGTTTACTCTAAGAAAGGTAAATTCGATAAATCTAGAAGGTTTTAAGCCATTTTTTAGTAATATGCCTATTGACCCTTATATCAAAGGCAATCATCGTTCGAGAAGATTATCTCGGTTCACAGTATCGGGAAATCAGTTAATCAAATTACCTCATGGCTACTTCTTTCAAAGCAAAGAATATAATCCATTAGCGGGCGACATAAAAAGAGAGTTTGCAGAATTAGATGATGCGCTCATAGAACTTGATATTTTTAAACATCTTGTTTTGGCATTTAGCGATTCTTGTAAACTTCATCCTGAAGCTGAAATCGGAGTTCATCAAATTAGAATTCTTTGTTCACCAGATAATTCAGGTAATCCAGCACCTGAAGGTATCCATCAAGATGGCACTGATTTTGTTGGCATCTTCTCAGTAGCTAGAAATAATATTCAAGGTGGAGAAACACATCTGTATACTGCCAAAAAAGAAAAGCCTGTGTTTAGCAAAGTTCTAAATCCGGGAGAACTTTTATTGGTAAATGACCATGAATTCTTGCACTTCGCCAATCCCATAAAACCACAAATTGATGCTGAAGGAAGTTGGGATGTTTTTGTACTGACTTCTCCTAGCTTGCTTTCAGAATAATTCTCTGACTTTTCACTGTTATTCTGGAAAACCTCTCTCCTTTTAGGGGAGAGGCTTTGATTTTTTCCCCTTTTCTATAAGGTAAGGGGGCTAGTACCGCAAGGCGTAAGTCACGCATTCACGCATTCAAAAGTATTATGCAATAGGCTTCCTAGTAATTTTAAATGGTTGCTCTATTTACGCCGTGGCGTACTAGGTTTCGTCAATGATTTAGGACTGCTAAACTGTTCCACATTTAACTTGCATAATTATGGCGGGCTTTTCGGCCCACCCCACAAGAGTTTGATTTAATCCGATTATGCAATTTAGGTGTTTTTCAGCTTATATACCTGTTGTGATAGTTCTAATTTCCATTGGCATAACTTATTATTGATTAGAATCTGGACGTGTACAAGATTCCATTGGGTGAATTCCGTTTATAACAATTTACCGCTCTTTTATTACTCTGAAAAAATAAAATATTTGTAGGTTGGGTTGAACATTCGTGTTACCTAACAAAATCAACGATTCTTGGTGTTGGGTTTTTTCCTCAACCCAACCTACGCCTAGATTTATAAAAACTGGACGTGTACAATATTCCATTGGGTGAATTCTATTTATAACAACTTAGGGTGGTGTGTTCGTTTTTTTTAATCGAAAATACGAAATGAAGCAAAGCCACGCTGAATACTTAGAATATTAAGGGTGAGCGCATAGGTTAAACTACGAAACAAGCCTGCTGGAATTCAACTAACTGAATCAACCAAACAAATGCCATGAATGACGAATTCTACAATAGAGGATTGGAAAAGGCTAGGCGAAAAGACTACGCTGGAGCAATTGAGGAATTTAACCATGCTTTAGAACTGACACCTTACTTTACCGAAGCTTACTTGCAAAGGGGTTTGGCATATTATGACTCAGGTGTAATCCTTAAGGCTGTTTCAGATTATACCGAAGCACTGAAGCTGAATCCTGACAGTGTAGAGGCATATTATTGTCGTGGATTGGCAAGGGTAGCGCTGAAAAATCTGCCGGGGGCGCTGGAGGATGTTGAACGCGCTATTCGTCTCAATCTGAATTATGCTGCTGCTTATAATCTGCGGGGAATGGTGCGGCGCAAACAGGGTTATATTCAAGATGCGATCGCTAATTTTAAAAAAGCTGCACAGTTATATCTAGAGCAACAGGATAAAGAGAATTGTCGCCTGTGTCTGGAACTAATTAAAAAGCTACAACCCCCAGAATTACCTGTTGTACAGCAATCTAGTTCTACAAATGCGCCAATTTTATCCACCAATGATTATTTCACGCAATTATTAGAAAAAGCTGAAAAGGGAGATACCCAAGAGGCACTCGCCGATTTAAACTGGGTATTAAAAGCCGATCCGCAAGATGCCCAAGCTTACTGCTGTCGTGGGGTTGTGCGTTGTAAAATGGGGAATTATCGAGAAGCGATCGCAGATTTTAATCAAGCATTGCGATTAAATTTTCAAGATGCGATTGTCTATCGCAATCGAGGTAAAGCGCGTTCTGTATTGGGAGATCATCAAGGTGCGATCGCGGATCTTAACCAAGCACTCCAGATGCAACCCGAAGATGCCTTAGTCTATATTGCCAGAGGTAATGCCTATCGGACAACGGGCAATTATCTCGGTGCAATTCAAGACTACACCCAAGCGCTGCAAATCAATCCTGATGATGCTCAAGCTTACTACAATCGCGGCATTGCTTATACTTGTTTAGAAGAAATGCAAAACGCCGTGGAAGATTATCAACGGGCGGCGAGTATCTTTTGTGAACAAGAAGACTGGGGAAATTATCAACAAGTTTTAAGTAGCCTAGAAAAAATCCATAAATTTAGTCCAGAGTCAAAAAAGCAAAAATATAATCTGCTACGTCAGCGACTTTTGCGAATGGTTGGCGGATATTGGGAAATTGCCGAACGATTGATTCAGCAGAAGCAGGATTACTCTCCTGGGATGGCAGACGAGTGGTATTTGCAAAAAGTAATTGATGATTTAGAACGCGATCGCGGTAGATAAAATATAAATGCGACTATAGGAATCATATTTGATTTTTGTTCGCGCAGCGTGGCATAGCCATAATTATTTGCGTAGACAGGGAGGGGGGAGTGGGGAGTGGGGAAGAAGCCTTTTCGGAGTGTACTGATTTTTTTCAAAAATCAAATACCAGTCCTATATACACGAAAATTCACCCGTAGAAGTGTACGGGTGAAAATGCGATCAATCACTTGCTATTTTTCAATCAAACTAAACGCATCTTACTATATTAAGAACGTTCAAAGTTTAGTTAGAAGTGCGAGTTTGACGGCGACGACGCAATCCAAACATACTAACTGCTCCCACCGCAAACATTGACAGAGTAACAGATGGTTCAGGAACGGTAGCGCTAATTAGCTCTCTAACATTTGCCTCGCCGATATCAAGAACGACGACAAGATCATTAAAGTCACGGTCAGAATTTTGGTTTAAGTTACCAGTTGCGTGTAAAGCCCCGTATAAATCCTCAAATCCCAGAATGATGTAGTTGTTATAAGCATAAGCAACTACGTGCTGTAGTCCGTCAGCATTAGAGGCAGTTTGAGTACCAAAGATGTTGCCATTGGGATTGTTCAAACCATTAGCTTTTAAAAAGAAGTCGAGTTGAGTACCTCCGGCAATATTACCAATATTGACCCCATCACCGAAGTTTAGTGAACTAACGCCCCCGCCCATCATACACCCAGAAACTCCGTCACAAGAAGCATCCTTAAAAATCAGTCCAGACTTGTTAGTAGTTCCTGTGGCATTGAAGGCTAATTGGTTTCTAAAACTAGCGCCCTCATTGATAAAGTCAACAGATACGTTGTAGTTGTATTTTAGGTTTAATTTACTAGGGTCTAATTTAAATTGTCCGCTGTTTGGGATGGCAACGCTTTCTTTTTGGACAAATTGTTGAAAAGGAGTGTCGTTAAAACCAGTTTTAGATTCACTAGATATCGTTGGTTGAGCCCAGGCATTATTCCAAGTAAAACCAGCAGCAGATGCAGTTTCTACTTTGGAAACTAATCCGGTCAAGGTAGCGGTAGCAGCAATCAAGGCAGTCAACAAAGTAGCTTTCATATCAGAATTCATTAAGTAGGCAAAACAATTTAGACAGTAATATTTTTAGCACCCCGTCCGTCTCGATACTTAAGTTCTAACAGCTATGCTTTGGCAAAGTCAATCTTTATTTTGACTTTTATTTGTATATTTAAATAGCTCTTTATTTAGAGTATTTTTACTGAAGAATAATCTTAACTGATAACTCATGTACTATCATTATGATTCAGTATTTAAACTGAATAGATAATGAGACTTTTATCGAAAATTTATATTTTTTATTAAAATTAGATGTGTAATGTTGATAGTTAAAGTCCAAAACCTAAAAAAGTTAGGGGTACTCACTAGTATCCCTAACTTTGTAGCCCTACTCTTTGTAACTCTCAAATCATGGGCTGTAATTATACCAATTCTTCAAAAAAGAGTTACAGAAGAGAGAAAATAGAGTCTTACTATTACCTATTACCCATTACCAGCCTTAACTGACTACCGCTTCAGCTTTTTCCTCAGCTTTTTCCTTCACTAGTACATAAGGCTTTTCTGCACCTTGTGCGAGATATTCAGCTAGTTGACTTTCAATTTGATCGCGGACAATTTGGCGATACTCTAGAAAATGCTCGTTGTGGGCGCAAGCGGCAATGTAATGCTCAATAACTCCAGGGTTACGCTTGAGAATACTGAACAAATGATGCCAGAATTTCCAACGGGTTTCGCGTTTGATGCCTTGTCGCCAAATTACAATTAACAACGCTTTCACAACAACCCACTCTGGCATTTTCGCTGGCGCTTTCCAACTTGGCAAACCCATCATTAAGAAACAGCGATAGGTGCGATCTAAATATTGTACTGGGTCGTATAAAGTACAAAATGCTTCAATATATTCTCGTGCAAGTTCTTCCAAGGGACGGGTGGGAAGGAAGTTCATCAATGTTGTTTGGTTGATGTTCCCATCTTGATTTTCCCGCAGTCGCCCTTCTTTTTTCAGGCGATGCCAAAGTGCGGTATTTGGTAACGCTTGCAACATCGCAAAAGTAGTAGAGGGAATTGCTGCTTGTTCAGCAAAGCGGACAATGCGATCGCCTGCGCCTGCTTTTTCGGCATCAAAGCCGATAATAAACCCAGCCATTGGGCGCAATCCGGCTTTAATAATCGTTTGCACTGCCTCAGTTAGGGAATTGCGAGTATTTTGAAACTTTTTGGTCATTTGCAAACTATCCTCATCCGGCGTTTCGATTCCCAAAAACACCGCCGCGAAACCACACTCAACCATCAACTCCAACATTTCTGAGTCTTCTGCTAAGTCAATTGAAGCTTCAGTGTCAAACCGGAAGGGATACTTATGTTCTGCCATCCAGACTTTTAACTCTTTGAGCAACAATTTCACATTTCGCTTGTTGCCAATAAAGTTATCATCCACCATAAACACACCCCGCCGCCAACCCAATTCATAGAGGTAATCTAACTCTGCTAACAGTTGGGCTGGGGCTTTGGTGCGCGGTTTGCGCCCGTAGAGAACAATAATGTCACAAAATTCGCATTGGAAGGGACACCCGCGCGAAAACTGCACCGACATCATGTCATAAGCATTCAATTCTAATAAATCAAAGCGAGGTATTGGTGTGCTTGTGACATCAGGTTTTTCTGTGGCGCGGAAAGTGCCAGATGTGTCTCCCCTTTTGATTGCCTCAATAAACATCGGCAGCGTGATTTCCCCTTCATCGAGAATCAGAAAATCTGCGCCAACATTTTCAACTTCGTGAGGTACAGAAGTCGGGTAGGGGCCGCCAACTGCAACTAACTTGCCACGTTTTTTTGCTTCCTGGATTTGGTCAAGTAAATCTTGTTTCTGGACAATCATCGCAGAGAGAATTACTACATCTGCCCATGCCCATTCTGCTTCTGTTGCTGGGCGGATGTTGCGATCGACTAGCTTGAATTCCCATTCTTGGGGGAGAATCGCCGCTACTGTTACTAAACCCAGAGGTGGTAATAAAACTTTGCGATCGACTAATTCTAAGATTTTTTCATATGACCAAAAGGTTTTGGGAAATATTGGATACACTAACAAGATTCGCATGTAGTATCAATCCTCACACTTTGATTGTTATCCCACTCTAACGAAAATTAAGAGTTATTGACTTTTTATTAAAGTTGTTTTATTTTAGCATTCATATTTTTACCTGAATGGGGAGCAGGGGGCAGAGGGGAAAGAGGTACGTTTTGCATAAGTTGGTAGCTTTTTTAAACGCAGAGGAACGCATTCGCAAAGCGTCTGTCTGCGACACGCTGCGCGAACGCAGAGAAGTAAAGCGCAGCGAAAAGTTCCTCGAAGCCGGGTTTCCCGGCGTAGGAAACTTTTCAAGACAGAGGGGCGCAAAGTTTGAGCGGTAGATGCTTTATGCAATACGTTATTTTTCTACTAATGTTTTACAAATGTTGTCAAAAGCCACAGTTTATATCGAATTTTTAGCCCGTTCAACGCCACTGATTTTTAAAACATCACTCATGGTTGCACAATAATTTGGTAAGCCGAAAGTATCGGGATTGATGAAATTTTCATAGGTGAAATGCCGATAGTTCATGCAAAATCTATCCCAAGCGGCCATCTGAATGTGGAACAGAACGATAATCAAATTAGCCAATGCTAAAGATATGGGAATGCGAAAGTAAATCTTTTTGCCCAAATAAGCACAAACTTCTTCGACTGCTTGATTAGCAGTTAAGGGTGGCTGGCCTAAAACAAGCCGACGTGGTTGATCATTTTCGGGAGGATGATCAATTAAATATCGCACGACAATGGCAATGTCTCGTCCGTGGATAAAGTGAAAACTGCCATCTGCTTGTAGAAAGCGAATCAAATTAATATATTTCGTAACTTCGGGAATGCCAGATGTGAGGTGAGAATAGGGTTTATTGGCATCACCGCCCACTACTAAAGTCGGAAATAGTGTGGTTATTTTGGGTGCGATCGCTAATTTTTCTTTTTTCTGTAAGCAGTCATATTTGGAACGGATGTAATCTGTCCCAATTTCACCGGCTTCTTTTAATGGTTGATTGTACTGATCCAAAACGCTAGCTGTCGAAAAATAAATCACCTGCTGGCAACGTTCTGGATCTAGTAGTTCTAGCAACTCTATTGTCTTAACGACATTAATATCAAATGTCTGATCACCACCCCAAGCTGTGGCTGTGAGTGCCGCCGTATCAATTGTGGATAGCAAATTGGCAAACTGGCGAATATTTTGCATATCACCTTGCAAAACGTTGATGCCTGAACGCGCCTTGGTATCAACTTGCAGTTTACTTGGGTTCCTAACTAGTAGATACAGTTCGTGATCTGTTTCTTTAATTAAGGCTTCTGTTAAATAATGACCTATACAACCACTTGCACCAGTCACTAAAATCCGTTTCTGGCTCATACTAAGATTTTAATAAGTTAGGAGTTAGGAGTTAGGAGTTAAGAATTAAGTTAAAAGTTCCAGGAGGTAAAAATCAAGTTAGGAGTCAAGAATGAAGTTAGGAGTTAGGAGTGAGAAGTGAGGAGTTAAAAATAAAAAATAACTTTGCACCTCGCAACTGATAACTTTATAGTTTATAACTCCTAACTCATAACTCATAACTCATAACTCTCACTCCTCACTCTCAAGCCTTAACTCCTGCAAGATTAAGTTCCTTTGCGGTTTCAAAGAAGAAAGCAACATTTTCTTCTGGAGTTTCTGGTAAAACACCGTGACCGAGATTGAGAATGTGACCCCAATTACCAGCTTTGCGAACGGTATCGAGAATGCGATCGCGGATAAACTGTTTAGAGCCGAATAGTACGCCTGGGTCAAGATTTCCTTGAACTTTGACTTGTTTACCCAATCTGGCTCGTGCGTCTGCCATATCCACCGCCCAGTCTACACTGACAATATCAGCGCCAGATTGTGCCATTCTTTCCAACACACCCGCACTACCGCTAACTAGCAAAATCAAAGGTGTATCGGGATGGGTTTGCTTAACCTGCTGGAAAACTCTCTGCTGATAGGGGAGAGCAAAGGTGTCATAATCTTGAGGACTCAATTGACCCGCCCAAGAATCGAACATTTGCACAACTTGAGCGCCAGAGTCAATTTGGTAGCGGGCATAGATGGCGATCGCATCTGCTAATTTAGCTAACAGTTGATGCAGTATCGTCGGGTCGGAAAATGCCATGTTTTTGATGATGGAATAGGTTTTAGAACCTTTTCCCTCAACTGCATAAGCTGCTAACGTCCACGGCGCACCCACAAAGCCCAACACAGTTGATTTATCGCCTACTTCAGAGCGCAACGCTTGCAAAATGGTTTTGATAAATGGCAGAGCTGCTTCTGGTTCCAAAGGACGCAGACGATCAATTTGTTCTTGAGTGCGGAGGGGCGAAGAGATGATTGGCCCTTTACCTTCGGCGATATCCATGTCAATGCCCAAACCAGGTAATGGGGTGACAATATCAGAAAATAAAATTACTCCATCTGGTTGGAAGGCTTTCCACGGTTGCAAGGAAACTTCAATTGCTACATCTGGAATTTCCGAGCGATCGCGAAATGAAGGATACTTCTCTCTTAAGTCTCGATATGCTTTCATATATCGTCCCGCTTGTCGCATCATCCAAACAGGGGGACGATCTACTACTTCACCACGAGCAGCCCGTAAGAGATGAGGAGTCGTTGAAGAAACACCCATTTATTACTTCATCCTAAGTCACAATTTTTATGCCACTGTTTAGCTTATCATTCTGGGATTACGCTTTTTCAGCAGGTTTGGAGTAAAAGGGGAGTGGGGAGTGGGGAGTGGGGAGTAGGGAGTAGGGAGTAGGGAGTGGGAAATAGGATAAAACAGGAATCAATATTGAATTGAGGATTGGGCATTGGGAGTTGGGAATTGGGCATAGGGCATGGGGCATTGGGCAATAATCAATAGTTCTTCTTCCCCTACTCCCTCATCTCCCTCATCTCCCTCATCCCCCACTCCCCACTCCCCACTCCCCACTCCCCTAACTTCCTATGCAAACTGACTCTAACAGTCCCGATCATGTTGCATCTACTAATAACGAGCCTAACCCAGGAAAGTTTTTGATTCCGCGATCGCAGCGACAGAGGTTCTTTATTCAGTTTACCTTAATGACCCTGATCGGATGGGTTGTGGGTGGCGTTGCCAGTATCGCCTTAGAGAAAATTATTCTCCAAAGTCTCTCACCTGGCGTTGCTATCCAACCACAAACATGGAGCATTGTGGTGAGAAGTCTCAGTAACGTTGTATTTGCCGTGATTTTCGCTGCTGACCAGAGCCTAGTAATTTACCGATATTTACCGGGTTGGCAGTGGCTATTTGCTACTAGTGTAGGTTGGCTGATTGCCAACGGTGTTTCTACAGCCTGGATTAACTACATTTCGACGATTGCCTCATCATCTCCTGAAGATATTTTAATTTTGGGATTTCTATCTGCGATCGCATATATAATTTCTGGAATTTGGCTAGGGATTTGCCAATGGCTGGTATTGAGGCGATATACAGCAGGTATTTGGTGGTGGAATTTTTTACCCTCAATTTCTTTCTTATTAATTAGTATTTTGGTTTGGTTGCTTTTTCTGGTACAAGACTTTATTCCAGAAGTAAACCGTAATTTTATATTGTATTGGAGTGGACAATTATTTACAGCAATAATTCTGGGGATTATACCAGCAATTGGCTTGTGTACCTTGAAAATAAATCCACATCGCCGGAGTGAAATTTCTAGTTGAGCATAACTACAAATCTTTCTCTGTTTCTCTTTCTCTGTGTTCTCTGTGCCTCTGCGGTTCGTTATTTCAAAGAGCAAACTTTGATTGAAAAACTTTTAAAACATCCTCTCAAATGATCTCTAATATTCCTTGGTCTGCATTTAAAGTTACTTCCACACCCACTGGTAACACTGCATTCGGGCTATCATGACCAAAAGGCAGGTGAGAGACAACAGGAATCCCCAAATCGCCTAAGCGATCGCGCAGAACTTCTTCCACACTAAAACTAGGTACATTTGGCGGGGCTTGACACCGAGTAAAACCCCCCAAAGCAATCCCCCGAATTTTTGATAAAGAACCACTTAAACGCCACTGCGTCAGCATTCTGTCGATGCGGTAGGGCGGTTCTGTGACATCCTCAAATGCCAAAATCACACCATCGAAATTTGGTTGCATTGGTGTATTTAAAAGATGAGTTGCGACTGTGAGATTTCCTGGTAGCAAAATGCCAGTAACAATCCCGCCACCCCAACCACAACCTTTGAGAGGTTTGAGAGCTCGCCCTTCCACACAATTGAACAATCGCTCGATTGACCAATCTGGCTCATCGGCGAGAGTTGTCATCACTGCCCCGTGAAGGCTGGAAATCCCGACATTATAAAGGCTCCACAAAAGGGCGGTGATGTCAGAAAAGCCAATCAACCATTTGGGAAGTTCTGAGTTTTGTTGCCAATGCCAATTTTCTAAGATGCGGGTGCTACCAAAACCACCTCTGGCGCAGAGGATACCGCGACAATCTGGATCTTGCCATGCTGCTGCTAGCTGGTTACGGCGTTCTTCATCTCTGCCTGCTAAATATCCCCATTTATCATCTATCTGTGGGCTGATTTCTACTTGGTAGCCGTGCGATCGCCAAATTTCCACACTCCGCCCAAACGGCTCCAATTCTCGTAAAGCACCACTGGGCGCAATAACTCGTAGCAAGTCACCAGGTTTGAGAGGTGCTGGTAGGATTTTAGATTTCATCTAGATGATAGGGAATCCCAAATTGAATCGAGGTTTGCTTGGGCTTGTTTGAGTGCTGTTTCTGGAGAAGCGCCTAACATGGTGGCTTCGATGGCTCGACCTAAACTGTCAGACAAACGACTATATCCAGGAATGATTGGTCGAGAACCTGATACAGACATTTGGTCAATAAAGACTTTCAAGACAGGTTTTTGCTGGATAAATTCCTGGTAAGCCTGACTTTGGGTAGATTTGAGGTTAACTGGTAAAAAACCCGTCCCCATACTCCATTCTGTTTGGAATTCTTCACTCAAGACATACTCTAAAAATTTGAGTGCAGCTTGCTCTCTTGCTGGTGTGGTCTTCATCAAATACATATTTCCAGTGGCTGTCACCGTCGCAGGCTTCACTTTTGCAGGTATAGGGAATGCGTTAAAGTCAACATTGGACTTCATTATATAAGTCCAAGGGCCTGTGAGTTGCATAGCAACGCGACCTGCTATAAAAGCGTCTTCTTCATAACCTCGCTCTGGGGAAGAAAGAGTTGCTGAACCATCTTTTAAGAGGTCTTGCCAAAATTGTAAGGCTGCGATCGCACTAGGATTCATCAAATTTGGGCGATTATTTGTCACAATCTCTCCGCCAGCGCTCAATAAAAAGGAGAACCAACTAAAGACAGTCCATTCTTCCTTTCCTAAAGGCAGTAATATTCCGTATTGTTCAGGTCGATTATCGCCATTCCGGTCTATGGTCAATTTTTTAGCAACTTCCCTCAACTCTTCCCAAGTCTGAGGAATTTGCGTAATTCCCGCAGCTTGGAAAAGTTTAGGTCGGTAAAAAATGCCTATATTGCTCGTGTAAAGTGGGATTGACCAAAGATGACCGTCTAATTTTAATTCTTCCCATAAGTTCGGGCTAATTTCCGACTTTAAGGGCAATTTGTCCAGCCATTCTTCTAAAGGTTGAATTGCTCCTAGTTCCATAAACTGACCTGTCAATTGAGGATCGAATGACAGAATATCTGGAGGCGCATTGCCCACAACTGCTGTTAATATTTTTGGCAATTGGGGTTGACCAATGAAGATAGATTCCACCTGAACATCAGGATGAGTCTGATTAAATTTATCTACTAGTTTGTTAAACACATCCCGATTACTAGGGGGATTGATTGATTGCCATAGACTCAGATGAATTACTCCGTCATTCTTCTGGACTGTCCCCTGACAACCAGATAAAAATATACTCAGAATAATTCCCATTAGCAAAAGCCGCCAAGCAGAATTGGTCAACTGGCGGTAAAAATTCAGAATTTGGGATTGCAAAAGGGTAACTTTCATGCCAAGTGTGTGCTTGATTATTAGGCAAAACGTAGAAACTCCACCCAGACGTATACAACGGTCAAAATTAGCTCCACAAAAACTATACAGGATTTTATTGACTCAGTTTTTTGCAAGATGGCAAAAAAAGCTTGTAAAATCTTAGGTTTGTTCTATGTCAAGCCTCGTAAATTGGCGAAGGTCTTGTGTTTAATAATTCTCTTTCTCCCGGAATTGTTAAAAATACTAATTAGACAGTCTGGGCTTGCCAGTTAAGAATTCAGAGTCTTTACGAGTAAGTTCCTGTATCGAATCAGATTGTGATAAATTCATATTTATCATGTATAATTTCTCAAAGGTGCAAATAGAATACTAACTGGGTAAATCTATCATGGCAAGTGATTATGTCACTAGCACTTTTTTGCAAGTGCAAAATTCACAATTGTATGCGGTTTTTGGCTGGAGTCAACGTCTAAAACTGATGATTTATTCAAAGCTGTGGCTGACGATATTGGAAATATTTGTTCAGGAACATGATATAGAAAAAGCTGATAACGTATATTCCAGCAAGTACGTCAAATTTAGTCTTGAAGGTTAGAATCATGAATAGTAGTCTTATTCAAGATAAAATTGGTAATTTTTTATCTTTTTTAAAGAGAGAGTATGTCAATACATCAATAGTCATGTATGACGTTGGTGCAAGATATGGAATTCATTATCTGTATACAGAATTAGTTAAGCATCCAAACTTTAGTGTCATTGGATTTGAGCCAGATGAAGAAGAAGTATCTAAACTAAATGAAAATAATATGTCTGGCATCAGACAAACATTTCCTCTTGCTCTGGCTGAATCTGAAGGTGTGAGGACAATTTATATTACCAAACATCCTGGGTGCTGCTCTCTTTATCTTCCCAATACAAAGTTTCTGAGTAATTATTTAATATCGGATTTGTTTGAAATTGTTGATACTACATCTGTAAAAACTATATCACTTGATCAATTTATCGCTAAATTTGAAGTATCTAAACCACATTACCTCAAACTTGATATTCAAGGAGCAGAATATGAAGTACTAAAGGGAGGGCAGTCAGCTTTAAAGAATAATGTAATCGGAATATTTTTAGAAACTTATCTACAAGAAATATATATTGACTCTCCCTTGTTTTTTGATATCCATAAGTTGCTAACTAGTCTAGGATTCAAATTAATTTCTTGTCAATATAATCCTAGCTTTGGAGGAGAAATAATTGAATTAGATGTGGCTTTTCTGAGAGATATTAACTTTTTAAATAACGAAGAAGATATACTGAAAGGAGTGCTGTTTTGTCTGATTCATAGTAACTTTGAATTTGCAGCAAACATAGTTAGGGGTTCGGATATTGATGAAGCAAATAAAATGGCTATTTTAGAAATTTTAGATTTACCTCTGCATCCTCAGAGGATGCTAGTTAATTCTGAAGATTTATATATAAACAGTAAAATAGAACTAAGAAAAATTCAAGAAGACTGGTGGAAATAAGATTATGCAAATACCAGCATATAAATTATTGTTTATTTCTACTCCTGTTGGTGCGATAGGTACAGGCATTGGAGGCGGTGTCGAACTGACACTATTTAACATTACCCAAGAGATGACGCGACGGGGACATAAGGTTGAAATTGTCGCACCGCAGGGGTCTGTTATGCAGCAATTTACTGTGAAAGAAATTGCTGGAAAATTACAGACACCAGCACAAAATCAGACCCGTAATAGCCCAATTACTATGCTAAAAAATTCTGTTTTAGCGAATATGTGGGATTATGCTCGCCAAGTCCAAGCCGATTATGATTTGATTGTGAATTTTGCTTATGATTGGCTGCCATTGTATTTAACACCATTTTTTAACTGTCCGATCGCCCATTTTATCAGTATGGGTTCTTTGATAGATGCAATCGATCAGATTATTGAAAGTGTGGCAATTGAGTTTCCGAATACTATTGGTGTTTACACTCAATCACAGGCGGACACCTTTTCATGTGCAGAACAATGTTACTGTCTGCTAAATGGTTTGGATTTATCTATTTATCAATTTTGTCCCAAACCAACTCAGAGTTTGGCATGGGTAGGTAGGATAGCTCCTGAAAAAGGACTAGAAGATGCAGTAGCAGCAGCAGAAATCACCGGCATTACGCTGAAAATATTCGGATTAAAACAGGATGTATCTTACTGGGAAAAGATTTGTCAAGAACACCCTGATGCTCCCATAGAATATGTCGGATTTTTACCAACGGTTGAGCTACAAAAGGAGTTAGGTAAATGTCGAGCAGTTTTAGTAACTCCTCGTTGGATAGAAGCATTTGGAAATGTAGCAATAGAGGCGCTTGCTTGTGGAGTGCCTTTAATTGCTTATCGTCGGGGTGGTTTAACAGAAATTGTTCAGTCAGGCAAAACTGGTTTTTTAGTGGAACCTGATAGTGTCCAAGGTTTAGTAGAAGCGATTAAGCATTTGGATGAAATTGATCGCCGAGCTTGTCGGCAGCAAGCAGAAACTCTATACTCTTTAGAAGCTATGGGCGATCGCACCGAAGCGTGGTTTCAAAAAATTCTGAGAATAGGCTACCCTGAAACGGCTTAAGAGGTTGTTTAAAAAGTCTAATTTCTTATTAGCCGGGCGACTAGAAGTCGCACGCCAGTTGCTTCTCCCAAGGGGAGACGCTGCGCGAACAAGTCGGCGGAGCCGCCCAACGCACTGGCGCAGGCTATACAGTCAAAACCCACCTCCGTGGGTTAGAACACCCTTGATTTTTTATTAGTCCACGGAGGTGAAAATGCATTGCATCCAAACGAAAAACGCTATAGTTGTAACTGCTAATAATTAGGGTGAGAATTACATAAACTGAAAGGAAACGTTTGCAGTCAAAGGCTCTGGTAGTGGTTTTCCTTGTGCTTAGTAATCTTCAATCAAAAGTTCCAGCACTTCTTCACCATTATTGAGAGCATCCGCGTAGGTATTTCCATGAGTGTGTGCATAGGGGCCAAACTCAGGTAGGCTGACAATGTACTTTTTATCTTCCATCGACCACTGAATTACAATACTATATTGTCGTTTCATAATTCTTAGCTTTTTGCGGCAAAAGATAAATACCCCCAGATATTAAAGTCAGGGCGACAGAAATCCAAAAGGCAATCAGAGAGGGAATTTGCCACACTTCAGCCAGAGGTGCAATCAGAAGCGCGATCGCGACTATTTGACTAACAGTTTTGAGTTTACCCCAAATATTCGCCCCGGTAATTGTCGTTTGATTTACTCGCCAACCAGCGATCGCTAATTCCCGCGCTAAAATCAGAAACACTCCCCAAGCTGGCACTTTTCCTAGTTCAATAAAGACCAGCAACGGCGCAAGTACCAGAAGTTTATCGACTAAGGGATCAAGAAATTTACCTAAATCAGTAATTTGGTTGAGTTTCCGCGCCAAATAGCCATCTAACCAATCAGTCAATGCCGCAATCAGAAAAATCGCCAAACATATCCACTTAGCTTGAGGTGTAGGATTATATAAACCGTAAAGCAGAAATGGTATTCCCAATAGGCGAGAGAAGGTAATCCAGTTGGGTATGCTCATAGGGAATTCAAAAACCAAAGTTAACAAGTGTAAAGCAACAAGCAGCCAAGCAAATATGCAAAATATATGCAGATTAGTGTATCTGTGTGTACCGGCGTGGGAAAATCTGTTTTCTGTAGCTATCCTAAAACAATACTATGACTCAACACCCAGACTCCCAATACCGCATCGAACGCGATTCAATGGGCGATCGCCAAATTGCTAGTAGCGTTTATTACGGCATTCAAACGCTCCGGGCAATCGAAAACTTCCCAATTAGCGGCATAAAACCTCTATCTACTTACGTAGATGCTGGAATACTAATTAAAAAAGCTACAGCAATTGTGAATGCTGAACTAAATTGCATTCCTCAAGATATTAGTCAGGCGATTGTGCAAGCAACTGATGAAATCTTGGCTGGGAAGTTCCGGGATCAATTTGTCGTAGATGTTTATCAGGCGGGTGCTGGAACATCCCACCACATGAATGTCAACGAAGTTCTAGCAAATCGCGCCTTAGAAATTCTTGGTGAAGAAAAGGGCAACTATAAACGTGTTAGTCCCAATGACCACGTTAATTATGGGCAGTCTACCAATGATGTGATTCCTACTGCAATTCGTATTGGTGGATTATTGGCATTATCCAAAACATTACACCCAGCAATAGATGGTGCGATCGCATCCTTAGAAAACAAAGCTGTAGAATTTCAAGATATCGTCAAATCTGGCAGAACCCACTTACAAGACGCTGTACCTGTGCGTTTGGGTGAAAATTTTCAGGCTTGGGCGCAAATTCTTACAGAACATCAAAACCGAATTTACACCGCCTCTGGTGATTTGATGGTGTTGGGTTTGGGAGGTAGTGCAGCCGGAACAGGTTTAAATACTCATCCTCTGTATCGCGCCCGTGTAGTGGAAGTACTCTCAGAATTGATTGACACTCCTTTAGAACCTGCGCCCCACCTCATGGCAGCCATGCAAAGTATGGCACCATTTGTAAATGTTTCCGGTGCTTTACGCAACTTAGCGCAGGATTTAGTCAAAATATCTCATGATTTGCGGCTAATGGATTCCGGGCCAAAAACTGGCTTAAAAGAAATTCAACTGCCTCCAGTGCAACCCGGTTCCTCAATTATGCCAGGGAAATATAACCCAGTGATGGCAGAGATGACATCAATGGTGTGTTTTCAGGTGATGGGTTACGATAGTGCGATCGCATTAGCCGCACAAGCCGGACAATTAGAATTAAATGTGATGATGCCCCTGATTGCTTATAACCTAATTCACAGTATCGAAATTTTGGGTAATACCATCGCTGCACTCACCGAACGCTGCATCCAGGGAATTACTGCTAACCAGGAACGTTGTTTAGCATATGCCGAAGGCAGTTTAGCTTTAGTAACTGCACTAAATACCCACATCGGTTATTTAAATGCCGCAGCCGTCGCCAAAGAATCTTTAGAAACTGGTAAATCCCTCCGCCAAATTGTTCTAGAACGAGGATTGATGAGTGAAGCAGACTTAGCCACAGTCTTAAATCTAGAACAAATGAGTGGCATCTTACCGCTCAGAACAGAATAATAAGTTATGGGGCATTGGGCATTGGGCATTGGGCATTGGGCATTGGGCATTGCTTGTCCCCCCTACTCCAAACTCCAAACTCCAAACTCCAAACTCCAAACTCCAAACTCCAAACTCCAAACTCCTACCTCCTCATCTCCCCACTCCCCACTCCCCACTCCCCACTCCCCCATCTATACCATGCAGACTCAAAAACCATCCGTTAGTCTAATTCGGGCTACATCCTACGAACGAGAAGCCTTACGGGAATCCTTAGTCATTCTCCTGGAACCTTTTGGAGGAATGGCAGCGTTTGTCAAAAAAGGCGATCGCGTTTTACTCAAACCGAATCTACTTACAGGTACGCGTCCTGGTAAAGAGTGTATCACCCGTGCCGAACTAGTTTACGAAGTTGCCCAGATGGTAATTGAGGTTGGCGGTAAGCCATTTTTGGGCGATAGTCCTGCTTTTGGCAGTGCCAAAGGCGTAGCAGTAGCAAACGGCTATCTGCCTATTTTAGAAGAACTCAATCTTCCCATTATCGATTTTCACGGTCAGCGTTACCAAACCGTTAGTGACAATTTTAACCATCTGCGGTTGTCTAAAGAAGCAATGGAAGCAGACGTAGTGATTAACCTACCTAAAGTGAAATCACATATGCAGTTGACATTAACACTGGGCGTAAAAAACTTGTTTGGTTGCGTCCCCGGCAAAATGAAAGCTTGGTGGCACATGGAAGCCGGAAAAGATGCGAATAGATTTGGTGAAATGTTAGTAGAAACTGCCAGGGCAATTAACCCTAACTTAACCATATTAGATGGCATCATCGGTCATGAAGGTAATGGCCCCAGCAACGGCGAACCTCGCCAACTGGGCATTTTAGCAGCTGCATCAGATATATTTGCCTTAGATCGGGCAATGATAGAAATCCTCAATGTTTCTCCTGAACAAGTGCCTACAGTTGCAGCTTCCCAAAGATTAGGAGTTTGTCCAGAACTTGCTGCCATAGAGTTTCCGCATTTAAATCCTGACTTATTAAAAATAGAAGATTGGCGGCTACCAGACAAGTTGATGCCCATCGATTTTGGTATGCCCCGCGTAATTAAGTCTACGTTTAAGCATCTTTACACCCGATTTATCAAGGAACCAATGAGTGTTTACGGAAGGGACTAGTACCGCAAGGCGGAAGTCACGCATTCAAAAGTATTATGGAATAGGCTTTTTATGGATTTTAAATGGTTGCTCTATTTACGGGCGTACTAGGGAGAAATCAATTCACGCATTCACGGATTCAAAATTGTTCCCCTTGGTCTGGTAGAGAAGAAAAAGATTGCCCAATGCCCAATCGCTAATTTGTAAGTGCAAACATCGTTACAGCAATTTCATTTATTAGTAGAGTAATCTCTAATTACCCTCCGATTGCTTAACCAGACCGCCCTATTATATATAGTTAGTGGCGGTTTTTTTAGCTGATTAATTTTGTTATAGCAGTTCCCAGGTGCATGAAGTACATATCAAAACCTCACCCCCAACTCCTCTCCTTAATAAGGAGAGGGGATATAAAGCACAGCTTTATTGGGGTGAGGTTAAGCTGTACCTCACTCTTATTAAGAAACGCTATCTACAGTTTCTCGATTAGATTTTGATTTATCCTAAAAGTTATACAGATTTAGGATCTGGAAATTAGAATTGGGTATTTTGTTCAGATTATGAGCAAAGTCTGGCGATAACCCCCTACACCACCTTCCAAAGCATTTTTACTCTACCTATATATAGATTGACAAAATTGCTGTGATATTAAATAGAGTTGAAAATTAAAATTATAAAATATCTGTTTAGTGGTATCACTGAATCCAAGTCGCACAAGACAGTTGAGGTATCTGTATTTATTCGGTAGTTATAAGTGCTTACAAAAATCATTCCTACCAGTTTCTTCTTTGGTGTCAAATATTTTTGTGTATAACTACCGTAGAACGATCGAAAACACTGAATATCTATCAGTGCTTTTGCGGTTTTGTGTCCTGTATCACAAATTAGCAATTTCAGTAAAATGACCTTAACAAAGGCGTTGCAGGATGTTATAATCATAAAGTATCGGACAAATACATTTTGCTAATTAATCTTTAAGCAGCGAAAAAATGTAATTTATGATGCTGTTAAAGTTAACTTTGCGTATGCGAACCGTTACACCATACAGGGAAACATCTGAAAACATTAATCACAAAATAAAACATGATTTGTTTACTTGTAACTTTGTATTAAGAATTCCATGTATCAAAACGCTATTATGACAGTTGCAAAACTGATTTAGCTTGTAGAATGCTACACATTTTACAGTTTAAAAATAGCTAAAATAGCATCAAGACTCTCACTGAGAGAGTAGACCTACACAGTATTACGAAGAACTTCAATTTTGTATGAATTCAAATAGCCAGTCTGCCAATGCCGATACATATTCCCAACGTATGGCAGACATTGTGGGAACTGCGATCGCTCTGTTAACTCTCACCCTACCCGTATTTGTGATCGCCCATTATTCTTCAACTAATGTTGAAAATAACCAGCATCCGCTGATCCAAAACCTACAAAAAAGTAAAGATTGATAAAGCTTTTTAGTATGCATTTCGCCAGCAGAAAAGCTATAAAAAAGGAGAAAACTGATTTTGAGACAATCTCTGTAGATTTGCATGTAGTTCATCAGGAATGATCTGAATCTGTATTGTGTAACTCCCGATTTCAGTTGTCTTGGCAGAATAGGGGGAGAAATCCCTCCAACAGCAATCAAGGTGGAGGATATCCATAGTACCCTCTTGGAAAAAGCGTTGCGAAGTATCTTCGCAACGCTTTTTCCATTTTTTGGTTAATTCAAGGGAACTGGGGAGTGGGGAGTAGGGAGTAGGGAGTGGGGGAGATGAGGAAAATGAGGGAGAAATAAGCAATGCCCAATGCCCCATGCCCTGGAATGAATACTTTGGGAAGAGATCCATATTGCCCTAAAATTCTACACGGGGAGCGAAGCTGACTGAGTGCCCCCATGATTCACTGTTATCAGAGGAGTTTTTTGTGGATTTATCTCGTATTCCTGCCCAGCCGAAACCGGGTCTAATCAACGTTCTGATTGAAATTACTGGCGGAAGTAAAAATAAATATGAATACGACAAGGAACTAGAAGCTTTTGCTCTAGACCGAGTACTTTATTCCTCGGTACAATATCCCTATGACTACGGCTTTGTACCCAATACTTTGGCTGATGATGGCGATCCCCTAGATGGTATGGTCATAATTGACGAGCCAACCTTTCCAGGCTGTGTTATTGCCGCACGACCGATTGGCTTTTTGGAGATGATTGACGGTGGCGATCGCGATGAAAAAATCCTTTGTGTTCCTGACAAAGATCCGCGCTACACTCAGGTCAAATCTCTGAATGACTTAGCGCCACACCGCTTAGATGAAATTGCCGAATTTTTCCGTAGTTATAAAAATTTGGAAAAAAAGGTGACTGAAATTCTTGGTTGGCAAGATGTGGACAAGGTTGCAGCTTTAGTAGAAAAATCCGTCAAAGCTTATAGAGGATAATAGAGGAGTTAGGAGTTAAGAGTTATAAGTTAGGAGTTAAGAGTTATAAAGAGTTATGAATTTTTATTCCTAACTCCTCACCCTCACTCCTCACTTATCAATCCTCGCTCCTAACTTTAATAACTTTCGCTTGTTACGGATCGCAAAATCTGTCACCAACCTAAACGCAAATGCAGCGCACTCTCCTTTTGGCAAAAATTCATAACTGCACCCTCACGGGGGCAAATATCAACTATGTGGGTAGTATCAGCATTGATGAAATGCTTTTGGAAAAAGCTGGTATCTTACCCTATGAGCAGGTGCAAGTAGTTAATAATGCTAATGGTCAGCGCTTTATTACTTATGCGATCCCGGCTCCAGCCCATTCAGGAATAATTGAGTTAAATGGGGGTGCGGCACGTCTAGGCATTATTGGCGATCGCTTGATTATAATGACTTACGGGCAGTTCACTCCAGAAGAGTTAAAAAGTTACTCTCCGACGGTAGTCATTGTGGACGAAAAAAACAGGCTGTTGGAAGTACGGCGCTACGATGACCTGCTCAGTAAGGTCTAATTTCAAAGAAAATGTCAAATTTTGAGTTGTCGGGTTCCCAGAGCTACATAAGAGAAAAGTCAGCTACCATGCCAAGTAGTCCAGCAAGTGAATTTCTCGTGCAATTCTGGGGTGTAAGAGGTTTGATTCCCACTCCAACTAGCAACACCAATCGTTATGGTGGTAATACCGCTTGTGTAGAAATGCATGTAGCTGGGAAACGCTTGATTTTTGATGGCGGTACTGGCTTACGCATACTGGGTAAAACTTGGCAACAAGTACAACAGCGACTAGAAGCGCATTTATTTTTTACCAACTGCCAATCAAATCGGATTCAAGGGTTTCCCTTTTTCGCTCCTGCATTTATTGGGGAAAATTGTTTTCACATTTACGGCACAGCTGCCTCAAATGGAGCCTCAATCAAACAATGTCTGTACGATCAGATGCTCCAGCCACACTTTCCTTACCCTTTACAGGTAATGCAGTCGGAATTGCAGTTTTACAATCTGACTCCAGACAGTGAGGTAAAGCTAGATGATGTCACCATTACAACTGCATTAATCAATCAAACTCAGCGCTCAGTTGGCTATCGAGTTAGTTGGCAAGAGTATAGTGTTGCTTATGTCACAGATTTGCACCAGAATGCCGATCAAGTGGAGCGAGAGCGGATTTTACAGTTTATTAAAGGCGTTGACTTGCTAATTGCCAATGCCACTTACACTCCCCCGACATCTCACAACCATGACTCTGCTGATTTACTCTGGCAAGCTGCGGTGAATGCAGGTCTCAATGGTGGTGTCAAACGGCTAGCCATTTCTCATCATCACCCAGATGACCATGATGATTTTCTTGACCAGGTTCAAGTTGATGTTAAATCTGCTTTTCCTCAAGCAATACTAGCCCATGAGGGTTTAGTATTAGCGGTTGGTAAGTGACTTAAACACGATCAAGTTTCTAAGAGCAGTTGATAGTCTAATTCGATCATGAGTACTCTCGATCAAGTGCTGGAAGACGCTTTGCAACTTTCCTCAGAACAGCAAGAAATGCTGATCAAGATTCTCCAAAACCGCCACCGCGAAAATCGTCGTGCAGAAATAGCGGCGGATGCCCAACAAACCCCAATACGCTTGGGTTAAGGCTAGGATTTGTCAAAGTCATTTTCTTTACGAACCGCAGAGGCGCAGAGAAGCCAGTGCGCCCTTGCGGTTAAGAGACTTGGAAATTGCGCGTCTCCCCTTCTCCCAAAGGGAGAGGCTAGCGCCTGCCGTAGGATGCCCGCAGGGCTGTAGGGAGAAGCAACTGGCGCAACACAGAGAGAGAAGAGAGAGAAGAGAGAGAAGGAAAAAATTTCTTAACTGAACTGTATTGCAACAAACCCTAGCTGATTTCCATACAGGTAAATTTCGGCATCAGTCAGCCCAAGATGTTATTGCAGCATTACGCCAGTCTTTAAACGAACCAGAGAAATGAGACTTTTACTAGATATTTCCAAGAAATAAATTACTACTAATTGTGGGGTGGGCATCTTGCCCACCTTTGCTTACTGGGCGGGCGAGACGCCCACCCCACAATAAATAATTGGATATTTTTTTGGAAGTTCCCTATTCCACACTATTAAAATCGGCTGCATTGCTTCTACGAAGCATTTTGCAACTCAGCTGTGCGGATTGAAAGCTGCTGTGTCTGATTACCCCGTTGCACTTTCACCTGTAATACTTGACCAAGCCGACTGTCTTCTACAACGTTCTGCAATTGTTCAGCACTGGTAATAGCTTTACCATCAACTTGAAGAATTACATCCCCGCGCCGGATACCCGCAGATGCAGCTGGAGAATTGGGAACAACTCGCATTACAAAAACACCATTAATTTCTGGTATTTGAATAGGAGAATTGGGATCGGTGTTATTTTGCTTGGCAAGATCGGGTGTCAAAGTTAGCATTTGCACGCCTAGATACGGGTGAGCAACTTTACCATCACGTTGCAGTTGCGCGGCGATCGCTTTAGCTTTATCAATAGGAATCGCAAACCCAATACCCATCGCATCAGGACGAATGGCTGTGTTAATCCCAATCACTTCACCTTGGCCATTTAATAGTGGCCCGCCAGAGTTACCAGGATTAATCGCGGCGTCTGTCTGAATAAAATCCAAGCGTTTGTCACTAATGCCGACTTGGGCGCTAGAACGTTTGAGAGTACTAACAATTCCCAAGGTAACGGTGTTATCAAATCCCAAAGGATTACCAACTGCGATCGCCCAGTCTCCTACTTGTACATTACTGGAAGAACCCAAGGGCGCGACTGGTAAATCGTTACCAGCGTTAATCTTGACTACTGCCAAATCTGTGACTTCATCAATACCTTGAACTTTCCCTTCAAAGGTGCGACCATCTTTGAGCCGGACTGTTACTTTATCAGCTTTATCGACCACATGAGCATTAGTCATAACTAAGCCGCTCTTGTCAATAATGAAACCTGATCCTAAACCGCGTAATTGCTGCTCAGGAGGCATCTGTTGGGAAAAACCGTCACCAAAAAACCGGCGGAAAAAGGGGTCTTCCGAAAATGGATCAACGCGACGAGTAATTGTCCGCTCAGTATCAATTCGGACAACTGCTGTCCCCACACGATTCACTGCTGCTGTGACAAAACTAGTGCTACTGATCGCAGCAGTGGCTGGTGATTGGCGTTGGACAATTAGTTTTGAAGTATCAACAGTTACCGTGGGTGCTGGTTCGGCTTGGGAGGGCAACACCTGCAATGTACTAACCATTAGCACAACTCCGAGCGCGATCGCTAACACATGACTAGTGAGTTGACGTAGAGATCGGGATATTTTGGGAAATCGCATAATCACAGCCAACATTCTTATAAGCCTAATTGTTGCTTAGTCGTGACAAATCTATATATAGTTATTTTTACCAAGATAAACTAACTTTTGAACAAGATTTCATTCCGACTATTTGCGCCTAGCTGGGGTAAAGAGTTGATCACTGAGTGGGGAGTGATGGCAGCAGGAACGGTTGGAGATACTTGTAATTGTTTGATAACACTTTGCAATAGTTGATCTTGTCCAGTCCGCAAACCCCAGACATTTGTCCCCCGGTTGATAATAGCAAACCAAACCAAACCGCGATCGCGTGTGGGCATCACTCCGGCTAAAGCGCTCACATCCCGGAGAGTGCCAGTTTTGATCACAGTCGCAAGGGGAATGTGTCTGGCGTGCAGTGTCCCCCGGTGATCAAATCCAGACATGAGGAACAAGTCAGCTACATTTAGTTGATGGGTAGATGCCTCAATTTGAATCGCCATTAGCATGGCACAGATAGCCCTGGGGGAAATGCGATTTTCCGGGCCGAGTCCAGAACCATTGATTAACTGAATTTCCTGTTGTGGCACCCTAGCAAGGCTGGCGGCGGTTGATTGCACCACAGTTGCTCCCCCTAGTGAGTCTGCCAGCATCTGTGCCATATCGTTGTTACTGTAAACGTTCATCTCCTTGATTAATTGCTTCAAGGGCAACGAGCGATGACGCAGTAACAAAGTTTCTTGAGGATTTGGTTGTGCCTCAACTTTCACCCCACCAGCAATCACAACTTGAGGCTTAGGTGTTCCCTTGGGCATAATTGAGTAGGTGTAAATAGCGGGGCGGCCCCAAGTCGCACGATTTAGTGTTTGTTTAAGCATCAGACCCGCCAGCATCGGCTGACGTTGGAAATTCATGGCAAAACTGCCATTAATGATCAAATTTCCCTTTACCTGCTTGATGCCCATTTTATTGAGAGTATTACCAAGAGCGATCGCTTCTTCCCAAACAAATAAAGGATCGCCACGGCCTGTAATCACCAAATCGCCCTGCACAACTCCATTTACCACTGGCCCAGTGACACTCATCAAAGTATCAAATTGGTAATCTGGCCCCCAAGTTTTCAAAGCAACTAATGTAGTGGCAATTTTAGTTAAAGAAGCAGCCGGCAGAGGTGTCGTACCTTGGTGATTTGCCATCAGCATCGGCCCTGACTGCATCCAAATTCCCTGACTCTGGGCCAGATTTGGCGGCACCACTTTTGATGTTATGAGCTTTTTCAGATATTCCTGCACCGTAGTCGCCCCAGCTGGATTGGGATCAGGGGCAAGAACCAAGCCAGGGCTACTTTGCCAAGTTAAAGCATCTAAGGCATCTAGAGGCTTGATTTGTACCCCGGCCATTTCCAGCCAAAGCGACATCAAACCTGAACCCAATAATTCCAGCATGTTTTATTCCTCTGTTAGGATTCTGATACGTTGTTTCCTGTGCTAATATACAAGGTTTTTTATGATAATCAGTCTTGAGTCATAATAACTGCTGTTTTTCTCATCTGTAAGTAGGGTGAATCATCTTCTTTTCGTAGCTCCTTTGACCGAAGGGGACAAGGGGAAAAAAGAAAAAACCCCTTGTCCACAGGGTTTCAAGAAGAGTTAATTCATTTATCGGTAATTAAAACCTAACCCCCCAGACTAGGGCTATTTCGTTCTAGACAAAAACCGCCCAGAACTGAAGTTCAGGGCTAATAGCTAAAGTCCGTTTTAACGGACTACAACCTTTTCTTAGTCGTCTTTAGACGAATAAGTGCTATTAGCCTCAGAATTAATTCTGAGGCGGACTAGATGACAATGAAATAACCCCGCCCCCAGACTAGGCTGGAGGGTTAAATTTTGATGTTTTTTCTCCTTTGAGATGTCGCTGCAAGCAGCCAATTGTGTCTGAGGATTAAGCACTTTTAAATTAGCTTTGATCCAAGCGCAGTACTGCCATAAACGCTTCCTGGGGTACGTCCACAGTACCGACAGATTTCATCCGCTTTTTACCTTTTGCTTGCTTCTGTAAGAGTTTCTTCTTCCGACTGATGTCACCACCGTAGCACTTGGCTAGCACATCTTTCCGCAAGGCGGGAATGTGTTCGCTGGCAATAACTTTACTGCCAATAGACGCTTGAATTGGCACTTTAAATTGATGGCGGGGAATTAGTTCCTTGAGTTTTTCTGCCATTGCCCGCCCGACGTTGTAAGCTTTATCCCGATGCACAATCATCGCCAAGGAATCCACGGGATCGCCGTTAATCATGATATCCAGCTTCACCAGAGGATTTTCACGGTAGCCGATGAGGTGATATTCCATGCTGGCATAACCGCGCGATCGCGACTTCATCTGATCAAAAAAGTCAGTCACCACTTCCGCCAAGGGTAGCTCATACGTAAGTGTAGTTCTTCCTTGGGCGAGATATTTCATATCTTTAAAGATGCCACGACGATTTTGTGACAACTCCATTAAAGCGCCGACGTAGGTTTCCGGCGTAATCATCTCTACTTGGACGTAGGGTTCTTCAATTTTTTCGCGATCGTTGGGAGAAGGTAAACGGCTAGGATTATCGATGTACAGTTCCTCACCTTTGAGGGTGATCACCTTATAAACCACCGAGGGGGCTGTAATGATTAAATCTAGGTTATACTCTCGCTCTAGACGTTCTTGGACAATTTCCATGTGCAGCAAACCCAAGAACCCGCAACGGAAACCAAACCCCATCGCGCTAGAAGTTTCTGGTTCGTAGTGCAGCGCTGCGTCGTTGAGTTCGAGCTTTTCCAGGGCTTCCCGCAAGTCTTCAAATTGATCAGCATCAATGGGGAACATCCCACAATAAACCATCGGCTTCGCTTCTGCATAACCTGGTAAGGCTGACTCTGCTTTCGCCTTACTTAGGGTAATTGTATCTCCTACCCGTGCATCAGCTACAGCTTTAATTGACGCTCCCAAATAGCCTACTTCCCCAGCGTGCAGTTCTTCAACTTGCTTTTGCGTCGGAGAAAGCACACCTAACTCATCAATTTCAAATTCTTTACCGGATGCCATTAAATGGATGCGATCGCCTTTTCTCACGGTGCCATCCATCACCCGGAAATACACAATTACTCCCCGGTAGCTGTCGTAATAGCTATCAAATATTAACGCTCGTAAGCGTTCATTTATCGTATTGGGCGGTGGCGGTATCCGCTCAACAACTGCTTCTAAAATCTCATCAATACCAATTCCTTCTTTAGCAGAGGCCAGAATCGCCCCACTGCAATCTAGACCGATAATTTCTTCAATTTCGCCAATTACCCGTTCTGGTTCAGCCCCAGGCAAATCGATTTTATTCAAAACCGGGATAATTTCCAGGTTACTCTCTAACGCTAAATATACATTTGCTAAAGTTTGCGCCTCTACACCTTGGGACGCATCTACTACCAATAGCGCTCCTTCACAAGCAACAAGAGAGCGGGAGACTTCATAAGAAAAATCCACATGTCCCGGAGTATCAATTAAATTCAGCACATACTGCTGACCATCCTTAGCTGTGTAGTTCATCCGGGCAGCTTGCAGCTTAATTGTAATGCCGCGCTCCCGTTCTAGATCCATATTGTCGAGAAACTGTTCCTTCATCTGCCGGTCTTCAACAGTGCCAGTAGCTTGCAGCAAGCGATCGGCGAGGGTTGATTTCCCGTGGTCGATGTGAGCAATAATACAAAAATTGCGAATGCGAACTGCGGGAACGTCAGTCATATACTATTTTTGCCTAAGCAGCAACCAAAGTTAAAAGAGCAATTTACTTAATGTATTTTAATGCTTTATTAGCCAAGACGCTGCTAGCTTTTAATGCGGAGTGGGGAGTGGGGAGTGGGGAGTGGGGAGTTAGGAGTAGAGACGCGATTAATCGCGTCTGTACAGGAGTGAGAAGTTATTATTTCCCCAATGCCGAATGGCCTGTTTGGCCAATACCCAATGCCGCTCTTCACCCCATCTTTAAGTTTCGATCTAAATAGGTGGACTTTTAAGAATATTATGAAAGTCTATTTGTCGCTGCTGGAATTGATCAGCTAGGAGCGTACAATAAATGTAAATAAGTACATGTAGGGATCATGTAGGGATCATGGGCAATTGCGACCCGTAATTACTCATAATCACTGATTTACGGACAAAACTTCTAGAGCCATTGTTTAGTCAGTTAGATGAAAAATGCGATTTGAAACTTAAAGCTGTTACTTTGGTGCTATTTTGGGGAACTATGTAATTGTGCCCTTGAAGGTTTTTCAGTGAATTAGCCCAAATGATAAATATAGCTACTTCACAAAGCTTTAGACAAAACCAATTCAGAGTATATAAACCTATGAATATGCAAGAGAAAACTACCGAAGCGGAAAACAGACGAGCCGAAAAGGTAGAAATTGCTGTCCGCCTAGACTCCGACTTACTAGAGCAAATTCAGCATCTCACTAATGACCCAAGTAAAGTGATTGAGGTGGCGCTTCGCCAGTGGTTGCGGGGTGAAATCCTCAGAGATGATGAACTGACGCGCACGCCTGTGCGTACTCCCGTTCCTCCTCGCGGTGAATGGAACGATTGACGCCATCAGTCAGATGTGAATGCAAGTTAAAAAAGTAAAGTTTGCCAATCTGCATTTCAAAACACCAAGAAATATTCAATAAAAAACGAAAAAGCTGTAAAAATTTATGCCAAAATTTGAGCAGCTTTAGTAAAATTACGGTCGGATACCCTTTGCTTATCCAACTCAATTAATGACTATTACTGCCAATTCCCAATTGCCAAATGTATTTTCCCAAAAACTGGAATCTATTACCAGTAAGACTGATGGCTCATTACCAACTCTAGGAGCCGAGTTGGTATATACGCAAGATGGGGCAGGGCGCTATCTGACCTTTTGTTGGCAGCACAGCGAACTCCTGGGGTTAAATACCGAAAAAATAGTTGACGAGTTGAACCAAACCCAAACTTTTGCCCCGGTGGATAAGGTTACTTATTTGGAACGATTGCACCGAATTTTGATAAGTTTGGTGCCAGAAAGGTTTCAGTGTTGGTTTAGCTATCACCAGGAATTATTTGAGTTGGACTTAGTGATTAGTCCGATTATGCCGAGTTTGGGAACGGCTGCCACTACAGTTTTAGTGATGGGACGGTTAGTGCAAGCGACAGTCAACAAAAAACAAGTGCGTGTGGCATCAAAAACGCCCACACAAATAGAGTTGGCCTTACGTTCACAGCAACACCAAAAACTGATAAATCGGATTACCAGAAATATTCGGCGGACATTGGATTTAGATATTATTTGGCAGCAAACAGTTGACAGTTTGGGGAAAGCACTGCGGCTAGAGCGCTGCATTATTTGTCCTTATCAGCCCTCTAGCTCAAAAGTGGAGGTGAAGGCTGAGTATCGTCAGCCAGAACTCAAATCAATGCTTGGCTCAGAAATAGATATAGCTTCTGAGCCTGCCTTTGCTCAGGTGTTGGCAACCCTAGAACCAGTTGTGATGGAAGTGGCTGGATACACATCTGGGCGGCAGAAAACTTTGGTGATTGCGACTTGCTATCAAGACCAAGCCAATGGATTGGTTGCCTTGAATTGGCAGGATGAATGCTACACATTAACAGAATCGGAATTAGAACTGGCAAAAGAAGCAGCAGATCAATTGGGAACTGCGATCGCACATGCTACTTTATATAAAGAATTAGAAGCAGCGCGTCAAAAAGCCGAAGAAGCTTCCCGCCTCAAAAGTGAGTTTCTGGCTAATGTATCCCATGAAATTCGTACCCCCCTCAACGGCATGATTGGCTTTTTGAAGCTGATTTTAGAAGGCATGGCAGATGACCCAGAAGAACAAAACCAATTTTTGGCAGAAGCTCACCACTTATCGATACATCTGCTAAATATCATCAACGATATTTTGGACATTGCCAAAATCGAAGCCGGTAAAATGGAGCTAGTTTACGCTCCAGTCAAGCTAGATGAGCTATTCAGTGCTGTAGAAAGTTTCATGCGTCCCCAAGCAGAAATAAGAAACCTCAGCTTTCGGATGCAAATGCCTGCTATCTCCGATGAAATCATTGTCCAAAGCAACTACCAACGGTTGCTACAAGTTATGCTCAACTTGGTAGGTAATGCGATCAAATTTACCCATGAGGGCGGCATCACTGTCAGCGCCGATTTAGTACTCAAAAAAGCGAAGCCGAATTTTCAAGGTCAGGAATTTCCTGGCATGGTGAGAGTACGTGTGGCGGACACTGGCATCGGTGTTTCTTTGGACAAACAAGATAAACTGTTTCAATTATTCTCTCAGGTGGATGGCTCGCGCACTCGCCAGTACGGTGGTACAGGTTTAGGACTGGCAATATCCCAGAAGCTAGTGGAGGCAATGGGCGGCGAAGTACATTTTTATAGTCTGGGCGAAGGACTTGGCTCAACAGTCACATTTACAGTGCCACTATATCAACAACCAGTTATGGTTTCATCTAATGATAGCGACTCAATAAAGAGTGCTGAGTGCTGAGTCGTTCAATTTTGGATTTTAGATTTTAGATTTTTCCTTCAATTCCAAATCGAAAATTGGCAGAGTCAGGATACTTGGCAATTTTGGGTTTTGAGTTTTAAACTTTAAGTTTTTTGAGCAATTATTATTTAATAACTAAATTGGAAATTGGCAAGATTTCCGTCCATAGCCACCAAAATTGTATTACAATTAAAGATTGGTTGAAAAACAAAACGCCACAAACGCCTAAATGTTGTCTTTCGCTTTGCTCTACTCAATTTACGAAAAATAGATTTTTGACTAGCAATTTTAGATTTTAGATTGCCAATTTGAGATTTTTTTTTGGTTCATGCCTCAATGCCACTTGAGCGGCTGGCTCCTTTATGCCTCTTAACCCGTCCACCGCAGTCGTTCCCCCTTGTGGGTGAAACGAATCCAAAATCCAAAATCTAAAATCCTCAAACCCCGTACCGTTGTGGTTTCTTTCAATCCAAAATCCAAAATCCAAAATCAGTTAACCCCTTTTGACCTAAAAGTGTACTTAGGACGATTAAATCCTGCCTTGCGCCAGACTGCAAAGCAGAACCTAAAGGCTAGAGTAAAGTAGGAGGGTCACACGAAAACAATGTTTCAGCTAATCTAATATCAAGTTGCTAAAACCAGCAGTGGTTTAGTCAAAAGTCATTAAAAACTGACACCTGACAATTTAGGGGCAATTAGATTTAGGATCGATTTGACAAAGCTGGAAAATAAAAGTTTGGATAATGGTTAATGAGTAACCGCGCATCTGGCACAGGGATCATTATTATTCAATGCCCAATGCCCCATGCCCCATTCCCAATGCCCCATTCCCAATGCCCATCATTAACTTAGCAGGTCTAAAACTATGGAACTGACAATTGACAACGTTGAAACAGTCTTAGATGAAATGCGCCCTTATCTCATGTCTGATGGCGGCAATGTGGAACTCGTAGAACTCGATGGGCCTGTTGTAAAACTGCGGTTGCAAGGTGCTTGTGGTTCTTGTCCCAGTTCTGCAATGACCCTGAGAATGGGTATTGAACGCCGCCTCAAGGAAATGATTCCCGAAATTGCAGAAATTGAGCAAGTGGTGTAAAAGTTAGAAGTTAGGAGTTAGGAGTTATGAGTTTTGGATCAACTCCTAACTCCTCATTCTTAACTCCTAACTCATTCCTATGTCCCATCCTCTCTACATCGCTTTTATCTGGCATCAACATCAGCCGCTGTACAAATCCCCTGGAAGCGGCGATTCACTATCTTCTAGTCAGCAGTACCGGCTTCCTTGGGTACGTTTGCATGGGACTAAAGATTATTTGGATTTGGTATTGCTCTTAGAGCGGTATCCTAAGTTACACCAAACGGTGAATTTAGTTCCATCGCTGATATTGCAACTCGAAGATTATATTGCTGGCACTGCTTTTGACCCTTACCTCACAGCCAGCTTGACACCAGATGAACAACTCACCCAGGAACAGCGCGAATTTATTATCCAACACTTTTTTGATGCCAATCACCACACCCTGATTGACCCCCATCCCCGCTATGGCGAGTTGTACCAGCAAAGGCAGGATAAGGGGCAAGCTTGGTGTTTAGCAAATTGGGAATTGCCAGATTATGGTGATTTGTTAGCTTGGCACAATTTGGCTTGGATCGATCCGTTGTTTTGGGATGACCCAGAAATTGCTGCTTGGTTAAAACAGGGTCGGAATTTTACTTTAAGCGATCGCCAGCGCATTTATTCCAAACAGCGAGAAATCCTCAGCCGGATTATCCCCCAACACCGGAAGATGCAGGAGGCGGGGCAGCTAGAAGTTACCACCACGCCTTACACTCACCCGATTTTACCCTTGCTAGCTGATACTAACTCTGGTCGGGTAGCTGTGCCCAATATGACACTACCCCAGCAGCGCTTTCAGTGGGCAGAAGATATTCCCCGCCACTTGCGGAAAGCTTGGAACTTTTATAAAGACCGCTTTGGACAGATACCTCGTGGTTTGTGGCCTTCGGAACAGTCAGTAAGTCCGGCGGTACTTCCACACATTATTAACCAAGGATTTAAGTGGATATGCTCAGATGAAGCCGTCTTAGGGTGGACGCTGAAACACTTTTTCCATCGGGATGGGGCGGGGAATGTGGAGCAACCACAACTGCTGTACCAACCGTATCGCCTGCAAACAGCAGAGGGTGACTTGTCAATTGTGTTTCGTGACCACAGATTATCAGATTTGATTGGCTTTACCTACAGTACGATGCCAGCAAAACAGGCAGCAGCAGACTTAGTGGGACATTTGCAGGCGATCGCTAGAATGCAAAGAGATAGTCAAAGCGAACAGCCTTGGCTAGTTACCATCGCCTTGGATGGAGAAAATTGCTGGGAATTTTATCCCCAAGACGGCAAACCCTTCCTAGAAGCTTTGTATCAAAGTTTGAGCGACGAACCCCACCTGAAACTCGTCACTGTCTCCGAATTTCTCGAAGAATTTCCAGCCACAGCCACCATTCCCGGAGAGCAACTACATAGTGGTTCTTGGGTGGATGGCAGTTTCACCACCTGGATCGGCGATCCCGCCAAAAATCGTGCTTGGGATTATCTGACAGAAGCCAGGAAAATGCTCGCAAGTCATCCGGAAGCGACGGAAGAAAACAACCCCGAAGCGTGGGAAGCTTTGTATGCCGCAGAGGGTTCTGACTGGTTCTGGTGGTTTGGTGCAGGGCACTCCTCAAATCAAGATGCCATCTTTGACCGATTGTTTCGAGAACATTTGTTTGGCATTTACAAGGCATTAAATGAACCTGTACCGCCCTATCTCAAGCAAGCAGTGGAAATCCACGAAGCACAGACAAACCACGCCCCACAAGGATTTATTCATCCCGTCATCGATGGTAAAGGTGATGAACAAGATTGGGATAAAGCTGGACGCATAGAAATCGGCGGGGCGCGAGGGACGATGCACAATAGCAGTGTCATCCAGCGACTTTGGTATGGGGTGGATCACCTGAATTTCTATTTGCGGCTGGACTTTAAGAGTGGCGCTGCACCAGGGCAGGATTTGCCAGCAGAGTTGAATTTGCTGTGGTTTTATCCAGAAAAAACAATGGTCAATAGCCCAGTTCCCTTGGCAGATATACCAGATGCAGCCCCACTTAATTACCATTTCCACCATCTTTTAGAAATTAACTTGCTGACGCAATCGATTCAGTTTCGGGAAGCTGGAGACAATTATCAATGGCATCCCCGTTTCAGTCGCGCTCAAGTAGCTTTAAATAATTGTTTAGAGTTGGCAGTACCGTGGGCAGACTTGCAAGTTCCGCCAGATTATTCGCTACGCCTGATTTTGGTGCTTGCAGATGAAGGGCGTTTTTGCAACTATTTGCCAGAAAATGCTTTGATTCCCATTGAAGTGCCTTAGAACTCAATAGGTTTGGTGTTTAGCCCTTTCAAGGTGACTTGTAAAATCTCTTTTTTCTCTCTGCGCTCTTTGCGTTTGGGCGGTTAAAAAGTCTTTTATTTAACCACAGAGGCACAGAGAAGCCAGTGCGTTGGGCGGGCAATGCCCGACTTGTTCGCGCAGCGTCTCCCCTTGGGAGAAGCAACTGGCGCGACACAGAGAGAAAGAGACAATCTTAAAAGCTTGTTATGGACTGGCTTTTACCTTAAGTTTACACAAATGACAGATGTACGCCCCTACAGTCGATTCATTTGTAGCAAAGTAGTCCATTCATATTTGATCTTGTTTGTCAATGCGTAAGTTCTACAAGAATCTATTTTTACTTTTTAAAAGATTTTAATGATTTGGCAAAGTTTCAGTAATCTTACTGTTGCCAATGATTATCTATCGTAAAATTAGAGGCATTGCAGAGCAGATACTCTATACTAATGAATCGCTTTTTTCAGAAAATAACGAATTCTCAACAGAGCATTTTACAGCAAACTCAACTTGGTCAGATGTGTGGTTCCAAGCAACTATTTCGCGATCGCTATGAAATATTGCAAATTTTGGGTCGGGGTGGTTTTGGGATCACGTTTTTAGCGAAAAATACCCTATTACCTGGGAATCCCCTGTGCGTCATTAAACAGCTTTGTCCGAAAGTGACTAATCCTCAAAGCTGGCAAAGGGCGTGTATGCGCTTTGAAAAAGAAGCAAGAACTTTGGGTCAACTCGGTAGTCATTCGCAAATTCCTATGCTATTAGACTACTTTCAGGTGAATGGGGAGTTTTTTTTAATTCAAGAATACGTGCCGGGTTTGACTTTGGCACGAGAAGTGCGAGAAACTGGGCCCAAAAGTGAAGCCTCAGTTAAACAGTTTTTACAGGACTTATTACCTGTATTACAGTATCTTCATAAACATCGTGTGATTCATCGGGATATTAAGCCCCAGAATTTATTGCGGTGTGAGTATGACGGGCGGATAGTGCTGATTGATTTTGGGGCGGTGAAAGAGCAATTAGTTGACCTTTGTGAAAACTCAATCAATCAACCTGCAAACACCAATTTTATTGGGACTAGGGGATTTGCACCACCAGAACAGTTTTCTCTACGTCCAGTTTATGCCAGTGATATTTATGCACTGGGTGTAACTTGTATTTATATGTTGACTGCTAAAAGCCCTTTAGAATTTGAGTACGAGGCGAATACTGGTGAGATAAGCTGGCAAAAAGAGGTAAATATTAGCTACAGTTTCGCCCAGATTTTAGGAAAAATGGTGAAAATTGCCTTAAATGATCGGTTTAAGAGTGCCGATGAAGTGATGAAAGCTTTAGGTAATCAAAGCTATTTAACTACTTTGGCTAGCTGTCTAACTACCCAAAAATCTACACACAAATTAGATCATAAAAGTATTACACAACACAAAAATTCTCACGAAAATCCTGATGTATATCTGCCACCTGTTGCCAGAACTGCTAGTGCTATTCGGAAATGGAGAGGAAGGCTAAAATCAACTAAGTCGTAAAGTTAAGTTGAAGCCTGATTGAGCTAAAGTATCAAATTAACAATTAATCATGGGTGATTTAAAATCTCAAAAACAAATTTAGTAAGCATTTTGACTACATTTTTTAGTCAGTGATGGTTAATTAATCAGGGTTTCTGTTTAATACTTAGTCACTTATTGCCGGTCAATATACAAGCAAAATTACTAGGGCTGGCACATCAAAAAAAATTTCTACTCAGATTATTATATAATCAATAGAATAATTAATCTTATGGCTCTCGTAGTTTTCCACAGACGAGGAAGACTGGCTACTATTTACAAACGCTAACTATATTAAGTAATTCCCCAATCCCCAGAACAGGGTTTTCTACCATCAGTAAGCGAGAGTCAATTTTCTTAAGGGAAAATTC
This sequence comes from Nostoc sp. JL33, assembly GCF_017114985.1. Classification (GTDB taxonomy): domain Bacteria; phylum Cyanobacteriota; class Cyanobacteriia; order Cyanobacteriales; family Nostocaceae; genus Nostoc. The sequence continues at coordinate 20,653 of NZ_JABXKP010000007.1, read as the reverse complement.
GGGGCAAACTTAGCCTAAGTTGTCATGCAGTCGCGCCTGTCAGATCATGATCTGCTGCTTAAATCCCGATTGCCCAAATCCCCTGAATCCCAATGGAAAGAAGTTTTGCCAAAGTTGTAGCACCCCATTGGTGTCACTTTTAAGAAATCGCTTCCGTGTCATCCGAGTCCTTTCAGATGAGGGGGGATTTGGCAGAACCTATCTATCAGAAGATGTAGATAAACTCAATGAACGCTGTGTTATCAAGCAATTAGCTCCAAAATTTCAAGGAACTTGGTCACAAAAAAAGGCGATGGAGTTGTTTGCTGAAGAAGCGCAGCGACTACAAGACCTTGGGGAACATCCCCAAATTCCGACTTTGCTAGCTTACTTTGAGCAAGATGGCTGCTTATATTTAGTGCAGCAGTTTATCAATGGGGACAATTTGTTAAAGGAGTTGGAACAGCGCAAGCCCTATAACGCTAGGGAAATTCAATCTATTTTGCTAGATTTACTACCGATCTTGAAATTCATCCACGATCGCAAAGTCATTCATCGAGATATCAAGCCAGAAAATATTATTCGCGATAAAAGTGATGGGCGATTAAGCCTGATTGATTTTGGTTCCTCAAAGCAATTCACCGCCAAAGTTCAGCAGAAATCTGGCACATCCATTGGTTCACATGGTTATTCACCCCTAGAACAAATTAGAGATGGTAAAGCTTTCCCCGCCAGTGATTTGTTTGGTTTGGGGGCTACCTGCTTTCATCTGCTAACGGGAAATTCCCCCTTTCAGTTGTGGATGGAATCTGGGTACTCCTGGGTGAGTAATTGGCGGGAATATTTGCGGAGTCCATTAAATCCTGAGTTGGATTTTGTGATCGACAAGCTTTTGAAAAAAGACATCCAAGAACGTTACCAGTCAGCCGATGAAGTCCTCAGAGACTTGACTCCAAAACAACTCCTCGCACTACCACCAGCCGGTAAGTCATCTGGGAAAATACCACCAACTAGAGCACCATCTTTACCAAAAAGTTATCCCTTACTGAGAATTTTAATTTTAATAAGTGCTTTGATTATGTTGTTCGGGTTTGGAGAATCTTGGTATAAACATTTTCGCCAGATTCAGACTAATTTGGTCTCTAGGCTGAGTCAGCATAATAGTTCTGGCAAAGATGATGCGTTTTTACGTCAATCGCCAAAGATTAGTTTGGGGGAGGTTTCCTTAGCTAAGACTCTCCAAGGACACGAAAACTCAGTTTTATCTGTCGCCATCAGCCCTGATGGCAAAACCATTGCCAGTAGTGGCGACGATCGCACAATTAAACTTTGGAATCTCGCAACCGGAAAAGCAATCTCTTCACTCAACGGGTATTCTCAGCAGGTGAATGTTGTAATGATCAGCCCAGATGGGAAAACTCTGGTTAGTGGTAGTAATGACAACACCATCAAAATCTGGAATCTGCCAACACGAAGGCTAATTCGCACTTTGGAGGGGCATTCTGACTCAGTTCATGCCCTAGCCATCAGTGCTGATAGCGAGACTCTGGTTAGTGGCAGCGATGATAATACGATCAAAATCTGGAATTTAACAACAGGAGAGCAAATTCGGACACTGGCAGGGCATACATTCTGGGTGCGATCGGTAGCCATCAGTCCCAATGGCGTGGTTCTTGCCAGTGGCAGTTTTGACAAGACAATTAAAATCTGGAATATCACAAAAGGGTACTCAATCCGTACACTGGAGGGAAATTCTCAAACAGTAACAGCCGTGGCTATTAGCCCAGATGGGAGAATTTTAGCCAGTGCTAGCCGCGATCGCACGATTAAACTTTGGAATCTAACTACCGGAAGAGAAATTCGCACACTAGCCGGACATGCCAACACTGTCACAACCGTAGCCTTCAGTGCCGATGGTAAAATTATTGCTAGTGGTAGCCGCGATCGCACCATCAAACTCTGGAATTCAGCCACAGGTGAGGAAATTCTCACTTTGGCGGGGCACACCAACACTATCACATCCGTCACCTTCAGTCCTGATGGCAAGACACTTGTCAGTGGTAGTGAGGACAATACTATTAAGATTTGGCGGTTGTCTGAGTGAAATCGGCGGTTAGAAACATTTACCTGAAAATTGCTGCAATCTAAAATCTAAAATCCAAAATCCAAAATTGGTATGAGTGCTCTAACTTTACATTTCCCTCCGGCGCTGAAATTGACAGACGAAGAATTTGAACAGCTGATTGCTGTTAATCAAGACTTAGGACTGGAATTAACTGCTCAAGGAGAATTAGTTATTATGCCACCCACCGGGGGAGAAACTGGAGAGCGTAACTTGGATATAGAAGGTCAATTATGGTTATGGAACCGTCAAAATAAGCTCGGAAAAGCGTTTAATTCTTCTACAGGTTTTAAATTGCCAAATGGTGCAACTCGTTCCCCTGATGCGTCTTGGGTAAAAATTGCCAGATGGGAAGCTCTCACGCCACAGCAAAGAAAGAAATTTCCACCTTTATGTCCTGATTTTGTAGTGGAATTGGTTTCTGAAACTGATGATTTAGAAGATACTCAAGCAAAAATGCGGGAATATATCAACAACGGTTTGCGTCTAGGTTGGTTGATTAATCCTAAGAATAGGCAAGTAGAAATTTATCGCTCTAACCAACCAGTGGAAGTTTTACAATCTCCCCGAAATCTATCAGGTGAAGATGTATTGCCAGGATTTTTATTAGATTTAGACCCAATTTTTGGATAATTAATATCGGCATCCGTCATACCTGAAGACGTAATTTTCGGTTTTAAAAAGAAAAATTTTATCTGGAATCGAGCTTGCTTTAATGCGATCGGCGACTTCAGTATTACATAATTTGTAATACACTAGACTTCTTGCATAAATCAAAAAAAGAACCCCACCCCGCCTTTAACTTACGTCAAAGTCTCCCCTCCCCGCCGGCGGGGAGGGGTGTTAGAGGACTTTTGCAAAAGGTCTACTGTAATTTATCGAATAGAATACATGCGTCAGTCGTCAGAATACAGGAAAGGTATTCTGACCGAAAAAGCGTCTGAATAATCGGCGTTTTTGCACCCCCGCAAAACAAGAAAATTTAGTGGTCAACTTTCGTAGTCGCGGGTCTGAATAAGAGACTGATAGCGTCACCGAATTTTAGATTTTAAATTTTGGATTTTGGATTGTTGGGCGTTGCCTCTCGTAGAGAAGATTCTTGCGTTCCATTAAAAAGGTCTGAGAGCAAGCGAATTTAAACGCGAGAATAATTCTTTAATCCAAAATCTAAAATTAAATGACAAGCCCCTGACTTTAGGCATGGGGTGAATCTAAAATCCAAAATCCAAAATCCAAAATTGTCTGACGCTTTCTCGTGTCCGCGTACTCCTGCGGAGGACAAGCTACGCCTTCGGTCTGGTAGAGAGCGTCTTGATTCTGAGGAATGTATTCTTCTTCAACGTATGCCAAAATGCTTATTTCCTTGAGCACAAATCCAACTTTAAGTAGATTTATATTTGCTGCTAAAGATTGATGCTGGCGCTGTCAAAACTTAATAAACTTTAACTATTACTTGCAGCAATTCAATTGAGGAATGTGATCGTGAAACGCTTTAATATCTCCAAAATTTTGGGAAGTAGTGTTCTAGCTCTAAGTTTAGCTACCTTGCCCACAGTTCTACCTGCTTCTGCTCAGACAACAACAACAACCACTCCTGATGCTACTGTTAGCGGTACTACTACAGACCGCACTGCTACCGACAGAAATTATCAAGATGGTGATTGGGGTTTACTGGGGTTGCTCGGTTTATTTGGCCTGTTTGGTCGCAAGAGTCGCAGAGCCAATGATACTGTAGGTTATGGTGAGTCTAATGTCGCAAGTTCCTCTAGCTCCCGTTCTAACTATTAATAATAAGTTGAGTTGAATTTGGCGTAAATTCTAAAGATAATTACGGGTAAAGGAAGCCTGCATCGGCAGGCTTTGTTTTTGTGTTTACTTGTCTCCAACCCTTGGGGGTTGAGGGCGTGCTAAGTTTGCCTGGTTGAATTGTGAATTGGGATTTCCCAAAAATAAAATCGGACTGCAAATTTAGCTTGATCAGCTTTGCAGGTGGTTGTTTTTGGTAAATTTAGGGGCTGGGCGATCGCGACTAGTTCGTTCCTCAAACGCCACTTGCAAGACCGCACTGGCTCCCCTTAATTCCCCCCCGCTCTTCGAGGGGGGCGACAAAGCGCAGCTTTGGCTCTTTGGGGTGATTCGGGTTTAATAAGTAATCAAGCGGACATAATATCACTCATAGCTTCAAGAGATGAGAAGCTGAAAAACATCTAAATTGCATAACCTAATTAAACCTAACTCTTGTGGGGTGGGCCGAAAAGCCCGCCCTAATGGGAGCAAGTTAAATGTGGAACAGCTTATCATCGGCGACTGTAATATGATAATATTCTTTACGTACTCAGGATTTTAGCTGGAAAAAATATCAAAATCTCTGCTTAAACCAGCGAGTGTGGGTTTAAGCAGAGATTTTTTGTTATCAAACAACTATACACAACTAGAAAGTTATGATTAAAATAATTTTTAATTGATAAAAAAATGGAAGATTCAGTATTTGTTATATTCCTTGGCTTTGGGTGTATTTGGATTGTGATGGGAGTTGTAGGTTGGATTGCCTTTTTAAAATCTGAGGGTGAGGAAATTAAGTTTGGTAAGTGGGGACTTATAGTTGCTATTCCAATCTTAATACCAATCATTGTTTCTCTTATTATTGGTGTATTTTATCGTAGGTAAAATGGGCGATCGCCAGAAAGTGCCAATTGATCTGAGTTTATTTATTAATCGCACCCCTAACCAAAATAACTGTACTTTCTACACCACTGGCGATCGCTTCGGGAATATTACCTTGAATCGCCCTCTGTAACAATCCCTCGCGCGAAGCTCCTACAACGACAACATCGTAACCTTCGGTTTTCACTAGGTTAATCACACCTTCAGCAACTGAATCAGCTTGGACTGGGAGAGCAACTACAGTACTGGACAATTTTCGACGCCGCATCAACTGACGGATGGCTTGTTCTGAAATTGTCATGTCTGGCTTTAATTCAGATGGCTTAAACACCTGTGCAAGGCGAATTTGTGGATTATTTCCTAATGTCAGTAAAGCTGGGAGCAATTTAATCGCCAGCCGCGAATTCGGGCCACCAGCCATTGGAACTAGCCAGCGATTAAAGGAGTGCTGAGTGCTATTAGCCGATAGCTGTTGTTTAGCCGGTGCTGTTAGCCCGTGCTGAGTTTCCAGTGGGGATTGCTGAATAGTGCCTAATTTTACTAACACTACTTCGCAGGCGGCTTGGCGAATTACGGTGTCTACAACATCGCCAAAAATCCGACCAGGGGTAGATGTGTTACCTTTCCATCCCATTAAAATTAGGTCGATGTGTTGTTCGTTAATTGTCTCCAAAATTGTCTGCGCTACATCGTGAGTAACTCGAATCTGCGTGTGCAGGGGAATTTGCCACTTTTTTGCTAAGACTTCCGCCTTTCGTAGCAAGCGGCGGCTTTTTGCCGTCCTTACCTGTGTTTCTGAGGGGGAACTGTGGCGGGGTATCAGCATCACTTGCACGCAATCTATTTCATAATGGCGATCGCGGGCAATAGCTGCTGCCATTTCTAATAAAATCCCGGCTGTTTCTGGATTAGCTACTGGCACTAATAATCTACCTCTGCCGATGCTAGGCGATCGCGTTTGGTAAACTACATATGAAGGTTCTGGTCGCAGTTTAGGGGTGGCATTTTCACCATTGAGATGCTCTGCTTCTGCCCGAATAATATCTCCACGGGTAATAATTCCAATCAGTTTTCGTCCATCGACCACTGGTAAGCGGCTGATTTGATAGCGATCGAGTAAATACAGCACATTGCTCAGGGTGTGGATGGGTGTTACGCTCATCGGAGTGGTGGTCATAATTTCCCGTAAGGGAGTATCGTTTGCTAAGTTGCGATCGCGGATATTTAGTAAATCTGATTGCGTCACAATCCCTACAAGCTTGCTGTCCTCTACCACTGGAAAGCCACGATGGTGCGAACGGGCGAATGCCTGCATCACTTCATCTAAAGGCATCTCTGTATCCAGAGTTTCTACTTGTTGCTGCATGACATCTTTGGCTGTCAAACTTGTCATTATCCCCCCCGCAGGTGCTGCTTTTTCGATAGTTATGCCATTCCACGCCAAAAGTTTGTCGTATAGTGATCCTGGCGCTAACTTTTCGGCGACTAGATAAGACGTTGCACAGCCAATCATTAAGGGCAGCACTAAGTTGAAATCTGTAGTCATTTCAAACACAATTATTATCCCTGTGATTGGCACTCTGGCGACCGCAGTAAAAAATGCGCCCATTCCTGCCAAGGCATAGGTAATTGGTAATCCAGTCGCTATCCCAAAAGGAAGAAGCAGACTGTGTTCTCCTATACCCACCAAGTAGCCAAGGGCAGCCCCAAGGGTCAAAGCGGGAGCAAATAATCCTCCTGGGACACCAGAGCCATAAGCTACGAGGGTTAGGATAAACTGGGAGACAAAGGCGATCGCGGCCATTGACCAGCTAGCCTCACCTGTAATTAAAATTTCCCGTAGTCCTGTGTTGTCTCGAAACGCTAGCGGTAGTAATGCCACAATTACCCCAGACACTAGCCCAGCTAGTGCCACACGAGCAGGTAATCCAAAACGCAGAGAGCGTCGGTAAACAGTTAAGCTGGCAATAATTCCGCGATTGAACAGCGCCCCCATCAACCCAGCCAGAACCCCCAACACCAAATAGAAGGGAATATCTTGAACAAAAAACTCTGTCTTGGAAGCAGTTAATGCTAGATTCAGATCCAGGCTGCGACCACCCAATAAGCGCGAGACGACGGCACCGATAAAAGAAGCCAGAATTGCAGTGCCGAGAGTAAATTCCGAGAAATCTTGTAACAGTTCTTCGACTACAAACAACACACCTGCAATCGGCGTATTGAAGGCAGCCGCTAACCCTGCTCCTGCACCAGCAGCAATCAACTGGCGGCGGTGGTCTGGTGAAGTCGGAAACCACCGACTGAGTTGAGCTGCTAAAGCTGCACTTACTTGAACTGTTGGGCCTTCCCGCCCTAAAGCTAGCCCAGAACCCAGTGCCAGAATACCACCGACTAGCTTGACCAGGGCCACCCGCAAATCTAGAGCAATTGGTATGCGGGCTAGCACTGCTTTGACTTGAGGAATACCGCTCCCGGAAGTTTCTGGGGCTACGCGCTCAACCAGCCATCCGGCGAGGAATCCAAAGGCGAGTCCGATCCCTGGTAGCACAAACCAAGCTGGTAGCAGCAGCGATGTCTGCACTCGCCAGGCACCTAGCAATCCTACCCCCGATTTAAGTAAGACTGCTGCAAGGGCTGAAACCAAACCAATCAGACAAGCTTCAAAAATTGCTAAACGACGCCGTGGTTGTAGCAGTTGCCGAAAACGCTGGAAGATAGGTGTATACCACATGATGTCAAATCTCTTGTGTTATTCGGAGATTATTTACTAAACTTTCCAGGACTTACGCAAAAAGGCAGTGAAAGCCTTGACGAACCGTAGAGGCAATTCATGAATTGCCTTGACATTTCGTACTTGATGCGTAAGTCCTACTTTCAACGAATCAAAGGCAACATTTGCTACTTGCAAAACCCGTTATCGGCGATCAATTTAGAATTTTTAACGGAGTTTTGAGGGTTTAAGTTAAGAGCTTCTAACAAGCGTTAGCGAAGCGTTAACGAATCCGCGTTCGCTTTTAGCGTCTCGTAGAGAGCGTTATTACGAATTACGAATTACGAATTAATTGCTTCTCCCGGTAGTGGATAGCCCTTCTACTATCAGAGATGGAGTGTAACAAGAACCATTCCAATCAGCATCGTTGCCTAGTGTAACCAATTGCTTCAGGGCTGTGTAGACATTACCTGCAACCATAGTATCCTTAACGCGCCCAATTACGCGACCATTTTGGACGCGGTAGCCTAAATCAACGTTGATCGAAAAATCTCCAGAAATACTGCCGCCACCACCGAGCATTTGATCCACAATCAAGCCATCATCTAGTTGTTGAATCAAATCTGGTAGTGATGCCGAACCTGGCTGGATGAGAAAATTAAATAAACCAGGGGTGGGATAGCTGCCTAAACCAGGGCGAAAACCATTTCCAGTGGTGTCAGTACCGAGTTCGCCGCCGGTGGTGCGATCGCCATAGAAATGCTGTAAAGTCCCGTTTTCGATAAATACTAAAGATTGAGTAGGAGTGCCTTCATCATCGAAAGGGCAACTGTAAGGGCCAGCTTGCGGATCTTGGTAGAGGGTGAGGCTGGGTGCAACTACTGGCTTACCCAGGTGTTCTCCCCAAGGGGAAGCTACTTCTAAAACTCGCTTGCCATTCAAAGCTGCTTGCACAGTACTCCAAAGCATATCGGCGGCTTTTGAAGTGAACAAAACTGGGACGCGCCCAGTCGGAGGTGAGACATTTTCTCTAGCCCAAATTAACCTCTGTAAAATTTGATTAGCTAATTTCTGCGGGTGGAGTTCACCCCGTTTGGTTTGTCCATCAGAAACATTCAAAAAATCATCGCCACGCACCCATTCTGCTGATATGTAGCAGCTGAGGGTAGTGTCGGTATAGTGACAATCTAAACCTTTGGTATTGACTAGTCTGGTGGTTTCAACATCACATTCCCAGTCACCATTGCATACAACATCTGGATAGGCATCACGGATGAGTGCGATCGCTTCTTTGCCCCAGTCTACCAAAATCTCTATCGGCACACTTTCCCCTAAATCTGGGTAGGAGGGCTGAAAGTTAGAGCCTAATTCTACTGTTTCTGGATGATTAAGTTGACTTAGTGCCAGAGCTTTTTCCACCATCACTTCGGCTAGGACAGAACCATAAGCCACCGTGAGTCCCGGACGCCCGTTTCGCCAAAGCCGTAGTGCTGTACCTTCAGATTGGTTTGTTTCTAGCTGTTTGAGTCGGTTTGCCTCAAAAAACACTGGACGAGAAAGCGATCGCGACTGATACACCTCAGCAGCTTCTGCTCCAGATTTTATAGCTAGTTCCAGCAGCTGTTCTGCTAGTGTATCTTGTGACAAATTTTCAGAACCCATGACCCTTAGTGAATTGTGGATTTTGAACCGCATATCAATGTCCCTTAAAAGTCTGATCCCTAGCGATCGGACTTTCCACTGATAGACGCAGATAACTATTCAAAAATCATCAGCGTGTTTCGGCAGTTGCGATTTGGAACCACAGATCAACGCTGATGGACGCAGTTAATTATCCCAAATCATCGCCATCTCTCGACGTATCTAGTCATTAGTCATTCTCCACCCATGCCCAATTTTTCAAAGATTAACCTCTTGCAACAGCCAAAAACCAGCAAAAGATTCTGCTTTGGGATCAGACTGTACACCGATAAAATGTACTCCGTTAGCTTTTTGCTTGGCTTCTTCAAAACCTTTGGCTTCTGCTAAAATTTGAGGTTTTTTGATATTTGCCACAATCCAGCTTTCAGTTACACCAGTTTCTAAAAGCAATCTCGCCTCTTGGCTGGTGTCAAATCTTAAGAAAGCCAACTCCAAACCAGACATCCAGCCTGCCAAAGGTAACGCTCTCGGTGAGAAAATCAAAATACCAGGAATACGAGCTTCGGGTGAAACTTTCACCAATTCTAGGGGGAAAGCTTCACCAAAGCCAATTTCCCACTCTGGCATTTGGGCCAAATCCGCAGCATCTAAGGTAACAAATACCCACTGCTGTCCTTCCAAAGCATCTGGTAAACGTTGCGGCAAAGGTTTCTCCAAGCGGACTGAGGGATTAGTCCCCCCTTGATACCCTGCCTCTTGAGGATACACTTCTTCCATACGCTGTTCTAACCATTGGTTGAGAACCAAAGTGCGGCGGCTAGGCTGGGCGGGAATGCCCAAGTCTTGGCAAGCTTTAGTAATCATGTTGTTCATTTGGCGGCGGAAAAAGCGGATTTTAATTGGTGCTTTTCCAGCTTGGTTAATAGCCTCCTGCAATGCTGTCCGCAACCAGCCAGAATTTACCTGGGTACTGGGACAATATTGAGCATAGCGAAACAAAGAATCTGCTTTTGTGCTGATATCCAAGGGACTTTCGCAGACTAAGACTTCCCAAATTTTTTTCTGATTAGCGTCCAAAATCGGACGGGAGTAAAAATCGATTTCCCAAATACTGCCCATGTTTTGCGGTAAAAATCTGGCTGTTATGTTTTCCTGATATTTTGATCATACGAGTGTTGGGGCAGCATGGGGAATAAGGGAGTGGGGAGTAGGAGATGAATGGAGTTCTGAGGTTGATTAATGGAGTTCCGAGGTTGATTAATGGAGTTCTGAGGTTCATGAATGGAGTTCCGGGGTTCATGAATGGAGTTCCGAGGTTCATGAATGGAGTTCCGAGGTTCATGAATGGAGTTCTAAGGTTTTGACATTCAAATCCTCAATTACTACTGTGCCGTGGTTCTTGGCTAGTATCGTGGTGAGTTTCTGCAATGTGTCCTTGCGGATATTCGGTATTTTGGCGTGCAGCCTAGCAATCTGTATCTGTGCCTTTTTCCAATTGGTTGAAATATTGCTAAGTTACTCATTTTACTTTCACCCGTAAATGCATAAAACAAGAAAGAGGCACTGGTTTAATGCCGCCTAGCCTTCAACTATATGGTTCATGAAAATTTTTTCAGGAAGTGGTTATTGTGATCGGTTTTTGGGCTGTATAAGTATATTCTGTTGAAAAAATAGTTAAAATGGATTCACAAAGTATACTGACTCTTGCGAAACAAGGTGACGCAAATGCGATTGCGATGCTGATAAATAACTCCTTAAAAGGAAAGCGTATTATTGCTAAAGTCACTAAAAAAGATGACTGTTTACAGGTTATTCTAGAATCACCAGAAGTACCGAGCCAAGAGTCGTTAGTTAACACTATTCGCAAGGGCTTAATGTCGTTAGCCCCTGAATCTATTAGCCACGTCAAGATATATGCGCGTCAATCAGAAGGTAGTCACGTAGCCTGGAGTGAAAGATTTAGCTTAACTACTACAGAAATCCCAAGAATACCCGATTTTAGTCCACCAATGAGTGCAGAAGCATCTGGGCATCTCAAAAAAGAGGCTCGGAAAAGAGAGGTAGAGCTTAGTTTGGCATTTTGGGGTTTAATTTTCCTATTTGGCGGATGCACTATCTATGTAGGCGGCTACCCTTGGACTTGCCAGCAAGCTGAAAATGCAGTGCAAGAGGCACAAAAAGATTTAGACAACGCTTTTAATGAAGCCGAACAAGGAAAATTAGATGACAAGCGTCTACATAGCTATATTTACGTTCTTAGTAATCAACAAGGTGTAAGAGATAGAAAATGTAGTAATTGAGTATCCAAAAAAATCAATTCACAGGCGATCGCTCTTGAAGAGGTTTACTGTCTCTATACATACTATTTATAGTCAGTACTTGAGGCTTTAAAACTTGGAAAAAATGCAGCAACAGTAGCCCAGCGATCGCATGGAATTAGCCAAGGGTAATTAGGATAATGCTAAAAGACATTTCAGAGGTAGATGGATGCAACTAGAAGATTATTTTGAGTTTTTAGACCCAGATGACATCCGTATCAAAGGCCATCGCATTGGTATTGATAATGTGATTCAATATTACTTGCAAGGATATTCACCAGAGGAAATTATAGACGAATTACCTTCCCTGAATTTGGAGAAAATTTACGCAACCCTTGCCTACTATCTGCATAATCGTATTGAAATAGATTGGATTGGATTCCACTTTAAAAATTTGGCGTTGCTAAATTGAAAGTATCTCCCTCATTTTCCACGGTTAATCCAAACACCTCTCAAGCCAGCTGCTTTAGCGCCGTGGTAATCTTCTCTAATGCTATCGCCAATATGCCATGCTGCCTCTGCGGAACATTTATGTTTGTCTAAGGCAATGGCAAAAATCTGAGGGTCGGGTTTAGCTGCACGTACCTGGGTAGAAATGGTGACAGAGGTAAAAAACTCTCTCAATCCCAAACTTTGCAATACTGAGTAAATCCGAGAATCAAAATTGGACAGCACCCCCAAGCTAACTCCCAACCGCCGCCAATTAATTAAAGCTGGTATGACATCGGGATAGACAAACCACGGTTCGCCAGTGCCAAAGTGGATGTAAAGTTCGCTAAAAAAAGCCGAAAAGTCAGAAAATTCCTTGAGAACACCTGCACTTTCAAAAGTGTTCAGGGCAATTATTCGCCACCAATCAAACTCGCGCTGGGGAATATCTTGCACTTCTGCATCTGGAAATATTGGCGGTGGCGCTGCTTTAAAGCTTTGGATGAACGCTGTATTTAATGTTTCGGCTGAAACTGTAACACCAAATTCTTGAGCTATCTGACTATAAACTTCACCCACACCACCTTTGACATCGAAGAGTGTGCCCACAGCATCTAAAAAAATAACTTTCGGTTGTTCCATTCAATTTTGAAGATTTTAAATCTTGTATTTTAGATTTTGGTTTGTTAAAAACTTTATGACTCGGCTAACTCAAAATTGAATAGGGAATGGGGCATCAATGCCCAATCCCCAATGCCCACTGCCCAACCTTAAGTTACCGAGAAAGTGTTTCTATGATCGGACGGACTAGCCAATTAAAACCAACTTTAAGTTGATGGTCTAAAGTTGGCAACCTATATAAATAGGCAATGCGACGGGCGACGTATGCCAAGCGCCCATCTAGTTTAATTCCCAAACTCGTGAGAGTGGCGTTGTCTATTCCCAATGTCATCATTTCTCCTAGCTGTTGGTAGCGGAAGGGAAGGAGGGGACGATTAGTCATAGTTGCCCAGATATTCCAAGCAGTATAATCAGCTTGTTGAAAAGCTGCTTGTGCCGTAGCGGGGACTTGCTGCCCTTCAGCATCATGACAGTCTGCTAAATCTCCCAAAGCAAAGATTTCTGGATGATCAAGGACTTGCAGATGAGATGTAGTGCTGATTTGACCACGCTGATTTTGCTTCAGGGGAAGAGATTTCACTACGGGCGCAACTCTGGTTCCCACAGTCCAAATTACCAAATCCACAGGAATTGTGTCTAACTGGTTTTTGTACTCTAGGGAGATGCTATTTTGTTCTATTAATTCCACTTTGGTTTCTAAATCAAGAAACACGCCACGGGCTTCTATTGCTTTCTTTGCTGCTTCCCGGTTAAACTCTGGGGAAGTTCGCAAAATTTGGTCAGCGATTTCAATAATCCGAAAGCGTCCTCTTTCCCCTAATCTGTCGGCTAACTTACAGGCTAACTCTACACCACTGTAGCCAGCCCCAACGATCGCTACCCGAATTTTATCAGCATCCGATTCTTCTAAAAATCGCAGGCGTTCTTCTAAACGATAGGCATCAGAGATTGTACGGAATGGGTAGGCGTAGGATATTCCACCAGGCACTAAATCTAGCGGTGTCTCACCTCCTAGCGCCAACACTAATTGGTCATAAGGGATTTCCGGGCCTTGATGTAAGTTTACCCGTCGCTGGTCGATGTCAATTCCAGACACAACCCCTTGATAAAAACGCACTCCTGTACTTTGTAAAAGTTCTTCAAACGGTGGGGCAATTTCCCAGGTTTGCAGTTCGCCAGTAAGTAATTCGTACAGTAAAGGAGAGAATAAGAAGCGATCGCTTTGATCTACAAGCACAATTTCGGGTTTTTGCGTAGATCCCCAAGGTAACTGGCTTAAGCGCAAGGCTGTGTAGAGACCACCAAAGCCTCCGCCAAGGATACAAATTCTAGAAGTTTGTTGAGTCATCTATTCTATTTATGGAACAGTCAATACTAATTGGGCAACTAACTTCAGTTTATTGACACTCTCAGCACGCTTGGTGACTAAGATTGTTGGTTCAACGAGACCACTTAGCTTAGACCTCTTGCAGTATCTAAACCAGAGATGGTTCTCTCCACGCCAGTTGCTACCCTGCGGGAACGCGCTTGAGCGAACAAGCACCGCCCAACGCACTGCCTCCCAAGCTTAACCCTGAGCGAAGCCAAAGGGTTAATCGGTATACTCTACCGTAGTTGCACTACTGCAAAATTTGTTTTAATTTTAATGCTGGTTGCCCGATTCCTGTGAATCTTTCACCTACTTTCAGGTGCTTTCCTAAATACAGAAAAGCAATCGGAATAACAAAGTAGAACCCCCTAGATTTAGTTGTCTTCGCGTTAGCGTCTCCCCTTGGGAGAAGGTTCAGGGTCTGCGTGTTAGGCAGCAATAGGGTTTTTAAACAGGTTGATTACCCTTCCGGCTAAAATCATTCTAGCAAAAACGTAGGCGACTAAAGTCAGCCACTCCCTTGTACGGGTGGAGGAGTTTGTCCTTAGCTCTTACAAAGCAAAACCATAAATGTGCATCCTGCGGGCTGAAATTCACAAGTGAGGAGCGGGTTCACCTGCACCACATCGACGGAAATCATGCCAACTGGAAAAAGGCAAATCTAAAAGCGACTCACGAGAGTTGCCACGATTATCTGCACATGAGCAAAAGCGCAAGCTAAGAACATCGGGAGCCGGATGCACCTAAAGGCGCACGTCCGATTCTAACACAGAGGTGCTGGGCATAATAGCCCACATCGACTCTACCAAGCTCTACGCTTACCGAAAAACTTGTAAGTTAAAGCGGACTTTTCAAAACCCCCCAAAGTTTTTCAGGGATTAGTCATTAGTCATCAGTTAAAGATCATTTCGATATTAGACAAAATGTATCCCTCCGTATTATTCCTTAGTATTTTTAAACTAGAATCAAGTTCCGCTCTCAGCAGATATGAAGTAAAATAAACTCTCAATGAATTTAAAAGTATACCTTCCATTTTCTCTAATCTGTGTTACAAAAGTTTTAGAGTTTAAGTATATTTTCAGAAGGTTTTAGAGTTTGAGACGGCAATTCCCTAGTACACTGTGGCGGAACTTTGCCTACCTTTGACAAGGGTATTAAGCCCCAAGTCTGGTTAATTCAGAAGATGATACCTGGATTTTTGCCGTGCTGTACTAAAGATTTGGCGATGAAAATCAGTAATTTGGATTGATTTATAGGAAAACCCGACTCCATTCTGGGTTTTCCTACGAATCAGTAAATGCCGCGAGTAAGGAATTGTTGATATACCTGACACAACGCTGTTTACAACAGCGTAATATTCATGTTCTTTGACAAAGCTCACTCTTGAATATTCAGTGAGCAGTAGAAAAAATGCTCAAGACTCGTATTAGTAAAAAGGCGAGCTTTGAGCGCAATATTTATACACCTGAAAAAAATCGGAGTAATCTCAATGTCTCTATTTACCGTCACTAACACCAACAACGGTGGTACAGGTTCACTGCGGCAAGCAATTCTAGATGCCAATGCTCTTACAGGAAGCGACATCATCAAATTTGGTGGACTGTTTACTGATGCGATCGCTCATACCATCAGTCTGACTGGTAGTAGTCTAAGTATCACAGATAACCTTACCATTAAAGGCACAAGTCCGAACTTACTAACTATTAGTGATAATAGTGCTTCTCGTGTTTTTGACATTGGCAGTCGTGTAACAGCTGCAATCAACGGGCTGACTATTACTAATAGCTACAAAAATGCCAAAGGAGGCGGTGCTATCTCCAATGAAGGCGTTTTTACCTTAAGCGATAGCATCATCACTGGCAACTCGGCTGCGAACGGAGGCGGCATTTATAACTCTAGCTCTGGCAGCTTCACTGTAAACAACAGCACCATCACTGGCAACAACGCCAGCAACGGCGGCGGTATCTACAGCTCAGGCACCCTATCGGTAAGTAACAGCACCATCAGTGATAACTCGGCAGGCCGTGACGGCGGCGGTATCTATAACGATGGCATTGTTACTGTGGATAATAGCACCATTAGCGGCAACACTGCGGAATACGGCGGCGGCGGTATCTATGGTTCTGGCACTATAACCGTGACTAACAGCGTCATCAATGATAACAGCGTCAACTTCAAATCCAGCTACTACGGCGGCGGCGGTATCTACAGCTCAGGCATCCTATCAGTGAGTAAGAGTACTATCAGTGGCAACATTGCGGAATACGGCGGCGGTATCTATGGTATCTATGAAGGCAGTATAACCGTGAGTGACAGCGTGATCAGTGGCAACGAGGCCGGCGACGGCGGCGGTATTTACACTGGTGTCACCCTATCAGTGAATAACAGCACCATCAGTGGCAACACTGCGTCATACGGCGGCGGTATCTATGATGGCGGCGGTATCTATGATGGCGGCGGCAGTCTTAACGAAGGGGATGGCACTATAACTGTGAGTGACAGCATCATCAGTGGTAACACTGCGTCATACGGCGGCGGTATCTATAATGGCGGCGAGACAGACGGCGGGCCTAATATAATTGCTGGCACTATAACCGTGAATAACAGCACCATTAATAGCAACACTGCGTCATACGGCGGCGGTATTGCTGGTTATGGCACCATAATTGTGAGTAACAGCACCATCAGTGACAACACGGCAATCGAAGGCGGTGGCATCTATAACCTGGGCTTTATCCTCCCCGGCTACCATTCCCCAGATATTCTCGGATATGGCACTTTTAAGGTGAGCAATAGCACTATCACTAAGAATCATGCATCCACTGGGGGCGGCATCTACAATAATGGCAATCTATTGTTAAGTAGTGACAGCATCATCAGTGATAACTATGCCAGCGACTACGGCGGCGGCATTTACAACTCTACCTCTAACGAGTACGACGACTACAATCAATTAGGCATTGTTAACGTGATTAATAGCATCATTCGTGGCAATCACGCAGGGAAAGCCGGTGGTGGTATTTACAATAATCGCAACGATGGCGGCGACATTTATGGAGCTACCGTTAATAACAGCAGCTCTAATAAATTAGGTATTGTTACTTTGAGTAATAGTACCATTAGTGAGAATCAGGCACCCCTTGGCAGTGACATCTACAATAATGCCACCCTAACGGTGGGCATCAGCACTATCAAGCTCAATAATGTTTTCGGAATCGAACTCAGTTCTGATGGTTACAAGATAGATGATAGTAGTATTTACAACTCTAAGTCTGGCACCATCACAGTGAACTACAACAGCGCGATCGCTTATAAATCTCCTGATAATAATGGGGTAAGCAACATTATCATCAACACGACTATAACTTGATTATCAGCTTCAGTGGGAGTATAGGTTTTTATACTAATACTTGTGTGATATCCCTCAATATATCTGGTTTTTGGCTTAACCGAACCCTATTCATTTGACTCCTACTTCTCCAGTTATATGACCATTGTCACGGTTATATAACTGGAGATTCGCTATAGTTAACGGTTAACAGGCAACGGCTAAAAGGAGTTAAAGAGATGGAAATTAAGCCAACTGACCCATCGCTAGCACTCATGGAAATTCCCCCTGGCTATCTCAACATTATGGGTTACGTTGATCAGTCAGAAGTTAATGGCCCTGGTTGTCGTGCAGTCATCTGGGTACAAGGTTGTCTTCGTGAGTGTCCTGGCTGCTTTAATACTAACTCCTGGTCATTTGAAGCTAACCAATTGATTGCTGTTGATACCCTTGCGGAGAATATTCTCAGTAATCCCCACAACACGGGTGTAACGTTCTCTGGTGGAGAACCCTTTTGGCAAGCAACTGCACTAGCGTCTTTAGCTAGGAAGGTAAAAGCTGCTGGGTTAAATGTAATGTCTTTTTCTGGGTTCACTCTTAAGCAGCTACAGTCACAATCTGCGCCGCCAGGTTCCCAAGCATTGTTAGAACAACTCGATATCCTGATTGACGGGCCTTTTGTAGAATCTCTGGCAATTAATTCTCCCAACTCTCCAGTTTCTTCTAGTAATCAACGGGTTCGGGTGTTAAATCCGGCTTTCCAAGACCAGATTACCTGGGCCAGCGACCAGATAGAAATCCACATTCTCAAGGATGGTGGACGCATTGTTACGGGTTATCAAGGTGGACTGGAGTTGACGGAATAATTCGTAATTCGTAATTCGTAATGACTCGCGATCGCCCTTGGCTTTTCACCGTATCTGGAAAACCTCTCTTCTTCATCTCTCTCCTTCTAGGAGAGAGACTTTGAGTTTTCCCCCCTTCCCGCTTCGGAAAGGGGGTTAGGTTAAATGACCGAATTTTAGATTTTAAATTTTGGATTTTGGATTGTTGGCGAAGCCTCTCGTAGAGAAGATTCAAAATCCAAAATTTAAAAAGGTCTCAAGCCCCCGAATTTAAACGCGAGAAGAAATCTAAAATCCAAAATCTAAAATTAAATGACAGAGCAAGTCACTTGATTGCTGGGGTCAATCTAAAATCTAAAATCTAAAATCCAAAATTGTCTGACTTTTAGGTAGGGGCAATTCATGAATTGCCCCTGAGCGCGTGTAGTTTTGCGTAACTCATAATGCAGACAAAAAACATGATTTATCTTTCTGAGCAAGCGACTTGAATTTTAGGGTAATAATTACGAATTACGAATTATTAATTACGAATTATGTTGACTAGACCATTTAAGACAATTTTTACTGAACACCGGGTACTTTGGGCTGTTTTACTCCTGAGTGCAGCACTGGTGGTAACGCTAGCCCTGTCGCTTTCTCAAGGAGCAGTACCTTTAAGTATGTCGGAATTTTGGCAAGCCATTCTCCGCAAAGGCGATCCGGTTAAACAGACAATTCTCTGGGATTTGCGTCTTCCGCGCATTACAGCTGCTCTGCTTGTCGGCGCAGCCTTGGGAATGTCAGGGGCACTGCTGCAAGGAATGTTACGTAATAGTCTTGCCGATCCATTTATTTTGGGCATTTCAGCCGGTGCAGGATTAATTGTGATTGTGATGATCGTCTGGCAAATATTCCCGATCGCAATTCCTTTAGCAGCGTGGATGGGAGCAATTTTGACTTCAGCGATCGTTATTTTGATCGGTCGTGCGGGGTCGGGGATTTCTGTTGAGCGGTTGATTTTAGGCGGAGTGGCGGTGAGTTCTTTATTTGGTGCTGTCCAAAGTACATTGCTGCTTTTAGCTGAAGACGGTCAAATTCAAATTGCGCTGAGTTGGCTGGTTGGTAGTCTCAATGGACGGGGTTGGCAAGAAATTTCTACGGCTGGCCCTTACATCATCGTTGCATTGATCGCGGGATGCTTGCTGGCGCGATCGGTAAATGTGCTGGCTTTGGGAGATGATTTGGCTGTGGGTTTGGGGGTTTCGTTGACGCGATCGCGCCTGTTAATTGGTGGTGTCGCCACTCTATTAGCCGCAGGTGCAGTCAGCATCAGTGGCTTGATTGGATTTGTTGGTCTTGTTGTCCCTCACGGTGTCCGCCTGATCGTTGGTACAGATCATCGCTTTGTTTTGCCACTTTCCGCCCTTGCAGGTGCATGGTTACTGACTTTTGCAGATTTACTCTCTAGACTAGGAGCAGTAGAGCTACCAGTAGGTTCCGTCACTGCGTTGCTGGGTTCACCGTTGTTTATCTGGTTACTTTATCGTCGTTCTGCTGGGTTTAATAAATTTTGAGCTAATACGCTTGGGTTAAAGCCAAAAAATAATTTTGCCTGAAGTTGATACTATACATCAAGTAACTTTCAAGCAGCGATCGCTTCGGACAAAGCTTAACATTTTGCAAACAGTTATTGAAAGTGCAAAACTTCCAATAAATGGCTAAAAACTTTCCCACTAAAATTTTCACATGCAAAGTAGTGAAAAGTCGGTTTTTTAGTGGCATATTTTGGTAAACCCGATGCAATAGAGCCGCCTAATTCCTATCCCCCACTTGCATTTATGCCAATTACCCCCATGATTATTAAGCTGATGGAAATGAGCTTGATAAGTGTGGCAGATTCACGGAACCAAATAATACCAATAATAGCAATTAAGACAGTTCCCAATCCAGCCCAGACAGAATAAGCCACACTCACCTCAAGTTTCTTGAGAGCAAGAGTCAAAAAAGTAAAACAAAATCCATAAAAAACAACTATTAATATGGAAGGGCCTATTTTAGTAAATCCTTGCGATAACTTCATGCAAGTTGTGCCTGAAACTTCAAAAAGAATTGCGGCGATAAGGTAAATCCAACTTGTTAACATATCTGTTATCAGCAGTTTGTGAGGAATCTCTTATTATCTCTGTGAAATTAAAAAAATACAACAGGTCTAATTATGAACATTAGTCGCGTGAATATACTAAAAATTTGTAGGATACGCTACGCATTGCAAGCTTTAGGAGGGGTGCGATGCACATCACGATAAATTTGTACAGTGCGTAAGTCCTAGTTTTAAAAATAATTGTTCTATTTCAAGTCTGCTTTTGTAGAGTTTACCGAACACACCTATTCAAAATTCCCGTACTTTTTATTAGGTAGATTTTTGGATCGGTAATCTTCCTAAACCAGGTGACAAAAACCGAATTAACCCAACTTTTATTTTTAAATATTATGAGAACAAAGCAAGGAATCAAATCCTCAATTAGTTAGACAGTAAACCCGGATTTCTCACGAGCGAGAAAAAAACATCTGGATTAGCCAAACTTAGGATAAATTAATTGATACATTGTTAAATTAAGCGTAGATTAAAATAATTCAGCAGTAAAAAC
>NZ_JABXKP010000065.1 GCF_017114985.1 Nostoc sp. JL33 | reverse complement strand
TAGCTCGTAATCATAGTAGCTCACCTGCTTAAGAATTATTTTATAAACACCCTCTTAGAGATTCATTTGGGCTTTGATGCTTGATAGGCGAGTAATACAAAGCGTAGAAAACATACCAACTAATTTGTTTCTTTCAACCCATCCCAGCTTGAAGGGATTTTGAAAGCACCCACAGACGCGCTCAAATTTTTGTTAATCTGCCATTTGGCGTGATTTATAAGCGGCCCCATATCTTTAACCATAGATGGTCACACGCCTGGTTTGCTGGTTCATGTCTGGACTTTCCACAATCAAGACTGCTTTTTGCCACTAGACTTTCAAGGAAATCCCCAAGGGGAATATAAACTATTTTTCAGCTTAGGTGTTGATGGCGTATTTAATGGCTACCCAGATACGGCAGGTTACTACTCTACTTTTCAGTGGTAATTTGGTAGGGTGATAGAAAATTACGGAAAAGTAACATGGTTTTACTTAAGTGGAAATCCTGTATAACAGCAATAACCTTGACTGCAATCAGTCTTACTGCATCCAAGTCGGCATTGGCGGCATCTCTATACTCAGTTACTGATTTAGGCAATCTTACGGGAGAAGCCTACAGTTATGCTTCAGACATTAATGACTCAGGTGAGGTAGCCATTAATACTTTGAAGGGTTCTTTTTTTTACAGCAATGGTTCGCTCCAAAAAATTAGTCCGTTACCTGGCGATAATCAACTTGGAGTGACTGGTATCAACAACTTGGGGCAAGTAGTTGGTAATTCGGTCGGTAACATCGGCAGTGATAATCACGCCTTTATTTACAGTGGTGGAACAACGCAAAGTCTCGGTATTAATGGCATTCCATATGCTATCAATGACTCAGGTGAGGTGGTTGGCGGTACGAGTGGTGGCGGTATATTCCCAAAACTTGCTTTTCCCTACGGGGCCGCTTTCCTATACAGCAATGGTACGACAACTATCATTAACAAGAATTTACAAGAAAATTATGTTGCCTATGGCATAAATAATCTAAGTCAGGTAGTCGGCATTTTCGGTTCTTCCAGCCGAGCTTTTTTATCCGACAACGGTATAATAACTAATCTCGGCATCCTCCCTGGTGACAACTACAGTTCAGCACAAGATATTAATGACTCAGGACAAGTAGTTGGTAGTTCGGGACTCACTGGAGTAGATGATAGTCGTGCTTTTCTGTACAACTCCAGCACGGGACTCAAAAACCTCGGTAGGTTACGTCCTACAGATTTGTTCAGTGCTGGTTTGGGGATCAATAATTTGGGTCAAGTAGTCGGGTATTCTGGCACTAACAATAACTCTTTTGCAAGAAATGACAATGGTTTGCGGGCTTTTCTTTATAGTGATAACACTCTGTACGACCTAAATAACCTGATTGCTCCTGGTTCAGATGCTGGCTTTACCTTGACGGCAGCATCTGCGATTAATAATAATGGACAAATAGTAGGCCGTGGTGCAGTTAATGGTGAATTACACGCCTTCCTGTTGACGCCAATCTCATCTGCCTCTGTACCTGAACCAACTTCAGGCTTTCCTATTTTGTCATTTGGTGCTGTTGTAATTTTATTTGCAGCGTTCAAGCGCAAACCTGACTCTAGCAGTGCAGCCATACAACAAAGAAGTTAATGCAACAACTTCAGGTAAACAAAGTAATTACTTGAGAATCTGCATTTATAGAAGCACACGGTAAGCGTAAAACTCAGTCAATTTAGGGCTGAGAGTGTCAATTAATCTGTATTTACTAATGTAGGGTACATTATGCGATCGCTAATGTACCCTACGAGATTAAAGTTCCATTCCTTAGCGTTTTATCAAATGTGAAAAGCGATGTCTACGACGGGCTGTGACGCTCCTGCGTAGTGTTAGCGACGCTATCAATGACGCACCTATGTAGGTTTAGTAACGGCATCATCTTTAAGGGATATTGCTAAATATACATAGGCGGTTCGCATTCATAAAAATTTGCTGGTTCCTAAAGACAGCACTGCTAAGTTGTTTTCGATTTTCACAAACTAGTCATCGCCTGAGCTAATTGATTAGATAAATCAATTACAGACTCCTGGGATTTTTTAAATAAAACACCAGCTAAAAAATAATAATCGCCAGAATAAAATGCCATCTTATTTTTTCGGAGTTCTTCTATGTGTTTCTTTACCTTGGGGTCAGAGCTATAATAGCCGAACTGCAAAGGTAACACCATGAAATTTTGAACACAATATCCATTTTCTTTTGCTAGGTTCAGCGTACTTGTTGGATTAGAAAAACTAGAGATTAAAACCAACACGTTTTCATAATCTAAGGACAAAAGCTCGTTGGTAACTGTGGCTCCATCTACACCTCCAAATAAGAGTGGCATATAAATATCATTATCTGGTGCGGGGAGATACGGTGGATTAGCTACAAGATACTCTGCATCGGGTTGAGAAGAATTAAACAAACATGAATTATGGATTATGTATTTATTCGTGAGATTATATTCATCGATGGTTGAATTTGCTACTTTCCATGCAGAAGTATTTAATTCAAATCCATGTATCACCCCATCAAACTTGTTTTTCAATAAAGAATTAATTACAGGGGTACCATCTCCTGAGCCAAACTCCACAATAGATTCGGAGTTTTTGCAATTTCTGAGTACAAAAGTTTCTAAACAATTTGAGTAGAAATTAGATTCTTCAGGGCAAAAAAAGATGTCTTTCATTTGACTGCACTTCAACGTGTAAGGTATAATCAATGTGATAAGAGGCTATTTATTACCTTGTATTAAGGCAATAAATAACCGTTCCTTTAGTAAAGAAGTTTTTACTAAAGAAATTAGGTTGTAGGTGGATTAGCAATAAGATCATTTAGAGATGTGGAATTAAAAACGCTAGAAAGAATCTGCCATTTTTAATTTCTAATTTTTTAGATTTCTTAGATGAGTAAGGCGGCTTGTTCTGCTTGGCGTATTGATCGCACAACAGCACCACCGGCGCGATCGCCCATTAGTTTCTCCTGCTCATACCCAAGCAGCAGTTCCCACGCATTATTGGGATATCGTTCTGCCAAAGGCAAGGCTACATCATCCAACATCCAACGACCGTGGCGTTCATCTTCCCTGATGTGCAGTTCCCAATAAGCCATCGCCGCCTCTGATAGTCCGAGTCGTTGCGCCGCCGTCAGATAGTTTCTGTAAGCCGCAGGCCCAGCCACCTCAAAATATGTCAACGCGCCACTGTAACGTAGGAAATAGCGTTTGCGATCGGTGGTCAGAAAGTTATGATTATCGCAAGCTAGGACTTCCCAAGGTACTAAATCGAAGTATCCTTCTGGTTGAGTGTTCATCCCAAATTCAGCCAGCATTTGAGCAAAAAATGTCGAGTGCTTGCGGGATAAACGACCATTGCCGTATTCTTCTAGTAGTACTCGCACCAGCGTACACTGCACTTCATTAGCAGCACCACCTAATACGTAGCAAAGACGACTACCTTCAACCAAGCCATCAAAGGAGCCGATCGCTAGCAAATGACGATAGCCAACCTCCGTCATTTCCTCACGCATGTAGCGACTACCCTCCGATAAAGGCGGATTTAAATCGGCAGATGCACGCTCAATTAAAGCTTGTTTTACATCTAATTTTTGCAGTGCAGCCACATCTATTTGTGCCAGTTCCCACTTTTGCCAAGCAGCTTCAATTTGGTCACGACATGAGTAGAGGTAAGGCGATCGCTCATTGTTATAGTGCCGCAAATCGTCGTACCAAAACAGCTTTAGCCGATTAATCCGATAAAGTATCCGTTGGAGAAAACGGTGAGCCTGTTCATCAGAGCGATCGTTTTCATAAGCGGCGCGAATTGCCATAGAAAGCGCCTGTTCAAACTCACTGGCTCTTGCAGGTTCTACATCCAGTTTAGTGTCCAAATCCTCCATTGCTAGCAGTTCTATAAATTGCTCCTCAGCACGGTCGTACTTGGTAATTGTTCTTTCTTCTGTTTGCGTGCTATTTTTCGCAGCCCCAGCGTTAGGAAGTATAACTAAATTGCTTTGCATGGAATCTTCGGTAGCTTTGAAAAAGTAAGAAATTATCAGCTCTAATATTTAGCTTTCCACACGAGTGGCTTTCTGTAACTCTTTCCCTGGTTATAAAGAAAGATGAAGTCTAGTAGAGGAACGCAAGAAAAGGGGCAGGGGGGGCAGGGGAAGTAGAGAAGAATGATTTAATGATTTTTAATCGGACTTACGCTTGACAATAAATACCAAATATGAATCAAGGTTAAAAACCATATCTTTCGTAAGAGGATGTTTTAAAAGTCTTCTGAACGGTATAAAAAGGTTTTAGATCCCCCTAAATCCACGCCAGTTGCTCATGGGGGAAACCCCCTGTTCCCGCACTGGCTCCCCGATAAATTGGGGGACTTTGATTCTGGTTCCCCCCTTTTTAAGGGGGGTTAGGGACTTCCAAATAAAAAAATACTCAACTAATTCTTGTGGGGTAGGCCAAAAAGCCCGCACGTAGCCAAAGGTGGGCGGCTTCGCCCACCCCACAAGATGGATAATTTATTTCTTGGAAATCCCTAATAGACATATCCGCGAATTAACCTCAAAGGTTTATAAATCAGGGGCTAAAACCTAATTTACGGATAAGTTTAATGAGTCTTTGAACTCCACTATTGTGCTCCTCTGCCCTTTATCCCCTTGTCCCTACGGCGCTTTTGTGTGTTGCTCGATCGCAGAACTTGGTGGAATCTCCTCAAGAGGAATCAGGGCTTCGATTACCGATTTCACAATTGGCGCGGCGACAGTAGAACCATAGGCACTTTCTCCTTTTGGCTCATCCACCAGTGCGAACACTACATAGCGAGGAGATTCCACGGGCAAAATAGCCACGAAGCTGGTCATTCTAGCGCCCTTGATGTAGCCGCCATTCGGACTAGCTTTTTGGGCTGTACCAGTTTTGCCAGCAATGCGATATCCCGGAATTTGTGCTGCCTTCCCACTGCCTTCAGAAACAACAGTTTCCATCATTTCTACAACCTTTTGGGCTGTTGCGGCTGAGAAAATTTGGCGGGGGATGGTGCGAGTGGGTGAATCATGCATCTGCCCTTTGCTATCAATCAGCCCTCGAACTACATGGGGTGTAACCAACTTACCGCCATTAGCTAAAGCACCGTGCATTTGCACTAGCTGTAACGGTGTCATGGAAAAGCCTTGCCCGAAGGAAGTAGTAGCTGGCTCAATTGGCGAAGCGATAAATTCTTCTTGACTTTTGAGCCGTCCGCCAACTTCAAAAGGTAAATCTGTATCAACTTTTTGTCCTAACCCCAAGCGTTCCAACCAGTTGTAATAGATTGAAGGTTTTAAGCGTTGGATAATTTGCACCATGCCAATGTTGCTGGAATATTGCAAAATCTGAGCGATGCTGATTCGCCCATTACCATTATTCATCGCATTTTTGATGGTGTAATTAGCTACTTTAATAGAACCGGAGTCATTAAATACATCATCTGGTTTGATGACGCCATTTTCCAGAGCGATCGCCACATTCAAAGGTTTAAAAGTCGATCCCGGTTCATAAAGATCCGCCACCGTCCAGTTTTTAAATAGCGAAATATTAGCTTTAGCGTATTCATTAGGGTTATAAGTAGGTTCAGAAACGAGGGCGAGTAAGGAACCATCAAACGCATCCATCACAATTACCGCTCCACGTTTAGCATCAAACTTCTGCATCTGTTGTTTGAGCGCAGTCCGAGCAATTCGTTGCAGACGGCTATCGATAGTGAGTTGTAGTTGCAAATCATCAATATGCAAAAAACCTTCAGGGGCATGATCCGGCATCAGAGAGCCATTACCCGACCGACTGAGCCGCAGCGTTTGCACAGGACGTTCTAGCAACTTTTCTTGAGAGTATTCCACACCTGCTTGACCACGGCGGTCAACATTCACATAGCCAACCACATCAGAAATCAAATCATCTGACGGGTAATATCGGGAGTATTTTTGCACCCACTCCAAGCCATTTAAGCGCAAAGAAATGATGCGATCAATAATTTCTTGCGGTAGGGCAGGGGCAAGTATAATTCCGCTTCTTTTGCTTTGAAAAGTTTTCACCAATTCAGGAGCATCTTTTGCCAAAATTGGGGCAAGTCGCCCAGCCATATCTTCATTAGACTTATCAAACAGCTTGGGATGAGCGTACAAAGTGTATACAGGACGGTCAATGGCCAACAGATTACTATTGCTATCTACCACCGGGCGACGAGGCATAAAAGGTCGCAGATTCACCATTTGCTGGTTTCGCGCCTGCTCTGTTAACTTTGGCCCCTTGACAATTTGTAGGTTATATAATTTGATACCCAAACCCAACCCTGATGCCATTAATACGCCCCATACTATCAATAGTCGAGACTTGGTGTTGAATGTTTTGTCTTGGATATTAGAGGCTAATTTTCCCAAAATCCCTCGTTTATAACCCTTTTGTCGCCTTGTGAGTGCTGGATTCCGAAACTTTGTGAATTTTGTTCTGCTTGGTGACTTCTGCATTGGGTTAGTCCTTTGTCATTTGTCATTTGTCATTTGCCACAAGTCTGAGTGAGTCCTAATGACTAATGACTAATGACTCTACCAGACGCTGCGTTCGCGCCGCCAAGCGCGAGTATTCGTAGAGAAACGCGTCTGGTAGAGAGCGTCATTAAAAATTACGATTAGTATCCCAGTGGCCAACGTGTTTGCTGTTGCGTTTGGGGATTTGGCGTGATCTTAGACGATGCTGGCTTAGGGCTATGAGATGCTGGAGCCAAGAAAATCATCCCTTGAACAGTCGGCGATACCAGTCCTGCTGTTGGTTGTTCTGCTTCCTGAGCCATTTTATTTGTCAGCGTCGCGTTGGTTGTCATTAACAACTGCTCATGACGTTGGAGGCTTTGCAGTCTGCGATATGACTGACTCCAAAGCTCTTGGGAATATACCGTCCAGCCATAAACAGCAAGTGTCGATGCTACTAACAAGAACACCAAAACTGTCGAATAACGATGAAAGGTGTACAAGCGCAGCAACC
This sequence comes from Nostoc sp. JL33, assembly GCF_017114985.1. Lineage (GTDB taxonomy): Bacteria > Cyanobacteriota > Cyanobacteriia > Cyanobacteriales > Nostocaceae > Nostoc. The sequence goes on along the minus strand of NZ_JABXKP010000065.1, from coordinate 44,601 downwards.
AAAAAGGTGCCGTTCCCGAATTAGGCATTGTGGGAAGGGGAAGAAAACCTACCCCCGGAATCTTCTCCTTCCCACTCGACTGCTCATTGAGATTTGGCAGTTGTCGTCTACCCAACTCTTTCACCGATTTGGGTATAACTGCCTCATTTGTGGGAGAAAGCGCGAGCTTTTTGGAGGAACGCTGTTGTCTTTGAGAGGATACTGGTGTAGAAGCGTTCCGTGCTGCTGACTTTATACGCGCAGAGCGTCGCCTCCCTAAAGAAAGGATAGAATCTCGCCGGAACCAATTACCGCTTGTAGAAACAGCAGATTTACGAGCAACTACCATAATTTTTTTTTAGATGGGAAATACTGTACTTTAGATTGATTGTCTTTATTGTCTGTTTTTGCATAGGTTAAAATCACCTTCTGTGCAACAAGCACACATAACAGACTACACCCTTTTAACTGTTCTGATAGGTAGCTGTACCAATGTTTTCATCCTCTAGATATTGCAATGTTTACAATCAGCGATTAGCAACTGGACAGCTTGCCCTTTAGGTATCGCACCTAAAGTATGGCAACGCGGGGCACCAAGATGCAATACTCCGTGAAAAAAATAAAATTTTTTGCTATGATAACTCCGTTTGCTAGTAAACGTGGTTATTTGGGTTTTACTCCTGAGTTAAGAGAACCATTACAGATGGCTGTATAATATGTAATTCCTAAAAAGAATACGCCAAAGGATTGTTTTTTTAAGTATGTAATCTCGCAGGATTAAAAAAAAGCAATAAATACGGTATCGTATTCAACAGGCGAAAAATTGTTCTAGCCACAATTGGTGAAAGAGGAGTTATGAAAACAAAAATCTTTGGTTTGGCTTTAATGTTAAGTCTGGCTGCAATTCTGGGAGCCTGTGAAGGTGGTGGTGGTGAAGGTGGTGCTGGTGGTGGTGCCACTACTGCTCCTGCTGCTACAGGTGAACCAACTGATGCACCTCCTGCGGGGTCTAGCCCTGCCGCTACTACAGCACCTACTCCCGCAGCTACTACAGCACCTACTCCCGCAGCTACTCCTAAATAAGGCAACAGTAAGCTTTAGTTTAAATCATGCCGAAAACAGCTTAGTAACAACGGTTGTCACTACATAGCTTGAATTAATTAGGTTAACGTAAAAACCTGCACGCTTTACTATTGGTGTATCAGAGCCTAGAGTTTGCTCATATATCAGCTAAGTAGGACAGCAACTAGAGGACACTGGTGATGAGGGTTACGTCCTCAACCAAGTGTCCGCCTGAAATTCTCGGCTGACCGAACCTTGTTCCAAGTCCAAGGGAGTTGAGTTATGTGAATCTAAGCCATTTTGTGGCAAGGTACTTCCCTGGTTTGGTATTTGCAATGGCTGAGACTCCTAAGTTTTGAGAAAGTAAAACAATTCATCGCGATCGCTCACTGGCAATTGCTCTTGAGCATTCCCTGTAGTCTATTCCGGATCAGGAGAGACCTGGTAATGTCCCTTGATATTGCCAGATTTTTATTGGGAAAATCTGTAATGGACATAGGGAATGTGGAGAATAGGAAAAACAGATTTTCATCCTGCGTTGTGAACGCACTTCAGGAGATGAGGAAAGTTAAAGCGAGAAAGGCTATACAATTACTGTGCTTAATTGTGATTACTGCTACGTTAGTTGTCTTAAGTAGCTATTGGGGAGCAGCAGTAGTAGCCTTACCGCCAGCAGAGGATATACCAGAAGAAATATTACGCACTAAGATTATCATAGAAGCGCGATCGCCTATTGATGGAAGATTTCTCACAGCTGCCGAATACATTCAATTGCAAGCGCAGCTGCAAGAAGCCCCGCCACCAAAACTAGACCCCAAAATTCGGGAACAGGTTTTCTTGCTTCGCATACGTAAAACGTTACTTCAGTTTTTCCCATTTTTAAATTTTTGATACATTCCTCATTAGTCATTACTCATTCATCCTCTGTGCAATGCGCCATCCCCTGTTTGCCCCATTCTGATGTAGGATAACGGTGACGACAAAATTGCAAATAAATGTAAAGAATATATATAGATATTAAAAAACTAGATTTAGTCAATCACGTTATTTCACTTAGGTAGCTTCATGTCCATGACCACGATCGCCCCTGAACAGGTTAACAGCATCGTTTGGAATCAGCATAACGATCCCTTTGAAATACTAGGTTCTCATCCCATAGAACAAGACGGCAAAACTGTCTGGGCTGTGCGAGCTTACTTACCAAATGCAAGTGCAGTATGGGTGGTTCTTCCTGAACAACGGAAGGAATACCCGATGCAAACAGTGCATCATCCCCACTTTTTTGAATGCACGATTGAAACCGCAGAACTGGCAAACTACCAGTTACGGATTAAAGAAGGGGAACATGAACGTGTCATCTATGACCCTTACGCTTTCCGTTCTCCCAACTTGACAGACTTTGACTTGCATTTGTTTAGTGAAGGCAACCATCACCGGATATACGAAAAACTAGGAGCGCACCCGGCGGTAATAGACGGCGTTAAAGGTGTTTATTTTGCTGTTTGGGCACCCAACGCTCGCAATGTTTCATTGCTGGGAGATTTCAATCTCTGGGATGGCCGTAAAAACCAGATGCGTAAAGGCCGCACCGGGGTTTGGGAATTATTTATTCCTGAAATCGGTGTGGGAGAGCATTACAAATATGAAATCAAAAATTTTGAAGGACACATTTACGAAAAATCTGATCCCTACGGTTTCCAGCAAGAACCCCGCCCGAAAACGGCTTCCATTGTCACTGATTTAAATGCTTACAGATGGACTGATGAAAATTGGATGGCAAAGCGGCGTCGCACTGACCCCTTGACTCAGCCCGTCTCAGTCTACGAAGTGCATTTAGGCTCTTGGTTACACGCTTCGAGTGCCCAACCAGCGAAACTCCCCAATGGTGAAACTGAACCGGTAGTTATCGTTTCCGAACTGAAGCCGGGCGCACGCTTCCTTACGTACCGGGAACTGGCAGAACGACTCATTCCCTATGTCAAAGAATTAGGATATACCCATCTAGAATTGCTGCCGATTGCGGAGCATCCCTTTGATGGTTCTTGGGGTTATCAAGTAACTGGGTACTATGCTCCCACCTCCCGTTTTGGCAGCCCCGAAGATTTCATGTATTTTGTTGACAAATGTCACGAAAATGATCTAGGGGTAATTGTAGATTGGGTTCCTGGTCACTTCCCCAAAGATGGACATGGTTTAGCTTTCTTTGATGGTAGCCACCTGTATGAACACGCTGACCCCCGCAAAGGCGAACACAAAGGATGGGGTACGTTGGTGTTCAACTACGGTCGCCGTGAAGTCAGTAATTTCTTAGCAGCAAATGCCCTCTTCTGGTTCGACAAGTACCACATTGACGGGATTCGTGTCGATGCTGTTGCCTCGATGCTCTACAATGATTATTGCCGCGAACCCGGAGAATGGCTGCCCAACCAGTACGGCGGTAGAGAAAACCTAGAAGCAGCAGATTTTCTGCGTCAGGTAAATCACATTATCTTTAGCTATTTCCCTGGCATTCTCTCAATTGCTGAAGAATCTACTTCCTGGCCAATGGTATCTTGGCCCACCTACACAGGCGGACTGGGCTTTAACTTGAAGTGGGATATGGGGTGGATGCACGATATGCTGGATTACTTCAGCATGGACCCTTGGTTCCGTCAGTTCCACCAAAACAATATCACTTTTAGTATGTGGTACAACCACAGCGAGAACTTCATGCTGGCTCTGTCCCACGATGAAGTGGTGCATGGCAAGAGCAATATCATCGGTAAAATGCCGGGGGATACATGGCAGAAGTTAGCTAATGTGCGTTGTTTATTTAGCTATATGTTTGCTCACCCAGGCAAGAAAACCATGTTTATGAGCATGGAGTTTGGGCAGTGGAGTGAGTGGAATGCTTGGGCAGATTTGCAGTGGCATTTATTGCAGCATGAAGCCCACCAACAGTTAAAAAAGTTTTTCCAGGATTTGAACCATCTCTACCGTTCAGAACCAGTTTTGTACACTCAGGATTTTGCCCAAGCTGGGTTTGAGTGGATTGACTGTAGCGATAATCGCCATAGTGTAGTTTCCTTCATCCGTCGCGACAAGGATTCTGATGATTTTGCGATCGTCGTTTGCAATTTTACACCACAACCCCATTCTCACTACCGCATCGGTGTACCGCAAAAGGGATTTTATACTGAGTTGTTCAATAGTGATGCGCGACCGTATGGCGGCAGTAATATGGGCAACTTAGGTGGTAAGTGGACGGATGATTGGTCTTTGCACAGTCATCCCTATTCCCTGGATTTGTGTTTGCCACCTTTGGGTGTGTTGATTCTCAAGTTGGATAAGAAGAAGACTGCTGAGGTAATTGGATAACAATTAAGGCTGGGCATCGCCCAGCCTTAATTCACCAGAAAGAATTATATTAGACCTCTTGCAAAAGCCCCCTAAGAGCCTGCCTACGCTGTACACAGAAGTCTGAAATAGGTGATTAACCAAGATTTTACCCCACCCTAACCCTCCCCGATATATTAGACCTATCCGGAAATGAGAACTTTATTTGCCTGAAACCTAGCCCTGGAGAGGGTTTTAGAGATTATTGTTTTATTTTAGCTAAAAAGCTTACTAGGTAAGGATTTCAGCTATTTTGAGCTTTATTTGTGGATAGGTCTATTGGGGAGGGAACTAGATTTATTGTTTCCCCCCAATATATCGGGGGAATTAAGGGGGGTAATTCGACCGACTTGTGTGTACACCGTAGCCCCGCCTGCTCTTAGGGGAGACTTTGACGTATGTCAAAGGCGGGGCGGGGTTCTTTTTTTTGATTTATGCAAAAAGTCTACTGATTTCTCAACTAGCGATCGCACTGCATTTACCCATGCAATTATACTTAGTACTCATGACAAGGGGACTACTGAAGGCTGACAGTAGCTGTTTACTAGGTAATAATGAATCCATCTGTAGGTAGATGCACGCTGTATGATATGTTGCCTCAACTCCTCATGCCACAATCCCCCCTGTTCTGATGAGACAAAGATTTGCTCCAACTGCGGAATTTCCCTGGTAATATTGCGACACTATCGCCCTATCCAAGTATTAGGTAGCGGGGGATTTGGTAAAACTTATTTGGCTGAAGACGTTGAAAAGTTCAATGAAATATGCGTCATCAAACAATTTGCACCGCAGGTACAAGGAACTGGCGCACTCCACAAGGCAACAGAATTATTTCAGCAAGAAGCAAGGCGACTACAACAGTTAGGAGAACATCTCCAAATTCCGACACTGTTTGCATATTTCGAGGAAGATAAGCGCCTGTATCTGGTGCAGCAGTATGTTGAAGGGCAGAATTTATTAGAAGAATTACAACACCAGGGAATCTTTAGTGAATTCAAGATTCGGGAATTATTGCTCGATTTATTAAACATCCTTAAATCTGTTCATCAACACAAAGTCATTCACCGCGATATCAAGCCACAGAATATCATTCGTCGCAAATTTCCCCAACCAACTAAAGGAGATTTAGTACTCATTGATTTTGGTGCATCTAAACAATTGAGTCAGACAGTGGTTGCTCAACAAGGAACAACTATTGGCTCCTTTGGCTATGCACCCTTAGAACAAATGCAGAGCGGTGAAGCATATCCAGCTAGTGATTTATATAGTTTAGGTGCAACTTGCTTTCATCTCCTCACCACTATTGCCCCTTGGGAATTGTGGAAGAAACAAGGATACGGCTGGATTGATGATTGGCGGCAACATTTGCGGCAACCATTGAGCGAAGAATTAGCAGCTATCTTAGATAAGTTGCTGAAAACAGATTACCAGGGGCGTTATCAATCGGCTGAGGCAGTTTTACAAGATTTAAATTGTCTGCCACCATTAGCTGATGTGCCTTCCACAGCAACATATTATCATCAAGCATCCCCGCCACTGCCAAATATCCCACCTACCGGAACATATCATTATCAACCATCACCGCCACAGCTAGAGATTCCAGCCACAGGAACATATTATGATCAATTACCTCTGCCGATACCAGATATTCCACCTACGGCAACATATTATGATCAATCATCCCCACTTCCGCTAGAGATTCCAGCCACAGGAACATATTATGATCAATTACCTCTGCCGATACCAGATATTCCACCTACGGCAACATATTATGATCAATCATCCCCACTTCCGCTAGAGATTCCAGCCACAGGAACATATTATGATCAATTACCTCTGCCGATACCAGAGATACTGCCCACAGCAATTGACAATAATCAACTATTATCACCTGTAGATTTACCCAAGCAAAAAGCTAAATCTAAAAAACCATTGCTAATAGCTGGTATTATTCTGTCTTTAGCTTTAGGCGGATATGGAATTTCGCAAATTACTAATCATCTTTGGGCCAAAACCGTCGCTTATGAGAAACTGGCGCTAGTTAACAGCCTGACTGGGCATACAGATTGGGTGAGTAGTCTTGCTATTAGCCAGGATGGAAAAACTCTAGTAAGTGGCAGTGGGGATAGAAGCATCAAAATTTGGAATCTGCAAACGGGTGGCTTGAAAACTACCCTTTCCTTACATACGGATGCGGTGAATTCTGTTGCTATTAGTCCAGATGGCAAGACTTTGGTAAGTGGAAGCAAAGATGGCACAATCAAGGTTTGGAATCTGGAAAATGGCAGCTTAAAAAATACTCTCACTGGACATAAAGATGCGGTTAATTCTGTTGCCATTAACTCCGATGGAGAGACTTTGGCGAGTGGGAGTGCCGACAAGACTATCAAAATTTGGAATTTGCAAACAGGTAAACTAAAAAATACTCTCACTGGGCATACTAAATCTGTTTGGCGAGTAGCTTTGAGTCCAGATGGCAAGACTTTAGTAAGTGGGAGTTACGATAATACAATCAAGATTTGGAATCTACAACCACCTTCTTTAAAAGCTACCCTGACTGGGCATACAGATTTAGTTTATTCTCTCGCTATTACCCCAGATGGACAAACTCTTGTGAGTGGGAGTGCTGACAAAACAATCAAGATTTGGAATCTACAAACGGGTGAGTTAAAAAATACGCTCGACTGGCATAAATATGGGGTGACTTCCGTCGCCATCAGCCCAGATGGACAGACGCTAGTGAGTGGAAGTTTTGATAACACAATTAAAATTTGGAATTTGCAAACGGGTGAGTTGAAAAATACCCTCGCCGGGCATACAGATTTAGTTTATGCCGTTGCTATTAGTCCAGATGGACAGACTCTAGTGAGTGGCAGTAAGGATAATACTATTAAAATGTGGCGTGTGCCATAGATTATAGCGGTTCTCGTTTGAGTAAGTACTGAACCCCACCCCCAACCCCCTAAGAGCAAGCGAGGAGGGGGCTAAGATGTACTTCATGTGATTAGGAAACGCTATAAAAGGTGGATGAATGGAGCTAAAAGACTCGTTCACGAGTATCAAAGGTGGATTAATGGAGCTAAAAGACTCATTAATGAGTATCAAAGGTGGATGAATGGAGCTAAAAGACTCGTTCACGAGTATCAAAGGTGGATGAATGGAGCTAAAAGACTCATTCACGAGTATCAAAGGTGGATGAATGGAGCTAAAAGACTCATTCACGAGTATTAATTTATCAAGAGGCGGAAGTTTTTGCAGCTCTGTTTTTACTAATAGCTTTAAAGCGATCGCTCAACAGTTCTGCTACAGTCTTTAAGCCTGGAGTCTTTTTCGCTGCTGTCTTGACGTAATTATAAACTGTCAAACTGCCGAGCATCGCTTCGCTACCGACAGCCAACAGGGTATCATCTACTTGTTCGGAGAGTTGCCGGATTGAGATTAAAAGTTCGCTGAGGGTGATGGCTAGTTGATAACCCCGGATAAATTCTTCAATGTCAAAGCTAGCTGGGAGAATCTCACGGTTAGACTGAGCAGCCTTGACGCTATTGGTAACAAAAGCTAGGCTTTTATCGCCCATTTTGAATAACTTGCGGCGTTCTTGTGCAGTTAAAGCAATGAGAAAGGGCATCTTTTGTTCAATTATTTGTAGCGCTGCTTTAATTTCTTGGATATCTTCTGGGGAAAGAGTGCCTGTGATATTGCGATCGTCCATCGTATAATTACCTGGGGATAGTAGAGAGTCAGTAGCAAGAGTTGCTAAGTATATGATTCCCAAAGTAAATGCGATGCTACATCTTTTTATTAGAATTTTTAGTATATTTATTATGATGTTGCATCATGCCAGCTAGAGATATCTTTCACAATGCAGTCAAGCGATGCCTACGGCGGGCTACGCCTACGCTAGAAAAAGAAGGGTGGAAAATTACTCACGATCCCTTACCCGTTAGTTTTGAGTTAGGGGATATGTACATAGATTTAGGTGCAGAAAAAATTCTTGCAGCAGAAAGAGAGGGAGAAAAAATTGCTGTTGAAGTTAAAAGCTTTTTTAAAACGTCTGTAATTTCAGAATTTCACACCGCTTTAGGACAGTTTATTAATTATCGGCTAGCATTATCTGAACAAGAACCAGACCGTATTCTTTATTTAGCAGTTCCCATCGATACATACACGTCTTTTTTCACCATTAGACTTGTACAAAGTATTATCAAAACATATCAACTTAAATTGATTACTTATCAGCCAGTGACAGAGGATCTTGTCGAATGGATAAACTAACGCAATATGAAAAAATAATTCAGCAACTTCTCGAAGAATATGCTGCAATTGCTAATCAAGACCCCGAAATTGAAACTCAATTAGTTTTTGACAGAGAACATCACCACTACCAACTTGTGAATGTCGGTTGGAAAAATCAGCGCCGTGTTTATGGTTGTTTTTTACATATAGATATTAAAGACGGTAAAGTTTGGCTGCAACATAACGGTACAGAAAATGAAGTAGGAGAAGACTTAGCGAATTTAGGTATCCCCAAGCAGGATATAGTCGTCGGCTTTCATTCACCGTTCAAACGACAATTTACAGATTATGCTGTTGGTTAAACCAACCAACTATAACTTAGGATTATTTGGGTAGATGTCAAAGGAGCGCTTTTTTGGAGTTTTGCTAGTTTTTACGATTGTTATAGTGTTTTCGGCTTGGGTAACAGTTCGCCGTGTGTATCTGCTCAGGATGATTCATTCAATATATCTAAAAGTTCTTGAGCAATTTTGAGAGTCTGCTGTCATTCCGGTTTTGACCAAGGCATTTGCCTAGAAATAATCATGAACAACAACCGTCTACCAAATATCTACCCTGGAGAAATCCTACAACTAGAATTTTTGGAGCCACTAAATATCACTCCTTATCGATTAAGCAAAGATATAGGTGTAGCTCAGACAAGAATTAGTGAAATTTTATCTGGAAAACGTACTATTACAGCAGATACAGCTTTGCGTTTATCTCGCTATTTTGGTAACAGCGCTCAGTTTTGGTTGAATTTACAAACGCAATACGATATACGTCAAGCTCTTGAAGAAAATGCAGAAGTTTATAATCAAATACCTACACTTTCGTTTAATGATGTAACCTGAGTTTGTCAAGCTACTTCTCTAATTCTGCCAACTTTTTTTGAGCAAACTTCCGCACTTCCTCATGTGGGTCATTCTCTGCTTTGTCGCGCAACAGTGGTAAAGTCTGGGGATGTTGAGGAAATTGCTTAATAATTATCTCCAGTGCAACGCGCCGAGGGTTGGGATGAAATGGGGGATGATATCTACCCTCAAAGGAGTCATTCACGGCGCAGTTGTAGTAAATTTCAAACAACTCAGGCTGATTTCTGAAGTGTTTGGCTAATACTTGAATGGCTGCACATCGCACATACCCAGAATTATCAGCCGTGGCGCGGTCTTTGAGAATCGAGTGGGTGTCCGGGTCATCTTTGAAATTGCTAGCTAATGCTTGGATGGCTGCATATCGCACATCCTCATCATCATCAGCAGTGGCGCGGTCTTGGAGAATCGAGCGGGTGTCCGGGTCATCTGAGAAATTGTTGGCTAATGCTTCGATGGCTGCAACTCTCACATTCCATGCATCATCAGCAGTGATGCGGTCTTTAAGAAACGAGCGGGTGTCCGGGTCATCTTTGAAATTGCTGGCTAATGCTTTGATGGCTGCACGTCGCACAGATGTGCGCCCTGAAGATTTGTTAAAAATAACTATATACTGTGCATGGATATTAGGAATAATTTTATGGTTCTACAAGTTAACCCCATCCAAAAAGAACCAATTGTTACTTGGGAAGCACTTCCAGGCGACTTCATTTTACCTGACGATCCAGTGGAAAATATTCAACAACCCGCGATCGCTGCTGCGCTTACCGATGCTTTGGGAAGCAGAGGACGCATCCAACCCCAGATGCTGATTGGCTCTAATTTTGGACTTGTAGCCACAGTCAACAAAAAAATTGTCGTTAAAGCCCCTGATTGGTTTTATGTCCCTCAAGTGCAGTCTGTAGGAACAAATGTAGTTCGTCGCAGCTATACCCCGAATTTAGAAGGCGCTGCTGTGGCTGTGGTGATGGAATTTCTCTCAGACACAGAAGGTGGAGAACTATCAGTCCGCTCAACTCCACCCTACGGTAAACTCTATTATTACGAACGAATTCTCCAAGTTCCCACCTATGTAACCTACGACCCTTACGAACCAAGCATAGAACTACGATGCTTGCAAAATGGACAATATACTTTGCAGCAAGCAGATGCTAATGGACGTTACTGGATTCCTGAGTTAGAGTTATTTCTCGGAATTTGGCAAGGTGAAAGATTATGCCAAACTATGAATTGGCTGCGCTGGTGGGATACAGAAGGAAATTTGCTGTTGTGGAGCAGCGAACAAGCCCAACAAGAACGCCAACGCGCTGAACAAGAACGCCAACGCGCTGAACAAGAAAGCCAACGTGCCCAACAAGAAAGCCAACGTGCCCAACAAGAACGCCAACGTGCCCAACAAGAACGCCAACGTGCTGATATATTAGCAGCTAAGTTACGTGAGCTAGGTATTGATCCTGATGCAACGCCGATAGCGTAGCGGTAGCGAGTCCGCCTTCGCGCAGCGTCTGTCTGCGACACGCTGCGCGAACGTAGAGAGCGTCGTAGCCCGTCGTAGACATGGCATAACCTCAAGGGATGCTGGGAATAATAATTTTGGGACATCAGCACCAAAATTCTATGAAACAGCAAAAAAATCAGTTCAGCCATCTCACTGCGATCGAAAGAAGTTATCTGTCATTTCCTGCACAGTTTTTATTAAATCAAAACCTTCTACAAGGCAAAATACTAGACTTTGGTTGTGGCTTTGGTAATGATGTTAAAATATTGCGCCAAAAAGGTTGTGATATTACAGGATATGACCCTTATTATTTCCCAGAATATCCTGAGAATAAATTCGATACCATAATTTGCTTTTATGTTTTAAATGTTTTGTTTACTGAAGAACAAACTAATGTTCTTATGGAAGTATCACACTTATTAAAACCAGGAGGTAAAGCTTATTATGCTGTAAGAAGGGATCTCAAAAAAGAAGGGTTTCGAGAACATTATGTCCATAAAAAACCTACTTATCAGTGTATTGTCAAACTTCCCTTTCCTTCAGTTTGCTTAGATGAACATCGTGAATTATATGAGTATATTCACTATAATCATCAGCGAAATTCATCTAATTATTGTATATTCTGTAATCCTCATAAAACTCTCAAGCTATTAACTGAATCAGCAACTGCTTACGCAATTTTTGATGGCTATCCTATAAGTAAAGGTCATGTTTTGGTTATTCCCAAACGTCATGTTAGCAGTTATTTTGAACTACCATTGAAAGAGCAATCTGCTTGCTGGTATATGGTGAACAAAGTACAAGGAATTCTTAAAACTGAATTCGAACCTGATGGTTTTAATGTAGGAATGAATATCAACAGAGCCGCAGGTCAAAATATTATGCACGCCAGTATTCATATCATCCCTCGTTACAAAGGTGATACTGTCTCTGTTAAAAGTGGAATCAGGAACGTTATTCCTAAAAAGCAATAGTTTCTTTACTGACAGGTTCTAGTAGCAAACCCGGATTTATCGCAAATACATAAATCTGAAAAACCTGATTTTTCAGTTTTGTTGAGTTAAAAATATTGCATATTGCAAAATATTCAGTTAACCCAGATTATCTGGATCTATTCCCAGCGCTTTTAATTGTTCTGTCAATTGTTGCACCCGTTGTTCTGCAACTTCAGCGCGTTGTGTTTCTTGTTGAGCGCGTTGTGCTTCTTGTTGAGCGCGTTGTGTTTCTTGTTGAGCGCGTTGTGTTTCTTGTTGAGCACGTTGTGCTTCTTGTTGAGCGCGTTGTGCTTCTTGTTTTATTTGTTCTGCGGGCGTGAGATATCGTTGTCCTTGCTGATCATACCAATACATCCATTCCCGCGTTACACCGCTATAATTTCCCCTTTCGCAACCAATTCCTAAATCAATTTCTGGTAGCCAAACGGGGTTTCCCGCTTGCAATTCATACTTACCATTAACTAACTTATGTACTTCCAGATGCGGTTTGCGCCGGCGACGAGAGGAATAAATCACGTAATAAAGTACACCCAAAGCCGCATATTCATCCAATTTAGTAGTGTATTCCTTGCGATAATTTTGGGAAACTACTTCTAGCACGAAAATCGGTACAACATTTTCATCCCACAGCACATAACTGGGACGCAGCTCCTCATCATAAAACCGCTCTACCCCTAAGCTCAAAAACCCATCTGGCACAATGGCCGGTTTATCGGGGTGATAATAAATACCCATATCTATGGCAAAGAGCCAATCCATACGTTCTGACCACAGTATCAGCAGGATCGCCTTCAGCAAGCCTGGTATCAATTCTTGCAGTTCATTATCCACAGGGGTTTCATCAGAGTCTGGTAGTTCCTCGGCTGAGGGCAAGTACCTTGGCAAGTTGTACTCTAACATGGCTGGTTTCCCCAAAACTCAAAGGATATTTGGCTCTATTTAGCTCACCAGAATTATAGCGATTTCTGTGCAACTATATCAGTAGAGTACTAATAGACATAGGAGTGAAAAAGAATTGTTTTGACGTAGCACTGCTACGTCTCTACAAGGGTTCTGGGTAACGCATATTTAATTTCACTCCTATGTCTATTGTATATTAAGTACTTTACAGACACTAATTGGCAGCTTTTAACTACTAGACAATCTTAAATCTGCTGCAATCAGGAGCAAGAAAATTTATTTGATACCTAGATTCTAACTGTCACAATCCGATTATCTTGATGATGCAATGTTTTGCTTTGACTAAGGGGTACCACTTGTGGTATTAAGAAACAGGCAAGATTCGACAGATATAATAGTTACTGGCTCGTTTGGTGGTTGTGCAGAGTATTGCCTCAGCTAAAGTTGCAGCCCAGTCAAGAATGCAGGCGTTTCTACCTCACCAAGAAAGTTGCTTAAGCTGATAAAATTTTGGTAACTCTTAACGATTAATAAATATATAGGTGCTTAGTGCTATTCATGCTTTATATTTAGCGACAGGGTAGTACAAACAGCCACTCATATTCAAATACTTAGGAGGCAGTACCCATCGGAAGTAACTGATGCTTCGATACCATCAGCACACAGCGTAAGTAAAGGTTAAGTTGATATTAAAACGAATAATTTTTGCTGAATGGGACAGATAAAGACTAAACTGAAAAGTCTTGTGCAGCAAAACCTGTAGCTTTAAATGAAGTAATCATGTCTAAGGTTCTTGTCTCTGATTCTATTGACCAAGCTGGAATTGACATTCTTTCGCAAGTTGCTACTGTTGATGTCAAACTAGGTCTAAAACCAGCCCAACTGATCGAAATTATTGGTGAATATGACGCGCTGATGATTCGCTCTGGTACGCGCGTCACCCAAGAAATCATTGAAGCCGGCACCCAGCTAAAAATCATCGGTCGTGCTGGTGTGGGTGTGGATAATGTGGATGTTCCTGCTGCCACACGCCGGGGAATTGTGGTAGTCAATTCTCCAGAGGGAAATACAATTGCTGCCGCCGAACATGCGCTAGCGATGATTTTGGCTTTGTCTCGCCACATCCCCGATGCTAACGCTTCGGTGAAACGCGGTGCGTGGGATCGCAATAGCTTTGTCGGCGCGGAAGTCTACAAAAAAACTCTCGGCGTTGTCGGTTTGGGTAAAATTGGCTCCCATGTTGCCTCTGTAGCTAAGACAATGGGCATGAAACTCTTAGCTTATGACCCTTTTATTTCTACAGACCGAGCCGAACAACTTGGCTGTCAGTTAGTTGAGTTAGATTTACTCTTCCAGCAAGCAGATTATATTACGCTACACATCCCTAAAACCCCAGAAACCACCCACTTAATCAATGCCACAACCCTGGCAAAGATGAAACCCACAGCCCGGATTATCAACTGCGCTCGTGGTGGGATCATTGATGAAGTAGCTTTAGCAGCAGCTCTGAAAGCGGGTAAAATCGGGGGTGCAGCCTTAGATGTGTTCGAGTCAGAACCACTGGGTGAATCTGAGTTGCGATCGCTAGGCAAAGAAGTTATCCTCACTCCCCACTTGGGAGCCTCAACCGCAGAAGCTCAAGTGAATGTGGCTATTGATGTTGCCGAACAAATTCGCGATGTACTTTTAGGACTACCAGCGCGTTCAGCCGTCAACATTCCTGGACTCGGCCCCGACGTGTTGGAAGAACTCAAACCCTACATGCAACTAGCAGAAACTCTAGGTAATCTAGTCGGACAGCTAGCTGGCGGACGGGTGGAAGTACTCAATATTCGACTGCAAGGCGAACTAGCGACCAACAAAAGTCAGCCTTTGGTGGTAGCAGCCTTGAAAGGATTACTTTACCAAGCTTTGCGGGAAAGGGTAAATTACGTAAATGCCAGCATAGAAGCCAAAGAACGCGGAATTAGGGTGATTGAAACCCGCGATGCTTCGATTCGAGACTATGCCGGAACGCTTCATCTGGAAGCCACAGGTACTTTAGGTACTCATTCTGTCACAGGGGCGTTGTTGGGCGAGCGAGAAATCCACCTCACCGACGTTGATGGTTTTCCGATTAACGTTCCACCCAGCAAATATATGCTGTTTACCCTGCACCGTGATATGCCAGGGATTATCGGCAAACTTGGTTCCCTACTCGGCAGTTTTAATGTGAATATTGCCAGTATGCAGGTAGGTCGTAAAATCGTCCGTGGTGATGCAGTAATGGCTCTGAGTATAGATGACCCTTTACCAGAGGGCATTTTGGATGAGATTATAAAAGTCCCTGGTATTCGGGACGCGTATACGGTAACTCTTTAATTTTGGATTGCGGATTTTGGATTTTGGATTGGTAATGGCTAATTGCTCATTGTTTTTCGCATTGGTCACTAACCGTTACCTAGTCCCTAATCTAAAATCTAAAATCTAAAATCTAAAATTATATGGCAAACACCTGGTGGGAACTACAGATTTTATGTGAGCCAGACCTAGAAGATTTGATCTTTTGGCGACTGGAAGATTTTGGCTGTCGTGGTACAGCTAGTGAAAACAAAGAAAATTCATCTTTAGTAAGGGCTTATCTGCCGACAATTCAAACACAGCTACTAGATTTGGCAGCGCTGTCGCTGTGGCTGCGTCAAGATGCCCTCTGTCTCGGAGTTTCATCTCCCTCCCTGCAATGGCAGTTAATTAATGAGGAAGATTGGGCGACTAGCTGGAAACAATATTGGCATCCGCAAGAAATAGGCGATCGCTTCCTGATCAACCCCGCTTGGCTACCATTACCAGAAACAACGGAACGGTTAGTGATTCGTCTTGACCCTGGTGTAGCATTTGGTACGGGGAACCATGCCACGACTCAGCTATGTTTGGAATCCCTGGAAATGCGCCTAAGTGGAGTTCCTCAGTCATTTGTGGGTGCTAGTGGCAAACATGAACATCTGGTAATTGCGGATATTGGCTGTGGTTCTGGTATCCTTTCCATTGGGGCGCTGCTACTGGGAGCCGAGAAAGTCTATGCAGTGGATACTGACCCTTTAGCGGTGCAATCAACTATCAGTAATGGCGCCCTGAATGACATTAGCCCAGAACGTTTACTACCTGCACAGGGAAGTGTAGACCTTTTGACAAAACTAGTTGAGAAACCAGTGGATGGTATCGTTTGCAATATTTTGGCTGACGTGATTATTGAATTGGTTCCAGAAATGAGTGCGATCGCTAAACCTGAGACTTGGGCTATCTTCAGTGGTATTTTACTAGAACAATCTAAAGCTGTTGCTGACGCTTTAGAAAAAAATGGTTGGGTCGTTGCTACCCTGTGGAAACGCAAAGAATGGTGTTGTTTGAATGTCCGGCGTTCTTAATCCAGTGGATACTAGTATAGTGTGGCAGAAGTTTGCCTACCTTTAACAAGGGGCTTTAGACCCAATTTTTCGGTAAGTGTAGATTTCAGGCGTTGTTGGAAAGACTAGGGCTGTTACTGTAGCGTCTTTGAAAAAGAATTGCTGCCAAATTAGTCACTAAGCAGGTGATTGCTAGCCACAGCAAGATATAAGTAGGAGCCATCACCACGCCAATCAGAAACCAAGTATATACGTGCAGTATCATTATAGAAGCGAAAAAGCTAGCAATTCCAGCAGACTGCCACACTTGATGTGATGGGCGACGTAACGTTACCAGGCTGATTGTTAAAATTGTGACAAGCAAGTTCGCTGGTACGAGAAATGTACAAATACTTACGCAGTTGCCACGAGAGAACTCAGCTAAGGTGTTTAAATCGAGCATTAATTTCTTGGGATAGATGTTAGCGTTTTAAGAATTTGATTTATTGTATTTTAAAATAAAGAAACTTAAATTAACATATGAGTGAGTAATCACATTGCAAATATAACACAAATGAAACTATTGAGTTGCGTTTTGATACTACCAATAGTTAGTTAATTATAAAGATTTTGGATAAGTAGGGTGGAAAATACCCACCCTAACTGAATTAACCCGGTAAAATCACCGTATCGATAACGTGTACCACACCATTATCAGCTTCGATATCTGCTGCTAAAACTGTGGCATTTTTAACTTCAAAACCATCCGAAGAATGAATTTTAATCGGTGAACCTTCCACAGAATTAACCGTACCAAGTTGTGCCAAATCAGCCTGTCGTAGCTTTCCTGGAACGACATGATACTTTAGAATCCGCGTTAGCTGGGGGATATTCTGTAACAGAGTTTGGATAGTTCCTGCTGGTAACTTCGCAAAAGCATCGTCATTTGGTGCAAAGACAGTGAACGGCCCAGGACTTTTTAATGTTTCTACTAAACCAGCAGCTTGTACAGCCGCCACCAGTGTTTTAAAAGACTCAGCCGTAACTGCAATATCAACAATATCAGCCATATATCTTACCTAGAATCTCTGCAAAAGATTTTAAAGGATAATAAACCTATTTGAAGTTTTATTAAACAAAATAAAACTCATCGCTTCGTAAGTATAGATGTTTGACAAACACGCCTCCGCTATCGGTTTATCGAGGAAACTGAGTTTCTAACTCTTCTTTAGCTCCTAAAAAGCATCAGTAAGTGAATTTGAAAACTATAAATAATACAATCAAAACCGGATTGTGGGTACTGAAGGTATAGGGAATGAGAAATGGAGAGATGAGAAAATCTCAATACCCCATGCCGATTAATTATGATTAGCTTTCCAGTTTGCTAAGTCAGTTAAAGAGCGATCGCGGTAACGTCCATAACGCTCCTGCTTACTTTTGATTTTCGCACCCAATTCCGGAAAAATCCCAAAGTTGGGCGGCATTGGTTGGAAATGCTTCGGGGAAGCGGAACTAATAAATTCCAATAACGCACCCATCATTGTTGTTGGTGGTAAAACCAAAGCTTCTTTACCCAAAGCTAATCTTGCTGCATTAATTCCCGCCAAGCAGCCACCCGCAGCCGCCGCAGTGTAGCCTTCAGTACCAATCAACTGTCCAGCAGCTAACAATGTCGGACGCTCTTTAAATTGTAGAGTCGGATGCATTAACTGTGGAGCATTAATAAAAGTGTTGCGGTGCATCACTCCCAGCCGCACAAACTCTGCCTTTTCCAAACTGGGAATTAGCTGAAATATTCGCTTTTGCTCACCCCAGCGTAGGTTAGTTTGGAATCCTACCATATTCCACAGTTGACCGGCTTTATCTTCTTGTCGTAACTGCACCACAGCATAAGGACGTTCCCCGGTGCGAGTATCTGACAATCCCACTGGCTTTAGGGGGCCGTAGCGCATGGTATCTTCCCCGCGCTGTGCTAGTTCTTCAATTGGTAAACAAGCTTCAAAAAATTTCGCTGTTTCCCGTTCAAAACCTTTGAGTTCTGTTTGTTCCGCTTTACAAAGTTCTTCTCTAAACCTCAAATACTGCTGTTTATTCATTGGGCAGTTGAGATAAGCGGCTTCACCTTTGTCATAACGTGATGCCATAAAAGCAACGTCACGGTTAATCGATTCTCCCACAATAATCGGACTAGCGGCATCGAAAAAGCTGAGGTATTCCATCCCGGTAAAGCGGCGCAAATCTTCGGCTAAGTCGGGACTGGTTAAAGGGCCAGTTGCCAAAACCACAATTCCTTCTGGAATCGCAGACACTTCACCCCGGCGAAATTCAATTAAAGGATGATGTGCTAAAGTTTGAGTCAAGTCTTGGCCAAATTGTCCTCTATCGACGGCTAGCGCCCCACCAGCAGGTACGGCGTGTTCATCAGCTTTAGAAATGACGATCGAACCCAGTTGGCGTAACTCTTCGTGCAATAATCCCGCTGCGCGATCGCTTGCCATTGCCCCAAAGGAATTACTACAGACTAATTCTGCCAAATGTTCTGTATGATGAGCAGGACTGAAGCGTTTTGGACGCATTTCATGCAGAATTACAGGCACTCCAGCTTGGGCTATTTGCCACGCTGCTTCTGTCCCAGCTAGTCCACCTCCAATTACTTGTATCGGTTGTTGTTCCATAGTTAAATTTTTAGTTCCTATATCATAAGTATCCATCAGCATCAGCGCTAAGATGCATGAACAAATAGGGCGTTTTAGACATAGCCAGTAGCGACAGCATAACGCACCATCAACAGCAGCAATTACAAATTATCTGTGTCAATTCCCTTTTGTTTGAGTTTAGCTAACAATTCTTGATAGCGATCGCGCTCTTTTTCTAATTCTTGTGAAGCCGCTTCTAATTCTTGTGAAGCCGCTTCTAATTCTTGTAAAGCCGCTTCCTTTGCTTGGCGTTCTTGTTCTGCACGTTGGCGTTCTTGTTCCCGTAACTGGTCAATTTCTAAGGGGCTTAAAAACTTTTGTCCGGTGGAAGAAACAATTTCCAGGGTATCCAGTGTTAATGTAAAACGGATTCCCAAACGCGGACTTACCCAGCCATTCATCTCTTCGATAACTTCAAAACTATCCTCAGAACGGAGCAAGCCATTTAAATCGTTCTTCTCCGGATCATAAATATAATATTCTTCCACGCCGTAACGCTGGTAAAACTGCAATTTTTTGGTCATTTCTTTGAGAGTGTTACCTGGCGAGAGAATTTCAAATACTACCTGGGGAGGTATATTATCTTCATTCCACTGTAAATAGGAACTCCGTTTTCCTTTTGGTCTGCCAAAGACTACCATCGTATCGGGCGCTTGTTTAATATTAGGGTTTCCTTCAACTGGATACCAAAACAAATCTCCGGCGATAAATACATCAGCTGGCGATGCAAATAAGATTTCTAAATTTTCTTTAATTTTAACAATCCATGCAAATTGTTCTGTATTATCCGCCATTGGCTGTCCGTCGCTTTCTGGGTAGATGACTTCGATTGTGGTTTCTGGTGTGACTTGTTGTACCATTGCTGCACCTCCAAGTATGGGGTTTTTAGCTGAGATTTCTAGTTGAGATAGCGATCGCGTTAATATTGATTTTAGCTATAGATCCAGATTATCTTGATTGCAGATGCTAAGAAACTCTTCAAATTAATCATCAAGAGGATGCCAACTACTAATTGTCCAACGTCGTTGGGCAACAAGTATAACTGGATTATTCATTCGCAAGCAAACAATTGTCGCCCTACCAATAATAGTTAAACCTTCAACTTTTGTAGCATCAGAACTCCAAGTAAAATTATCAGACCATCTCTGTGTACGCGGATTAAATAGAGGCGTTGTTTCCCCAGTCAAAGGATCTATAGCTTCGGTTGAATCAGCTTTAAATTCATTGCAAGATATGTTGTGCCCCTACGATAAATCTATATGTATCAGGGTTTACGTGAAATGGTATAACAGGGTTTGTAATAAGTCGCCAAGGCTTACTATTATTTATGTCACAATTGAGGAACAGACAATCAACCCAACCAACGAACAAGCCTTAGCCAGCGTGCGTGTCTACCAGATGCTGTCTAATGGCTATCGCAACATCCAACTATTCCGTTTTAATGAACTCAAAGGATACATATACATTCTGGCAGGTGATGATATCCAAGTCATGATTTTTCCTAGTGGAGATTGGAGGTTTATCGATGAAACCTAATTTTGCAGAAATGTCTACAAAAAAACTAAAAGCCTATGTGCTTGCACATCGGGAAGATTTGGAAGCTTTAGATATATTAGTTAATCGTCGGACTCCTGATTCGGAAGCAACATTGTATGGGCCAATGGTGACAGCAGATGGTACACCCATAGAAGACAATATTCGCATCGCAGAAGAAGCAATTAGGCAACGCATTGAGCAAGCAAATCAAAACAAGCAAGATTCTCAAAGTTAAAGCTTATTCGTCTGGATTTGCACCCATGTCTCTCAGCCTTTGCGCCAAGCGTTCAGCCCGTTGTTGTGCTAATTGCCTTTGTTGTCTCTAGCTTCGCTCTCCAATATATCGGAGAGGGATTGAGGGTGAGGTAAGCTGTATGTTATTTAATTCTTATTCCTTAGTTCCTAGTACAGCACGGCGTAAATAGAGATACCATTCACAATCAGGGAAAAGCTGACAACACAAGCTTTTTGACTTTTGACTTCCGCCTTGCGGTACTAGTCCCTTTATTTATTATGGAAACTTTCGCTCTCTCACTTCCACAGCATAATCTTGCACGGCTTTAGTAATCGTCTCCCGCAAGTTTGTATAAACTTTGGCAAATGGTGGACGTTTCTCTGTAAGTCCGATGACATCTGAAGTAACTAAAACTTGTCCATCGCAGTGAATTCCTGCACCGATACCAATTGTCGGAATGCTCAATTGTTGTGTAATCTGCATTGCTAAATCTGCGGGGATATGCTCTAACACTAAAGAAAATACACCAGCTTGTTCTAGAGCGATCGCTTCATTGAAAATTCTTTCTCCCGTTTCCTGGCTCTTTCCCTGTTGTCGCAAACCGAGTTGATGTATTGATTGCGGTGTCAAACCTACATGACCCATTACCGGAATTCCGGCTTGTACTAAACGAGCCACAGTTTCGGCGATCGCTGGATAGCCACCTTCCAATTTTACCGCTTGAGCGCCCGTTTCCTTCAATACCCGCCCAGCTGAGTGCATCGCTTGCTGGAGACTTTCTTGATACGTCAAAAATGGTAAATCTACAACCACTAATGCGCGTTTAACCCCTCGACGCACAGATTTGGCGTGGTAGATCATCTCATCCAAAGTGATCGGCAGTGTTGTTTCATACCCTAGAACTACTGCCATAGAGTCACCCACAAGGATTAAGTCTACACCAGCTGCATCGAGGAGTTGAGCGATCGCATAATCCCAGGCGGTCAACGCCACAATTGCACGTCCCTGTTGTTTCCATTGAATTAATTGCTGGGTAGTGATTGCCATTTTTCTAGGTGGGGAGTAGGGAGTAGGGAGTAGGGAGTGGGGATTAGGGATTAGGAATTAGGGAATTTCACCACTCCCCACTCACCACTCCCCATTCCCTCATTTAACGACGCGACTGAAAGCAATATGGGGTTTTGCACTACGCATTTTGGGCATTAACCAAGCTAGACCTTCACTAGTACCAATCCATAATTTATTGCTAATGTCAGGTGCAAGGGCAAGAACCCGACTAGAAGGAAGTCCAGCAACTTCTGCATCTAACACAGCTCCTGTATTTGGATTTAATCGTAACAAACCATTATTAGTCCCGACCCAGAGACTACCATCTTTAGCAAAACGTACTACTGTCACGTTACGCCCACGCAAGCGAGTCACAGACCGCAACACTGCACCAGTTTTTGGGTTAATAACTAGCAAATTATTCGGCATTCCCGCCCAAATTAATCCTTCTGGACTAATAGCTAAAGCTTGTACAGTCGTCCCTGGTAAATCGGCTATCCGCTTCATAATCGCAGCACTACCAGTATTTACCCGCACTAATCCATCAAGGGTGCCAACCCACAGTTGACCTTCAGCATCTAAAGTCAGAGTGTTGGCGCTAACACCAGGCAGATTTTGTAATGTTGTCATAATCAAGCCTTGGTCGGGACTAATTAAAGCTAAACCATTATCAGTTCCAGTCCACAAATAACCCCGCTTGTCAAGTAACAGCGACAACACCCGTTTAGAAGGCAAAAATAAATTCTGTGCGGTAATTTCGTTAGTGCGGGGATCTACTCGTACTAGTCCCTCATAACTTCCCACCCACAAACGTCCTACTTTGTCTTGGGCTAAAGCACCAATGGCAATATTTGGTAAGCTAACACGAGAAATAATCTTGCCAGTTTTAGGATCAATCCGCGATAGTCCCCGCCCAGAACCTACCCAAAGATTGCCTGTTACATCTGCCAGTAAGTTACCCACACGATAATCAGTTTGTCGAGAATGTTCTTGCACTTCTTGATCATTGGGCAAGGGTTGCACTCGCGGTGGCGGTGGGGAAGGTGGGTAAGTAGGGGTTACATCAGATGAATTAATGCTAGGGGTTTTTTGTGCCCATCCCATACTAGGCAAAGCTATCAACCCCAACAAGATAGAAGTAATCAATAAACTAGTACGCTTGTAAAACAATACCACGGTGACATTTCCTTTGGAGACAGTACCCATAGCCACTACCTAAACTCGCTTTGGGTTAATTCCAGTGTTCCCTTAGCTGGGATTTTTTAAACGTCATAGGCAATTTTTCTCAAATTTAATGCTATTGGGCAAAACAGTTCCTCTTTTTTGAGTTCCAGTTCCCATTTCTCAGTAAAGAAGCAAGATTTCCCACCCAGCACAGGCTAAACAACAGCTATCCGCTAACAGCACAACTCCCCCACCCCGAAAAGCTTCGTTACAGTTATTCATCAAACTTTGTAAACTTTTTGTTACAAAATCTTTAAATCTTTATGTGATAACAAAATTAAATAGATAAGTTAAAAACTTTCAAAGAATAACTTATCAAATTCTTGATATATTGTGAGACAAGATACAAATTACGTGGTGTGCAATTCTTTTTTCTTTCGCTCATTACTCTGCTAATATCTGTGTCAAGTAGATTCTTTTGTGGTATCTTTTCCATCAGTGGGGAAGATAGAAGGAGTGTAGAGGCGGGAATGTGTGGCAGCCAGCCCAATCCCCTGAAGACCCTGATTTGTAAGGGCATTATCTAAATGCTGCCCGCAAAACTCGGAAGTTTTGGTGAAATTGAGAAGGTTTAGTCAGGTGGGGAGAAAAGGTAAAAAAGAATTTTGACTCGTAGGAACAGGGAACAGTAAAGCGCTAGGTCGTGTACCTCTAGAAGGTGAGAACACTGCTGAAGAGGATTACCGCCGCGAAAAACTGTACCCTCTGCCAAAAGCAACCCTTAAAAAAAATTTTCCTGAGCTTCTTGCCTCTGAAGGGGGGAGGAGCGGGGTAAGGAAAAGTTGCAAGAACGTGATTTGATAAGTAAAAAGACTGACTTCTGGGAAGGATAAAATATGTCTTACGCGCAAACGAAGACTCAGAGCAAAACTGGGTATAAAGCCGGGGTTCAAGATTACAGACTAACTTATTACACACCCGATTACACACCGAAAGATACAGACATTTTAGCGGCATTCCGTGTTACGCCCCAGCCCGGAGTTCCCCCCGAAGAAGCAGCTGCGGCTGTTGCGGCTGAGTCTTCCACAGGTACTTGGACAACTGTGTGGACAGACTTGCTCACCGACCTAGATCGCTACAAAGGTCGTTGCTACGACATCGAACCAGTTCCTGGTGATGACAACCAATTCATCGCCTACATTGCTTATCCTTTGGATTTGTTTGAAGAAGGCTCTGTAACCAACATGTTGACCTCGATTGTGGGGAACGTATTTGGTTTTAAAGCCTTGCGGGCACTGCGTCTAGAAGACTTACGGATTCCTGTAGCTTACCTGAAGACCTTCCAAGGGCCTCCCCACGGGATTCAAGTTGAGCGTGACAAGTTAAACAAATATGGTCGTCCTTTGCTGGGTTGTACAATTAAGCCCAAATTAGGTCTTTCGGCTAAGAACTACGGACGTGCTGTATACGAGTGCTTGCGCGGTGGTTTGGACTTCACCAAAGACGACGAAAACATTAACTCCGCTCCATTCCAACGGTGGCGCGATCGCTTCTTGTTCGTATCTGAAGCTATTACCAAAGCTCAAGCTGAAACCGGTGAAATCAAAGGTCACTACCTAAACGTTACCGCCCCCACCTGTGAAGAAATGCTGAAGCGGGCTGAGTTCGCTAAAGAACTCAAACAGCCCATTATCATGCATGACTACCTGACAGCAGGCTTCACCGCCAACACTACATTGGCTCGTTGGTGTCGTGACAACGGTATTCTGTTGCACATTCACCGCGCTATGCACGCCGTTATCGACCGTCAAAAGAACCACGGTATCCACTTCCGCGTTTTGGCTAAAGCACTACGGATGTCTGGTGGTGATCACATCCACACCGGAACAGTGGTTGGTAAACTCGAAGGTGAACGCGGTATCACAATGGGCTTCGTTGACTTGTTGCGTGAAAACTACATTGAACAAGACAAGTCTCGCGGTATCTACTTTACCCAAGACTGGGCTTCTCTACCTGGTGTAATGGCAGTTGCTTCCGGTGGTATCCACATCTGGCACATGCCTGCACTCGTAGAAATCTTTGGTGATGACTCCGTGCTGCAATTTGGTGGTGGTACTCTCGGACATCCTTGGGGTAATGCTCCTGGTGCTACAGCTAACCGCGTAGCTTTAGAAGCTTGCGTCCAAGCTCGTAACGAAGGTCGCAACTTGGCTCGTGAAGGTAACGATATTATCCGCGAAGCCGCTAAGTGGTCTCCTGAATTGGCCGTTGCTTGCGAACTGTGGAAAGAAATCAAGTTCGAGTTTGAAGCTATGGATACCGTCTGATAAAAAGTTAGGAGTTAGAAGTTAGGAGTTAAGAGTTACATTAATTCATAATTCATAACTCTTAATTTCTTAACTCATAACTGTTGACGGCTGGGGTCAAGCATGAATCTTAAGCAAATTGCAAAGGACACAGCCAAGACTCTCCAAAGTTATCTGACTTATCAGGCTCTAAGGACAGTCTTGGTACAGCTAGGCGAAACGAATCCTCCATTAGAACTTTGGCTGCATAACTTTTCGTCTGGCAAAATTCAGAATGGTGAATCATACATTGAGCAACTGTTGCAAGAAAAACCAGATTTGGCTTTGCGAATCATGACTGTCAGGGAACACATTGCCGAAGAAATCATCGAATTTTTACCGGAAATGGTTCGCACTGGCATTCAGCAAGCCAACATGGAACAGCGTCGCCAGCATTTAGAACGCATCACCCGAATAGACGCATCAAACCCCAGTCTGCAACCAGAACAGCAAGCAACTTCAGATCCGAATTTAGATAACTTATCGAATTAGTTCGGTCAACCTAGTAGTAAAAAATCACAACCCATTATCAAAAGCTATGCAAACTTTACCAAAAGAGCGTCGTTACGAAACCCTTTCTTATCTGCCCCCCCTGTCTGATGCTCAAATTTCCAAACAGATCCAGTACATTTTGAATCAAGGTTACATTCCAGCGATCGAGTTTAACGAAACTTCTGATCCTAAAGAATTCTATTGGACAATGTGGAAGCTACCTTTGTTTGGTGCTAAATCCACTCAAGAAGTATTGAGCGAAGTTCAAGGATGCCGTTCTCAATTCAACACCAGCTATATCCGGGTTGTGGGTTTTGACAACATCAAGCAGTGCCAAATTCTCAGCTTTCTTGTTCACAAACCCAACAAAGCTAACAAATACTAAAGTTAGCAAGCTTTGAGTAATTGGTTTATCCCCATAGGAGAGGTAGAATTATCTGCCTCTCCTATTTACTAGATTTGTTTTGAAACGCAGAGGAACGCATTCGCAAAGCGTCTGTCTGCGACACGCTGCGCGAACGCAGAGAAGGAAAACGCAGAGGAACGCAAAGGGACGCGGAGTTATTCTCTACGTTTTTTAATAAGGTAATAAATGGAATTGCAGCATCTACCGGAAGTAAGAATTTGCTTTGTTGGCGACTCTTTTGTTAATGGTACTGGCGACCCAGAATGTCTTGGTTGGACAGGCAGAATATGCGCTAATGCTAATAAAAAAGGCTATGATATCACCTACTATAATTTAGGGATTAGGCGAGATACTAGTACTAATATAGCAAAGCGTTGGTTACAGGAAGTATCACTTCGCTTACCCAAAGAATATGATGGCAGAGTTATATTTTCCTTTGGATTGAATGACACAACAGTAGAAAATGGTAAAACTCGCGTGGATTTGGCAGATTCAATCAAAAATACGCGTGAAATTTTAAGTGAAGCCCAAAAGTTGTACCCTGTGTTGATGGTTGGTTCTGCGCCATATGCAGAACAAGAAAACCCTCAAAGGAGGCAGAGAAATATCGATTTATCTAAAGAGTATACTTTGATTTGTAATCAATTAAATGTACCTTATTTAAATGTTTTTCCGATATTAGAAAAATCAAACATCTGGATAAATGAGGCAAAAGCTAATGATGGTGTTCATCCTCAAGCAAGCGGTTACGCAGAATTTGCCCAAATTGTAGAAAATTGGGACGCTTGGTTAAATTGGTTTCCTTTAATTTAATCGAGAATTCAAAGTTAGGATAGTGGTAGCACTTTAGTCTTTCTATCCAAAGGTAATACTTATGCAGCAAATTACTCTCGCTGAAGCATCTCAAAACTTACCTGAGTTGATTGAAGCAGCACTCAGTGGTGAGGAAATTATTATCATCAAAGATAATCAACCTGTTGTGAAGTTAACTCCTGTGTCGGCAGTTAAACACCGTCCTAAGTATGGTAGTGCTAAAGGACTTGTAACAATATCTGATGACTTTGATGTACCGCTCGAAGATTTTAAGGAATATATGGAATGAGGCAACTACTAGACACTCATACTTTTATTTGGTTTGTGATGGGTGATCCAAGAATCAGCGTTAGTTTGCGCTCGCAAATTGAAAATAATGATAATCTACTGAGTATTGCTAGCGTTTGGGAAATGGCAATCAAGCACAGCATTGGTAAACTCAGCTTTGGTTTGCCTTTTAATGAGTTTATCCAACAGCAAATAATTAGGAATGGTATTGAATTCTTGCCAATCACCATAGACCACGTTGCTGTTGTTGCTACACTACCTTTACATCACCGTGATCCATTCGACCGACTTTTAATTGCACAGTCGGTAGTTGAAAATATACCTGTATTGAGTGCTGATAAAATTTTTGATGCATATCCAATTGGGCGTATATGGTAGATAGCGCTCCTTTTCTACCAAAAGATAAATAAACACTAATCACCAAAAAAACTTAACATTACTTTAAGCACTGCTAGGCAAAGATAATTTTATGGGTTACTACATCGCTCCCCGCTTTCTAGACAAACTGGCTGTCCACATCACCAAAAACTTTCTAAAGCTTTCTGGTGTGCGAGTTCCCGTGATTTTGGGTATTCACGGACGCAAAGGAGAAGGCAAAACATTTCAATGTCAATTAGTCTTCGAGAAAATGGGTATCGAGGTAACTAACATCTCTGGCGGCGAATTGGAAAGTCCAGATGCAGGAGATCCAGCGCGGTTGATTCGGCTGCGCTATCGGGAAACAGCAGAACTGATCAAAGTACGCGGCAAAATGTGCGTACTGATGATTAACGATTTGGATGCGGGTGCTGGACGCTTTGATGAAGGCACTCAATATACTGTAAATACGCAGTTGGTGAATGCCACACTGATGAATATTGCTGATAATCCCACAGATGTGCAGTTGCCTGGAAGCTATGATTCCACACCTTTACGTCGTGTGCCGATTATTGTCACAGGTAATGATTTTTCCACCCTCTATGCACCGTTAATTCGGGATGGACGGATGGATAAATTCTACTGGGAACCAAACCGAGATGACAAGGTGGGAATTGTCAAGGGGATTTTTGAACCGGATGGACTCTCACAGAAGGAAGTTGAACAGCTAGTTGATACTTTTGTGAATCAGTCCATTGACTTTTTTAGCGCTTTGCGATCGCGCATTTATGACGAACAAATCCGCAACTACATCCATCAAGTAGGCTTTGAGCGGGTATCCTTAAGTGTGGTTAACAGCGTTGAAGGGCCACCAGAATTTAAAAAGCCAGATTTCAGGCTGTCTCACTTAATCGAGTCTGGCAACTTCCTCGTTGGTGAACAAAAACGGGTGGAAAATTCCCATTTGGTTGATGATTACAACCGACTCAATCGAGGTAGAAATTCTCAATCTCCACCACCTGCGGCTGTAACACCAATTAATCAGCCGTTAAGGAATAGCGGAACTCAAGAAGTAAAAACTAATGGATTCGAGAAACAGGAAATATCGAGTCCACATTTAACCCTAGAGACACAAGGACAAATTCGGGAACTCTTGTCTCAAGGTTACAAAATTAGTATTGAACACGTAGATGAGCGCCGTTTCCGCACAGGTTCTTGGCAAAGTTGTCTAAATAGCCACATTGATAGCGAGTCTGATGCAATTTCAAATTTGGAATCAACTCTGGCAGAATATAAGGGTGAGTATGTGCGCTTGGTAGGTATTGATCCAAAGGCGAAGCGGCGGGTAGTAGAGACGATTATTCATCGTCCGCATGGGAAAAATTAAGAGTAGATAAATCAGAAACAGCGATCGCTACGCACTACAAATACCAAGAGCGATCGCTTTTGTCAATACTCAAACAATTGGAAAAATATGCTTCCTGAATTTGATAGCTGAATATTAAGCGCTTTACCTACAAGTAAGAGCTGAAGCTGAGTTAACCTTTGTTAAATCGCCACTGAATACTGCTGTGTATTGATAAGGTGATGTACCAGTGCAATTCATAGAATTTGTATTAGCACCACGGGGAGTCCACCATGAGGTTGTTTGCACAGTCAAATTTGCGCCATTCCATGATAGTTTGTTGACAAGTAAAGAGTTAGTTTTTCCATCAGTCGGCTTTTTGGATGATAAAAACGTGGCATAGTTAACCTGGCCATTGGCTGGATTAATCTGGGCTATAACTGCGACTTGTGGCCCGCCTCCGCTACCATAGCTAGACAACCAACGCCCAGTGGCAAAGCGGCGAAAATCATTACCAGTCTGGCTGCCAGTGGAGGAGTAAACGCCATATAAAACATTGCCCCCATCCCAATACAATCCGTAACCTGTACCATCGTCATTTGTTGTTTCGTAATCAGTTCTACACCATGATTTGATACCGCTATTAAAACGGATTGTCACAGGGTTTTTGTTATTAGATGAGACTTGCTGATAACCAATGTAAATGGCTGTATTTCCATTGCTTACTTTCGGGCCATTTTTAGCTTTAATTGTCGCTTCACTATCATTGCAACTGAATGTTACACTATTACCGATAGATGAATTTAGCGTTTGGGCAAAAGCTGGAGGAGCTTTTTGTGTGATTGCTAAATCAGCTACTAATACTACAGATACAGAAAAACATGCGAAATACTTCTGCAATTTTTGAGAAGAAATCATGGTATAAATCTGCCAAGAAAGTGGTAGGGAAAACTTCGTATTACTGTAATCTCTAATCAGAATTTAGCCAAGTAAAATTGTTGAGGCTTGCAGATTGCAGCATTCCCAATATTACGGAAAATGAGATTAAACTACAAAACGCATAAGATAATATGCATGATATGATCTCTGCATAAACCTTCCTAATCAAAGAGCATCAGTGAATAGAAAAAATTGCGTAGGCTTAACCCCTACGGGGAAGCAAGCTAGCAAGAGCGTCTCCTTGGCGCAGCCGAAGGTAGAGAAGAGTTGCCCACCAAGAGTATCGCAGTAGTCAACAACAAATGCTTTTAATGAACAAGTAGCGTTTGCTCATTTTTGATATTCCTTGTTAGAAGGTTTTTTACCTCTGCTTTTTGCCTTGCGCCGTGCTGTACTAAGCGGTTTTAGCATTCTCATTTGATATTTTTGCTGCACTAGCTTTCAGCAGCCGATTTAACCTGCTTTTGCGAACACGTTCACTATCACGAATACCACCCGCCATCTCATATTCGCTGCTGTTTTTGCCATACTTAAAAGCAACGCCCCTGACCATCTTATCTGTAAGATTGCTCAATGT
The DNA here is from genome assembly GCF_017114985.1 of Nostoc sp. JL33. Classification (GTDB taxonomy): domain Bacteria; phylum Cyanobacteriota; class Cyanobacteriia; order Cyanobacteriales; family Nostocaceae; genus Nostoc. The sequence goes on along the minus strand of NZ_JABXKP010000065.1, from coordinate 14,043 downwards.
CTTTTCCATCTCATCAATTTTAGTTTTGGAAAAGTCAATCATCGCTAGATCGATGTTATAAGCATCAAGCATAGCGCGTAACTGCTCAATTGATTGAGTTAGATTTTGCAAACCGCAATTATCACCAAAATTCATATTTGAATCAATTGCTTTGAATCCAGCGGATCTCAATTCAGCTTTTTCTAAAACACGAGATGTACGTTTGGCGCGGGACATAGATATATTTGTTAGAGAGGGTTTTAGAACACCAATTCAGCGATCGCAATCTTGGAAGAACTTCTTTACCAACCCTTCTCAAAAGCTTATAGTCAAGTTTGGCTTTCCCTTCCCTGGTAGGAAAGGGGAGTGGGGGGTTAAGTTTTTGATTACTGAATCAATGCTTTAGATTTAGTTTGGCTTAGTAAAGCTGTTTTCTGGTTCAGTAAAATTCATGAATAATTTTATTTATTAAAAAACTAATACAGAAATCTGGGTAATTTCTCTTAACTGGACTTAAACATTTTTGAGAGAAAGAAGGCTCAAGCCCATGCAGGGTAAGGGAATAAACCAAATGCTTCAAAAGAACTGAAGCCCAGAGATATCACAATACGCTTGGGTTAAAAAAAATAGCTTTGTTGGGTTTCGTTCCTACGCAGTTTAAGGTTTTTGGGGCTAACCCAAGCATATTAAGATATATCAATAAACTAAGCAAAACAATATCAAAGCCTTTCTGTATAAAGATTTGAGGCTATTTTTTGGGCAATACAGTTCGGATAAGGTTTTTTGATGACACGCCGCTAATCGCAAAGACGCGATAAATCGCCGTCTTTACAATAATCAGCCCTTTGTAGAGACGGCGATTTATCGCGTCTCTTGCCTTAACCGAACCGTATTCATTTTTTAGGTGTTTTTTGTTCAAGTCCGATTAATTCAGATATTGCACCTGGTTTTTTGGACGATTGCTTTAATGTTAGTGAGGAATGTCGTGATGTTGATGCGGAATGTCGTGATGTTGATGCGGAATGTCGTGATGTTGATGCGGAATGTCGTGATGTTGATGCGGAATATCGCGATGTTGATGCGGAATATCGCGATGTTGATGCGGAATGTCGTGATGTTGATGCGGAATATCGTGATGTTGATGCGGAATGTCGTGATATTAAGGATTTTCAAGAAATAAATTACCACTACTTGTGGGGTGGGCATCTTGCCCGCCCAATAACCAAGGGCGGGCAAGATGCCCACCCCACAATAAATGATTGGGTATTTTTTTTATTTGCAAGTCCCTGATGGTGAATGCCGATTGGGTTAGGGAGGTTAAGGAGGAAATTAGAGCAAACTTTAATTGTTTAGATTTTTGCAGCAAAGAAATGCTGCTTCACCACGTCTAAGCGTGAACAATTCCAATAATCGATATGGGAGACAATCAAACCATCAGAGTTAATACCTAATTCACTCCACCCAGGAATGGAGATGCGTGGCTTCCAGGGGAGAGGAGTATTCCAGCTGAGTGTCCACTCAGTTTTTATTGTGTCTTCTAAACGTTGAATATTATGTAAGTCCATCTTGGAATCTAAAAACCAAGTTTGGATAAAATTAATCATTTCTTTGTAACGTTTAACACCATGAAATTTATTCAGGGGGTCTTGAAAATAAACGTCTGGAGCGTAAATGCTGTAAGTTTGATTTACTGGGAATCTTTGATAGTCTTCTTTGAGGATTTCAATGATATCCATAATAAATAGATATATCTTCTGTAAATTGGTTTGATATGGAAATGTGGCACGGAGATAAATGCCTATTAAAAATTTAAATCAACCCTCATTCCATAGGCGTTCTAACTGACGCCGCCAAACAGCTAGAACTTCTTCTCGCGCCTCTGAGGTTTGATTTATATCGCCCATTAATCCTTCTGCGTAAAAGCGTTCCAAGCTTTGCATAGTAGCTTGCAGAGATTGTCCTTGTTGTTTTGCTGCCTGAATAATTTGCCGGATGCGGCTTTGAATTAATCGATTAAAGACATTATCTAATCCAGCCTGATGGAGAGATACAAGTCGGTTGATTGCATTGGACAAATCTGGACTCACTAAAGTGCCACTGTCATGTTGAAATACCCCCCAAATTACTCCTTCAGATAAAGCGTAACGTACTTCCTGAGTGTCATCAAAGTTGGCTTCTAGGAACTGTCCTAAAAAGGGTTGCCCTGACTCTGCGGGTATAATAGGCAGTAAAACTCGCAGCCAAGTATTATCTTCAGAAAGCAGAACCAACAGCCGAAAAGTAGAAGTGTCTACTTGCCACGATCCAGGAGCGATCGCATTAATCGCCGAGGTGTCAAATAATTCTGTTAGCGTACCCGCAATTTCTTCAGGTGTCATAAGCCTTTATTTATTTAGATATAGCCTCTAGATTAGCGCAGAGGTGGATCAGCTTATTCACTAGAATGCTATCTACTAACTGTTTTCTCTTGAAGATGCCTGTTCGTTACATACATTAATTACCAGCCCGGCTGACTTTGCTGCGATAGGAGGAACCGTGCCGAATTTCGCGAAGGTTGATTGCCTCTTGAATAAGTTGATGCCACCTTGGTGGAAGATGCACCAATCCATATCGACCAGCCTGATTTTTTGAGAGGATTTCATCCTCTCTCAACGCGTAATAACAACAAATAATCATTTAACACTGGACGAATACATTTTGGGATGCGAGTATCCATACTTCACTGCATAAATTTTTGTTGTTCAAAAGTAGTCAGAACTAAAAGTCAATCATAGCTTGCACAGAGGCTTCAAGTAAACCCGCTTCTACTGGGCGTTCTAGCACGCTGCGGGCGATCGCTTCATTCTGTTGAATGGCTTGAGCTAAGGTGGTGGCTTGCTGGACAATTTCCAGCAGTAAATCTAACAACGAACACGCAGTGGGGGCGCACAGCTAAGTGTACGCCCCCACAAATGAATGTATTCCACTGAATTGAAGTATGTGATTTAAATTATCAAATTGCTCAAAAACACGATACCGATCGCACAGAAAGCGAAACCAGCAATGCTCATTTTTCCAGGTAAAATTCGGTTGATCTCTGCCATAGCGATCGCACTACCTATTTCTCTGGCACTCATGGCAACTACAAACAGAGTTAAGCTAATGCCTAGTATATAAGCAACTAGTGGGATTATTCCTGCCCCAATGATAGATTCAGCATTAGCGTAACCCTGAAATAAGCCAGCACTGATGCCCACCAAAGCAAGTACCATAAAGTTTGGTTGATTTGGCATCATCAGCATAGTACCAAAAAGGATGGCAGAAATGGCGATGGCTATTTCTGTGCCTGGAAAATTTAGCTGAAATAAATGAATGACAATACCCAAGACTGCTGCTAAGACAAAATATCTCACTATCACAGCGCCACGAACAAACGCAGATGAGAGTAAGCCAATAGCAAGGATACCAACTAAACAATCTAAGCTAATTACTGGATCTGCTAGTCCCCAGAGAAAGCCTTCCCAACAGTTAGAGATGGTATAACGATCTGGTGTTCCACTCAATGAACTCAGTAAGCTAATTAAAATTAGAGCTGCGATCGCTCCAATATGCCGATGCATTAGCTTTGATCTATAAAGTTCTCCTGATGCACGGGGTTCTGATAATTTAGTTCTGAACATCACGATATGCCAAATTAGTTTTTCCGTAATTTATACTACCCACATACCAAAAAAAACTAACGTAGTCATGACGCTAGATTACACTCGTACAGTTTGGCAAAAACCTAGCTAGCATCTTAAACCAAACAAGGAGCTTAAACCCCTTGTTTACAGCAGTTTTCATTTATTTAAACCATATTTATTGTAGAGACACAGCAATCAATACTCTTCGGTTAAAAATATTTGTAGGTTGGGTTGAGGCAATGCGTTACCCAACAAAGCCCTGATAATGTTCGGTAAGGGACTTCCAAGAAATAAATTACTCAAATAAACGAACCACAGAGGCACAGAGAACACAGAGGAATAAGGAGGAGAGAGTTATGAGCAACATTTGACATTCAAGACAGTATTTATTCGACCGCAAATTTATTTTCAAAGTGTAGTCACGATTTCCTTATATCCTGGTATTTCTTCTCAGGTGGAATGCTCACCTTTACCTAAGTTAAAACTTCTCTTAACTGAATCTATAAGGAAAAAGACTAATCTAGAAAATACATTCATTGGAAGAGAGAATGAAATTGATCAAATTGCTAGTAGTTAGTATTGCTCTCATCTTCTTTGCATGGATTAGTCCCCTACAAGCTAGTCCAATAGCTCAATTGCCAAATCCTTCACCTTTAGTTGCCCAACGTGAAACAACATCTTTGAAAAATTCACAGGATATATTGACTGTTGCAACTTTTAATGTGGAGAATTTAGACCCAAAAGATGGACGCTTTGATAGTATTGCCAAAATTATTGCCAATAATTTGAATGCACCAGATGTGATCAGTTTAATTGAAGTTCAGGATAACAACGGGCCAACCAATGATAACGTTGTTAGTGCTAACCAGACTTACCAAAAACTGATTGCTGCGCTCAAAAATATTGGTAGTCCAGCATACAGCTTTGTGGACATTCCACCCAGCGATGATCAAGATGGTGGAGAACCTGGAGGTAATATTCGTGTCGGTTTATTGTTTCAACCCAGCCGGATAACTCTAGCAAAATTGCCCAGAAAAGGCGGTTCATTAGATGCTGTAGCTATTACTCAAGGTTCAAATGGTGTTGACCTTTCGCTTAACCCAGGTCGGATTGACCCGACGAATAATGCTTTTGATCAAAGCCGTAAGCCACTGGCGGCAGAATTTATATTTAACGATCAAAAAGTGTTTATCATTGCTAATCACTTTATTTCCAAGCTTGGAGGTTCTCCCAGCGATGCTCAACGAGTCGAACAAGCCCAAATTGTTAATGAATTTGTAGCGCAACTACTAGAAGTTGACCCGGAAGCCAAAGTAATTGTATTGGGTGATTTAAACGATTTACCAGATTCCCTACCTCTGAAGACTTTGAAGGGTAACATTCTGGAAAATCTGACGGCTCGTTTACCTGTTAGCGATCAGTTTAGTTACAAATTTCGGGGAAATCCTGAACTTATTGACCATTTGTTAGTCAGTGAAAATCTTTCTCGTGTTGCTCAACCGGAAATTGATATTGTTCATGTCAACGTGGGCTTTAGTAAACCTGTCAGCGACCATGATCCGGTGATTGCAGCGTTTACATTACCTGCTAACCAGTCTACCTCTGAAACCATCCCTGCGGTTAGCCAACCTACTCTTGCAAGTGATTCGGCGATTATATTGCCTCAATTATCTAAAGTGCCTCTAGTTAAAGAACTAGCTAAGGAGTATACGCCTAGCAAAACTTTGAATTATGATCGGGCAAGAGACGAAATGTTTGGCATTATTGACAACCAAGCAGGTATTGTGACAGACATTTATGCTAGTTACCCAATTCGTTTAATTGGCAATGGCGATCCTAGTCAGGAAGCTGACAAACTAGGTCTGAATACTGAACATGTTTGGCCACAAAGTAAAGGAGCTAACAAGGGTAATGCCCAAAGTGACCTTCACCATCTTTTTCCTGCACGAGAAGATGTTAATAGTGAGCGAGGCAATAAACCCTTCGATGATATAGCTGACACAAGTACTAAGAAATGGTATCGAAATGATATTGTTCAATCTACAATTCCTAGTAGTGCAATTGATGAGTTTAGCGAATCAGCATCTTCTAAATTTGAGCCTAGAGAGAAAGTAAAAGGGGATATAGCCAGGGCAATTTTTTACTTTTATACTATCTATCGGGATCAGGCTAAGAAAGTAGAGGAAAATTACTTTCAGAATCAGCGTCAGACTTTGTGTAAATGGAATCAGCAAGACCCCCCAGATATTACTGAAATAGAACGCAGTCATGCGATCGCTAAATTTCAAGGTAATGACAATCCATTCGTGCTAGATGTCACATTAGCAGAACGGGCATACTGTAATTTCTCAAACGGTAGTGTTTGAGAATGGTTGTTTTATTTAGTAGACATCTCTAGAAATTAAATATGCGTTAACCAGAACCCTTGTAGAGACGTAGCACTGCTTGTAGAGACGTAGCACTGCTACGTCTCTACATTCTTTTTCACGCCTATGTCTAGTGGAGTAAATCTTCAACTTGATGCTGGCTCCACAAAGTTCTGTACAAACCCGGTTGTTGCAGCAGTTCTAAGTGATTGCCTGTCTGAACAATTTTTCCCTTCTCCATCACAAGAATTCGGTCAGCTGCCGCCGCCGCCGATAATTGATGGGTAATGAAAATTACTGTTTTGCGTTCAGTATCACTAGAGAGATTTTTGAGGATTTGCGTGGCTGTTTGATTGTCCACACTAGAGAGGGCATCATCCAAAATTAATACTGGAGCATTGATCAGCATTGCCCTAGCCAAGGCAGTACGTTGTCGTTGACCGCCAGAAAGAGTAATACCGCGTTCACCAACAATAGTTTCATATTGCTGTGGGAAATTGTTAATTTCTGATTCAATTTGGGCAACTTGAGCCGCAGATTCTACCTGCTTTTGTTCGCTAATTGGATCACCGTAGCGGATATTATTTTTAATTGTGGTGCTAAATAGAAAGCTATCTTGAGGAACATAGGCGATCGCACCTCGTAAAGAAGCCAAAGCGATTTTAGTAATATCCACCCCATCTAAAAACAATTGTCCTGATTCAATATCCAACAAGCGCGGCAAAGCATTTGCCAAAGTGGATTTTCCCGAACCAATTGCCCCAACAATGGACACCGTTTCTCCCGGAGCAATGGTAAAGTTAACATTTGCTAAAGCTGGAGTAGTGGAACCAGGGTAAGTATAGGTGAGATTTTTAGCTGTCACTTCCCCTTTAAGTTCAGCCACTGGTAGATGTATAGCATCGGCTGTGTCTTGAATTTTCGGTGTGACAGAGAGAATAGATTCAAGGCGGTCAAGACTAACTTCACCGCGTTGGTAGGCAGTAATTGTGAATCCTAAAAGGGCTGTGGGGAAAACTAGACGCTCTACATAAATTAACAGTGCTAAAAAGTCGCCAACCTCAAGCGTCCCAGAAGACATCCGCGCCGCCCCTAGCCAGATGATTACCAGCGAACTGATATTAGCTAGCCCGCCAATTAGCGGAAACAGCGTATTTCGGCTTTTTGCCAATTCCAAGTTAGCCGCTAATAGCTGCTGATTTTTCTTAGCAAAGGCTCGACGCTCGTTTGCTTCTTGGGCATAGATTTTAATTAAGGCAATGCCACTGATATCTTCTTGGATGAGTCCGCTGATCTCAGAAAGTTGCTCTTGGACTTTTGCTTGTTGTTTGCGTAAGCGATCGCTAAACAGTGTCACCAACAAGAAAATAAAAGGGTACACTGCCAGAGCGGCTAGTGTCAGATCAACACTAATCGTCAGCATTACTGGCAGTGTCAGAGTGTAGGCAAACACGATATTTGCCAAACTCAAAACCGCAAAACCCAATAACCGCTTAATATTGTCCACATCACTGGTAGCCCGACTAATCAAATCGCCAGCACTATTACTGGCAAAATAAGCCGGCTCCAGCTTGAGTAAGTGTTCAAAAATCCGTTGTTTCAGGTCAAATTCCACCTGACGCCCCACCCCAAATAGCCAAATACGTGATGCCATCCGCATTAGCCACATCGCTGAACTGAGCAAGACAATGATCACTACGTAATGTAGTATTTGGTTCCAGACGAAGGTTGTGGAGAGTTTGTCAACACCAGCACGAATCAACCAAGGGATATAAACGCCTAGTGCGTTGACAGACAACAAAGCGAGAATCCCTAAGGACGTTTCTCGCCAATGGGGTCTTAGGTAAGCAATGAGTTTAGCGATTCGCCGATATTTTGCCATTAAAGCAATTTTGCAACTTTATCATCCTAGATTAACTGCTAGTCCCAGAAGGCAGCTATGTAGAGGAAATATCGCTTTTAATTTAGGCTTTTGTTACCTCTTTCAACTGCATAGCTATTGCCGTTCCCTTTCGCTGAGAGCCGAATGGTACGTCTACTCAAACTTTTGGTGTTCTGGCGGCAATCACAGCCTTAATTAAAACAGCTACTAGTACCGCTACCAGTGGGAACGCGGTACTAGAGGGTGGCATTGTGACCTTTTTAGTTTTTCTTTTTTAAGTTGATTACCGTTGAACACGCATGAACCTGTAAATTTCAACGAGATAACTTTCCCAAGTTCTTGTTGTCAATTGCAACGTTTGGGCATCCGGTACAAAATCTTCAAGTCGTAAACCGCGTGTGCGAATATCTTGAAGATTTCCTTGTAATAAGTAGGGAGGCACTCTCAAATTATAAGAAAGAATGCGATCGCCCGTCACATCTGAGATGTTCGCTGTGGTGGTTTGTTGCCCTAATGCTACCAGTGTCCCAGTTGGTGCAGCACTTGCTACATAGGTTTCACCTGTCATTGCTAGAGGTGCGCGATAAAGGAAATAGGCGACTGCTGGTGTACTTGCCAACAGCAAAATCGTCAGTGCCCAACCGATCAAGTATCCTCCTGGTTTCTCTATCCCACCTCCTTTGATTTTTTGAGCTGCAAAAATCATCAGTAGAACAGAAGCTCCTAGAGGCTTGAGTGGAAAAGAAAGCATCCTCCACAACGACGCCACAGCTGGTTCATTGGGGTTAAGAAATGATAGGGCTACGATTACCAATATAACGACTAAGATTAATCGCCCTACAAAACTTCCAGAGGGATAAAATCGCTGGAACAGAGAATATACGATAGTGCCAATCAGCAGCCACAGCAGTACCCGGCTTAACAATAGAAACATAGATTAACTCTCAAATTTTCTGGTGGGGTGAGCCAGTGTGGTGGTAAGACAGTTTGCTTGGATTGGGGTTTAAACGCCACTTCTTCAACCGGGAGAACCCCGGCGGCAGTGGCTCCCCAAGAGAAACTGCCGTGCATGTCCCTGTATAAAACAACTAGCGACTTCTTAGCGTTAGCGACGCTAGAAGCGTCACCCGTAAGGGTCAACCTAGAGGTTTCGGGAAATGGATTTATTTGATGGTCAAATTGTAATCGCACTGTTTGACTTAAAATATTTCAAACCTCACACCCAAAGACTACCGTCGTAGTGATTTTAGTGCAATTTTTTGCTACTGCGTCTATTATTTATAATTTTCCACAAGAGTAATGTGGCACCGGTAAACTAAATTAATTGAGTAATCCACTCAAAAGGAAAAACTATGTTGCCTGGAAAGCCTAGCATTTTGGTAACGGGGGGAGCCGGATATATTGGTTCTCATACAGTGCTTGCTTTGAAGCAAGCGGGTTATAACGTTGTCATCCTTGATAATCTGGTCTATGGGCATCGTGACCTGGTAGAAAGCGTTTTACAGGTAGAATTGATAGTTGGGGATACAGGCGATCGCGCCCTACTAGATCACCTATTTAAAACCCGCGATATTGCTGCGGTGATGCACTTTTCTGCCTATGCCTACGTAGGAGAATCGGTGACTGACCCGGCCAAATATTACCGTAATAACGTCGTTGGTACTTTGACTCTGTTAGAAGCGATGCTGACGGCATCTGTAAAGAAATTTGTCTTTTCTTCTACTTGTGCTACCTACGGGGTGCCGGAATTTGTGCCGATTCCAGAAACCCATCCCCAAAATCCGATTAATCCTTATGGCGCTACAAAGCTGATGGTAGAGCGGATTCTCTCTGATTTTGATGTTGCTTACGGTTTCCAATCAGTGCGTTTCCGCTATTTTAATGCTGCTGGTGCTAATCCCAGTGGCTTACTGGGCGAGGATCACAACCCAGAAACCCATTTGATTCCTTTAGTGCTGATGACAGCTTTAGGCAAACGAGAATCCATCTCAATTTTCGGCACCGATTACCCCACGCCCGATGGTAGTTGTATTCGCGATTATATTCACGTTAACGACTTAGCAGATGCCCATATTTTGGGATTGGAATATTTATTAAAAGGTGGCGATAGCGAAGTTTTTAATTTAGGTAATGGCAGTGGCTTTTCTGTCAGAGAAGTAATTGCAGCGGCCGAAGAGGTAACAGGACTTTCTATATTAGTAGAAGAACGCGATCGCCGTCCTGGCGATCCTCCAATTCTGATTGGCACCAGCGAGAAAGCCAGAACAATCTTAGGCTGGCAACCTGAGTACCCATCCATCAAAGATATTGTCGCTCATGCGTGGCAGTGGCATCAAAAGCGACATAATTCGATTTGATCGCATTCAGCCTGGCAGATAGAGTTTGACCTGATTCCTAAATTATTAATTGTAGCTTCAGCCAAGCGATCGCATTGGCATTTTAGAGCCAGAGGACAAGGGGGACAAGAAAGAAAAATTGCTCCATTGTCTCCCCCCACTCCCCACTCCCTACTCCCTACTCCCCATTCCTCCTCATACTTTGCATGACGACAAATAAGATACCGATAAATCCGAGGATTGGAAGTGCGATCGCCCAAACTGGTAATTTCTGAGATTCACCCTCTGCTAAATCACCATTGACATTTCGCAGGTTTCGTGTGTTTTCTGTAGACCCACCTGCCACAGTAACTTCAAATTTGAACTTAAAGGGTTTGAATCTTGCCCCAGAGATTGGTTTACCATTTAGTTGCAACTCATAAATACCTGGCTTGGGAAAGACAACTTCTGCACCTGGGATGCCTTGATAACGCTCAACTGCCACAGGTTCTAACGCTGGCTCTATGAGTGGTGGCTCTCCGGCTGCATAGGGTTTGGCATAAACAGCCAACCGACAATTACATTGTGCTAAGGGAATCACCTTTCCACCTCTGCGGGTAAGTGCAAACCAGGCTTGGCTTGGTTCTTCAGCACTGGGATTATCATTTGGTTCAATGTGCAGGGTGCCACCGACATCTCCAGCTACTTCCACTTTATGAGCAGCAACAGGGTAAACATTAGTTATTGATATAACTAAGGAACTCAGGAATAATAAATACTTCATTGTTCCTTTGTTTAGGTAATGTCTCTGTTTTTGACTCGTTGGGATTGAGCCAAAAAACAAAGATGATTTACCGCGATTTGGTTGGCGGGACATAAAACTTTTCTACGGCTAACTTTGACCAAAAAAAGCGCGATCGCACTAGCAAGACACCGAGGGTAACAATTACCATTAGTACTGTCGCTAATTTATTTCCCCAAGTTGATTGCAACGAACCCAGGTAATGGGAACCAATCAACACAGTATGAATGGCACTCAAGAGCAAGGCTGGCACACCCAATAGATGAATCTGTCGCCAACGCTTGCCCAAAGATTTCTGCAATGATTCCCAACTCGTTAAAGCGGCGGGGGACATTAATACCAATGCTACAGCACCCGCAGCCATACCCCACTGAAATTCTGGCGGCATAAAATCAAAGGCGGCAAAATTCCATTGCAATGAGTGTTCGATCATGTGGGCGGTGTGAACCACAGAAAGCACAAAAGATCCCACTCCCAAGCCCCGGCGGTAACGCAGTGGTGAAGCCCACAAGCCACTAATGGGACGCGCAATTAACGCCAAGATTAAGCAGATCAAGGCGGCGTGTCCGGTGTAATCTACCATTGTGTCACCAGTCCGCAACAAGGTGATCACGCCAATAATCAGTGTCACCCAACCGCCTAATCGGAATAACTGACTGCGCCTGTCTTTACTTACCAATGATGTGGAAACGCCTACGCCTAGCATCGTCGGCAGGGTTCCCAAGCCAAAAGCCAGCATAATTGCCCCACCCATCCATAAATTGCCAGTTTCAGCAGCTTTAATTTGGGCTGCATACAGGAAACCACAGGGCATTAAACCCCAAGTCATCCCCAAAAGCATTGGTGTCCACCATTTGGCTTTTAAGGAAAGCTTAACCATTCCTCTGCTGAGGCGATCGTGTAAACTACCTTGCAATAGAGGATGTAATACGGGAATGCGCGGCAGCAAATCGGGTTTTACTTGTCCTAAGCCAAACCAAATCAGCATTATACCAGTCAGAATTGCCATCCAACGCCGGAAGTCGCTGCCAATACCCGCTAGCTGTCCACCTTGCAGCAATACCGAACCTAGCGCCCCAATGCCAGCACCGACTAGAGCATAGCTTAACATCCGCCCCAGGTTTAGTAGGATATGAAATTTTAATTGCTGTTGCCAAGTGTCGGACTTTTCTGAGGATGATGTCTGTTTCGGCTGATGAGACAGAGAAAACGCCACCGTTAGCGGGCCACACATCCCAAAGCAGTGCCCAAAACTCCCCAGGAAACCCACGATCGCGATCAGCAAGAAATCTACCATAAAAAAAGTCCTGAGTTCTGAGTCATGAGTCCTGAGTGTCAGAATAAAGATTTTAAAGAAGTAATAATATAATTCTTTTCTTCTTTGCTCAGTACTCAGCACTCCTCTAGTGGGGCACTGTAAGTGAAGTTGCGATCGCTGTCAAAAGACGAACTGTCAAACTTGATGTTTACTCTAGCAAAGAAAGCCTGGGTGTAAAACTTCCTACACACAAGCTTCTGAGAGCCACTGCTGCTTACCTTCTGGCGCGGGAGTGGCTTTTATTGCTTTTTGGATAAATGTAATCACATAGGTTTTAATTAATACCAATTCTCCATGAAGATGCACTAAATTAATAGAGGAATAAATTAAGGATGCAGGGGCATGGGTAATCAGTTTCGGGTGGAAGTGCGCGAGAGTAGTGAAGAATTACAACACCGATTGCGTCATGCGGTAACTGCTGCAACGAAAGAACGAGTACAAATGCTCTACTGGGTGAAAACTCAAGCGATCGCAACAAGGCAGGAACTGTCGCAACGATTAGGACGAGATGAATCAACAGTGTATCGCTGGTTGAAACGATATCAGCAAGGCGGAATCAATGGATTGCTTGAAGTCAAAACACCTCCAGGGAAGTCAAGTGTAGTACCAGCAAATGTCATGAGCCAACTTCACGAACGTCTAGGTCAGCCTCAAGGATTCAAGAGCTACAGCCAAATCCAAGAATGGCTGACTCAAGAGTGCAATATTATTGCTGCGTATAAAACTGTACATAAAATTGTGCGTTACAAACTCAATGCCAAATTGAAAGTACCCCGTCCGCGCAGCGCAAAAGCGAAACCTGAAGTCCAAGAAGCCTTTAAAAAAAACTGCCAGAAATAATTCAAGTGTTGCTGCGCTATTTGGGGACAGATCAACAAGTACGGTACTGGTGTGAAGATGAAAGTCGTTTAGGGCTTAAAACTTTGACAGGTCGTACAATCACTCTCAAAGGGGATAAAGATAGAAGGTATTGTTGGTTGGCAACGAAAAAACTTTTATCTGTATGGTCTTGTTGAACCAGCAACAGGAGATAGTTTCTTTTGGGAATTTTCTCACTTGGATGGTACGTGTTTTCAAGATTTTTTAAACCTTTTCTCAAAAGCATACCCTGACGTATTGAATTTGGTTCAGATGGACAATGGCAGCTTTCACAAGTCCTTGGATTTAAAATGGCCTGATAATGTTATCCCCATTTTCCAGCCACCAAATAGCCCTGAGTTGAATCCTATAGAACGCTTATGGGAACACATCAAGTACGAATTGTCCTGGGAACATTGCACAACTTTAGATCAGTTAAGACAGAAGTTAAAACAAGTTCTTGATTCCATCTCATCCGAAGCGATCGCCTCCATTTGTGGATGGGATTACATCACCTCCGCTTTATTAAGTGCAACTTCATAGAGAATTGGTATAATACCAATTTAATATGAGGCTGCATAGAAAAGAGCTTCTAAAATAAAGTTATAAGAAGAAACAGACATTACCTGCTCAAATGTAAGTTGCTCGAACAATTGCTGTATGCGCTCGCGTAAATTTTGTAGAGAAGAAAATAGTTCATTTTTGAGCGATTTTTTGAGGAACTGCCAAAGCCTCTCAATCGGATTAAGTTCGGGAGAATGAGGGGGTTGAAGTAAAGGAATAATATTTTCTGGCCAGCGAATGGCAGAACTGGTATGAGCGGGAGCTTGGTCGATCTGTAAAATTGCATAGTCGCTACCT
>NZ_JABXKP010000034.1 GCF_017114985.1 Nostoc sp. JL33 | reverse complement strand
TGCAACTTGTCCAACTTCTTCTTCCAAACCTGTCCAAAATCTTCTTCAAGTCACACAGGGCGTAAGTACCAAAAACGAGAACCTTGAGGATCATGCTCTTTCACTGGATATCCTAACAGCTGCCGCAGTGCCTCTACACGATGATTTAAATCTGTACCAGTCATTACAGCCTGTAACTGCTCTTTGGTGAAAGTCATTTATTTTCCTTACTAAGTTCAAAACAGTACGGTAAAACTGCGATCGCTCTTTAAAAGAATGCAATCGCTATATCAAATTTGATTAAGTACTGCTCTCAAGAAGTGAGGTAATCTGCTTTTTCCTCAGAACTAATTTGACTGATACTTCGTTAACAGTTTCTGCCCTTGATCACCCATCTCTTGCAGAAGTTTTTCAATCCTCTGCATAGCCATCGGTGATAACTTAGAGCGTTTATTTTCCCAACGATTAACTGTGGAATAAGTAACACCCAAATGTGTTGCAAACTGTTCTTGGGTTAAACCAACTACAGTGCGAAGTTCATGGATAAGCTGTCCCAGTTTTGGTTGTTCGATTACCAAAGGCTTTTTGATAGTCATTAGCTCAAAACCCACTACTTGAGTAGCAAATAATGTGTGATTTGCTATATCGTAGTTAGCCTAATACTGGATTGTAACCCGCTAATATACGGTTATTTATTTACTGTAGCTTTAATATCTCTATGTAATAAACGCAACTTGTACTTAAGTATGCTTGGTGAGAACTGGTTTAATGTACAATTGCCCCAATTACCCCTAGAGTGCCGTTGACTGCACGTAAATAATCAGAGGGAGATAGCAGAAGCAGCATTCCTCGCATTCCACCAGAAACAGTGATCTGCTCAAATAGAGTTGCCGTCTCATCAAGGTAAACGGGATAGTCTTTTTTGCTAGCTAAAGCTGTTACACCCCCACGGATGTATCCTGTTAGTGGCTGAACTTCCTTCAGGGCAAGCGTCTCAACCTTGCGGTTTCCTGAAATCCGTGCTAAAGCTTTCAAGTCTAACTGAGCATTTCCTGGCACAACAGCAAAACAAATACCTGTTGTGTCACCTCTGACTACTAGAGTCTTAAAAACTTGCTCTGCGGGAAGTCCTACTTTCTGGGCTGTACTTTCAGCAGCCAGATCGTCAGGGTCAACCTCATAGCTCAGGATTTGGTATGCAATACCTAGTTTATCCAGTAGTCGAGCAGCATTAGTTTTCATTTAAGTTTACAAAAGATATTATTTATTGCTCAAGCTCCCAATCCTCAATCACCAGCCCACTAACGCGACTAAATTCTCTTATGTTGTGCGTGACTAATGTTAAATTATGTGTCAAGGCGATCGCTGCTATTTGAAAATCATTGGGGCCAATCGGTGTTCCACTCGCTAATAATTCTGCACGAATTCTCCCGTAAACCAGTGCTGTAGAATCATCAAATGGTAAAGAAACAAATAAGTTAAGAAACTCTTGCTGTCTTGCTAACGTTCTAGTTGGGTTATTGCTTCTCATTGCGCCATAAAACAACTCTGCTTTGACTACTGAACACACAGCAATATCTGTTACATTTGTTGAGCGTAAGCGTTCTCGAATTAAGAGCGACCTACCGTTGAGATAACGAGCGCAAACATTGGTATCTAATAAGTACCTCACACAATTTCTTCCCTTGTCTCAAAATCACCTTCATAGTCAATAACAATTGGATCGTCTTGACAAATACCGTAAGTCTGCTCAAAAAAGCCGGGTGGCCATCCCAGTTCTTCTGGTGTTTTTGTAGGTGTTGATGGTTCTATTTGTTGATAAATCACTACGACTTCCATTTCTTTATCTGTTATGCCAACAGGAATCTCAAGGTGCAAAATGCCATCACCCCCAACATGAGAACATAACTTAATACTTTGCATTACTGTTTTCTCCTAGTCCTTGGTTGATTGAAAATTACGGGGTATCTCATCTATAATGCCGTATTCTTTTTCAATCACACTCAACATCTTCTTCTCCATAGCTGTCAAATACGGTCGCTTCACTCTCCCAAGTGCTTTAAGACATCACTTGAGGCATCTTCCAAGTTTTGATTTTCTCATAGCCTATGAATGCGATCGCTTCCTGTGGGAGAAATAGCACCATCGCTGATTAACTGCATCTGCTGAGATTCGGATGAATAAGCCAATTCCTGAGAAATTATCTCGCCAAATCGACGCAGGTGTTAAACTCGCTATGAAAAAAGCTATTGAAAGACACCGCCGTTTAGTAGAATTTATTAGCATTTGGCAAAATGGCCAAGTTGTGAGATTAACCGCCATACAAATTCCTCCTTTCAACTCAGATGAGTAACCTATTTTCCCTCATTCCAGATCAAATCCGAGATAAACTACCACTGACGGAAGATAAAAAAGAACTACTTCAACAGCAAACCATTAGTCAAAATATTCCAGGAACAATTCTGCGGGATTTTCAAACTATTTTAGAATTTCTCCAACCCAACGGCGTTGAAGTTAGTAGTACTTATCACCAATTGTCCCTTAAATATCTCCAACAACTTAACTCAAAATTGAGTTATCCCATAGATATTAACCTCAAACGTACTGTACAAAAATCCTATCCTTATATTCACGGTCTTTATTTTCTCCTCCGCACCTCTGGACTATCTCAAGTTATTACCAAAGGTAAAAAGAGCAAGTTAGTTTTAGACCAAAAAATTCTGCAAATTTGGCAAGGATTAAACCACACAGAACAATATTTTACCCTGCTAGAATCTTGGTTAGTTTGGGGAGAAAGCGAACTCTTAGGCGACCAAAGAGATATGTTTGACCAAGCATATCGCTGTTTATTATTTTGGAACAATCTCCCATCATCAGGATTGAAAATTAATAATTACTCAGAACAAGATAAATTAGTTTATTATCCTGGCTTCCACAATCTCGCTCTCTTACATTTATTTGGATTAATTGAAGTGACATCAGTCAAACCACAAGCCGCTAAAGGCTGGTGTTTTACTCATGTAAACCCCAAGGCTTGGGGTAATGCTCTCATGGCTGTATTAACAGAAAGTCGCTCAAATATCCAAATAGAAGATTACGCCACTTTTCGGTTAGATTTTCGCATAGCTTTTGACAATTTAAAACCTTATCTCCAACCCTATTTCCCGGAATGGTCACAAACTTTGGTGATTGCTGAAGGCGGTTTTACTGAGGGTGTTTATATATTTAAAGCTAATTTAGAGAATGCTTGGCGACGGATTGCTATTCCTAGTTACTTCAATTTAGATGAAGTCGCTGCCGCAATTGTGCAAGTATTTGATTTTCACCCGGAACACCTCTACAGATTTATTCACAAAGACCGTTTAGGAAGAACTTTGGAATTTAATCATCCTATTGTCGAAATTTATCCTGATACCTGCGATTTTCGTTTAGGCGATTTATCCTTAGAGGTAGGCAGTCATTTACAATTTATCTTTGATTTACTGCAAGAATGGGAATTTGATTTATATGTAGAGAAAATTGAACCAGCTAATGACAAAATGAAAAAGCCCAAGATTCTTGAATCTCATGGTGAACCGCCAGCGCAGGATGGTGAAGAAGAAGAAAGCTGGGAATAAATTTGCTACTGTGATTGGCTACGTTTTAATCCATACATACGTGTCAGAAGTGGTAAAGCATCGCTCTATATTGGTTTTCAGTTGCAGTTCTAGCTAGTATGGGATAATTCTCCACTGCTCACCCTCCTATTTTGCCCGAATTTCTTACCGTGTCGGCAATATTTCCAGTTTTTGTTGGGTACAAGCAATCCTTTGATATAGAGAAGCAATTTCCTGGTTCAGCAACACATAAGCAGATATGCAAGTGAGTTTTGCAACTTCAATAAATACATCTGCAAATTTAGCCACCTCTCGCCTTATATCAAGTTCCAAACTCCTAATGTCATCACTCAACTTATATTTGCGGGTATTCGTCGCGTCGAATTAAATTAAAAATAATGAAAAAACCACAAACTGTCAAATCATTGGAAGAATTAGGTCGGGTACGTTTGTCAAAAAACTTTTTTATGCGTGATTTTCTACACTCAGAAATTTCTCAAATTGAAGGAATCCCAAATATACCAGATAATCCTGATTTGGCGATCGCCTCCGGCAAAAGTCTTTGTGAACAAGTTCTAGAACCAATTCAACAAGCTTTCGGAAGAATCAGCATTCGCTCTGGATATCGGTCATCTGCTGTCAATGCTAAAGGTGCAGAAAATAAAAACCAGTACAATTGTGCTAGTAACGAATCTAACTATGCAGTTCATATCTGGGATGTCCCAGACGCTCAAGGTTATATGGGTGCTACAGCCTGCATTATTGTGAATTCTTTCATTGATTATTATGAGAAAACTGCCGATTGGACAGCCTTAGCATGGTGGATTCACGATCACATTGATTATTACAATGCAATCACCTTTTTTCCCAAGTATGCTGCGTTCAATATTGGTTGGTCTGAAAATCCTGAATGCAGAAAACTATACATTCACAGCTATATCCCTAATCCTTACACAAGCAAAAAGGGATACTTAACACGCTTAGGTGCAGAAAATTATTCAGATTCACATAAACAGTTTTATGAAGAGTTGGCAATGCAGTTAGATATTACACTTTAACTTCAGACTCTAGAAGGCTCAAAAGTTTTTCTTCCAGCTCAGTTAAATAAGGCCGATTCACCTTGCCCAATGACTGCAACAGACTTTTGACTGTCTCCTCCAGCAAATCGGAATACACCCGTGTAATGCGATCGCTCAAGGATTGCATCTGCTCACATTCGGCAGGTAGATAATTGAAGGACTTCAAGTGTTGCAACCCAACCGTGTATTCGCCATCCCACATCTTTACCGTGCAACTGAAATCATTGACTTGGCTGATAATCGCCCAACACCCACTCTTGCCCCTGAGTTCTGGATTATCTTTGGCTAAGATTTGGCATACCTCGCCTAATTGATAGGTGTTAGGTACTTGAGTACGTTCCATTATTCGCTGCACCGCATCTTTGACCATGCGATGAGATGGTACTTTCCCGTTGGCAGATTCTACAGCTTGCTCCCATGCTCCGGGCTGAATATCCGGGTCAAGCTTGGACAGTGGCCTGATTTGCCACTCATTAGTCGGCAAAATGTGAACGTTCCGTTCACATTTTTCCACCAAATTATCAAAAATAACCGCAGCTTCTATTAAATGGTAGGGCTGTCTGCGGCTAAAACCAAAGCGTTCGCGGCAATAATCTTCAAAAGTTTTGTGCGTGGAACGATATAATCTGCGATCGCGTAATTCCATTAATGCCTTCCCCGCCTCAAAAAACGCCCGTTCCACTTTCCTCTCTAGGAGTAGGCGATCGCTTTGCTCCTCTTGGGTCAACTCTGTTACTTCAACAGCAGTAACTGTAATCGTTGCTGAAGCTGGATCTAATTGCTGGGAGATATCCTCATTTGCAGAGTTAGCTGGTGAAGTTGAATCGGTAGATGCGGCAGAGGTGGCTTTGTTGCGTCTAGAAGGTGGTTTAGGCATGATTCCACCCCTTTAGTTCAACAATATTTTTTCAGAGTCAATTAAAACGTAGACTTTGGAAGTAGTTGATAACTGCTCCGTCATAGCCCACCGCAGGCATGGCTTTTTTGGAAAAGCTGAAGGTAGGGTAAGAGAATTAATAGTCTGAGGGTTAATCGCCATTAGAACTTTCTGTTAAATTAACCCCAGGAATATGCTGAATCCACTCACCTAAGCACTCTTTTAAATCCAACCCTACAGCATTGGCTGCCCTGATGAGGGTGTCTAAAGGTACACCCTTTGTATCCTCGTTCTCAATTCTATTAAAATTTGCCCCGCTCATTCTGGCGTAATCACCAGCTACGGTTAAACTCATCCCCGCAGCTTCTCTTGCCTTTTTCAAAGCAGTTCCAATACCAGTAAACTCCACTTCAATAATAATTTTCATTAAATCCATAGTCATACGCCTCCAAAGAATTATCTCTAATTTAAACCATTACGCATTACTTGACAAGTATTACGCAATACGCAATAATAGATATATAAAGAAAGCGCCCCGACTGCGAATCTAAAGCGCTTTCCGTCCCGTTAGGAACTTAATCAATCATGACATACCAAATCTACAGCCAACAACAGCTGCAACTGAAATCGATTGCCCGACTCAAGCAAATCTACAGCGAAATCGCCTGCACAGTCGAAGTAAGCGACAAACGCTGCAAGGATTCTTGGATTAGTGCCATTGCTGAATATCAAGCAAGCAAGATTCAGAAAATCGCCCTTGCTGCCCCCGATAACCAAGCCCTCGCCCAAGCCGAACTCGACAGCTACATTGCTGACCAAGCCCAAGCTATTGCTCCCGAACCCCTCACAATAGTCGAAATCTCGTTTGACCATCACGAATATTACGCTGACGACAAACTGGTAGCCAGCATCACCTACGACGAAAAACACTTAACGCAACGCTGGGTAGTCATGGTCAACGACAAAGAAGTATTTCGTGCCAACACTCTAATGCGTTGCGATCGCTTCATCTGCACTCATTACAAAGACGGCTCATTACCTGTGCAGGAGAAAGAAGCAATACCCCCCACGACCGAAAACCGAATCATGGCGCATATCTTCAACGAGTGCCAGAATTACGGCTTTGAAATTCTTGATGATGGGATTTATACCCACGGTACTGAAGACGGCAAACTACGCAAATTGGGTCAAGTCGGATGTACTAACGGTAACTGGTGGGTAATCCAGGATTCTTCGGGTCAGCAACAGTATTCTAACTCGGTCTATGATGCAGTGCGATCGCTGTCGATGGTGGACGTGTCTACTGATGATAAATCCATTTTTGATGAATATTTTTTAGACCAACCGTTAGAACAGCTAACTGGCGATAAATTGCAACGGCTGCTGGAGAGAACGGAGTTAGTCACGGCGTAAGTTTTGGGCTTCGCCTGGGAAAAGGTTAAAGGGTAAGGGGGAAAGGTAAATTTCTTCATTCCCTTCCCCTTTGCCCTTTCCCCCTTTTCCCTAATTATTTATTCACCAATGCCCAATTAAATCAATGCAACCTACGATCTCAATCCCCCAACACTGGGGCTACCCTCGCTTTGCTTTGGATCAACGTACAGAACAAAGCAATTCGCAATTCGCAGTTCGCAATTCGCAATTATTTTTAAGAGAACTCCAAGAAATAAATTATCCAATTTCACGCCCATCAAAACGATTTTCTCTCTCCCTGCTCCCCCCTCCCTGCCTTAAAAGCAATGAGATATTTTTTAATTTGGAAGTCCTTAACTGCGAATTGCGAATTGCGAATTGTTTTGGTTGGCGTTATGTGCTGATGCCTAACAAGAATTCTGACGAGATATCGTACTTGCAAGAGAATCAAATCCAACCGCTCTCCCCACAGGAATTGTTCACACAAATTACCGCAGAAATTGAATTCTATCAGCGTCAAATCTTCATCCTGCAACAACAGTTAGCCCTAGTAACTGGAGGTAGCAGTAATGGCTAATTCTACAGACAGTTTTGACCGTCGGGCTAATCATCTGCTGCGTTTGCTTCAGCTTTGTGGTGGTTGTGTTCCTCTGCACTCTCTTCAATGCCAAGTTTCAAATTCAGTCATTCAAACCCTGCTGGATAAAGAACTAGTGCAAGTGCAGAACACGGGACGCGGTTTTTTATTGGAGATTGCCGAGGATTTTTAACTCTTAATCGAAGAGGACACAATTATGAAACTTTACGCGAAGACCATTCCACAGACTTTACCCGATTGGGCAACCACCGTTACAAAGGGTGCAGATTTGTTTGAGGTTGAAATTAACGATGAACACCCGAATTTTCAATCTTTACTTGAAGAGTTAGCCACGGAGATTGAACCAGGAACTTTTGGTGTAAAGGCAGAGGATTTATGTTCCAGGCTTGGCATAGAAATGTCTAACCCCAATCTCTGCCAATTACTTGAACAAGCCCAAACCCTGATATCCCTTATTGCTACGCACCCAGACTACAAGCAACTGTTAGACGAGGGATATCAACCTGATTTAAACATTGCCGATGCTAGCACTGCATTCACCTATCTGCAATGGGAGCTAGAGCGTAATCGAGAACCTTCTAATTAGTACAAAAGCGTTCATCTTAGCAAGATTAATGAACTGGTGAAAACTATGTGTTTGGCTTGGGCAACAGACAAGTGCGAATATCCCAATCATGCCGAATCTTCATATCAAAAGCAGGTTGTTGATGCTGTTGCTAGTGGTGCGGATGAATTAACGGCAATCAACGTATGGATGCAGCAGTTGCAAACGGTAAACACTGGGGCAGTGTAAATCAGAAATCAGGATTCAGAATATTTTTACTTCTGAATCCTCAATTAATCAAACAGGAATTACCCATGAAAGTCATCGTTACAGTAGTCGAAAAAATCATCAGTGAAGCACACATCTATATCCCTGATGGGCTGAATCAATCCACAATCAAACAGCACATAGTAGACCGCTACAACACTGGGTAAATGCAGACTGAGATGAACATTTTTCAAGTAGATTTTCAATCTATCAGCGCTCGAATTTTACGAGAACATTCTTCTAGTAAATCTGCATAAATATGGGAGGGAATCAAATGCATACAAAATGGACTGATGAAGAACTCGCAATCATTGAAGAGAAAGCCGAAGTCTATACAATCAAACAAATAGCTTCAATCCTAAAAAGGCGAGGATATCAACGCACACCGATTGCAATTTATCTGAAGTTAAATAGCTTAGGTTATTCAGCCCGTCCCACTCTTGATAACTATTCTTGTAAAGAGATTGCTCAAGTTCTTCAATTAAACTTCTCAACTGTCACAAGGTGGGTAAAAAGAGGATGGCTCAAAGCTACAAGACGCTCTGCCAGACATTACCAAATTCGGAGATGGCATCTAAAAGAGTTTTTTGAAAATCCCCCACAATCAATTAAAAAACGTATTGCTGCTCTCGATGTTGAAGCGATTAATTACTTATTAGGGAGAAAAGCATGACAGAACAAATCACTCCCTTGGAAACTCAAAAAGTCCTTGACCTCTGCTCTGGTATTGGTGGCTTCACCCTCGGTCACATGATTAGCGGTGGTTTCGAGACTGTAGCATTTTGCGAAATTAAT
Organism: Nostoc sp. JL33; assembly: GCF_017114985.1. Lineage (GTDB taxonomy): Bacteria > Cyanobacteriota > Cyanobacteriia > Cyanobacteriales > Nostocaceae > Nostoc. The sequence goes on along the minus strand of NZ_JABXKP010000034.1, from coordinate 5,513 downwards.
CAGTATTGCCAGCAAGTTCTAAATCTACGCTTCCCACAAATTCCAATTATTCCAGACATTCATGATATTACAGTTAAGTCTTTGGCAGGAATCGGAGTTAGAGAAATTGACGGCATCATCGCTGGACTCCCTTGCCCTCCCTTCAGTCTTGCCGGAAAACGTCAAGCATCACTTGATGAGCGCAACCTGTTCGGAGAGTTCTTTAGAATCATTTGCGAAGTTCGACTGCACTGGGCGATTGTGGAAAACGTTCCCGGACTGCTCACTGCTGAGGGAAGTGAATTTTTCCGTACCTTACTGTGGAAATTTGCCCAGATGGGGTTCGATGTCGAATGGGGAATTGTTTCGGCAAGCCAAGTGGGAGCCGTCCACTTGCGAGAACGAGTTTGGATTATTGCTACCAACTCCCAAAGCCCAAGACGGGGAACATCCTGGTACAAGTACACACAAACCGGGGCAAACGCTGCATCTGTCGGCGGCGGTAATCATTGCAACTTCCAGAGATCATCACAAAGTCACAACTCAGTTGAATACGGAGCCAGAGCGATCGCTCAATGTACATCTAGTAGAGGCGATGATGGGTTTCCCGCAAGGTTGGACAGATGTCTCCTTACCCACGCAGGACTTACAGATTGGCTATGTGCATCCACAATCCCCAGCTTTAATCGGCTCACTCGTAATGAAGTTGCAGCGCTTACGCCGAATTGCCAGAAGGAATATCGCCAACTCTATGCAGAATACCTTGCAATCAGAAGACAACAGACAGAGCAAATTAAAGCTTTAGGGAATGCGATTGTCCCTCAATGCGCTGCACTAATTTTTGAACGTCTGAAAATAATTTTATCTCAACAACAGAAAAACTCATGATTTACAACGTTAATGCGCTCTTAACAAGCTGGTATCTCTCCCCTCCTTGGGGTCAAAGAATTCCACCTGTTGAAGTGAATTTATTAGAAAGAGTCTACCTCCGAACCACCAAAACCTTCGGCTACTGTTGCGGTATTCAGTGGAAACACGAATGTTGGCTTTATTCCGTTGATTGCGGTAATGAAATACTCCACGCAACACAGCATCAAATCATCGCCACTGGAGAATTACAAGCCATCACTGTACAAAAACCTGCTTTCGTTCTGGGTGAAAGAGTAATCCTCTGTTCTCACGATAAGGGAACAAAACAACGGCTGATTCTGGGGATTGCTCTGGTGCATAATTCTTGGTTTTACCTTGTTGAATTGATGTCGCCAACGTTAATTAAGACCCCAACTATATCGAATCGTTTCTCACTGGTTGGTGAAAAAAGTTTGATGCGGGTAAATGTTTAATTCTCTCTAATCACACAACAAAAATTATCACCCAATTAAAGTTATGTCACAAATTGAAATCGCCGAAATCATCGAACAAATAAAACAAGAGATTCAAATCGACGCTAATGGTCAGGGTAAGGCCAGTGTTCGGGCAGCAGCCAGATTAGCAAATGTTAATGATGCTGGATTGCTCAGAAGCCTTAAAACTGCTGCTGACATTTCTCGCTCTAAACTGGTTGAAAAGCTTATCTATAAAGGCTTTGAAGGTGCTGAGATTTTATCGTGGTCTGAGTCCGGTATTCCCGATGTCGCTGTAGCAACCATACTTCATTATTACGGCTATGAAGCTGGTAAGAGATGTACTACACAAGCAAAATTAGCCTGTGAAGCTTTTGAAAGCATTGGTGTTCGTGCCTGGATTCAAGATTTACTGGGGTGGGCTAAACCCGCCAATCCTTCCGAAACAGCGATGACACAAATACAGTTACTCGCTGCGATCGCACAACAGATGGCACAGCAAGAACAATATTTATTGGAGCAACAACAGCAACAAACTCAAATCTTGGCGAGACTCAAAGCTGTTGAAGTTGAGCAAGATAGGGTGAATACACCATGTGGTCACAAATATAGTGTTGTTGGGTTCGCCAATCTTCAAGGTTTAGAAATATCGGTAAAAGAAGCGGGTACTAAAGGTAGAAAAGCAAGTGCATTGTGTCGGAAACAAGGAATAGAAATAGAACGCATTCATGACCCACGATTTGGAAAAGTTGGGTTGTATCCAGAAAGCGTGTTGATTGAGGTTTTCTCTACTGGTCAAAACTAACAGCAATTACGTTCTTTAATTGGAGAAAACTACCATGCAACAACTCAATTTATTTGCTGAATCAACCCCAGTCTTACCAGTCACTTATTACCCCGATTTCTTAAGCCTTGAACAGGCCAATGAACTCTACCAACACTGTTTCAAACTGGAGTGGCAACAGAATCAAATCAGAATGTTGGGTAAAACTCTGCCTGTTCCTCGCCTGGAGTGTATTTTTGGTGATGCAGGATGTGATTATCTCTACTCCAACAGCGTATTTTTAAAACCCCTGACTTGGACAGATAATCTGGCTAACTTGCGCGATCGTATAACTGCATTAACTGGTTACAAATTCCGCATCGTCATTGGCAACCAGTACCGCACGGGGACTGATTCTATTGGGTGGCACGCAGACAACGAACCATCGATGGGATCTAATCCTGCAATCGCTTCCCTTAGCCTCGGTGGTGTTCGCAAATTCCAAATCAAACCGAGAAATGGCAAAGCAACGGATTTCTGGCTGGAACACGGGAGTTTGCTTGTGATGCACCCTGGTTGCCAGTCTACGCATCTGCATCAAGTACCGAAAACAAACAAAGTTGTTAGCACGCGAATTAATCTCACGTTTCGACCGCACACCGGAGCGGGGAGATGATTCTGATTTTTTCAATCTGAAGAGAGAAAGAACGCTACTAAAAAAAAACTGCAAACCCCGACTAAATATGACATTCATTGGCTGACAGCATCAGTTTTTCGTGAATTGATTTTTCCTAAGTCATCTACGATAACAACCACTTAGTTCATTTGTACTACTTAAGCCCAGTCAAAAGGAGTCAAATCATGGGAGAAGCAAAGCGCCGTCGTCAATTAGATGCCAACTACGGAACAACTCAACTTCCTAATGAATTAGCTCAGATTTTTGATGATTTTGTCAACAAACAAACTGACATTGCAATCATCTCCAAACAGGATTTAACTCAGCCTTGGTCAGAAAGATTTGCCTATCTTAAGCCAAAAAGCAAAACATTGATTACACATCAATACGTCAGTATTCCCATATCACCTTCTCAAAACTTTGCGAGGGCAATATTTCTGGAATATCAACCCCAGATCATGGCTTCAATCACTCCACGGATACAACAACGTGGTTGGATTAGTCAAATTAACAATCCAAAAACCTGTGATATCAGTATCATTTACGCTCCAGAAACTACAGATAATCTCAATTGTTTGGAAACGCAAGTTTTCACGAGAACATTCGGGAAGATGGTTGGTGTTTTGATGAGAGATGCCCTGCAATACTTTTGTTTTCAACCTGACAATACTTTAATTCCGGTTGTTGCAATGCCTGCCAGTGAGTCCGACCCCTATTACTTATTTTGTTTTTGAAAAGTTGAAGAGTAAAGGCTAACAAAACTTTTACTCTGACTGACTCTTTAATCTTTCATCTGCTTAAAAGCTTTAACGGCGGCACAGACTCAAGTGCCGCTTCACTTCCATGCGTCAAAAAAGAGAGGGAATACATTATGCTTCGTATAAATGAAACCGATTCTCAAGCTAAACACTTACAAGAATGGCTCAACAGTTGCGTTGACGAAGAAATCTTTCATCTGAATGTGCGATCGCTCCACGGGACTTTACCCTACGAATATCTTCTCTACAGTCCCAAAATCTCCCGTCGCAATGATGGGCGGCTCAGAGACAGGGACTTGAAGAAATACCAGCACATTGAACTAGGCGGCTGGTGGTGCAGTGGCGTTGACCCCCTCAATAACTACGTCCTGATGATGTGGGGCTGTTTCAAACCCGACCACCCCCGAAGAGATCGCCAGAAGATCCACAAGTTTATCAAGTACGAGCATCCATACAGAGAAGAGACACGCGCTTTCTTCCTCCTAGTACCGAATCGCATTTGGGTGAAAGTTTCCCTACGTTGCGGCATCCCCATCACCGAAGAAGATTTGCAACACCCTGGTGGCTTCTGGCATTGGGTTTGGCAGCATAATGTACCAGTGACAATCGTGGAAGGCGTCAAAAAAGCGGGGGCATTATTGACTGCCGGCTATGCTGCAATCGCAATTCCTGGCGTTAACGCAGGATACCGCACCCCTACTGATGAGTACGGTACTGCCATTGGTAAACCATCCCTGATTCCCGACTTGAAACATTTTGCAACACAGGGGAGACAGGTTAACATCTGTTTTGACCAAGATACCAAACCTGAGACAGTCCAGCGAGTCAGAACCGCTATCAGTCGCATGGGACGGCTGCTGGTAAATGAGGGTTGTTCGCTGCGAGTGATTGATTTACCGCTAGGGGCTTCTAAAGGGGTTGATGATTTTATCGTCGCCAAGGGTCAGCCAGCATTTGACGCACTCTACAATACGGCTGTTGCATTGGATCTGTGGGAGATTAAGCTGTTCACTCTGCTGACTTATCCTCCAGCGATCGCACTCAACCAAAGATTCTTGGGCCATCTGCTTGTACCATCAGGTAAAAAGCTGATTATCCTCAAGGCTCCCAAAGGCACTGGTAAAACCGAATGGCTGGCAACGGAGGTAGCCAAAGCACACGACCAAGAGAGACGGGTATTAATTATCACCCATCGTATCCAATTAGGTGAGGCGTTGTGTAATCGCTTCGGTGTTAACTATGTTACTGAAGTCCACACTTCGGAAACAGGCACATTATTAGGATATGGGGTGTGCGTTGATTCGCTGCATCAAGAAAGTCAGGCGCGATTCAATCCCAATGACTGGGCGAATGATGTCATTATTATTGATGAATGTGACCAAGTATTCTGGCATCTTCTCAACTCTGGTACGGAGGTTGCTAAACGTCGGGTGTCCGTTCTCAAAAACCTCAAGCGATTGATTCAAAATGTTCTTGGTAGCGAACACGGTAAGATTTATCTGTCAAGCGCTGACGTGTCCGACACAGATGTGAAATACGTTCTTTCAATGGCTGGAGAATATCGAGTTAATCCTTTCGTTATCGTTAACAATTATCGGCACGTAGCTGGAAACTGTTACAACTACTCTGGAAATAACCCGAAGAATCTTATCGCGGCACTGGACAAAGCGATTTCTAAAGGAGGGCATCATCTATTGTGTTGCTCTGCTCAAAAAGCCAAGTCCAAATGGGGGACGCAAGCATTGGAAGAACGTTTTCGCCGCAAATTCCCTCATTTACGAATACTGAGAATAGACAGCGAATCTGTTGCTGACCCATCACATCCAGCTATGGGGTGTATCGCTCACCTCAATGAGATTTTGACCCAGTATGATTTGGTTATCGCTTCTCCAAGTTTAGAAACTGGGGTATCCATCGACATTCAAGGACATTTCAGCGCTGTTTGGGGGATTTTTCAGGGAGTGCAGCCGGTTAACTCTGTGCGGCAGATGTTG
>NZ_JABXKP010000031.1 GCF_017114985.1 Nostoc sp. JL33 | reverse complement strand
GGCATTGGGCATTGGGCATTGGGCATTGGGCATTGGGCATTGGGCATTGGGCATTAATTATTTCTCCCCTGCTCCCCCTGCTCCCCTGCTCCCCTGCTCCCCTGCTTTTTACTGATCCTCAAAACGGATGCAACTGCTGCCCCACAAAGTATTAGGGCTGCAAAGCGAAAAGTTCCTTGGAACCCCGCAACGATCGCCTCAGGAGGGGCAACAGAGACATCTGCACCCGCAGACATGCTAGCGATTAACGCTCCAAATACTGTCCCGATTAGAGAAACTCCAACCGTGTTTCCTGATGTACGTGACAAAGACAGCAGCCCAGAAGCAATCCCTAGCCGCTCCCTTGGTACTGCTCCCATGACAGTGCTATTGTTGGGCGATTGGAATAAACCTAGTCCAATGCCGTAAATAAAATAGCGCGATACATAGCCTACCTCAGTAATTTGAGCATCAAAGGTGCTAATTCCCAGACAGCCGCCAATCATCAACCCCAGCCCAATGGAACTGATTAATCGAGCGCTAAAGCGGTCTGAAAGTCTTCCAGATAGTGGGGCAATTAACCCACTAAGTACAGGCGACACGGCTAGTAGTAGCCCCACTTTTACCGTCGGATAATGCTTAACGCCCTCTAGAAAGAAAGGGACGATGAGTAGCGAACCGCCAATAACAATGAATGCTAGCCAGCCACTTAGCAAACCCATACTCAACTGAAGATTGCCAAACAGGTGTAGCTCTAGTAGCGGCTGCTCTATAATCGCTTCAACTACCAAAAAAGTTGTAAAACTCACGGCAGCGATCGCTAATAATACCAATGCATTGGTACTGCCAAAGCCCTGGCTTTGCCCTAGCGTCATACCCAGCCCAAAACTACCCAGAGTCAATAAAGCCAATATCGCTCCAAAAAAATCAAATTTCTGTTTGCCCGGAAGGTGTACAGAAGGCGGCACCACGCGAGCTATTAAGAAACTGGCGATGATCCCCAGAGGTACATTGATAAAGAATATACTATGCCAGCCTGAGAAGCTTAGGAGCAGCCCGCCAGCAGAAGGCCCAAAAGCAATTCCCAGTGACACTACGCTACCGATAACGCCAACAGCCCGACCTCGTTCGGAAGAGGGAAAAACTTCTGTGATGATTGCCAAACCAAGCCCAGAAATGAACACAGCACCGAGTCCTTGAAGCGCCCGAAAGCCGATCAACCAGCCAATACCAGGTGCAAAACCACATAACAGCGAACTGAAAGTGAACAGCACAAGTCCCCCCTGATATAAGGACTTCTTGCCCCACATATCCCCCAGGCGCGTTGCCCCCAAAACTAAACCGGAACTGACCAACTGGTAACTCAATACAGCCCATTGGGTTGTAGGGAAACTGGTATCAAAGGCTTGCACCAATGTGGGCAAAGCAACATTGATGATCCCCACATCTAGAGTAGACATGAACACCCCAAGTCCGACACCGACTAAGACCCAATTTTTTTGAGAGCCTGATAAAGCCAGAGGTTGTCCTTGCAATTGTGCCAACGTTTAGCCTCCGGCTTTGACTTTACGGTGATGAATAGTTTGCATACGTATATTAATTGTAGGCTGCTATACCTACTAACTGCTTTAGATCCCCGAAGTACGAAACCTTGAGACAGGGATATTACAGCGATTAGATAAAATTTATCATGTATGGAAGCAACAAATCTTAATCAAAGGTATTGACTATGTAATGTAAAGTTAATGTGCCTTTATTTAGGCAAAATCCAGATAAAAAAATGAATCAGTATTCCGTAACAAGCAGTAGTGTAGTGAAAGAAAAAGCCAGGGAGTTGGGCTTTCACAAAGTTGGAATTGCTGCTGTAGATAAGGTAGATCCCACAGAAGCGCAGAGGTTACAAGCATGGATTGAACTGGGTTATCACGCGGATATGGAATGGATGGCTAATCGAAAGCGTCAGGATATCAGCTTAGTGATGCCAAAGGCGCGATCGCTAGTGTGTGTGGTGCTAAATTACTACACAGCAGATCAACGTCCCGTTCGCGCAGCGTCTCCGTCAGGAGAAGGCGAGGAATACGCCAAAATTTCCCGTTATGCTTGGGGAAGGGATTATCACAAAGTGATGCATAAAAAACTCAAGCAGCTAGCTACATGGCTAGAATCACTTGATGAGGGCGTACTAGCTCGTTATTATGCAGACACTGGCCCGGTACAAGAGAAAGTCTTAGCACAACAAGCCGGAATTGGTTGGATTGCCAAAAATGGTAATCTGATTACACGAGAATATGGCTCTTGGGTATTTTTGGGAGAAGTGTTGACCAATTTGGAATTAGAGAGCGATCGCCCGCATACAGAACACTGCGGTAGCTGTACTCGTTGTATTCAGGCTTGTCCTACAGGTGCAATTACTCAGCCTTTTGTCGTGGATGCTAATCGCTGCATTGCTTATCATACCATTGAAAATCGAGCCAAGGAATTGCCAGAGACAATCACACCCCATTTGCAAGGCTGGGTTGCTGGTTGTGATATTTGCCAAGATGTTTGTCCTTGGAATCAACGTTTTGCCAGCCCAACTGATATTGCAGAGTTTCAGCCTTATCCTGGGAATATTGCTCCCCACCTGCTAGAATTAGCCCAAATCTCAGATCAGGATTGGGATAAACGATTTCCAGCATCTGCCTTGCGGCGGATTAAGCCAGAAATGTTACGACGCAACGCCCTAGCTAATCTTGACGCATCCAGGCGAAAGAATGACCCCGAAAGTAATTATTTTTGATTTTGATGGCACAATTGCTGATACAGTAGATGCCCTTGTAAGTATTGCTAATCGTCTAGCTGTAGACTTTGGCTATAGGCACATAAGTCCTGAGCAATTAGCCCTCCTTAAAAACCTAACATCTAGGGAAATTATTAAATACTCAGGAGTTTCTCTATTTAAGATCCCTTTTCTAGTTAAAAAAGTTAAAGGAGAATTAAAAAACAAAATCCCTGAATTAAAGCCAATTCCTGGAATTAAAGATGCATTAATGGAACTGCAAGCTAAAGGATTTAAGCTGGGCATTATCACTTCTAATTCTAAAGAAAATGTGACGCAGTTTCTCACAATCAATGATTTAAATCATCTATTTGATTTTATCTACTCAGGAATTACAATTTTTGGCAAAACAACCATAATCAATAACGTCTTGAGGCAAAACCAACTCCAGCCTCAAGAAGTTATTTATGTGGGAGATGAAACCAGAGATATAGAAGCATCAAAGAAAGCAAATGTCCAAGTGATTGCAGTGACTTGGGGCTTTAACTCACCGGAAGCATTAGCCAAGCAAAATCCAGATTATTTAATTCAGCAACCTAGTGAACTACTTGAAGTGTTAACAATTCAAAATTGAAAATGACGCTCTCTAGGAAGGCGAATAGCGTGTCGCAGACAGACGCGCTCTTTACGCGGACTCGTTGGCGCAGCCTCTACGAAGGCGTAGCCCAGGTAGAGAAGAGTTGAGGCTGCGCTAACAAAATTCACGCATTAAAGACATTTTGCCTACGGCACGCTATAGCCAACAGACTCTTATTTAAACCCCGACTGTAGCAAGCAAGATCCCCGCAGCGTAACTGAGCGGAGTTTCGGTGGCTTTGCCGGAGCGCTACCTGTAATGGTTGGGGTCTTAAACCCTTTAATTTACGATAAATGCTACTTAAATAATTATTAGTTAATAGTTAAAATTTTAACTATTAACTATTAAATGTTGGGGAAAACTTAATTTTTCCGTTCACCCTTTTCAAAAGCTTGTTCTAATAGATCATCGCTAACATTAGTTACACCCTCAGTCGGAGTATTCCCGACTTCCTTTGCTAAGTTTAGATAATCATCAGGATTACCAGTTGACTGGGATTGGGTTTTTGTCTCTTCTGGTTGAGAGGTTTTAAATTTAGATTCAGTCGCTGATTCGGCTGCTGCTACACCTTCACCTGTGCGATCAACTTCGCTAACGCTAAATTCTTGTGCAGCTGCATAATCAGCATCAAAATTCACCTTTGGCGCTTCTTCTTCACCACTAGCTATGCTTTCGGCAGCTAATTGGGCTTCGTGGGTGGGAGCTTCACTTAAATTGGGCTTTACTTCATCGGGCATAAACTAAAAAACCTTAGCTAAATTTTTTATTACTGAAGGAGATTGTAGCAAATTAATCTGCTGCTTTTTTGCTTCCTTAGGAGAGACTTTACCTCTACTAAAAGGTAGATTAAAGCTACAATTTCCAATTAATTTAACTCTTTCTCTTGGTAGTAGAATCTGATACTCAAACTTTGGTAAGCCTTAGTTTGGCCTGTAAAATTTCTTTGGAAATAAAATTATGACTGCAAGTTACGATAAAACTATTTCTCAAGCCCAGAGCAATGAAACTCAAAAATTGGTGGATGCGTTTAACGATTTAGATACTGATGCCAAATTAGCCTGGTTCTATTTGGTTTATGAAAAAATGGGTGACTCGATCACTCCAGCTGCTCCAGCTACGGCCGAACCAGAGTTAGCACCACTTCTGCTAAAAGACTATTTTGAGTTATCAGATGAGCAGCAACTAGATATAATGCGGGATATAGTTAACCGCAAAGATACAGAATATTCTCGTGCTTATGGGGCGATAAAAGAAAACAACCAGCTGTTAGTTTGGTATGCTTGGGCAGTAGCTATGGGAGATACGGTGGTTGACTTACCAGCTAGCTACGAGGCAACTAAGCCAATTAATGATCTGATTTCTCAGATTGAAGGACTAGAATTTGAGGAGCAAATGTCAGTGTTTCGGACAATAGCTGGTGAAGTGGGTTACACCGATGTTAAGCCGATCGCAACGCAAGCAGAAACTGGAAAAACAGCGAGTTTGTAATCCGCCCTGTCCACTAAAACTCGCAGCTAGACAAACAAAGTCCGCGTACTGCTTGGCAGAACCCGCAGGGTAGGCGGGCTTTAATAACTTATGACACCGCAAAGTGATTCAATTCGGCTGGGGTGAGATTAGAGTGTATTACTTCACCATCACGGAACCAAACGATGCGCCGGGTTTGACGGGCAACTTCTGGCTCATGAGTTACCATGACAACGGTGATTCCACTGGTATTTAGTTCGCCAAAAATATCTAAGACTTCTTGGGTTGTGCGCGAATCAAGTGCGCCTGTGGGTTCATCGGCTAGGAGTACTACCGGACGATTAACGATCGCACGCGCGATCGCTACTCGTTGTTGTTGTCCGCCAGATAGTTGAGTGGGTTTGTTGTTGAGGCGATTTGCTAAACCGACTCTTGTCAATGCTTCTATTGCGCGATCGCTTCTTTCTTTGGGATTCACATCAGCATACACCATCGGCAGCATCACATTTTCTAATGCTGTTAGTTGGGGCAATAGGTGGAATTGTTGGAAGACAAACCCCAGCTTTTTATTACGGATGTGTGCCAATGAGCGATCGTCCATTTGGGCTACATCGAGGTTATCTAAGTAATAATGTCCGTCTGTGGGACGATCTAAACAACCGATAATATTCATGGCTGTGGATTTACCAGAACCTGAGGGCCCCATGATTGCACAATATTCGCCCTGTTCCACAATTAGGTTGACATCATTCAGCGCTCGAATTTCTGTTTCGCCACTACCATAAATCTTGGAAATTTTTTCTAGTCGAATGATTGCTGGTTTCGCTACAGGTTCAGGAACTAGAGAATCGGTAATTAAAATAGTATTTGCCATAATCTGCTCAAAATTAATACTTAACTATTCAATCTTATTAAGAATCTATGTAAGCAGTCCCAAGATTATTTTGCGTCATTGCCCATTCTTGACCAAAGGCGCTGCGGGTATAAACAGTGAGGGCGACTTCGTAGCCAGTAATAGCAATTTCCATGTTTCTAGCTTTGTTACCCAAGCATCGTGATGTTTCTCCTTAATGTCGTGATGTTGATGAGAAATGTCGTGATGTTTGTCCTTAATGTCGTGATGTTGATGAGAAACGTCGTGATGTTTGTCCTTAATGTCGTAATGTTGATGAGAAATGTCATGATGTTTGTCCTTAATGTCGTAATGTTGGTGACGACAAAATAAAGTTGCGTCACCGAATAGCCCGTCGTCAGCATCGCTTCATTAGTAAAATAGTATAATACACAACTAATTACACATCCCTCTTGGCCTACGATAACACCTGCAAATACCTTGCTGAAAACTACCCTGCTGAGTTTGCTAGCTGGTTACTCTCAATTGACACCTCAGATATCCAAGTACTCAAAACCGAACTCAACCTTGAACCAATTCGCGCTGATTCGGTGAGTCCAGTGCTGCGGGAGGGTTTCCCTCCACAGGCAACTGGCGAACCCGTAAGGGTGACATTCCTGCAAATCGCCAACCAAATCTTACATTTAGAGTTTCAAACTACACCCAAATCCACAACCCCGCTTGACTTTCGGATGCTGGATTACTACACCAGATTAAAGCGAGAATACTGGTGTGAGATTAAACAGGTGTTAATTTTCCTTCAAGCTACATCTTCGGCGATCGCTTTTCAAACTCAGTATATAGACACGAACACTACACACAGATATCGAGTGATTCGTTTATGGGAAGAAGATCCCACGCCACTGCTGGCTAACCCCGCACTCTTATCACTAGCGACATTAGCCAGAAGCGACTCACCCCAAAGACTTTTAGAGCAAGTCGCTACTGCTGTCGATATGATTGAGGAAACAGACGAACGACAGAATATATCAGCTTGTGTACAGGTTTTAGCTGGTTTGCGGTTTGACAAAAATGTGATTAAACAGCTTTTTAGAGAGGAAATTATGCAAGAATCTGTGATTTACCAAGACATTCTGCAAAAAGGAGAGCAAAGAGGTTTGCAAAAAGGAGAGGTGGCGGTAATACTGCGTCTTTTGAAGCTTCGGTTTGGTGCAATTGAGCCGGAGATAGAACAGCAGATTCGCAAATTATTGATCGCTCAACTTGAGGAGTTAACTGAAGCACTGTTGGGTTTTAACAGCCAAAGTGATTTAGTGAATTATCTAGCAAATATCTCCCCACTTCAACCCAGTTTAGGGGATTAAGGAAGCCATCGCTTTGCCAAACCCACTAAAAAGCAAATTATGCAAGAATCTGTGATTTATCAAGACATTCTGCAAAAAGGATTGCAACAGGGATTGCAACAGGGAGAAGAACGAGGAAAGAAACAGGAGCCGCTACAACTGATTTTGCGTCAATTAACACGTCGGTTTGGTGCAATTGAGCCGGAGATAGAACAGCAGATTCGTACTTTATCGATCGCTCAACTAGAAGAGTTAGCTGAAGCGCTGTTAGATTTCTCCAGTCAAAGTGATTTAGTGAATTACTTACCTCAACCTCATCAGGAAGATTAAGTTTTGCGATTCCCATAACTAAGCACTTCTAAGAGCCACAATTGGGTCAAGTTTAGCAGCGCGACGTGCGGGAACAACGCCAAAGAATAAACCAATACCAGCAGAGACACTAACTGCCATAGTAATCGCTACGGGAGAAAGACTCGCTTCTAAAGGAGTCAAGGCTCCCACTAATAGAATGCCACTGATACCAACCGCAGTCCCGACTAGACCGCCAGCTGCGGAAACTATCACTGCCTCAATGATGAACTGTAGCAAAATATCTTGCTCAGTTGCCCCGATCGCTTTTCTCAATCCGATTTCTTGGGTGCGTTCGGTGACGGAGACAAGCATAATATTCATGATGCCAATGCCGCCGACAAACAACGATATCCCAGCGATCGCTGCTAACATAATTGTCAATGCACCTGTAATTTGACCGACAGTTTGCAAAGCATCTTTCTGGGTGCGAAGAGTAAAGTCATCTTCACCATTAATTTTGTGTCGTAGACGCAACAAATTACTAATTTGAAATTCTGCTGCATCCACGCTCTCGGAATCACGAGCGGCAGCTACGAGGTAATCTAAGGCGATACCATAAGGAGAATTCTTTCCTACAAGTCGGTTAGCTGAGGTTGTGATCGGTATTAAGGCAGCTTCATCATAATCTGCACCGACGCTAGAACCTTTGGCTATTAACGTCCCAATCACTTGAAAGCTGGTATTTCCAAGTCGCAATTGCTGACCGATGGCGTTACTATTACCGAATAGTTTTTCTGCCAAGTCTGCACCCAGCACAACAACTTGGTTGCTTCGCTTAATGTCTACCTCAGAGAAAAACCTGCCTTTAGCAGTTTCAAAATCCCGCACCGATAAAAAGCTGGGAGTTGTGCCAATGATGTTGACATCGGTGTTTTTGTTGCGGTATGTAATTACCTGTCTTCTGTTTAATTCGGGAGCAACTCCTACTACTGTTGGTACCTGAGAAGCGATCGCATCGGCATCTTGCAACACTAGAGTTTTTGGCACTTCAAAGGAGATACGCTGAGTTTCTCGATTACCTGGAATCACAAACAGCACATTTGGCCCTAATGACTCCAGCTGTTTATTCACGTACTTTTGCCCACCTTCGCCAATACCAATCATGGCAATTACTGAGGCGTTACCAATAACTATACCCAACATCGTCAGGGCGCTACGCAGTTTATTTGATAGCAGGGTTTTACCCGCCATTTGGACACTTTCTAAAAAATTCATCTGTTAATAATTACGAATTATTCTGTTTCTCTTTTGCCTTCTCAATTTTGTAGTCTTTGGGAGGGTTAACAAAAACGCGATCGCCTGCTTTAACTCCCTCTAAAATCTGAGTTTGCTCTTGGATTTGCGCCCCAACTGTAACTTCGCGGAATTGGGGTTTATTGTTTGCACCGGGTACAAGTACGCCAGTTTTGCCCTTTTCGGTGACGATTGACACCGTTGGTAATACTAAGGCATTCTTGACGCGATCGCCCAAAAAAGTCAGATCCACATTTAAGCCAGAACGCAGTTTATTTGTGCCAGTATCGAGAGCAACCCGCACCTGGAACGATGTCACACCTTGTTCTATCACTGCTTCTGGAGCAATCAGGCGCACATGACCTTTAAAAACTTGATCGGGATAGGCATCGGCGACAATTTCCACCTGCTGTCCCTGTTTCATTCTGCCAAGATCGGCTTCGGGAACTTGAGCTAATATTTCTAAACCGCGTGCGACAGCGACAATTGAACTGGAGGTTGCCGAGGCACTAGTAGAAGCAGAAGTTGTCGGTGTGACAAACGCGCCTGGTTCGGCATACTTTTGCGTCACAATTCCCGAAAGAGGAGCGCGAATAATTGTATCTTCCAACTGCACTTGCACACCCTTCAATTGAGCCTCAGCAGAGGCAACAGCTGCTTGACGCTGGACAATTTCCTCAGAACGCGTGCCATCTTCCAACAGAACTAATGCCGCCCGTGCTTCATTCACAGCCGCTTGGCGTTGGTCGATTTCCTCAGTCCGAGTGCCACTTTGGACTAACGAAAATCGTTTTTTAGCTTCTTCTAAACTGGCTCTAGCACTTTTGTCTTCGCTGATGGCTTGATCGAGTAATTGCTTCTTCTCTGCTCCCTGTTCGTATAAGTATTGATAACGCTTTACCTGTTGACTGCTATAATTCACCTTTGCTTGAGCCGCATCCACTTGGGATTGAGATTGAGCAACCTCTTGGGGACGATTACCAGCACGGGCGGCGGCAAGCTGGGCTTGAGCTTGTGCTAATCGCGCCCTAGCTTGAGCAATTTCTTGAGGACGACTACCAGCAACGGCTTCGGCTAGTTGTGCTTGACTTTGGGCTAAGTTAGCACGATACTGGCTTTTTTGGGCTTCAATGCTAGCACTATCCATACGGGCGAGAATTTGTCCTTGTTGAATGCGATCGCCTTGTTCAACATATAATTGCGACAGCACTCCGGGGTTCTTCGGACTAATATTTACGCTCTGAACTGGCACGACTTTGCCACTCGCTGTAATCCGCAAAGTCACGTTTTGCGCTGCTACTGGCACAGTTAATTGACTAATGTCTTCTTTTCTCCCTTGATTTACCAGGGTGTAGGCTGTGATACCAACAACCAAGACACCCCCTGCTATCAGCCCCATCAGCCAGCGTAATGGATACTTAACTTTGCCAATAACTGGAAATTCTATGTGCGTAGCCATATCTAGAAGCCTATGAATCTTGTTTTATGCGGGTAGTCCTCAGTGAGAGGGCAAGTGTAGGAATACGGATTTTTTCAAAGTTTTAGATTAAATCTTTATTAGTAAACTAACAACTAGACGCATAATTAGCTTCATAGTTGCTTAATCTTCCTTCATAATAGCGATTAGATATCTGTATGTCTTCACCTAAATGGGTGGCTTTAGCCACTGGTGTACTGTAGCGGGAGTTTGTCTACCTATAACAAACAATTGGCTCCCCTACGGTTATTGAGAATGGTTCAAGTAATTATTGCTGAAATTGGGTTAATAACCAAGCACCAACTTGACTTTGATTTATTTGACGAGTTCGCCGTAATGCATCGTTTAATAAAGAAATTGCTAATCCTGGTAATACCTGAGATTCTATAGTCCGCCTACTACCTTGGTTTTCAATAACAAAAGCCATAACTTGCATATTCTGGACATTTAAAATCCAGTATTCTTTTACTCCTAAATCTTCGTACAAAAGCCGTTTTTTGCCTTGATCATCAGCAAGTGAAGTATTAGCAACGTAGAGACGGCGATTTATCGCGTCTCTTGCCTTAACCGAACTATATTGCCCCTACGGTTGTTACCTGAGCAAGGGTTTGAATCCACTTTAGTGGACTTTAGCTATAGCAATCCTAAATCATTCGTGAGATAGAAAATTGCTGAAATGCTTATAGACACATACTTTTTATCTCTGTATTTTCTCACGTTTCAATTCGGATTGCTATATGCAGTCCAGATTTATTTTAAGACGGGAAAACAATGCAGATACTTAAACTCATCTATTAGTGTAAAACTAGTAGTTCGGGGCTAAAATTTTCCCCCACATGTGACTGTATTTGATTCGTAATCATGGAAACAAATTTGTCAAGGTCGAATGGTTTAAGTAGATATTCTTCAAACTCTACCTCTGGAATTTGGTCATGAGTACCTGTGGTAGATGTTGAAGTCACAATGATTGGAATATGATTACCATTGTCTGCTTCCATAGCATTCAATGTATTTAGCAATGTATAAATACTTTCACCTAAGAACCTAATTTCACAGACTAGGATGTTGGGCGTGAAAAAACTCAGGATTTCTAAAGCTTCTTTTATAGAACCAGCAGTAATCACATTTGCGCTCAGGTCTTTGAGTAACAACGCGTACAAATCTCTACTATCGCGATCGTTGTCTACAACGAGTACTTGTACACCTTTGAGTATCCCAACTGCCAAGCAAAAGTCATTGATTAAATTCATAATAAGACCTGCCATTAGGGCTTTAAGTGCAAAGTGGGCTGAAAAATCCGTAGTCTTAAGGAGGCAAGACAACCGGATAGGTCAAATAAAAAGTGCAGAAAGGCAACTGGACGGCTGATATCCAATAACTGCAAAATACCACACTGATCTTGAATTTTGTCGAAGCGTTGCGTAGGCGTAGCCCGTCGTAGACATCGCACTTTTTGCACTAATATATCAATATCCAAGACACAGGGCTGGGTGAATTCTTCTCGTTGACTGAATTCTGCCGGAGGATTAGTCGCAATCTCTCGCCAATTCAGTGACAACACCGAACAAATTTCAATAAAGGTATGACGCTCAACCGGACGACTACTGAAAAACCGCCAAATTGGTTGTCTAGTCTTGAGGTCAACTTCAAGAGCTAGATTCTCTTGTGTCCACCCCTTGCGAGCAAATGCTTTTTTAGCCTCTTGAATGCCAGTAAGTGATGCTTGGAGCGATCGCTTGACCATAGGACAAATACCCTGCTCCTTAAATCATGAACTTAAACTTTTATTAAGGTCTGCAATATTATAGCTTTTTCTGTGATATCACTATTCTACTCGATTAATCTTATACAAAATCCCAGAGTATACTCTTATTTTTTAAAGTTTTGTAACAAACTCAAAGTTATACGTTTATCTTATACATCTCAAGCTTTGGCAAGATTTGAGCTTAAACATTGATCTGTAATGCTTAAGTAGAGATTGAGAGCTTACTTATGAATACTTGCTTGCTCAAAAATTCTTGTTGCATAATTTAGAGATATAAGCTCTAAATTATGCAACAAGTTATATTATTGAAAAACCCCTTTTAGCAAAATATCTGCAAGACGGGCTTCAAAAACTAAATACTTCGACTTGTGCTTCCTGCTGAAAAATCGTTAGGACATCAGGCTGACATTGCTTGACTAATGCAATGATGTCTCTGGCTCCTTCCTGATATAAGTCTTCGACGTAGCCACTTCTAGAAAGTTGTGCCTCTTTTTCACTATCAAAAGGGCCAAAGTAATAAGTACAGCGCGGAACAGTGGTGTTAATTTCTACCCACCAGGCAAACTCTGACTGATTAGATTCAAATAAATTCATCAGGGATACGAATGATTAATTAAACTTGATTAAAGAAATTTTGGATCACAGATTAAAGTAAAGTGCGATATCAAGACATTCTTCATTTTTCCTCCTGTCGTTTTCTAAAATGGCATTTACTGATAGCAGTAGCTACAACGCCAGTAAACTCCTTTTGAACTGACGTGACGGAGTAAAGCATTTGAACAGCAAAGACAAGTAGATTTTCCCTTCATAGATTGACTGATTTTTGTAGATATATCAGCTTGACTGCAACCAATAATCAAATTATTTCGACTCGTTAATAAATGTTTCATTTTCCTAGCCTAAATTGTTAAATGATAATTTGCTAATTATTTTTAGTATGACATCCTAGTGTTAGAAATCATGTTTTAGGAAGCGATTAAGTAGCGTATAAGTTGTATGATATGAGCTTAAAAAATTAAATAATTATTAAAATACAGCAGAAGTAAATCTTCGGTAGACTGCGTTAGGTTAAAGCCCTAACGCACCATGTTATACCATTTCAGACAAACCCTGATACATATAGATTTCTCGTAGGGGCACAGCAATGCTGTGCCCCTACCAACGTATTTGTATCATTATTAAAGTGAAACGGTATTAGGGACTTCCAAGAAAGAAATTATCCATCTTGTGGGGTGGGTCGAAAAGCCCGCCCAGAATATCGGACGGGTGTTCGCGTAGCGGCACGTAGTGCGGACACCCATCCCACAAGCGAATTTGGGATGTTTTTTTATTTTCAGTCCCTTGTATATATAGCAATCTTATCTGAGTTGTGAAATTACTGTTTTAACGAACCGCTCCAGGCGCAGCGAAAAGTCGGAGCGGAAAATGTCGGTCTTGGGGTCTCCCCAAGAGGAGCAATTTTCCAAGAGAGCGCCGGCTTCCGAAGAGAAGTGCCTTGCGCGGGTTAAGAGCGTTGTGGCGACTTCGGGCGTTGGCGCAGCCCCCCGCAGGCATCTGAACTTTTGAAGACACACGCAGAGAGAGGAATCAACAGAAATTTTCACAAATGAATTAGGACTGCTATAGCAATCCTAATTCGGAATTCTGCATTCTTCTTCAACTCAATTTTTCAAAACTACATGGAAGGAATTTAAATACCCAGTAATGGTTTTAGCTAACGTATTCTGCTGTTTTTTTGTAGTTATTGCCATTACTTGATACAATCGCCCTTGGGCAACATACATTCTACTTTTAGTGATTTTCCCTCCAGAATTGATGTACTCAATTTCTTTGCCAGGATGATTATTGGAACTACGAATATTTCGTTGACTAATTAAATGACTTTTCGTAGTCTTTAAAGCCATATCCCGTGCATTATTAAGTACAGCTTGAGGATCAGTCATTTCACCATAACTATAAGGAAAATCATTGTAAGCAACTACATATGCTACTTGCTGTTTTGGTGGTTGAGCGATAAATATTTTTAAAGTAATTTCCCCCATGTAAGTTTTTTGGTATTGGGTATTTCTGTTGGGGCTTCCCGGCATCAAAATAGTAAAGCGTCCATCTGGAGCGGTGAATAACTTCCATTGCGGTTGCGCGGGTTGAGAAACGGTTGGTTTGACAACAGCCTTTGGAAGTTTGGGTTGACGCGCCTCCACCAGAACACATCCACCACAGACAAAGGTGGCGGCGATTAATGGCAACAGACTTTTAATTGTCATATTTTTGACGTTTTAAGATGCTGATATCACTGATGATGCTAGCTGTTATAACCTAGCAGCACATAAAGCAGCACCTATTAGCCCCACTTGCGGGTTGAGGATAACATACACGGGGATCTCTTCAAGGAGGGGGCGCATCCTCCCTTTTTGAGTGAAATTTAATAAGAAACCGCTATTTTGGATTAAGGGCAGGATTTTGGGCGCAATTCCACCAGCGATGTATAAGCCACCGTAAGGTAGAAGTTTAAGGGCGAGATTCCCGGCTTCTGCACCATAAGCGTCTATAAATAATTGCAAAGTTTGTTCACAGAGGCGATCGCGTTTTTCTAGTGCAGCAGTACCAATGGCAGCACCGGGATCAACACTTTTCTCTTCCTTTCCGGCTTCTTGTTCCCAAGTTCTAACGATTTGGGCAATATCTGGTAATTCGGCGGCAAATTTGCGATCGCGCAAAAATTGGTAAATTGCCACAATTCCCATTCCAGAAACCACGCGTTCCACAGAAACTCGCTGGATATCATGTTTAGCCAGCAGGTGTTTCAACAGTTGAAACTCGATCTCGTTCCGAGGGGCAAAGTCAGCGTGTCCACCTTCTGAGGGAAAGACTTGATAGTGGTTTCCCTGCTTAATTAAAAATCCTTGCCCTAAGCCAGTACCAGCACCAATAATTCCAATGGGGGCTTCGGGTTGAGATTTGCCAACTTGCAACGTCAGCAAGTCTTGCTTTTCTAAACCTGAAATGCCATAGCCAACGGCGGCGAAGTCGTTAATCAAAGAAATATGTGAGATACCCAATTCTTCTTCTAAACGTTCGGTATCTAGGAACCAGGCTAAATTGGTCAGTTTGGCAGTATTTTTGACAATGGGGCCTGCGATCGCAAAACAAGCCTTTTCTGGTATGGGTGTATTAGCTTTGACCAAAAACTGCTGCACTATCGGTACCAAATCAGGAAAATCGGCACTGTGGTAACTTTCCTGATAAATAGTATGTATTGCTGATGAATCTGATGTTTCAACCAATTGCAGAATAGTTTTCGTACCGCCGATGTCTCCTGCTAGTAACAAAGTCATAGAATTTATTCGTGAATTAAATTACTTTTTTTGTAGGATATACCCAACCTAGCAGAAGTCATGAACCCAAATCTCTATCAGAGGTTTAAGCAAATCGAATAACTTCTTCTATGTGGGTTAAATGGGAAGTATCTCCCGTTAGTTCTAATAACCATTCTGGGTCTTGGCGTACCACTTTTACCAGCGAACATAAAGAAGCTTTAACTTCTGTTTTGGCAATTTCCCCCACTAGCCCCATTGCTCCCCCCAACACAGATGCACCATGTGCCACTAGCAGGATATCCTCTGGCAAGTACTCAGTAGCTAAACATCTCGCAGTTTGCCCAGAACGTTCTCGTACTTTTTCGTGAGTTTCAGGATATTTAGCGGCGATGCGCGAAGTGTAGCTGGTGTCAATTCTGGGGAATAACTCTGCTAATGCTGGAGTCGAGAGTCTTCCGGGTTCTTCTGTCATCCAAACTGGGTTTAGCCATTCACTCAAGCCTGTTTCCAATTTGATCGGCAAATTCAGAACTTCTGCAACTGCGTTTGCCGTCTGTACGGTTCGCAGGAAAGGAGAAGCGAAAATATGGGCAATATTTTCTCTTTTCAATCGTTTCGCTAACTGTTGTGCCTGCACCATACCATCATCAGACAAAGGTGGATCGTAGCGTCGTTCGGCGGTGAGGAACCAATCAGGGTTTACGAAGTCGAGGCGGTTAGCGTGTCTTGCTATCCAGACTATTTGACTCATGGGTTTAATTCTTCCGGTGAATAGAATTCGCCGCTAAACAAATATAGATATCTGCAAGGAGGGCTGCAAATATTAATATATGACAAAATTGTAATAATTTGTAATAATATAATTTATTAGGAAAACTTATCAGTAGCGTCAGTGTAGTTTTACTTAAAGCTTTTTGAGCCAAGTTTCTAAAGCAATATCGACTATAGTAATCTGCTGAAATGTTTAGTAGGATTGCGATAGTCATACTTTGCTTATAGTCTTTGTCGCCATCTTTCTAAAGCTAAATCAACTAATCCATATAGAGAATCATAGTGATCAAATTTATATATATTAGGTCTTTCACCACCGTAATTAACAGGAAATTTATTTACATCAATCTCTAATAATTTTCTTTCTTCATATGTTAAAGGTTCAGAGTTATTAAGTTTTCTAGCTATTCTGTTTCTATCTTTAAAATGTTGATAAATATATTTATATTCTCGTCGATACTTAGAATTTTCGTTGTATGCTAATTCATTCATTATTTTTACTCTATTTGAAAGTGTCTTTTTGGATGAATTCATCTTTACACCAATTCCACTTGGTACATATCCCTCTAACAAAGCATTACTTTGCCAATCTGTCCAAATCCTTGCTCTACTTATGCGGTCACTACTATTATTTTTTAAACCTAACCATAAAAATATAATTGGTATTCCTTTACTATCAAAGTAAAATTCAGCGCAGAATTTACTTGTTTTTCTATTACCATTTCCATATCTAAAACCAACAGCAGAAGACATTTCTTCCATCCGTTTATCAAAGCTAAGAACCTTTTGACGAATTTTCAATATTCCCTCGTGTTGTTCAGAAGAGCATTTGGTTAGACGGTTCATCAGCCCTCTAGAAGGTGGGGGTATATCTTCATTCCTTTCTCTGTCCTGATGAGGAACTTCTATTTTTGAAACTTTACCATTATCTAAATTTTTTATCTGTAAATAATAGTTAATACCATCTGCTAAAACGGCAAATTCAAAGAAATCAATAGACAAATGATTATATTTTCTATCTGTAAAATTATCTTTGTGAAAATCAGGCTTAATTGCTATTAACCTAATAGGTTGCTGATAGTCTATTTCGTCTTGTAAAGGTTTTACTTCCTGTAAAGCGTCATAATATCGAGTTAGTTGCTGAATAATATATCTGTCTTCACCGTTTTTCAATTCCAGCACTACTAACTGTTTCTTATCATTCAATGCTAAGATATCGCAAATTTGACCATTAACATAATATTGTCGCTTTAGGGGAATTAATCCGAAAAGTTCCTTTAAATTTGCCCAAACAAAATCTTCTAAATCAGCTTCAGTCGCAAATTTCCAACTATCACCCGTTTTTCTTAAATTCACGAAATCCATTATCTCAGTCTAACTTCAGTAAATTACTACCTTTAGTATTCCCAAAGCTAGACAGGAATTTATACAATTGCTTATATAGCAGTTCTTAGTTGAGTAGGTACTGAACCCCACCTCCAACCCCCTAATCGCTTGCGATTAGGGGGCTATGATGTTAGGAAAAGCTATAATTTCAACCATCCAAATAGTTGCCCTACAGTTAACTGAAAGCCGCTAACTAAATCGGGGACTGGTAATATTTCTTGTTCTTCTTGTAAAAGTTCTGGTTGCTGCTTTGGTGGATAAACTAAAACAGAACGATCGCCTGGATCAATTAACCAACCTAAACGACTACCATGCTTTAGACAATGTAAGATATTTCCCGTTACTTTAGTCTGACTTTGATCTGGCGAAAGAATCTCAATTGTCCAGTCTGGATACGCCTGAAAAACATTTGCCACATCTCCACGTTCATCTAAGGGAATTCGCTCCCAAGCAAACACAGCTACATCAGGGACAATTGAACGTCCGCCAAACGTACAGCGCAACTCTGGAAATGCAAGGGCAATTCTTTGAGGTTTCGCTACAGAATTGATATTACTGACTAGTTCACCCTGAAGAATACTATGTTTTCCCTGTGGCATTGGCTTTTGAATAATTTGACCGTTGATGTATTCTGAGCTAGGCTTTGTTTCTGGTAGTTTTAAAAACTCTTCTAAAGTTAGGGGTTTAGTTAGTGATTTTACCATCTGCTTGTACCTCCCAAGATTTCATTTAATTAATTACCCTAAATAAGCTTTTTTAACTCGTTCATCATTAATTAATTCTGATGCTGCGCCTGTTAAGGTAATAGAACCAGCTTCTAAAACATAACCGCGATCGGCAATTTGTAATGCCAAATTAGCGTTTTGTTCAACTAACAGAATAGTCACGCCTGTAGCACGGAGATTTTCAATAATAGAGAAGATTTCCCGGACGATCGCAGGTGCTAAACCTAAGCTAGGCTCGTCTAAAAGTAAGAGTTGTGGTTTACTCATTACAGCACGAGCGATCGCTAACATTTGTTGTTCGCCACCACTAAGAGTTCCTGCTAGTTGATCGCGTCTTTGTGACAAGCGGGGAAATAGCTCAAATTGGCGCTGAATATCTGCTTTTATCTCTGCTTGATTGGAGCGAATATAAGCACCCAAAAGTAAGTTATCAAATACTGTTTGCCGCGCTAATACTCTGCGCCCTTCTGGACAATGGGCGATACCAAATTTTACAACCTCGTGAGCTTGGCGGCGAGTAATATTATGTCCATTATAAATAATCACGCCACTCTGAGGATTAACTATTTTAGATATGGCGCGGAGTGTGGTAGTTTTACCAGCACCATTAGCACCAATTAGAGTAACTACCTCGCCTTTTTGAATAATTAAATTAATCTTTTTCAGAGCTTGGATACCGCCATAATTAACATTAAGTTCTTGAACTTCTAAAATTGTATAGTTTGGTTTACTATCGGCGTTCATCGGCGGTTTACATCCAGAAATATTCAAGGCTGACACAAAAACTAACATACATTAATATACACAACGCGCTCACAATTTTGGGGCTAGGGATGCCTAGATTGGGCTACGCCTACACCTGATCAAAACAAGCGCCACTTATTTATTATTACCCAAAAACTTTGTCAACTCATCCCTGTTGGTATGGAAGCAAAGAGAGTTGAGGAATTAGTGCGATCGCTCCCATTACACAATTTGCACTGAATGAGTGTTAATTTCTGTTAAATTAACCAATTTTACATCATTTGTAAACAATATTGCATTTAGAGATTTTGCAGTTGCTGCAATTATTGCGTCAGGAAGCCTGAGTCTATATTGTTTGCGAAATGCAATTGTTAACTTTTTAATATTATTATCAATACCAACAACTGTAATTTTGTTTAAAAAATCAATAATTTGTGTTTCTTCTTCTAGACTAAGACTTGGATAAGAAAGTAATTCAATCTCAGTAACCACTGAGATAAAATATTGTCCTAATGGTAGTGGGTTTAGCAAGCGACCACCCAAAAAATACAAGACTACATACATTTGTATCTAACAAAATCAAAGGTAGTGTCAACACCACTCATCCCTAACTTGCTGCTGATATTCCAAAGGGTCTTGAGTTAGTTGAATTACACCCGCATACTGGTTTAAATTAAACTCTTGTTTTTGTTGTGATTGATGAGCTTCTAATATCTTCTCAATTTGCTGCCAGTCCTGATAATCTATCAATACCGCTACCGGACGCATGGCTTCATCAGTCACAATTTTTTTCTTAAAAGGTAGCATGATTTTCTATATCAGATAGAACGTTTTACTATTTGATTGTAACCTCAAGACAGAAAATCGATGAGGGCAACTTTACTCTCATCTTTAAGAGCGATATCTGGCAATCAGCCGCTCGATGCCTACGCTTATTTCCCAGAGTTGAGACTATCTAAAACTTGCTGTAATTCTGCTGTGGAACGAATTGCGATCGCACTTTTGAAAAGCGTTTTTAGTACAGATGGTTCTTCTATCTTATTGATAACTTCGACAATAGAGTTTGGCACTTCTCCAAATCGCGTTTCTAAGACTGTAATGATGTTTTCTCTAGCATTTTCGACAATTCCTTCTTCTTTTGCTAGCCTTTCAATACTAGTTACGTACCGCATTCTATCTGTCTCCTCGTAACTTCTCACTTCCGTTTTAAAACTAAGCGCCAACTCTTTTGGCAAAACCATTATCCAGTCGATAAACCGAAATAATTCCCGTATATCTTCCCGGCTATATCCCCGTTCATACAGCCGTCTGACTAGGCTTAGTTTCCACTGTAGCCGATTTTCTGGGTTTCGTTGCGTTGCCTTGGTCTTGAGATGCGCCATCACAATTACACCAAAGGGGTTGGTTGTTTGCTCTAAAGTTTCCCATTCTTGCTCATAGTCCAACAGTTTCGCCACAGGAAACTCTAAGCTGACGCGACATCCGCCCAGTTGATAACTGTAGCTGGAAGGTCGCCAATTCGCTTGTTCATCTGCTAAAACTGCTAAACTAATGACTCGCTTTTTATGGCGGTCAAATAAGCGGTAATTATATGTGTACATCCGTTCCGCAAATTGGCTGTCATATTGCCCTTGGACTTCCACATGAACCAATACCCAAGCTTCTTCTCCATCCAGTAGCCAAACTTTTGCGACTTTATCGACCAAACGCCGCCCTATTTCTGCATCCGGTTCTAGCTGTTGCAGTTCCGTGTCCAGAAATTCATAAGGTCGCGTCCAGTCGATTTCGGCATAAGCTTGGGTGAAAAAGAATTCCAGAAAGCGGGGAAAATATAGCTCAATGACTTCTTTCCAAGGACTATCGTAATCAGTAAGTTGCTCGGTCATAAATTAAAACAAAAAGTACCTCTGTGCCATTGGTAAAACTGTCGCAGGTTCACAAATCAGCAACTCACCATCTGCCCTGACTTCATAGGTTTCTGGATCTACTTCAATGTGGGGTAGTGCATCATTCAGCTTCATATCCCGCTTACTTAATTGGCGTGTTCCAGAAACTGCAACTGCTGACTTTTGTAAACCTAGCTGGCTGGGTATTTCTTTCTCTAAAGCTGCTTGCGAAACAAAAGTTAATGATGTGGCATGACGCGCCCCTGCAAAACTACCAAACATCGGTCGCATATGCACTGGTTGCGGTGTGGGAATACTGGCGTTAGCATCGCCCATTTGCGACCATGCAATCATTCCGCCTTTAATCACTATCTCTGGTTTCACCCCAAAAAATGCCGATCGCCACAAACACAAATCTGCTAATTTTCCCTCTTCCACTGAACCCACATATTGAGCAATTCCGTGAGCGATCGCCGGGTTAATAGTATACTTAGCAACATATCTTTTTGCCCGAAAATTATCTGCTCTTTGCTCTGTTCCTTGGGGGTTAAGAGTTCCCCGTTGCACCTTCATTTTGTGAGATGTCTGCCAAGTGCGAATTATCACTTCGCCTACCCTTCCCATTGCCTGAGAATCGGAAGAAATCATACTAAATGCGCCTAAGTCGTGCAAAATGTCTTCAGCGGCGATGGTTTCTCGACGGATGCGAGATTCGGCAAAAGCGACATCTTCGGCGATCGCTGGGTCGAGGTGATGGCATACCATCAACATATCTAGGTGTTCATCTAAAGTATTGACGGTGTAAGGACGTGTGGGATTGGTGGAAGATGGCAGAACATTGGCTTGGCTGCAAACTTTGATAATATCTGGCGCGTGTCCCCCGCCTGCGCCTTCAGTGTGGTAGGTGTGGATGGTACGGTTCTTAAAAGCAGCGATCGTATCTTCGACAAATCCGGCTTCGTTCAGGGTATCAGTATGAATCGCTACTTGCACATCATATTCATCGGCAACGCTGAGGCAAGTATCAATTGCTGCGGGTGTAGTTCCCCAGTCTTCATGAAGTTTTAACCCCATTGCACCGGCGGCTACTTGTTCTACAAGTCCTTGGGGTTGACTGGCGTTACCTTTACCCAAAAATCCTAAGTTCACGGGAAAAGCATCAGCAGCTTGCAGCATTCGGTAAATGTTCCAAGGGCCGGGGGTGCAGGTAGTGGCATTTGTACCCGTAGCTGGGCCAGTACCACCGCCAATCATCGTGGTAATCCCAGAAGCGATCGCCACTTCAATTTGTTGGGGACAAATAAAATGAATATGGGCATCGATACCGCCAGCAGTGAGAATCATTCCTTCCCCTGCTAAGGCTTCAGTTCCGGGGCCGATAATAATATCTACATTATTTTGAATATAAGGATTTCCGGCTTTACCAATTTTGAAAATCTTGCCATCTTTAATGCCAATATCCGCTTTGACAATACCCCACCAATCGAGAATTAAGGCATTAGTAATTACTAAATCAACAGCACCATCGGCGTTAGAAATGGGGGATTGTCCCATCCCATCTCTGATGACTTTACCGCCGCCAAATTTCACTTCATCGCCGTAGGTGGTGAAATCTTGTTCAACTTCAATAAATAATTCTGTGTCTGCAAGTCGGATGCGATCGCCTACTGTTGGCCCATAGGTTTCGGCGTAGGCGCGGCGATCCATTCTGTAAGGCATAATGCTACTCCTGGTGTTGATTTTAGAGTTTATGGGATTGTACGATTCTCTATAAGATGGCAAAGCTGAACACGCTTTCGATAATTTGGGTTTATGCTATGAATGAGCATTCTTGGAGGCATAGACAAAATGACCCTAGCAGACATAATTCCTATAGCTCGAAAGCTTTCTCCATCAGAAAAAATCAAGCTAATTCGCATCCTTGCCGAAGATTTAGATACAGTAGAGGATATTTCTCCATTGGAACCCTTCAAAACCTACGATTTACCTACTCCTTATAATAGCTTTGGGGCTGGTACAGTCATGATGGAAGCACTTAAATCAGAGGATTCCATTCATTAACCTGTATGCGGTTTAATTATTCGACTACAAATTCCACTCAAGACGAATTTGATAGTTTACCCAGAATTCCCCTAGTTTTAAGTCGAGAAAATCACAGCATAGAAGCAAATGGTTTAGTTGATAGCGGTGCTACTGTCAATGTTATGCCTTATGAACTAGGGCTTCAGTTGGGTGGGATTTGGGATGAGCGTAAAGCTATTATTCAATTGGCAGGAAATCTCCGCAATCAACCTGCCATACCATTTTTCGCAAGGGCTGAAATTAGCAATTTTCCACCTGTGCAGTTAGTATTTGCATGGGTAAGCAGTCTTAAGGCTCCTTTAATTCTTGGACAAACTAATTTTTTCTTGGAATTCGATGTTTGTTTTTTTCGTTCCAAATTGGAGTTTGAAATTAAACCTATTCAATAAGCTTTTTTAAACGCAGAGGGACGCGGAGGGTTTTTAGAGATTACCGTTAATTTTGCTGTTGAAGCCGTAGACTTGGCGAGTACCAACTAATGGTACTAAAATCACTTCTTTTTCATCGCCTGGTTCAAAGCGGACTGCGGTTCCGGCTGGGATATCGAGGCGCATTCCTCGCGCTTGTTCTCTGTCAAAATTTAAGGCGGTGTTAACTTCATAAAAGTGATAGTGGGAACCGACTTGTATGGGGCGATCGCCTGTATTTGACACTTGTAATTTTAGAGTTGGACGACCAACATTCAGTTCAATCTCACCTTCTGGTGTAATAATTTCTCCAGGAATCATAATAAATTCAAAAATTAACGAATTGGATTATGTACTGTTACTAACTTTGTGCCATCAGGAAAAGTTGCTTCTACCTGCACTTCATGCACCATTTCAGGTATCCCTTCCATGACATCATCTCGCGTCAATAGAGTTGTACCATAACTCATCAATTCAGCTACAGTTTGCCCATCCCTTGCGCCTTCTAAAATGGCAGCAGAAATATAAGCGATCGCTTCGGGATAATTTAGTTTTAAACCCCTTCCTTTACGTCTTTCTGCTAATAAAGCAGCAGTAAAAATTAATAGCTTATCTTTTTCCTGCGGCGTCAATTGCATTCGTACTTCCTCCTCTGAGTTCTCCGCGCCTCTGCGGTTCAAATCTGCCACACTCTTGGTATACAATTACCACGATTCAAAAAAGAAACTCGCAGCAACTGCCAAACATCGATAAACCAGTTTCTCACCTCAGATGTAGAAGCACCGCGATATCGACACAATAATCCATGTTGTAACCGACTAACACCCGCTTCTCCTTCCCCATTCCATAAATTTCGGGTTTTTTCCACAACT
This sequence comes from Nostoc sp. JL33, assembly GCF_017114985.1. Lineage (GTDB taxonomy): Bacteria > Cyanobacteriota > Cyanobacteriia > Cyanobacteriales > Nostocaceae > Nostoc. Next base: position 29,461 of record NZ_JABXKP010000031.1, on the reverse strand, counting down.
TCTGCGGAAACTGCACCACCAACCCAAACTAGACTACCTACTATTGGTTTTCCAGCCAAACCGTGGGGACTGTGGAAAATATCTTCGCTACCCCGTAACCATTGCCGATCAATCCATAAGGGAACATCTTGTTGCCAAATTTCGGTGTGCGATCGCCATTCTCCAAGATAAAATTTTTCTCCTCTAGCACTGCGACCAAATCGGGTAATTTCCCAGCCTAACCAACTAGCCCCGGTTGCTAATTCTACCCGTAAATCTTGCCGATAAATCGCACCGTTAAATAAAATTGTCTCTTGCGGCAACCATTCTAAACAAGCACCAGCATCAACTTGCATTTGGATGGTTTGTCTAGCTTGCAAGCCATTGCTGCGGTATATCTTACTAGCAGCAGCTGTAGTGATTAAGGCTTGGGCTTGGGGTTGGAGGTGGATGTTAGAGGATAAGCGATCGCCTCCCACAACTCCCCCGGCTGTGTGTAAAATTACGCTATGACAAATTTCCCCCTCTGGATAAAATGGGCGTTGTACCTTCAAGGGCGCTTGTTGGTGATTGTAAATTAATTGGGTTTTACCCTGGCGATCGGCATAGACTAAATTAAGTTTGCCATGCCAACCTTCTGCTGTTTGCGAGTTGCAAGTCATTTATAAATTCAAAATTAAAGTTCAGAACCCTTATATTTATTTAATACATTCTCTGCTGCTTTACCTGCAATTGATCATTATTTTTTCGCCAATATTACATAATCATCTAATGTATAGTGGGACTGATGCTTTTGACCAATATACTGTTGGAGTAGTGGACTCATATACAGTTTTTTCTAAAGAATAGTAGGATATGTGCATTTCCGGGATATCAAAAAAACCGCTACTACTTTGGAGAAACAAAGCTAAACCATAAGCAACTGTTCCTGGCCCTGCTGCAATATCAAGGATATTAACCTTACTTGGTAGTAAAGCATCCTGGTAAATCAGAAACCAAGCTAAATATACGCAATATACATTTTCTAAAAAATACTTCATAAAGTAGACATGAGGAGTCAGACTAAAACGGTAGTCTGGATCGTGTCCAATTTTTAAGTTATTAATATCATCAAAAGCGTCTTCTAGCTTAATAAATAACTGTTTGTCAGGAATCCTACTAAATTCTTCTTTGAGATATTCAACTAAACTTGATTCAAAATCATCAAATATACGTTCATCAATAGCAGTAGATTGCAGTTTATATTCATCGTGTTGGATTAAATTAAAAACTTTATAGATATATTTAACGAATTCCGCATCTGGCATTAATATTAGATTAGCTTTTTCCTGGGATGCTTCCGTCAGTTGTTTAGTTAAAGTTTCTGTTTGTCTTTTGTATTCTTGGGAATAACGTTCAAGTTGAAGTTTATCCCTAAATAGTTTTTCTAACCATGAGAATGTTGCACCTGATTTTTGAATCTCTTGCAATAGTTGCACTGCACGTCGGATATCCCCGCGTTTTAAAGATAATTTAAATTGCTGACTTCGCCACCAATTTACGATAGGATTATTCATAACCAAATCCCTCTTTGCCTTCCATAATTTGTACACCTGGAAGCCGAGAAACTAACTTTTCTTTAAATTTCATATAGCTTAATTTTTCATCGTCATACCACCAAGCGTATTTTTGCTTAATTTCTTCAGCTTCTTGGCGAGTTGATGCTATAAGAGAACGACTATGGCTAGCATGAAAAGCTTGAATTACAACCCTATCTGCGATCGTTAATTTGTCAATAAAAGCAGCTTCATCAGTTGCTAAAGTAGGAAGTAGAGGGGTAATAGTGATAGATATTTTAGGAACAAAACCTTTATAATAATCAATATTTTGTTTAATTTTATTGATGGCATTTAGTCTGGCTTTAATACTGGGCGATCGCGGTTCAAAATCTTTTCTCACTAATTCACTCCCAGTAGGAATGCTCATATTAATTCGCAATCGCTTAAATCGTTGTAAATAATCAATATCTCTAGTAATAATTGGGCTACGAGTTTGAATCACCAAAGTTGGAGTTGGATAACCGTCAATCCCCACATCAAGCATTACCTCCAACAATCGACGAGTCAGTTGATGTTTAGACTCAAGTGGTTGATAAGGATCAGTAACGCTACTCATGTATATACTAGGAGGAATCTGGGGATTTTTTACATACCATTTTTTTAATTCTTTCGCTAAAATCTCAGCAGCATTTTCTTTAAAAATTACCCATTTACCCCAATCTTCGCGCATTTGAGCATTCGGGCTAAATGCAGCAGCATAGCAATAACTACAACCGTATTGACATCCCCTGTAAGGATTGAGAGTAAAATCATAATCACCAATAAAACCACTAGCTTTTGTTAAAAGTGATTTAGCATTTTGTACATAAACATTCACATCTCCAAATTTTTCTTTGACTAATTTGGTAGGAATGCATTCGCAATAACCTTCATATTTTGGTTGTGCCATCTGAATCCTGATATTTATTGAGAGTGAATTAACGCACTCTACTTTTTATGATTCCCATTTTTATTTTTAAATTACTTCCCCAAGGTGTACGCTAGTGCGATAGACCATATAGACAAAACCACTCTCATCACGAAAGTGCTGATATAATTCTTCAAAATTATCAATAAGCTGTTCGTATGCCAAGCCTTCACACGGTAGGTAAGAAACACTCATTGCTCGTCCAATAAGTCCAGTTAAATCTAACTGTTGCCTATAAGTAAAATTATATTCACGGATGTTAATAAAATGGGGAGTTACTAACAGTGGTTCTACCGACTGCATTCGAGATTCTGCTGGGTGATTATTAGATGCTTCGCGGACTATTCGGCTATATTCTGTAGTTAAGGCATCTTCTTTATCTCGATTATTCCACACCACAGCCAAGCGTGCTGATGGTTTTAAAATGCGGTGAAATTCCAATAAAGTTGGTTCGGGATTGAACCAGTGGAAAGCTTGAAAACAAGTAACTAAATCAACTGAATTATCAGGTAGTTGGGTAAATTCTGCTGTTCCATCACGAAACTCTATCAAAGGATGTGGTTTAGCAGCTTCTCGCATCGCCGCGTTTGGTTCTATGGCTATGACATTAACTCCCCGTTCAGCTAACAATCTTGAAGCAATTCCTGTACCTGCACCAATATCTGCTGCTACGAGTTGGGAATTTTCACCTAATCCTTCCAAGATAATATCAATTGCATCTGCGGGGTAACTTGGTCGATATTTTACATAATCCTCTGCTCTGTCAGAAAATCGGTTGAGTGGGTTTAAGGTATGTAAGGGGGTTGTTTCAGGATTAATTTGGCTCATGGGTTTTGATGTAAAAGTAGAAGTGCGTCACCGAATAGGCCGTCGTAGACATCGCTGTAGTTCAGAAAAGCGATATCATGACAATTAAACCGCTCTAAACAGTAACATCTACATACAATAATGGAAAGATTGCTAAACATCCACATTGAGAAATTACCTGAAGGCGTTTATTTAGCAACATCTGATGAGCTTCAAGGTTTAGTAGCTCAAGGACGCACTGTTGCTGAAACTTTAGAAATTGCTCGTGATGTAGCGCGTAAGTTATTAGAAGCACAATCTCAGGATGAAGAACTAGATTATTTGCAACCAATAGCTGAACAATTTAACTATCCTTTAGTTGTAGGTCAGTAGTCAATTCATGGGACGGCTAGCTGGGTTTAGCTACAGACAAATTATCAAAATATTAAAAACCTTTGGCTTTGTTTTTCATCGTCAAGCCGCAGGGAGTCATGAAATCTGGTTTAATCCTGAAAGTAATCGTTACACTACTATTCCCAATCATTTTGGTGATATGCCAGAGGGAACATTACGTGCAATTTTAAAGCAAGCTGGTATTGAACCTGAAGATTTTCTTAACCGCTCTTAGTAATAAAGAGGGTTTATATTCATTTTGATTAAGCTTGTTGTTGCTATTCTAACCAAGCTACCAAATCAGCAACTTCCGAAAAATCAAGTAAATCTTCTCCCAACTCCTCTAACTGTTCAGCAGATAAATTCCGAACCTGCTCAACTAATGATGCTTCAACATCACCAAAGCGCCGTTTAAGCTGACGGCTAATCAATTTAAACGCTTCTTTTTGAATAATATCTTGATAAATTACAGACTCTTTCATAACATCCTTCTGCAAAAATCCCCGAACTGAATTCAATTTTCATCACAAGATTTCTAATAATATAAAACAATGTAGCATTCTGCGGGTTGTTTGATTGTGCTTTCCTTTACCCAACTTAGATTGCTACCCTATATCAAAATAGATTTACATTTATTTTTTCAAATACAATGTTTAATTATCCTGTGAGCTATCAACAAAAAACTAGTTTTTAATCTCTTGATTTGATCTAATTGATTTGGCGACCATTGTCCCCGATCTTGAAGATTTCTTACTGGTTCCATTTGATCTAGTCTTGCAATAGGGCAATTTAGCCACATACTATTTTGAATAAGAATGTTCATATCTTCTATTCCACCTAGCGAGAAATCTTCTGATGGGTGATTTTGCAAAACAGAGGGATGTTCCTTTATTTTATTTTCTAGTGTTTCTACAAGTTCTTTGACCTTTTGCACAATCTGTATCCCCATTGCGTTATCTGCTGCAATTATTTTCTTATTTTTCTCATCTTTAGGCTTTCTTGTGTCGTATCCATTGAAAATCCAACCTGCAAATACAGGTTTACCAAGACTTATATATTTTTGATTATGAGGATTATTAGTATCATGTAGTTGACATCCTATTTCCCATTCCTTAATAAACCGTGGTAGTGTTTCTCCTATTAGCCCAACACAATACGAACAAAAAATATCAGATGTACAAGGAACAATAAAATAATTAGAAGAATACAATGCAGTTCTAACCAAATTATTAAATGATGGTGGTAAGTCAATTAATACATAATCATACTGGTTCTCTTCCTTACTATTAGCTTCTTGTATTAGCCTGCTTATTATTGAATATTTTTCAAGGCCATTACCAGTGAGTAGATCCGACCCAACACTTAGTGATTCTGAATAGACATTCAACCAAGCATCACTAGCAATTAAATCAACTTTATTGTGAGTTCTGTATCCGTTGTGTTTATAGTACTGTAGTGGACCTTCGTTTTGTAAAAACCTCTGTAGATATGCTCTTATAGTAGTTCCATAAGGGTTTTCTGGGCTTGGTAAAATATCTGTAAAACGATCACCTAACATTGCTATTGAAAGATTTGATTGTGGATCAAAATCTATTAACAACACTTTTTTGCCTAATCGTGCAAGCGCATCTCCTAAATTCCATGTAATAATTGTTTTGCCAACACCGCCTTTATTGTTAAAAATTGAAATTACTTTAGTTTTATTGCTGCTCATCTCTTCCAATCTAGTGTTTTTTTTACGTGATTATACTTATTATATTAACGATGCGTCAATTTATCCAAAACGCCGATTTAATAGACCAAAGCACGCGAAGTAAATTACTTGAGTTTATAAAAATTACAAAAAGCGGCTAGTTTAAAAAAAACTAGCTGCTTTTACAAATAAAAAATAGTAATAAATAAGCTATTTAAACGTCTAAAAATTACACCAAAATAAGGTATTAATATCCAACAATCTTGCCCAATGTTGAATAGATATATCTAACAATCGTATTCTTCTTTGCACTTCGGGATGTATATAAGGACTTATTGACAATTGCTGTTTAAACTTACTTGTAAGAGATGTTAATTCACAAGCATCAGCATATCTTAAAAAAACAAGCTGATCTTTTATATCTGGACTTAGGCTTTTATGATTATCAACTGCATGAATAAAATCTTCTAGTCTTTGCTCAATATTTTTCCTAGCATAACTTGCTTGTGTTTCTAAGATGTAATTCATGGTGAATGTCATTAAATATTCATATTCTAACTGTTATTTTTATAATGTTCATTCCTTAGCAGAATATTTGTACTACTATTTTTGCGCCCTTTGTGTCCTAGCCTCCGGCAACAGCTTCACCAAAGGCAGTTCAAACAAAAAAACAGCCGCCTCCATCAGGAAGCAGCCATTTTCACAAATTATCTAACTACAAAGTATTTAGTAATCGAAGTCGCCGCCGCCACCAGCACCAGCGCCAGCAGGAGCGCCATCCTTAGGCTCAGGCTTGTCAACTATGATACATTCGGTTGTCAACACCATACCAGCGATGGAAGCAGCGTTTTGCAGAGCAGAACGAGTCACTTTCGCAGGGTCAACAATACCAGCCTCTAACAAATCGACGAATTCGTTTGTTGCAGCGTTGTAGCCAACGTTGAATTCTTTCTCTTTCACGCGTTCAGCGATCACAGCACCATTCTGACCGGCGTTTTCAGCAATCCGCTTCAGAGGTGCAGGTAAGGCGCGAACCACAATCAAAGCACCAATCAACTCTTCATCCTTAAGATTGCTCTTTGCCCAAACTTCCAATTCAGGAGCAAGGTGAGCCAGAGTTGTACCACCGCCAGGAACGATACCTTCTTCCACAGCAGCTTTAGTAGCGTTGATAGCGTCTTCTAGGCGCAGTTTCTTGTCTTTCATTTCGGTTTCGGTCGCTGCACCAACTTTCACTACAGCGACACCACCAGAGAGTTTAGCAAGACGCTCTTGCAATTTCTCTTTGTCGTAAGAAGATTCGGTTTCATCGATTTGACGACGAATCTGTTCGACACGAGCCTTAACAGCAGCTTCGTTACCTTCGGCAACAATTGTAGTGCTGTCCTTGGTGATGGTGATCCGGCGAGCTTTACCCAGGCTATCCAGCTTGGTGTTATCTAGCTTCAGACCAGCATCTTCGGTGATTAGTTGACCACCAGTTAAAACAGCGATGTCTTCTAGTAGTGCTTTGCGGCGATCGCCAAAGCCAGGAGCCTTAACAGCAGCCACGTTGAGTACACCGCGTAAACGGTTTACTACTAAAGTTGCCAAAGCTTCTTTTTCGATATCTTCGGCGATAATCACCAAAGGACGACCAGCACGAGCTACTTGCTCTAACACTGGTACAAGGTCTTGTACCAAAGCAATTTTCTTATCGGTCAGCAGTAGGAAAGGCTCATCAAAAACCGCTTCCATCCGCTCAGGGTCGGTAGCGAAATAAGGAGAGATGTAGCCTTTGTCAAAGCGCATCCCTTCAGTGATTTCCAACTCGGTGAACATAGATTTCCCTTCTTCTAGGGAAATTACGCCTTCCTTGCCCACCTTGTCCATTGCTTGGGCAATCATCTGACCAACTTCTTCGTCATTACCAGCCGAGATCGCACCAACTTGGGCAATGGCTTTGGAATCTTCTACTGGACGGGCGTGTTCTTTGATTTTTTCTACCAAGAAGGCAGTAGCTTTGTCTATACCACGCTTGAGCGAAATCGCATTAGCACCAGCTGCAACGTTCCGCAAGCCTTCTTTGACGATCGCATGAGCTAAAACGGTGGCAGTTGTAGTGCCATCACCCGCAGCATCGTTGGTCTTAGAAGCAGCTTGACGAATCAGAGCTACACCAGTGTTTTCAATGTGGTCTTCTAATTCAATTTCTTTGGCGATCGTTACACCGTCATTAACAATTTGCGGTGCGCCAAATTTCTTTTCTAGAACTACGTTACGACCTTTGGGGCCAAGGGTAACAGCTACAGCCTCAGCCAGGATGTCAATGCCTCGTTCTAGAGCGCGACGGGCGTTTTCGTTGTAGATAATGCGCTTTGCCATAGGTGTCTAAATTCCAGGAGTAAGTCAATTTTTTTTTTGAATTGGGCATTGGCTAAACAGGGCATTGGGCATTGGGAAAACTCTTCCCTATTCCCCATTCCCCATTCCCTATACCCCACTAGATAACGACTGCTAAAATATCTTTTTCAGAAAGCAGTACATATTCTTCGGTACCGAGTTTGATGTCAGTGCCAGCGTACTTAGAGTACAGCACCTTATCGCCGACTTGAATTTCCAATTCCTGACGGCTACCGTCATCGTTACGCTTGCCAGGGCCAAGGGCGACTACTTCCCCTACCTGGGGCTTTTCCTTGGCGGTGTCGGGCAAATACAGACCACCTGCGGTCTTTTCCTCTGAGGCGCTCACTTTTACGAAAACGCGATCGCTCAAAGGTTTAACTGTAGAAACGCTTAAAGATAAAGCTGCCATAATTATTTTCTCCAGAGTTTTAGCACTCTCAACCCCTGAGTGCTAATCTACCGAAAAGTGGCATCCAATGGCAAGAATCCCTTGAGTACGGGTTCCCGAACTAGAAGATCATCGGTGTACTTAAGTATAAATGCTTAATTATCTCTACCTTTCAGGTTCCGTTCTATAAGTTACGAAGAGAGTAGGGAGTAGGGAGTTATAACAATTCTTCCCCCATTCCCCACTCCCCTTCTGAGTCAACTTTATTTGCAAAGCTGGGAAATTGTTATAGAACTGTAATCAGGGAGCCGCTCGATGAATAAAATACAGTGATCCAGTCTAGCCATCAAATCCCCAAAACCACTAAGTCTCCAGAACATAAAGCCCTGAGTAATTGTCTAGAAACTTTAGGACTTGCAAAAATTCAGCGACACATTTTTATTTGCGCTGACTGGACAATTGCTAACTGCTGCTCAAAACAAGCTAGTCTGGAATCCTGGGAATACTTAAAAAAGCGACTTAAAGAGTTAAAACTTGATGAGTCGCAACAGAGTCATCCCATTTGCGTCTATAGAACTAAAGCCAACTGCTTGCGCGTTTGTTGTTCTAGACCCATAATGGTGGTTTACCCTGATGGGGTCTGATATGGCCAAGCAAACCCGGAAGTTATTGAGCGGATCATCCAAGAACACTTAATAGGCATAATGGCGGTTGAAGAATATGTGTTTTTAACCCATCCTTTGCCAGAAACTTCCCTCGTTTCTTGTGAACACCTCATAGAGGCTTAACAACCGAATGATATGGTATAGCAGTAAGCTTAAAGAAAGTGCGGGTTGGTTTTGAGGTAGGGTCATCTTTAAGCCAATACTTACTTGTGAGTCAGAAGGATTATTATTTAATCAGTGTTTTTTCGCCCGCCCCTTTCAATGCGATATATAATAGCGCATTATAGATACTACTGCTATACGTATCCTTGCTGGACTTTTGCTATCGAGCTACTAGTCTCTCGAAAATGCTCGGCATTTTTGAGGCTTCGAGACAGCAAAGGCAAGTTAAGTAGGAAAAAGGACAACATCTCGAAATAACCCACCATAGAGGATAAATATTCAAGACTTTGATGGACCGAAGCGCGACAAGTGCCACTGCTATGAAAGAGCCCAGCATGAAAGATCACAAACGACTTCTATTGATTGATGATGACCCGAACCTCATCTTGCTGGTGAAGGATTACTTAGAATTCCGGGGATACGAAGTCATCACCGCCGAAAATGGACGCGAAGCTCTGGAAATTTTAGAGCAAGATGTTCCAGACATGATCATCTGCGACGTGATGATGCCGGAAATGGACGGATATACTTTTGTGGAACAAGTCCGGCAAAACGAACGCACCAGCTGGATTCCGGTTCTTTTCCTTTCAGCTAAGGGACAAAGTGCAGACCGAGTTAAGGGTCTGAATAAAGGTGCTGATGTTTATATGGTCAAACCCTTTGAACCAGAAGAACTCGTAGCGCAAGTTGAATCCTCGCTGAAACAAACTATCCGTTGGAAAGAACACCAAGCTAAAGGAGGCGAAAACGGTTCCCGTATCCAGGTTCCCTTCGATGTGCAATTAACCCCAACCGAACTGAAAGTAGTCCAGTTTGTCGCTAGGGGTTTAGCTAACCGGGAAATTGCTGAAGAACTAAATGTTAGTCAGCGCACGGTTGAAAGCCATGTGTCCAATATGTTGGGCAAAACCAATCTCCACAACCGCACTGAACTAGCGCGGTGGGCGATTGAAAATCAAATGGCTTAAACAAAGTTAAGAGTTAAAAGTTATGAGTTATGAGTTATGAATTTTTTAACTCCTAACTCCTAACTCCTAACTCCTAACTAAATCTACCAACCATCTTCTTCAGGGCTGGATTGGTGCAAAACTTCTAAGTCCAGTTCATCCAGGTAAGTTAAAGTACTTTCAATCTGGGAAACAGTACCTCGCAGTTCCAGAACGAAGCAGCTATATTGTGGCACGTTTGCGTTTACCTGAGCATCAGCAATAATCACCGTTACCCCATAGTGAGAAACCAGTCGTGAAATGACTGGTTTCTCATGCAAGTCTTTAGGAATGCGAACTTGGATACGAGTTTGGGTGCGTCTACTATCTAAAATATCAGTATTAGATTTTACTTATTTATTTGGAATTACCATTGTAGCTTTCTACTCGACTTCTTGGATGAGGTTTTGCTTTGCACGATTTCTTTTAAGACTAGCGTCACTCATCCCATACAGGCAAGCAATTCTGGATTCTGGATGTTGACTTATTATATAGGAATTGTACTCAAATTGGTAACTGGTAATGCTATTGGAATTTCGATCGCAAATTCTGTTCCATAACTAAGTTCAGATTTTAGCTGGATATTTCCCTGATGTTTTTCAATAATTTGATAGCTAATTGCTAAACCTAGTCCCGTTCCTTTGTTGACAGGTTTAGTTGTAAAAAAAGGATCAAATATCTTACTTTGGATTTCGGAATCAATTCCAGAACCGTTATCTCTAAATCTAATTATCACTGTTTCTAATTCAGTTACTTCGGTTGTAATCACAATTTGCTTTTGGATCTGATTATCTAGCTCTAGTAAAGCATCAATGCCATTACTAAGGATATTCATGAATACTTGATTCAGTTGTGCTGGATAACATTGAACTAGTGGCAGATTTCCATATATTTTAATAATTTCAATTTTTTGTTTGAGTCGATGGTTTAAAAGTAATAAAGTACCTTCAATACCTTCATGAAGATTAACAGCTTTTTTCTCGGAATGATCAAGTCGAGAAAAGTTTCTTAGTGACAGCACAATGTCACGAATCCGATCAGTCCCTATCTTCATGGATGAAAGAATTTTTGGTAAATCATCAATGATAAAATCAAGGTTAAAATCACCATAATCATCTTGCAATACAAAATGTGATTCAGGATGTTTTTGTTTATATAGTTCGATTAAATTTAAAAGACAGTTAACATGGTTATTCAAGTGGTTAAAATTGCCCTGAATAAAATTCACAGGATTATTAATCTCGTGGGCTAAACCTGCAACCATCCGACCCAAGCTAGACATTTTCTCAGTCTGAATCAATTGAACTTGGGTAGTTTGTAATTTCCGTAAGGTATGTTCTAATTGTTGTGCTTGAAGTTGAGCAGTAGCGGTTGCTGTAGTCAGTGCTTTGAGGTTATTGTATGCCTTGGAATGATAACGGATGCGGGCTATTAACTCAACTGCATCGGGTAACTTGATTAGGTAGTCATTTGCACCCTCAGTAAAAGCGGTGGCTTTCAGCTTTGCTTCTTCTTTACTGGATAGCATGACGATCGGAATATCACGAGTTACTGGATGAGAGCGAAACCAACGCAGTAGCATTAATCCATCGATATCTGGCATGATCATATCCAAGAAGATCACCGTTGGGGCAATGGCGATCGCATCTTGAATAGCCTTAGCTGGATTGCTTGTATAATCAAGGGAAATATCTGTTTCTGTCGCAATCATCCGACGGAAGGCTTCGCTAATAATTACCTGATCGTCAATTAGCAAAAGCTTCACTGTGGATGTTTTGGAATCCAGAATAAATGGCACAGCTTGTGGGGTTTGTGGTTCACTCCACTTCGGTGATAATCTTTCTGTCTCTTGAGATATTTGTAAGAGTGCTGTTTCTTGTAGGTTCATTTAGCACCTATAAATGGTGTTTTTTTGAAAAATTACAATCTAATAAATTAAATTTATTAATTTTTAATGTCGTAATTATGTATCAGTAATTAAGTATTGATAGTAAATTGAAAGCCTTTCTATGTAAAAGTATCTTCATAAGTTACTCCAATTTACCGTAACTGATTATACTAAGATATTCCAGAGTAATAACAAGTAAGTGGAACAGTATAATTAAGTAGTAGAACATTAAGCATTTACCGTAGATCAGGCGGAAAACACTTGATACACGCTGATGCGATCGCCTCAAGTGGCAAAACCTCCACCGCAGCTCCTAATTCCACTGCTACTTTCGGCATACCATAGACAACGCAAGTTTTGCGGTCTTGGGCAATAGTGTGCCAACCTGCTTGGCGTAATCCTTTTAAGCCTTGAGCGCCATCTTGACCCATCCCCGTCAGCAACACCCCAATCCCCTTTCCAGTCCAATTTTTAGCCACACTTGTGAAGAAAACATCGACCGATGGACGGGAGGATAAATTTAGTGGTTCTTTGTCATAGCCAAGGGTGAGGTCGGGACGCATCACCAAATGAAGATTTGTGCCAGCAAGCAGAATTTTACCAGGCTGTGGTATTGCACCAGCGATCGCTAGTTCCACAGGCAGGGGAATTTGCTCGTTCAACCAGGTGGCAAAACCTTGGACAAATTGGGCATCAACATGCTGGACAATGACTACAGCCGCCCCAAAATCTTGGGGAAATTGGGAGAGAATAGTTGTCAATGCTTGGGGGCCACCAGTGGAAGCCCCCATAACAATTAGGGGTGGAAGTGATTTTGGGCGATGGATAGGCGGCGATCGCCGACGTGAAGATTTACCAATTAAGCGGGTGATCGTGGCAATTTTATTTAGTAGCCCATCATCATCTAAGGCTGGCGTATTGATAGCATCCAAGGCTCCATAGCCCATTGCTTCAAAAACCTTGGCTGCATAGCGATTAACGCTAGCAGTAACCATCACAATAGCGCAGGGAGATTCGCTCATGATCTGCCGTGTAGCTTCTACTCCATCCATGCTAGGCATCAGCACATCCATCAAAATTAAATCGGGAGTATCAGCTGCACACTTGTTCACCGCTTCCACGCCATCGTAAGCAACCCACGCCAGATAGCAGTCTGGTATTTTTACCACAATACGCCGCAGTGCCTCTACAGCCATGAACATATCATTAGCGATCGCAATTCTCACAGGTTATACCATTTTGGATTTTGGATTTTGGATTGTCAAAGATTTATTGCTAATCCCTTTTAGCGCTTTCTTCTTTTTGTTTTTGTCGTCTTTCTTCCTTGGCGGTTCGTTCCTTTATTTCTCAATTTCAAGTTGACACACTACATAATATAAATTCTCCAAAATCAGGCTACAAATACAAGATTGGAAACCCATATCAAGTAAGAGCGCTCTTTTATTATGAATTACTAATTATACAAAAATGGGATAAATAGTATTTTTTGAGATTGATGAAAAAGCCTTGTAATAAAGACTTTTAATCCCAAATCCAAAATCCAAAATCTAAAATTGATTTATGCCTCTCCAATTAAATCAATCACCGCCTTTAACAGAGTCTCATCATGAAAGCTACTCTTAGTCAGGTAGTAGTCTGCACCTGCTTCTAACCCTTGCAATCGGTCTTCTTCCCGGTCTTTATAAGATACGATAATCACGGGTATTTGCTTCAACTTGGCATGAGTTTTGATCTGGCTAGTAAGTTCAAAGCCATTCATCCGGGGCATATCAATATCTGTCACCACCAAGTCATAATCGCCGCTACGGATTGCATTCCAACCATCAATGCCATTAACTGCGACTTCCGCTTTATAACCATTGTTTTCCAAGAGTTTGCGCTCCATTTCGCGCACAGTTATCGAATCATCCACCACTAACACTCGCTTGTAAACTTTGGTAACTGCTTGATGAGCAGATTGATTTACTTGAGAGAGTTGTCCACTGGAAAATACCTTCGCAATGGAACGTACCAAATCTTCGACATCGACAATCAACACTGGTGAACCATTATTCATCAGGGCGGCGGCGCTAATGTTGGCGACTTTACCAAGGCGGGGATCTAAAGGTCGGACAACCAAACTGCACTCACCGAGAAACCGATCTACAACTAATCCATAACGGTTAAGGCGATCGCTAATTACAATAACTGAGAGCGATTCTATATTCACCGCAGTCGAGGGTAACTCTAAAACTTGACTTGCCAAAATCAACTCCACAGGTTGATTATTTATCAGGAAAAATGGGCGATTTTCCGATAGAGCAATATTAGACTTGGGCAAGATGACTACCTGTTCAATACGTGTCAGCCCAAAGGCATAAGGTTCGCCAGCAATTTCCACCAACAAGGTGCGAATCACAGATAACGTTAGCGGTAACTGCAAGTGAAAGGTCATGCCCTTTCCCAACACAGAAACCGCCCGCAGCGTTCCGCCAACTTCCCGCACTGTGCTATGGGCTATATCCAGCCCCACACCTCGACCCGAAATTTCGGTGACAGTTTGGGTTGTGGAGAAACCAGGTAAAAACAGGAATTCCATTAACTCGACTTCGGTAAGTTGGGCGGCCATTTCCGGGTTTGTCAGTTGTTTGATGATGACTGCTTGGCGCAAAAACTCCATATCGATTCCCCGTCCATCATCTGAAACAGTGATAAACAGCATTCCGGCGCGATGGTTAACTTCAATGCGAATAATTCCTTCTTCTGGCTTTCCTACTGCTAGACGCTCTTGGGGCGGTTCGATGCCATGATCGATCGCATTCCGTAAGATATGAGTCAAGGGAGCTTCCAGACGTTCTAGAATATCTCGATCTACTAAAGTAGACTTACCAAAGATTTCCAGTTTCACCCGTTTACCCAATTGTCTTGCTAAGTCACGTACCATTCGCCCAAATCCCTGTCCCCCATCAGCAAAGGAACACATCCGGGTAGCAATAATTTCCTGATACAGGCGATGGGCAAGGTTAGCAGAACGCTGAGAAAATACTTCTAGTTCGTTTTGGCGATCGCTGATCATCTGGTAACATTCTTTAGCTTTTTGATCGGCTGCACTTAAGTTTTCTTTAATTTGCCGATTCAGATGATAGTTGCCTAATAATTCCTGTAAGTTCTCCAGCAGGTTGGACAATTCCCCCTGCTTGCTTCTCAGCTTCAGCAAAGAGTTGGCAAATGGTTCTAAGGAGTTCGCCTCAACTAAAGACTCTCCTGCTAAACCCATCAAGCGATTCAGATTTTCAGTACTCATTCGCACCGCCCGATTTGGGGTGATGCCTAGTTCTTCTGGAAATTTGGAGATATTTAGCGGGGGTGGGGAAACAAGGGGTGTCTGTTGGTTCTCTTCTAACTGCGCTGTTATTAGTAGGGGATGAATTTCTGTAGAGGTTGCCTCTGGAGTTAGGATATTAGCGATCGCACTCACTAGCGATTCAATGCCAACATCTTCTAATATCTGCAAATTTGGGTTAACTGTAACCGTTTCAGCTATATGCAGGAGCATATCTACCCCTTGCAGCAACACATCAATGCGATCGGCAGTTAAGATAACTTTTCCTTCTTGAGCCGCAACAAAACAGTCTTCCATCACATGGGCAACGTTGACAGCCGATTCAATTTGGACAATTCGGGCAGCGCCTTTGATGCAATGGGCTGCCCGCATTAAGGCTGCCAATTCTTTTTGGGGATCGGGCTTCGTCTCCAGTGCCAATAGGCAATCATTCAACACCACAACTTGAGCTTTTACTTCCATGTTGAATAGATCAAGCAAGGAAAGATTGCTGACATCAAATTCTTCTAACATTACAAGTTTTCCTAGAACACCGATTCATTAATCCTGGAAGAACCCCTCTCCTACAAGTAGAAGAGAATTTAACTCCCCCAACGCTAGTAGGGAAGGGGGTTGGGGTGTTAGGTTTTTGATCACTGCACCTTCCTAGCCAAGGTGGTAAATAATAATTCATCATCTAAATAGCTGACACTGTGCGTTAGCGTAGCTCTCCGTTCGCGTAGCGTTCCGCAGGAAAGGAATCGCTCGATTTGCTTCCCGTCCGGTTGCCAGTGGAATAATCCTTGAGTATAGGTTTGAGTCAGACTCTTAGGCGCATCTTGTAATTCATCCCGGTGAAATCGGTGTACTCCATAAAGTTCATCTACAGCAAAGACCCAAGTGTTACCTGCCTTTTCCAGCACCACTAGGCGCGAATACACCACTGGACTCAGCGTTTCTACTGCTGTATCGGCAACTTCCAAATTCAACAGATGACTCAAAGAGATACACAAGAGCAATTCGCCTCGGATACTCACCAATCCCCGCAGGATTTGGTTGCTGCGATGCGGTAGGGTATGAATCACACTCGGAGGGGAAATTTCTTTAAAGATTTGGGCAGAAAGTGCTAGCCATTCTCGTTGCAGACGAAAAATTACAACCGTCATTTGAGTTGTGGGTAAAGCATGGGATATCTGGGAATTTTCATCGACTCTAGATTTAGCCAGTAACTCAGTCCACTCTTGCCGATAATCTTCAGGTATAGAGCGCTCTAGCAAATGACGACCAGCAGTAGAGTAAACGGGGCAATTGCGGCAATGGGTATAAGTGGCTAATTGGGGACAAGTGCGATCGCCCTGAATGCCGATAGAATTCCAACAACGTTCAATATTTAATGGAGTAGCGATCGGGTTCATAAGGGTTAATCAAGAGATTTGGTGAATCAATGGTATAGCGTCTTCTGTTTTCACCTGAAAGCGGGCAATCTCTTGACGTAATCCCTGTCCCACTTGGTTAAGTTGGGCGATCGCATGATTAATTTCCCGCAAGGAATCCGCAGTTTGCACCGAGCTGCTGCTCAACTGCACCATCGTCTCACTAATTTGTTGCGCTCCCACAGATTGGGTTTCCATACCCTGGTTGACAAACTCAAATCGCGGATTCAAGTCTTGCACTTGCTGGATAATTTGCCCAACCTGTGTATTGATGTTGGCAACATCTTCTATACTCCGCCCTACTTCTGCGGCAAACTTGTCCATCTCCATCACACCTGTAGAGACTGACGATTGCATCTGCTTCACCATCTGCTCAATGTCGAGGGTAGCAACGGCAGTTTGATCTGCTAGTCGGCGAATTTCTCTAGCAACTACAGCAAAGCCCAAACCATACTCTCCAGCTTTTTCGGCTTCGATCGCAGCATTTAATGACAACAGATTCGTTTGGTCTGCCACTTTGGTAATTGTGACGACGATAGTATTAATGTTGTTTGCCTTTTCGCTAATTACTCCCAGTCGGGCAGCAACAGCATTAGTGGCTTCTGCTAACTGCCGCATAGTGGTTTCCATCCGCACTATATCTTTTTGGCTATCATTCGCTGCTGTAGTTGTGATTTGGGAAATGGTTGCAACTTGTTCCATTGCACTTACTAATTCCCTAGAGGTAGCGGAAATTTCTTTGGTAGCGGCAGCTACCTCATTAGTAGAAGCTACTTGCTCAATGAGCGTCCCTTCTAATTGTTTACCTGAAGCTGCTATTTGAGTAGCTGAGGTAGTTACTTGAATGCCTGAATGCTGTACTTGACGAATCAGAGTATTCAGATTCTGAGTCATAGTTTGGAAAGCACTTAAGAGTCTATTCATTTCATCTTTGCTGTTGGGGTCAGCCTTGACCTGAGTTGTTAAGTTACCCGTGGAAATTTGCTCTGCAAGCCCAACGACACCCATAATCTGACTAATAATCTGAAATGCAACTTGTCGAGCGATTATAACCCCCAAAATAATTGCAGTTGTCGGGCCAATGAAAATTCCTACACAAATCCAGAAAATGCTGCGAGCTACATTTTGTTCGACATCTTTTTGTAGCTCTGATATGTAACCTTCATTAAGTTTTAAAAGTTTGCCTGCTTGCTCGTCAGTTATTTTAAATAACGGTTCCTCCTTATTTGCTCCCTCAGAATCCATGCGATTACGTAATTGAATTGCCGCTTGAATAGTGGCAAAATCAGCTGATTTCCCTTGACGCATTAACTCAATTAGTTTTTTCCAAGGATTACGAACACCAAGTTGATTGAACTGTTGTTCAAGGTCTAACAATTTCTCATGGGCTTTCTGCCAAGCATCCAGTTGTTCTTTAAGTAAGTCATATTCTTTTTTTTCTTGTTCGGTTAATGGCGTTGCTTCATACTGTTTAACGCCTTCCTTAATCTGTTTCCAAGCGTCCTCGATTTGAGCTATTGCACCCTGTCTTTCACTAACAGTGACTTCAGGATCAAATAGTAACCGTTCTGCCGATTGGATTTGTGTCTGACCTTCGTTAATCTGTCAAAGTCTAGGGAAAACCTACGCAGTATTGCCTCCTACTTGATCTCCTCACTACCTATGCTTCGTTAATCGGTAAATTCGTTGCCAGAGAAGATTAGCACTATCAGCATCTCCTTGATATTCTTTGAGTAATGCCAGATGAGTCAGCGCCTCTTCGTGAGTAGGTTGTAAATAAATTGCTTTTTGAAAAGATTGTGCCGCCGGCTCATTTAGTGCCATCGCTTGCTGCACCTGACCGAGTAAAAGATATGCTTCAGTACTCACCTGATTTTGGTTGAGATAGTCGTTGCATAGTTTAACCGCCTCATTCAACGAACCTTGGTCGGCTAAAGCTCTAGCTGTTTCTAACAAATTTACCTTTAGGTCTTTTGGCGATATGGGGTTCTGGGGAGCAACATTTAACCTCTCTGGTGCGGCAAACTTGGAATGGGGTTTTTTCGGTAGCTGTCGCTTGTTGAGAACATCTATATTTTTGCCTGTAAAGCTTTGTCCTTGAAGATTGGGATGATGACTTTTGCGAACATTTTCGCACACTCTCGACTTTCGATGAGCAACTACTGAATGTTGACGAACTGAGACAAATTCAGTTTTAAACAATAACCAAGTTTCAGCATGTCCAACAAATAACAAGCCTTCTGGCCTTAGCAACCTTTCTAAGACTTGAATGGTGCGCTCTTTTGTGGTCATATCGAAGTAAATCAACAGGTTACGGCAAAAAACTAGATCATAAAGCGGCGTGTCAGCAAGAAAAGCCGGATCTGCCAAGTTGCCATTAATAAAATTCACTATGCATCTCACCTGTTCAGACAGCTGGTATCCTGCCTCATCTGGCTGAAAATAGCGCTCTTGAAATGATCGGTTATTGCCCCGAAACGAGTATTGATTGTAGATTGCTCGTTGAGCTTTTAGCAGGCACTTTTTGCTAATATCAACAGCATCGATCTGAATGTTTGTAGGATTTAATCCTGCTTCCAATAGAGCGATCGCAATGGAATATGGTTCCTCACCTGTTGCACACGGCACACTCAAAACCCGCAGTACGCCCTGTGGATTTGCTGGCAACCACTCAGATAATACATAATGCTTCAGAAATGCAAAAGATTCTGGTTCTCGAAAAAACCAAGTTTCTGGAACAACTACGCTGTCAATCAGTGCTTCCCATTCCTGGGTAGATGCCTGCAATTTCCCCAAGTAGTTAGCAATATCCCTTATACCGCAATCTGCCATGCGTTGAGATATTGCACTTGCGATCGCATCACTACCAATAGAGTTTGCATCTAAACCAATCTTGCTTTTTAGTAAAGCTTCAATCACAGATTGTGCCATTTATTGAGTCTTCAGACCAATCTAAAATCCAGTATTGCGATCGCTTTCTGGCAAGAGATTGACTTGCTGTGCTTCTGAGAATAAGTACTCAACACGAAGACACTGAATCATCCCTTGGTCGTCTACAATCATTTTGCCCAAATATGGCGCTGTATCTATCTGGATATTGGGATTAACAAATTCAGACTCAGACTTATGTAATGTTTCTACAACTTGTTCTGTCATCAAACCCAAAATATAAGGAGCCTTAAGTTCTGTATTATTACTCACCCAATAATTGACTAATACAATCCTAGTACTCAGGTACTCACGCGAGGGTTTGCCACGCATCAACTGGCATAAATCGATTACTGGTACAATGCGTCCGCGATAGTTAAAAACACCAGCGATATACTCAGGCTGGTGGGGCAAAGTTTTGAGCAGGACAAGTGGTATTACTTCTACAACCTGTCGGCTTTCTATGGCATATCGTTCATTCCCGATGTTGAGAAGTAACATTAACATTATATTTACATCTCTACTGTTACCTTTTATATTCCTTGTCGGCTATGCAAGACACCTATCCTACAGAGATGAGAAATTTATTGCAGGCATATTCGCATATTCTAAAAACTATATACAATTTCTTTAAAGCTGCCATGTATGACAATATCTGTAAATTCATTGCCGAAAACTTCAAAGATGATTTAGCAACATGGTTACTAGGTTCACCGGTTAAATTAACAGAACTTAGCCCTACTGAATTATCAAGCGAACCAATTCGCAAGGCAGCGCCGTGCGGGGCTTCCCCCCCCGTTGAGGCGACTGCCGCGCCGATTCATTAATCTTATTGCAATCTGATGATTTAGTTCTCCATACCGAATTTCAAACCGATGCTGATGAAGATATCCCCTTTAGGATGTTAGATTATCGGGTTAGGGTTTATCGCCGCTTTCCTAACAAAGAAATGCGCCAAATAGTAATCTATTTGAGAAAAACAAGTTCAGAATTAGTCAGTGAAAACAGTTTTAGATTAAACAACACTTACCATCAGTTTGAGGTAATACGCCTGTGGGAACAACCTACAGACAGGTTTATGAGTATTCCAGGTTTATTACCCTTTGCCGTGTTAAGTCAAACAAACGATCCTACAATGGTATTAACCCAAATAGCCAAAGCAGTTGAAGCAATTAGCGTAGGCGTAGCCCGCCGCAGGCATCGCCAGCTACAAAGAAATATAGCTGCTGCCAGTGGCATTCTAGCAGGTCTGGTGTTAAAGAAAGATGTAATTAGGAAGATTTTCAGGAGTGAGATTATGCGCGAATCAGTCATTTATCAAGAAATCCTAGAAGAAGGCGAAGCCAAAGGTAAAGCAGAAGGTGAAGCCAAAGGCAAAGCAGAAACAACAAGAAAATTGGCTTTAAATTTGTTGCGAATTGGAATGAGTTTAGAGCAAATTGCTCAAGTTACTGAATTATCTATTGAGCAAATTCAAGTTTTACAAGAGGAGATTCAACAATCTTAATTTTAACTAATCGCTTTAGAAAATACGTGGCTATACAAGCAAAACCCGCGATCGCGGGTTTCAAAGTTTTTATTAGTCCCGCGCCCAGAGAAGTCTGAGCATTGGCTTTTGGCGATCGCGTAGCCTCTTCTCTTCTTAGGCTTCGCCAACGAGTCCGCGATCGCGCAGCTTGCTTAAGAGAAGGGCTACGCCAACGCGAGGTTGTGGAGACTGTTGTGTGTAGCTTATGACCACAGTTGTTTCCAATCTTCGCTAGTTAAGATAACTGTCATCGCTAATATTAATCATAAAATTTATCAATAATTATAGGTTACTATGGCGATCGCTCATAGGAGTTTTCAGTCGCCACACAAGCCAGGCGTAGGCGTAGCCAGCCGTAGGTATCGCCCAAATTTTTTCGTAACTCATTCTTAATAGCTGGCGATCGCACCTGAGTTGTCGTTGTGGAAGACAATAACTCTACTAGATCAGCCCTCTCTTCATACTCTTTTTTCGGCAAAGGTATTGATCAAAGTCCAAAATTATTACTAATGACTGCTGAAAGCTAATAGTAGAATAAGGTACAGAAAGTTGCACGGAAGGGAGGATGGTAAATTGGATGAAATGAGGGCGGCGCTAGAGTTAGCGACCGAAGAAGAATTGCAAGATTTAACGGCGATTCTATTTAGTCGTAAGTTCAATCCCCTAGACTATGTACACACACCCGAACCCATCGAAGTGCAAAGCCAAGACCGCAAAGCTTGGTTAGACGCATTAGAGGGTCGCTTTCGCTTTTTGGCGGCAGATGGGATAACAGTATTGCGGGGACGTACAGGCGAGGTAACTTATCGACAAGCGTTAGTTCAAGTATGTAAGTATCTAAAAATTCCCTATTCTAATCAGCTGGCAACTATTGATTTAGAAGCAGAAGTATTTTTGCATCTGCTAGGACAGGTGTGGAAAAAATTGCCTGAACAGGAAAAGCAAAAATTGACTGTACAAGTGCAGCGTCAGCTGCTCAAATCAGAACTAAAACAACCGCTACCACTTTTATTGCAACGTGACCCCTTGGGGTTACTTTTCAAAGGCGGTAGTGCTCTAGCTGTTACTTCCATGCTTCAGCCAGTTGTACTTAAGCAAATTGCCCGTCAATTTGCCATCCACTTTGCTACCTATGAAGTAGCTAAACAAGCGGTGATTACAGGCTCAGAAGCAGCTGCAACGCAATTTCAAAGCTATGTATCTATGCAAATGGCGCAACGGGGTATGACAGTGAGTGCAGCTCGTTATGGGGCAGCCCGCACGATGTTTGCTGTGATTGGGCCGATAATGTGGACTTGGTTTTTTGCGGATTTAGGGTGGAGAGCGATCGCCACTAACTATGGTCGAATCATCCCTACCATCTTCGCCTTAGCTCAAATTCGCCTCACTCGTGAGGAATGTTGGGAGCCAGCTTGAACAAAGTTTTTGACTATTTCAAGTCTCGTTGGCAATCTTCTTGGAACTACTCTCTATGGGCACTGTTAATCTTCCCATTGAGTCCTTTTTTGGGGGCTGTGACTATAGGTTTTGTCTCATTAATAACTTTACTGAAACAATACCGCAAAATTAGCCGCCGCCCCCTCAACTGGGGATTTGCCCTTTTGAGTGTATTGCTGATCGTGACTGCTGGGTTTGCCCAAGACAAGACAGCAGCTTTCGTCGGCTTATTTAATTTATTACCATTCTTTTTACTTTTCGCTGCTCATAGCACTCTGATTCAAACATTTGCCCAATTGCGGCAAATGGCTTGGATTTTGGTAATTGGTTCCATGCCGGTAGCGATTATCGGCTTGGGACAGTTATTTTTAGGCTGGAGTTTGAAGTTCGAGGTTTTGTGGATTGTCTTTGCTTGGACGATCAGACCAGGAGGAAATCCGCCAGGTCGCATCGCTTCACTCTTCTTGCACGCTAACACCTTCGCTGCTTATCTAGCAATAATTTTCATCCTTGGTTTAGGGTTGTGGCTAGAAAACTATCAGCAACTAACAGCCAAGACCAAACAGCGCGGTCTTCTCCCAACGCCAAGCAGCGTCTTTTGGAGTTGGGGAGACGCCAAGGACGCGTCTGGGGTCTACCCAAGTAGAGTAGCTGCCGTTCAAAAGTCATTCCTCCCCCATTTCTCTACTCCCAACTTCCCACTCCCCCTCCTCTTCCTAACTGTGGCGATGATTACAAATTTCATTGCCTTGATTTTTACCAATTCGCGCAATGGGTGGGCGATCGCTATTCTTGCCTGTTTAGCTTATGCACTCTACCAAGGTTGGCGCGTTCTTGTGGGTGGCGTTGCTGCGATCGTCGCTAGTGTGCTTTTGGCAGCTTTTTCTCCCTCGCCAGTGGCTCAATTTTTTCGTCAGTACGTTCCTGCTTTCTTTTGGGCAAGGTTAAATGACGATATGTATCCAGGTAGACCAGTCGCTTTAATGCGAAAAACTCAGTGGGACTTTGCCTGGTCTTTAGCTGAGAAACATCCTTTGACTGGCTGGGGGTTACGCAGTTTTAGTGGACTCTACAAAGCGCAGATGCAGATTCCCTTGGGTCATCCCCATAACTTGTTTTTGATGTTATCTGCTGAAACTGGTTTTCCGAGTACTTTTTTATTTTGTGGTTTACTCGCTTGGATTTTGATTACAGGTGTTCAATTACTACGAAAGTCAAAATATATGAATACAGAAGACAGATTGATATTTTTCAGTTATCTTCTGGCTTTTGTTGGATGGGTTCTATTCAATACAGTAGATGTAACCCTATTTGATTTTCGTTTGAATACGCTTTCATGGTTAATTTTGGCTGGCATTTGTGGAGTAGCACATCGTTATAAGCAACAAGACAGGCTTGCATCTCATCCGTGAGTTCGACGAACTTCTCTGTTCCTCTGGGAGTCGAAGAGGGGCGTTTTGCGTAGTAAAATCTCTTAGAGGTCTTTTGATTGGGCTAATTAGGCGGACACTATATGAGCCGTCGAATTCACGTCAAATTAGTTAGGCGTCGAGAATAGCCATTAGTTACTTTTCAGTGCATACACTGATGCCTTTTCTGATTTTAGAG
This sequence comes from Nostoc sp. JL33, assembly GCF_017114985.1. Classification (GTDB taxonomy): domain Bacteria; phylum Cyanobacteriota; class Cyanobacteriia; order Cyanobacteriales; family Nostocaceae; genus Nostoc. The sequence continues at coordinate 5,396 of NZ_JABXKP010000031.1, read as the reverse complement.
TAAATAATATTACTATAGAACGGGGCTAGTACTTAATTAGTTCCTGTTGCTGATTGTTGGGAAGGTGTAGGGACAACCCTTTGTGGTTTTTCTGCATGACGGGCATCTCTTGTAGATGCCCTTTTGTATATTTATAAAACTTACGCACTGTACAAATGCATCGTGATGTGAATTAAGGATGCTCCCGGTTGTTTCAGGCTTTTCTTAATTATTCTGCGATGCCTACGGCGGTAAACTACGTAAATAGACCATGCTGTAAGGGCACAGCATTGCTGTGCCCTTACGAAAGATATGGTTTTTAACCTTGATTCATATTTGGTATTTCTTGTCAATGCGTAAGTCCTAATTTATTATTTTTCTTCAGTTAAGCAGAATTTTAAAAAATATTGAATTTGACGGAATATCTTAAAAATTTTTATCTTTCATAAAGGAACATAAAACATGATTGCTGAAATTAAACTAGGTCTTTGTAACCCGCCAGAACCTATCTATTTGTATGTGAAAAGTGGAGAATTAAACGGGGAATCTTACCTGTGGTATAACTACGATATCAATAATGATAAAACTATTCCTGTCCAACAAACAGGGCTAACTGGGTATATATCTGAACTGAAATTAAAAACGACAGAATTTAAGGGAAAGGACAACGTTAAATTAGACATATTTGTGAGAGCGGATGAAATTTATGTTGTGAGGACTGGGATAGAAACGAACTTTGCTAAAACTTTCCTTTTAGCTGTATTACTAGTTCAGGACTTTTCCAAGCCCCTGATTATCGCTGCAATTGCTGGAAAAGAGAATGTGGTTTTTTGTAACCTCTACGACGCGGTAACTAAAACCAGGATTCACTCCGAATGGAACAGAGATGCTGATTGGCCGGCAATCATTGATAGTGTTCAAACTAAGTTGCAGACATCTAAAAATTTTCATATCGTCTCTGGTGAGCCAATACTGTTCTGAGGTTGGCTCCATTTCACCGCTAAACTTAGGCTAAACGCAAGTTTAAACTTTATTCTGACTGCGATCGCGCCCAATATTCTGATTGGCATCAGAAACTACCATAACCCCTTATGGTGTAAGCTCTCGTTGACGCTCCCACCCCTTGAGGAGGTGGGATTCATGCGTAGAACCGCATAGGTTGCGTCAAGCAACCCCTACCTACTCGACTGAGGTCTAAACCTAGTCTTGTACTTACTTTTGCTAAAATATTGGCGACTCCATTAAGATCCGCGTTGACGCATTCACCAGAAGATGTTTTATACATTCCCCGCCTAATCGAAAAGATCACTACGGAATTCCTTGACGAGTCCACGGCTTCAAGTCGTGGAATTCATGCGTAGAATCGCAGTTCCTGAGTCACCTTGCCTCTGATGAGCTTTCTGCTCTAATAGCTATAGGTAATAAAAAAAATACGCCTCACTAACCAACTTATGCTCACAACAGCTAACTTTCTTCAGTACACCCAATGGTCAGGTATAGCTACCTTGGTATTCGCAGCCTTAGCAGCTTTGGCTTTTATTCTCAAATGGGGCATCCGCTTTCGGCTGGTGGGTACAACTGGCTTTATGCTGGTGGTGACGGGTGGTTTATTTGCACTCTCGATAGTCCCCTTGAGTCGGACTGTGATTCCAGGAGCAGTCCGGTACACTCTAGTTTATGACAATGGATCAACACAAGCGGTGATTGCCACATCACCCCAAATTACACCCACACAAGTAGAAACAACTTTACGTCAAGCAGCTAGTAATCTGTTTTCTTATGGTCGCTCAGGTACACGGGAAGACGATCAGTTGACAGTTCGCGCCCGTACCGTTATTCACCCGGAACCAGGGATTTCTGTACCAGTTTACTTGGGTGAGGTGAAGCGATCGCTCGTTTCTCATCAAAATTCCCCAATCACAGTCCAAATTTACACAGACAATTTCGCCCAATTGCCAAAACCTACCGCTTAAAAGGAGCAGAGGGGCGTATATTTACACGCCCCTGATGTATCTGTAGCTAAGGATTGGATGAAATAGCATGACCACCTATACATGATCAATTCTTGATTGCTTTTCTTGAGAATCTGACAATGGTAATGTGAATTAATCATACGGTTATTCAAAACTTTGATAGTTCGGAATTTCAGGTGGATGGGCATCATAGATTTAGTGCGATTCGTCAAACTACTCAATCAGTCGGCAACAGGCTTTGTCTATTTCATTGCTTGGCTCAAATCCAGATCAGCCGGGTGTAAGGTTGGAGCCATGCAAAAACCAGCTTGGCAACAAGTATTCCTGATCACCCGTCTATTTGATTAAGAAATATCAAAGTTTTGGCAAACTAGATTATATGTCCAATAAATTTTCTACTGAACCTTCTTTGTCTACTCAAACCTCTAGTTCGTTATTTACGCTCACAGTTGCCCCAGCAAAAGTAATCCGTGGTTCTGGGGTGTTGCAAACAGCCGCAGCAGAGATCGCCTGTTTGGGAAGTCGTCCCTTAATTGTGGCAGGTGAGTCTACTCTCGCCATCAGCCAACAAATGCAACCATTTTTAGAAACGCAACAGTTACATACTGCCCAAGCTACTTATGGTGCAGATTGCTGCGAAGCTAGCCTGAAATCTTTACAGAAGAGGGCAAAAGAACATAAAGCTGATCTGATTATCGGTGTTGGTGGCGGCAAAGCCCTAGATACAGCGAAATTAGTCGCGCAGCAGTTACAGTTGCCAGTGGTGACAATTCCGACTTCCGGGGCTACCTGTGCAGCTTGGAGCGCCTTGTCGAATGTTTATTCGGAAGATGGGGCATTTCTCTACGATGTGGGGCTTTCTAGATGTCCCGATTTACTGATACTCGATTATGACTTGATTAAAACTGCACCACAACATACTTTAGTAGCTGGAATTGGTGATGCGATCGCTAAGTGGTATGAAGCCTCAGTTAGCAGTGGGCATTCGCAAGACACTTTAATTATTGCTGCGGTGCAACAAGCACGAGTTTTGCGAGATATCCTCTTGCAAAAGTCAGCCGCCGCCATCAAAGAACCAGGTAGTGAAGTTTGGCGAGAAGTCGTAGATGCTACTGTTTTACTCGCTGGCGTAGTTGGGGGACTTGGAGGGGCGCAGTGTCGCACAGTTGCTGCCCATGCGGTGCATAATGGTTTAACGCACATTTCGGGACATGGCAGTATTCATGGCGAAAAGGTTGCTTTTGGAATTTTGGTACAACTGCGTTTAGAAGAAATGCTACAAGGCAATCAACTAGCAGCATCAGCACGGCAACAGTTGTTAAAGTTCTACGCAGAAATTGGACTACCCCAAAAATTAAGTGATTTGGGATTGGGCAATATTACATTAGGCGAGTTGCAAACAGCCGTTGAAATTGCTCTAGTTCCTAATTCTGACATCCATCGACTACCATTTAAAGTCGCGCCAGAACAGTTGATGGCGGCAATGGTTTCTACCACTGCACCTATAGATAGTAGGGATACTACGGCAGTCGCCTCAACGGAGGGAACCTCCGCACGGCGCAGCCTTATAAATCGAGTTTCGCCCAAGGGAATCAGTGACGAGGTTTTATGAGTTTAAATTGGATTGTCCCAGCAGAACGCATACAAAAACTGCCACCTTATGTATTTGCCCGTTTAGATGAACTGAAAGCTAAAGCACGGGAACAAGGTTTAGATTTAATTGATTTGGGTATGGGAAACCCCGATGGTGCAACGCCAGCACCAGTAGTAGAAGCAGCGATCGCAGCCTTGAAAGATCCCGCTAATCACGGTTATCCTCCTTTTGAAGGGACTGCTAGTTTTCGCCGTGCGATCACCAACTGGTATCATCGCCGTTATGGTGTGGTTCTCGATCCTGATAGCGAAGCTTTACCGCTACTCGGTTCTAAAGAAGGGTTAACCCATTTAGCGATCGCCTATGTTAACCCTGGTGATTTAGTTCTGGTTCCTTCCCCCGCTTATCCCGCCCATTTTCGCGGCCCGGCGATCGCTGGCGGGAAAATCTACAGCTTGATTCTCAAACCAGAAAATGACTGGTTAATTGATTTAGCTGCGATTCCTGACGAAATCGCTAAACAAGCTAAAATTCTCTATTTCAACTATCCCAGCAATCCGACTGCTGCCACCGCACCCCGCGAATTTTTTGAAGAAATCGTCGCCTTCGCCCATAAATATGAAATTATGCTGGTGCATGACTTGTGTTATGCCGAGTTAGCTTTTGATGGTTATCAACCCACTAGCTTGTTAGAAATTCCTGGTGCGAAAGATATTGGTGTGGAATTTCACACCTTATCGAAAACCTACAATATGGCTGGTTGGCGCGTTGGGTTTGTGGTGGGTAATCGGCATATAATTCAAGGTTTGCGGACGCTGAAAACTAACTTAGATTACGGCATTTTTGCTGCCTTACAAACAGCAGCCGAAACTGCTTTACAACTGCCAGATGTGTATTTGCACGAGGTACAAGAACGCTACAGTACCCGCCGCGATTTCCTGATTCAAGGATTAGGAGAGTTGGGTTGGGATATCCCCAAAACCAAGGCGACAATGTATCTTTGGGTGAAGTGTCCCGTTGGCGTTGGTTCCACAGATTTTGCCCTGAACGTGTTGCAGCAAACAGGCGTTGTCCTGACTCCAGGTAATGCCTTTGGAGTTGCAGGTGAGGGTTATGTAAGGATCAGTTTAATTGCCGACTGCGATCGCTTGGGTGAAGCTTTACATCGCTTCAAGCAAGCTGGCATCCGCTATCAACCTGAAAGCGTAGTTTCTACTTCAGAAGCGATCGCCGATCTCGTCAGTTGAGTAGAGTCAGGAAACCCAACATTACATGACTAAAATTTTTGCTGATCATGTTTGATATCATCTAAAAAAGTAGAGAGAGTTAACAATGATTGGTACTAATATTTACATCACTCAGGAAACTCAAGAATCTCTAATTAAAGCTGCTGCTTTCAAATAAATATCTGTTGTAGGACTTACGCAAAATATCTCCCAAACTCTGATTTCTCCGTGTCCTCTGCGCCTCTGCGGTTCGTTATTCCCTAATTCGTGCGTAAGTCCTGTGTTGAAGAACTAGCTTCTTCTATTTTGAGGGAAAGTATTCAAGAAAAGTTTAGGCAAATTAGCTATTCTTCAAAGAATCAAGGCAAATTTGCCATTAATCCTCTTGTAAAAATGCAACCATACGCTTATTTAGCTTAAACGAAAAGAAGCCCCACACTCACTTTTAGGAGTGTGGGGTGAATTTTTTGGGTGATGAAGAATTGACCCCTAACTAATTCAATCCGTAGGATTGACACGGCGTTCGCGCAGCGTGTCGTAGACAGGGGTCGATGATGAATCACCATTTTGTAGAGATAGCTTTTGACCGTTGGTTGAAAGGTGATGTTAACGGAAAGAAATCAG